>NZ_JBDFPL010000002.1:0-844014 GCF_039672565.1 Pseudomonas sp. Ps21-P2
CGCGTGAAAACCCAAAGTTCGCCACGCGTACAAAATCGCCGAACGGCTGCCGGACATAAACGGCAGCGACCACAGCGCCCAAGTATTCGGCGAAAAACTCCAGGACATTTTTTCCAACCGAATCCGCGGATAGCTCGCCTAGCACGCGCTGGGCGAGCTGGCTCTGTCCGTTTTTGAGCCAAGCGTCGTGTTCCAATCTGGTTTTGCTTTGATTTTGGGCGTCCACGATAGTGGTATACGAAGTGGAGAGCTGTATGAGCTCTCTACGACCGAAATAGGCAAGAATAAGGTTTGCAGCCAAGGTGAATAACACGAACGTGCTAATCGTAATGAACGTCGTGCGACGTACCGATTCAGTTCGCAAGATTCTCAGCCCCTGCTCCATCGCGATCAGGTCTCTGAACTCCGAACGCATCTCATCACCGAGTTGCTTACCTTTACCCATTCGCAAGATACTTTCGACATCGCCGTTGCTACGCCGTATTTCAATGATCCGCTGCGCCCGATCTGCCCAGGCCGCTTGCAGCGCTCCGATGCGCTGCAACCGGTCTACTTGAGAAATGTTGTCCGACACCAGGGCCTGAAGCGCCTTGATATTCTCAGGAACACGGACTCGGGCAAGCTCATAGGTATCGAGGTAACGGTCATCACCGCTAAGAAGATACCCTCGAACACCACTCTCCATGTCCACGGCGAGTTTCTGCGTTTCATGGGCATTGTTGATCACACGATCCGTGTGCTCGACCCAGTCGATTTGATCGAGAAGATAGGCAATCAAGGAAACGAACAGCAAGATACCAAAAAGGCCAAGCATCACTGGCGCTGCGACATTGCGTCGCAAAATTTTACGGAAATTACGCTCGTCAACAGCTCCAGTCGGCATGTCGAAAATCCTGCAGGGGGGAAGGCGGGAAGCTTATCTGATAATTTGCCATTACTCACCGCCCGGCTATTGCCCGCCATGTGTAATACGCAAAGCTCATGTGGACTCCGTGTATTGCAGTGTGGCGGCTTTAGCATAGCGCTAGGCGACACACTCTGAGCGGCTGTCTCAAGAGACTGGTGGACGCTCCTGAGTAAGAGTCGCGACGAGCTGCGCTTGATGACATTGCTCCACCGAGACGGGCTGCTGGAACTATGGTGGCGTGCGACTTTCGGAATAAGTGTAATCCGTAGCTTTCCGGGAAAAGGAACAACCCATGGCACACTCTGCCCATTATCGAATCGACTACATCCATAACGGCACGTACAAGAGCTTTTACGTCAGCACCGAGACGATGACCAATGCCGAGGCGTGGCACTGGGCTGCTGTAGACTCAGGGGTTGCACAGATCCCGAAATACCGCCGTGACAACGTCCAGGTGGTCAGCAAAACCCTCGCCGAGCGGCACGGAATCGCCGAAGTACAATGGTCTCAGGCCTAATAATTTGAGACGCCCAAGAGTGGAATTTGAGCCTCCGGGCACGACTCAAACTGCTGCTACGGTCACAAGGTCCATCACCCTGAATTGACATCGACAGCTGCGGCAGGTGGAGGGTCGAGGCTGACTGGCCTGTTAGCTTTCGCGAAATGGATGTCAAACCCATCGGAACACTGCTTCGTTACGCGCGGGAATATCCCATCATCAAATGAGTTTCTCCTTTCCCGGCCAGCACCAGAATATTGGTCAAGAAATGCGCCGGTTGCTCAGCATTACAAGGCGATCGTCGAAGGCCCGCTATCAGACCCATTCTAGACGCCAGGGTTCGAGCAAAAGCTATTTTCCTGGATTTACGGCCCAAGCCCATCACTTTAAAATACCTCGTATTCGTAAGGCTTCACTGCTAACTCCCAGGACGGATCTGGACGGCCATGACAAAGGCTCTCAGTCAAAACGAAGGGAACCCAGTCATAGAGGTCATTGATGTCCGCTGATCATTACAATGCTGCGCCCGTCCCCCCAGAGCAAGGAGCAGCCAACGCCGAAGAGCTGGCTTACCGACTCCGTCAACAGCAGCTGACGGCAGATTTTGGACTGCTCGCCTTAAAAACCCACGATGCACAGTTATTGCTTCAGGAGGCTACCCGTCTGTGTGCAGAGGGCATGTCCACCCTGCTTTGCAAGGTCATGGCGTTTCAGCCGCAAGAGGGGGACTTTCTTATGATCGCCGGTGTGGGCTGGAAACCTGGATACGTAGGGCATGCACGAGCAGGAGCCGATCTGGAAAGCCCGGCGGGTTTCGCTTTTCAGACAAGACGAGCGGTCATTTCCAACCACCTGCAGGCAGAAGCGCGTTTTCGCACACCACGAATCCTGGCTGACCACAACGTGAAGCGGGCGATCAACGTGGTTTTACTAGTCGCGGAAGAGCCCTATGGCGTACTCGAAGTGGACAGTCCGCTCGATGGCCGATTCACCGAAGCTGACCTGGCATTTATGCAGGCCTTTGCAAATCTCCTGGGCGTTGCGTTGCAACGTCAGCGCTATGAAGACGCACTGCGGGCTAACGAAGAGCACTTACGGCAAGCCCTTGAATACCAGCATGTGTTGACGCAGGAGGTCAGCCATAGGGTCAAGAACGGCTTGACGATTGTGGCGGGGTTGCTGCGCGTGCAGAGCAACAGCTCATCATCCTCAGAACTTCGGCAGGCACTCGGCGATGCAGAAACGCGGGTATTGACCATTGCGCAACTGCATGACCGTTTGTGGCAAACGGGCGAAGTGCGAAGCCTGAACCTGGAGGATTTTCTGAGGGAACTCTGCGAGAAATTCAGCAGCTCCGCGTCGACCAAAATCCTGACGTACGACGCTCCTCCTGTAATGATTCCCACAGATGACGCGATTCCTCTAGGCCTGCTGGTGAACGAGCTGGTCACCAATGCAGTGAAATATGCCTCTCCACAGAAACCAGGCGATGTAAGCATCAGCATCAAGCCCAACGGCGACCGTCTACGATTGGAAGTACGCGATCGTGGCCCGGGGTTACCTGAGGATTGGCAGCAGAGGAAACCCGCTAGCCTAGGCATGAAACTCATTTCTCGCTTGAGCAGACAGCTGGGAGGTGAACCTCAATGGGAGAATGCTCTTCCTGGTTCACGCTTTACTCTGGAATTCTCTGCTTGAGTATTCCAAGGTCCTACTAGGTTGCCTCAGACTTTTCTATGCCGAAACATCAAACAATGGTTCATGATTTTCAAAAAATCGCGTGATGGTTTAGTCGGTAATTCTTCAGCAAACAAATCAATGTAATTATCGAGCGCAGCCTGCTCGCATGGGTGCTCCCACCCTGTCAGACGATGGCAGAGAACGGTCATCTCCTTACCTGCAGACGGCAATGGGCAAAGCAGCCATTCCACTCTTGGGCTGAGGTACAAAGGCAAAGGCGGCTATCGCGGAAAGTACTGCAAATGCTAGACTTCGCGTCTACTCCAGCTCCGGCAGAGGTCGTCATGCCCGCTCAATCTGCTCCCCGTCAGCTGGAGGCTCACCCCGCCTCTTCGGTCACCGCGACAGATGTACCATCAGATATCGCGTTACTGCACGCGATCAGTACCGAGTTGATCGGTGAACAACATCTGGAGGCACTATACGGCAAGATTGTGGACGCGGCAGTGTCCATCACCGGCTCCCAATTCGGAACAATGCAACTGCTTTGCCCCGAGGGCCACGCGTCGGGCCACGGTGGCAAACTTCAGTTGCTTTGCTCGCTAGGACTGTCTCCAGAGGCGATCAACTTCTGGCAGTGGGTCAGCCCAACGGCTCATAGCAGTTGTACTCAAGCGCTCAAGCTGGGTAAGCGGGCCATCATTCCGGATTTCGAGGAATGGGCAGAAATCGCCGGGACCGAAGACTTGTCGGCTTTTCGCAAAACGGGGATACGATCGGCGCAGAGCACCCCACTGCTCTCACGCTCTGGTCAGTTGTTAGGGATGATATCGACTCACTGGCGCGATGCGCATCATCCCTCCGAGCAGGACCTGAAACTGCTGGATATTCTGGCGCGACAGGCAGCTGACCTGCTCGAACGTACCATTGCTGAAGAAGCGCTGCGCGCGCGCGAGCAGGACCTCGAACGCACCTGCCATACGCTCCGTGACACCGAGGCGAAACTGAGGCTGCTCAACGAAGCTCTGGAGCAGCGGGAGGTGAGCCGTACAGTCCTGCTCATGGAGCTGGAAGAGAAGCTGCGCCAGTCTCAAAAAATGGAAGCAGTGGGTCAGTTGACTGGAGGTATCGCTCACGACTTCAGTAACTTGCTCACGGGTATCTCAGGCTCCCTGGGCTTGCTGAAATTGCGTGTGGCACAGGGCCGAGTGTTGGACCTCGACAGGTACATCACGATGGCACAGAGATCCACCGATCGCGCTGCTGCACTAACGCATCGACTGCTTGCGTTTTCACGTCGTCAAACCTTGGAGCCGCTGCCCACCGACGTCAACATCTTGATGCACGAAATAGTCGATTTCGCTCGGCGTCTGATGGGGCAAGGCATCGAGCTCGATGCTCATGGCGATCCAAATCTGTGGCAGGCTTATGTCGATTCCAGCCAGCTTGAAAATGCACTTTTAAATCTATGCATAAACGCTCGGGATGCAATGCCGGACGGCGGTCGCATCACGCTCAATACGACCAACCAGCAGATAGATCAATCCGCAGCGCAAAGTGAAGGTCTCGCTGAAGGCCAGTATTTGTGCATTTATGTCAAGGACACAGGGTCGGGCATTCCGCCCGAAACCCTGGCTCATATATTTGAGCCGTTTTTTACCACCAAGCCCGTCGGCCAGGGCACCGGACTTGGCCTTTCGATGGTCTATGGCTTTGCCAAGCAATCAGGTGGTCAGGTGCGAGTCTGGTCGAGCGTAGGTGAAGGCACGACAGTCTGTATCTACCTGCCCCGTTATCTGGAGGAAATTTCCGAGGCTCCGGGCAAAGCCAGTTGATCAGTGTGCGGTCAGTCTTTGGCAAATCGCTTGCAGCTGAATCAACGTGAATGGCTTGTTCAACCAATGCACCTGATCATAGTCCAGCGTGTTTACCGCAGCATGGAAACCTGAGGCGACGACTACAGGCACCTGCGGTACCAAATCATGCAGCCTTTGGACCAGCTCGAGCCCGTCGATACTGCCAGGCATTCTCAGGTCAGTGATCAGCAGATCTGCATCGAAACCATTGTGCTGAATGTGACTCCAGGCAGAATCTGCCTCGCAGAATGCTCTGACCCTATGGCCTTCCATTTCCAGAATTTCGACCATGATGGTCAATATGTCCTGCTCATCCTCGACAAGAATGATGGTGCTCATGAGGTAATTCCTGTCGTGACGATCAGACCTGCCTGAGCGGTGTCTGAGCATTTGAGTGCATGTAACTGATTGGACACGCCAAGCTTACATTCAAGCGTTCAGTCCAATGAGCGGGGTTCAGAAGTACTAAATTCTACCGCGTGCGCAGGCCTTCCGGACCAGTGCTCGCGCCCAATTATTCAATGTCCTGATCCAATAGTATGGCCTGCGACTCAGGATGCTTATAAGGGCAAGAAATACGTTATCACCAATAATTGACCCACCAAGGCATGAGACAGGTTTTGCAGATCTCGGAAGGAGACGCATAAACAAGGTTCAGTATTTACCCGTTGAAAATGAGCACTGCTTGGCTGAAGTTTTGATCCAGCGCCTCGGGGTTGACCCGTCCCTCTGTGTGGAACGGCAGCTATCGACCCAAAGCTGCCGGTCAGCAATGGTTAAAATTGACCGCTTGTCTCCCCTCGCCAAGGGCAGCAATTCTACCACTTGCCCCCAGTTATCGATGGTAACAAACCACTCCCCCTCATCTTTGTCACACCACTGCTGCTTCAATCCTTCTGGAACGCCAGGCATAAGCCAACACCATCAGCAATCCCAGAGCAGCCACCGCTGCTCCGGCCAGGGAAATCGCCGGATAACCCAGACCAGCGTTGATCACCGCTCCGCCCAGCGCTGCGCCAATCGCGTTGCCAAAATTGAAGGCGCCAATGTTCACCGCAGAGGCAAGATTTGGCGCGTCCTTCGCTGCTTCCATGACGCGCATCTGTAGCGGCGGTACTAGGGCAAAACTAGCGATACCCCATACAAGGATGGCTAGAGCAGCCGGCACCGTCCAACGCATCAGCAGGGTGAACGCCAGTAAGACGAGAATCAGAACGCTTAGCGAGACGATCAAGGTGCGATCTATCGAGCGGTCGGCGGACTTGCCGCCCCACACGTTGCCCAGCGTCAACCCCACCCCAAAAAGCACCAGCATGGCGGTGATGTAGGTGGTGGAACCATTGGTCTCGCTGCTGAGGATCGGCGCGATGTAGGTGAAGACGGTAAACATTGCGCTAGACCCCACTATGGTCAGGGCCAACGCGCCCAGCACCGGACCACGCCCCAGTACCCGGATTTCGGCCATTACACCGACGCTTTGCGGCGTCTTCAGGTTAGGCAGGGCGAACCACAACGCGGCCATGGTCACCACCCCGAGGCCGGTAATTCCCCAGAAAGCGGTACGCCAACCGAACAGTTCACCAAACCAGGCGGCCAGCGGTACACCGCCAATGGTCGCCAGGGTCAGGCCCATGAACATCGCCGCAACCGCCCCGGCACGTTTTTCCGGGGCGACCACGCTGGCGGCGACGATGGAGCCAACGCCAAAAAATGCACCATGGTTCAGTGAGGTCACCACCCTGGCGACCATGAGGCTGTAGTAATCGGTGGCCAGGGCTGACATCAAATTACCCAAGGTGAAAATCGCCATGAGCCCGATCAGCAGATAGCGCCGGGGCATCTTGCCGGTGGTCAGGGTCATCAGAGGTGCGCCGAGCAATACTCCCAGCGCATAAGCACTGACCAGCAAACCGGCGGCGGGAATGGAAACGCCCAGATCCGCAGCAATACCCGGCAACATACCCATGGGGGCGAATTCTGTTACGCCAATACCGAAGGCACCGATGGCGAGCGCGACAAGTGGTGGATTAATGCGCATGGAAAGCTCCTTATCTATGCCGCTAATGCTACGATCCGGTTTTTTCAGGCGGTAGATAGCATTTTTGGCAATCACCTTTGCGCAGGACGCACAAGTGGACTTTAACGGCAGGTCAGGTGAAATGAGTGTGTTCACCACCGTGGCGCAGGAGGGCAGCCTGTCGGCCGCAGCGCGTGCACTGGGCCTGACACCCTCGACAGTCAGTCGGATAATCGCGCGTACCGAGCAACGTCTTGGCACCCGCCTGCTGTTGCGCACCACTCGAGCGATCACCTTCACTGCCGAGGGCGAAGCGTTCCTGCGCGGCGCCCGGCGTATCCTGGCCGACATGGACGAGGTCGAAGAAGCCATCGCCGACCAGGGTGTACCCAGGGGGCGATTGCGGGTCAGTGCCGCCCTCGGCCATGGACGGCTGGCCATCGTTCCCTTGGTCGCCGCATTCAGCGCCCGTTACCCGAACATCGTCGTAGACCTCACCCTTGGCGACGAAGTGGTCGACATTCTCGGCGGACAGGCCGACGTCGCGGTCCGCTTTGGCCATCTGCCCGACAGCCCGCTGACCGCGCGCAGGATCGGCGACACCGGCCAGGTAGTGGTGGCATCGCCCGAGTATCTGCAGTGCCACGGCATCCCCCAAGAACCGGAAGACCTGCTACAGCACAACTGCCTGCGCTTCAACTTCCGGCGTGCCGAACCCAACTGGCCGTTCATCCGCGATGGAAAAGAGTTTTCCCTAAAGGTCAGCGGCAACATCGAATGCAGCAGTGGTGAAGCGCTGGCACAACTCGCGCGAGTAGGTGCCGGCATTGCACGTATCGGTGAGTTCAGCGTGAGCAGGGATCTGCAGCGCGGCGACCTGATTCCGCTGTTGGAAACCTAGAACCCTGGAGACCAGGAACCGATTCATGCGGTGTTCGTCGGCGGGGCGGCAATGCCGGTGCGGGTGCGATTGTTCGTGGACTTCTTACTGGAACATCACCGGATGTAAGCGAAAGCTGACATTTCCGAGTACTCGTGATGTTGAAGTGACCCAAAAATTTTTGGGGCACTATCCAATAGGTGGTTTGCCTTGCTGGAACAATCTCGAGCTCTGGCATTGATGGGTCGTCCGCACGTCTTAAACGGCCGTCGTGAAAGACCGCTTTTGGCCGTGAGCTGCCTCAGGACTGGGTATTCGCATCAAGAATCGGTCTGAGCACTATCGCCCCGTTAACCAATTCGATGCTCAAAGAATCACCCAAACCGACGTTTATTGCTGCAAGGACATCAGGTGGGAGATCGATGATTACGTCTCCGCTACCATCACCTAGATCTTGGCACTTCACGATTGTCCGCACGGATTGAGTCATAAGGGAAAAGGTCTGGACTGATGGGAAAGGCCTCATCCTACGCCAGCATGGCCCCTCCACGAAGCCATACAGCCTGTCTGGCGAGCAGCCCTATCAAACCTGACTGGCACCTTTACCCTCGCGCGAAGTCTAGGATCTCGTGGAGCGCAACCCACGGAGACTCGGATTTTTCTCCCTTGGCCGCGCATATCCGAGCATGAGAAAACGGCCTCTCACAATCTTCCAGTGCTTGGCTTTCCAGGCAATCACTGCAAACCGCTCGTCCTGCAACAATCATCCACCGGGTGCTCCATTCTTCAATCCTCCCCCTCATTGTCCGTAGCCGGATCTCTTCCGTGTACGCTCTAGAGAACCGACGATACATTCGGGACAGCCGCATTGATACGCTCAAAAACGTATCCTTATTTGGGAGTAATGCCGCTATCCTCAAAACACGAGACATTGCGCTCAGCACGCCTTCGTCACCGCCAGCTGTCGGCCAAAATTGATCGTTCGAAAAGCGAGAGCGTCGCGCACGGATAGTGATGGCGCAGCTTTTGAGCACGGCATCAAAGAGGGAACATCGCCGAATGACGCCACTCGTATGATTGGGTTAGCATCTTAGTACCGCACCAGGAGGCTATGGCATGGCTGCTGTGCGCAAAAACATCGTCATATCAGATGCACAAGACCGCTGGATTAAGACTCAGATCGAGTCAGGCCGGTACGCGAGCTACAGCGAATGCATCCGCGCGCTCATCCACCGTGATCAGGAGCGATCTGATATTACCGAGGCTATCCGTTCTGCACTGATAGCCGGCGAGGAAAGCGGCGAACCTATCCGATTCGACCCGGACGCATTCAACCAATACATGTCAGATACGAATTGATGGCGTATTGATGTTGGTAGGGCATCAGTGAGCGTAGCGTGAGCCTCAGTCGTCAGCCGAGAGCGAATCTGTCGCAATGACTGGAGTTGCGCAGACCCCTCTAAAATGTCAGGACCGCAGGATGGTAACTGGGACTTCATTCCGACGACCTCGAAAGCATGAACCTTATTTCTACTGATGCGATGAGTATCTCGTCGATTGGCCAGCACACAGCGATCAAGCCGATACTTTACGTACAAAGCCCAGAGTGAGCTGCTGGCGCAAAGTCGGGACTCGGTATCACTAACGCCCTAACACGTTGACATGCCGGCCGCGAAGGTTAACCTAAGCACAAGTGGAGCGACCCTGGGTAATGGGCATGGCTACGAAAGAAAGTGAAAACGTAAAGTCGGCGGCTCGTGCAAAGCTAAAAAAAATCCAGCAATCGCCCGGCTACAATAGTTTCTTCAAGGAAGCTGCAGTTGAGGCGTTCGGTGCCGTTGAGACGACCGCGTTTGCTGGCAAGTCTATGAGCGGCAAAGCTTAGGCAACCGCGGCGCGAGTGTCCCATTTATCTGGACCATCTGAACCCCCTCAATAGGTCAGTATTGTGGCGAGGTTCCGCTTCTAAAAAGTTGACCTCCCCTTCAAAGCGGTCATCTAAGACCGCCATGACCGCACCGGTTGCCTACCCCCTCGCTGGCGGGTTCGGACGTTTGGCGCGTAGTAAATTGACTTTCAGCTCAGCCGCAGTCTGCCGCTCCTGCTTCCATGCGGGTTGGCCCGGAGCGCTGCGCCAAGACTCGAGAAGCGGACTGTTATTGACCGTGTCGAACCCAAAATCGTCATAGAGTCGTGTCGCAAATTCAATCGCCTCCTGAAAGTTGCTAGAAGCCACAAGAGCTAACCTATCTGGTGACCCGGCCGGCCTGCCCCGTGTGGTGATTCGTGGAGCCTGGATGTGCGTAAATGCCTTGACGACTTTCGCTTTCGGAAGGTGTTCTTGACGAATCTCGTGAATAGTTTTCTGACCGCCATCTACGAGGTCGAATGCGCCGTCCCGCCACGCCATATAATTGTTGGTATCCAGCACTATCTTACCCGCGAGCCCTTCTATCGGTATGTCGTTGATCCTTTTCAGCGGGACTGCAATAACAATTACGTCGCCTGCCATCGCGGTCCCCGCTGCAGTTTTCGGGCGCGCCCGCGGGCCCAATTCGGCTACCAGTTCGGTTAGCGTGTCCGGGTGGCGCGAGTTGGCGATAACGATGTTATAGCCGCACGCAACGGCCGCTCGGGCAATCTGGCTGCCGACTTCGCCTGCCCCAATAATCCCGATGGTAGTCATTAATTCTCACCTGAGGTCTGCTTTAATCACTGCCCTGAGCGTGGGCCGGGCAGTGGAAAAACCTGCCCGGCTGTATTTCAAGCGCCGAACGCACCATCAATGGTGTGCATTGCTCCGGTGACGAAGCTTGCTTCCGGACCGGCTAACCAGGCGACCAGTCCCGCTACCTCTTCAGAACGACCATGCCTCTTGATCGCCATGAAGCTGTGCATGAGCTCTTTCATCGGGCCGTCCGCTGGATTAGCTTCAGTATCAATTGGCCCTGGTTGCACAATGTTGATCGTGATTCCACGCGGGCCGAAATCACGGGACAACCCCCGTGCCATTCCTTGAAGCGCGGATTTACTCAAAGCGTAAGATGCCATGCCGGGGATGGGCATGCGGTCACCGTTCACTGAACCGATCACGATAATCCGACCGCCTTGAGGCATTTGTCGCGCCGCCTCCACGGAGGCGTGGTAAGGCGCTTGCACATTTATGCGAAACAGACGATCAACCGCGTCCGGATCCTGCTCTAGCGCGTCGCCGAAGATGGCGATGCCTGAATTTACTATTAGTACGTCCAACGGGCCGCTGTCGCGGACACGAGCAATGACCGCATCACGGTCGGCACTGTCGGTTGAGTAGGCTCTGCCGCCGGTTTCGGTAGCCAGAGAACGTGCCGCTTCCGGCGAACCCGAGTACGTAAAAGCAACGTTGGCCCCATCAGCTGCAAACCGCCTGACTATCGCCGCGCCAATTCCACGGCTGCCACCAAGCACCAGCACCGACTTGTTCTTAAAATTCGACATGAACGTACCTCCCCCTTGATTAGTGTAGCGCATGATACAATTATCGATCAGCACACTGTCAAAGGATTTTGTAATAGTGACTACAGATAAGCCAGCACGTGGACGCCCTCGACAGTTCGACCCAGACCATGCGGTCGCCACGGCTCAGCAGCTGTTTCATGCCAAGGGCTACGATGACGTAAGCGTTGCTGACCTCACGCATGCGCTGGGTATAAACCCACCGAGTTTTTATGCGGCATTCGGCAGTAAAGCCAAGTTATACAAGCGTGTGCTGGATCGGTACGCCCTCACGGGCGCCGTCCCATTATTGGAGATACTTGGGGCAGAGCGGCCGTTGGCTGTCTCGCTCGCTCAAATATTGGAGCAAGCCGCGCGTGCTTACGCCGCTGATCATTCAGCCACTGGCTGTATGGTGCTTGAAGGCACTCGATGCAACGACATGGAGGCGCGGGGGGCCGCTTGCGGCTTCCATATCGCTGCGCAAGATGTGATTAGAAACACTATCGCCGAACGCTACCCACAAGAGGCTGACCGGCTGGCAGACTTCGTCAGCACTACGATGGCGGGCCTGTCGGCCAGCGCACGTCACGGCCAAAGCTTGGATCGACTATTGGCCACTGCACAACTTGCCGGCGTTGCGCTCGCACAAGTTATTCCGGTCTGAGCATAACCAGGATGCTGTGTTCAGCATTCGCTACATGGGTGGCCAGCGACACCAATATCTGCCTTGCAGCCAGTAGCCGACGGTCCAAAGCGGCTGCTATCGGCCAAAAGCGGACATCGGCAAGCGACTGCTGTCGGCCACTTGCTGTCTCTCGCCACCGTCCATTCTGGCCGGCAGTGTATCCTGCTCCTCAAGCCGTGCTTATGTGCACTCAGCAATCCGGACAGTCAAAGTTTCAAGGTAGAAAAAATGCTCTCACATCGGATGGTAGCCTTCCTTGAGGAGTCGGCGGACTCATCTCATCTCACCTCGTTTATCCTGAAGGAGGTTTGTTGTTCAGCTACCAATATCCCTACAAGCGAGCGCATTGCTGCCTGAAGGGGGACATGCGGAATGCTTTGTACAACGTTGGTCTGAATAAGTATTCCGAAATAACTGAACAGGCAGCGAACGACTTGGCTAGTTTTTTCAGCGTGCTCTTGGAGGTTACACTAAGGACGCACCGACAGACTGCACTGTCCTAGCTGCCTGTAATTTGATCGATTATTTGGAGGAAGACCTACAGCACGACTTGGTTGAGCTTGTTGTGGAGGCCGGTGACTACGACATGACTGCTACATTCGAAATGGCAAGCAGAACACGAAATGACTATTCAAGGCTGGAGTTGTTCTGGTCTGTCGATTGACCGCATTTGGCCGATAACTGACTTTCTGATTGGAAAGGCCGAGCTGGAAGGGCTGATAGGCAGCTAGTACGCTTGAGTCTCTCTAATGATAGGAACCTGACATGGGACATGATTCCTCGTTGCAGATCGAACGCGCCGCTCATGAGGAGTTCGTTCGGCTTTGGAGTCAAGGAAGCTTCGAGCATCAGCGACTGGGCCAAGCGTTTTACAACCACTTCAATCTACACAAACTCACCTATCAGGCCGGATTACACGTTCTACATGAGGCCGACGGTGATAAAGCCTCACGCTTGATCTTGAGGCTTTTCCACCTTCACTGAGTGGCAGCTATCGACCCAAAGCAGTCGTTTTACAATGGATAAGGGCAGAAAAGGACTGCTTCCTGGCATCCCGAAGTGATCACAATCGCGTGCTGGTCAACCTACAGGTCTTCGCCGGTAGCAAGGTGCTCGCTGATCAGTCCATGGATGATGCCAGCAGTAGGGCCATACTGATAGATAGTTGAGAGGGGGAACGAATCGTACCGCTTGCAAAAACGCATTATGGTGGCCAGCACCAAGATTCAGGCGAGTGGGCCTAGGTGGCTATCGAGGATAAGGAGGACGACCCGTTTTGATCTCATGCCGCCGGCTTTGCTGAGCTCAGGATCAGAACTTTGCTTGCAGCCTTATGCATGATCGCCAAGTTCAAAATCGGCAAGCAGCCTTGGGTCATTCAACCCACAGGGTGGGTCAATGCTCAATCAACGCCGACACGCGTCTGACGAATTGCTGTGTCCACTGCTAAAGCATGCCGAGTTTCTCCAGCTCCATGTCGATTTGTTGGAGCAGCGCCTTACGCGCGACCGCACGTTCTTGGACTAGGAATGCTGCCGTGATGAGCGTGGCAGGGTGGACGCTAAGTACCTCAGCCAGCTGCGTTACCTTGTCAATGGTCGGGCACTTCAACCCACGTTCCAGCGTGCTCAGATACGTCCTGCTACTAACTTCTGAGAAGTCTTCTTGGGTGAGGCCCCTTTGCTTGCGGATGTCCCGAAGGACCTGCCCAAACGCGATGTTCAGTTCCAATTTTCAGGCTCACAAAAGGAACGATCAAGCCTTCTTGAGTCCTATAGAGCTACAATCTATAGTGTTCATTTTGGAGGGGCTTATGTTCACTACCTACCGAAGCTCTGAGATTCAGTTACCCGACCTCGGCTATCCTCGATATGGCGACACGCAGATCTGGCCATACGTTGAGCAGGAACTCATGTATCCGTGGTTTTACCTAAGCGTAGTTCGGGTAGGCGCGACCGAGTCGGATACGTACATGCTTATGATTCAACATGCACGGGACGTCGTTTCGCTAGTGCGTCGTGAAACCCCTCGGATGAGGGTTGAGGGGGTCCAAATTGTTACCCCTGCACACGTGAACGGTACTGATCGCTGGCTTATGGAGCCCGTTAAAAAAATATCTGTCCTCGAATCCCCCAGCCTAGGCGGACCATGCGAGGCATTCGAGGTCGATGGGGGGAACTGCTATAGCCTTTCTGGATCGGGGGTTTTAGAGAATGCCACCTTGATACAGGTGATCTTCGACGCCGCAACCGATCTTAAGAATTCCCGATAGCGTTGCTCGCCATCAGCATATAAGCCGCATCGGCTAGATCCTGTGGCAGGCTACCCCGTTTAAACCGGCGTTGATGTGCGATGAAAGATCTAATACCGGACTCTAATCCCAGACCTAGCCAGGCTCGGGGACCGACAGAGACGCTGACAAAGCGCCCTCTTCAGGACCTTGGAGGCCTGGACCTCGTGATACTCGTCTTGCAGGGGTTTGCGCTGCAGGACGTACAGATGATGCTTTCCAGTTCAACCCTGTACACGAAGCGGAATGTAATCGGGCTGATAACAGGGAAGTCTCAGCGGAAGGTCAATCAGCTGCTAAATTCTGGCCTAGGAATGGATCGGCTCAATGCCCAACAAAGCGCAATGGCATTCCAGTTCGCCAAGACGCTAGAGCACGCGATTGCGGTTTTAGGTACACAAGCGATGGCGGAAGACTGGCTGTGCCGATCATCTAGGCATTTATCGGGACTCACTCCAGTTGAGCTCATCGAAACGTCAGTTGGGTTCATTACGGTTGAGCGTTACCTCACGCAGATTCAACACGGGGTATACGTGTAGATGCAGCCGAAAGACAATCAAGTAACCCATTCCACTTTTTTGAAAGACGCGGCTGTATGCCTGATACGGATTGGGCAGTCGCTGAGTTGAAGGCGGCGAAAAACACTGCTTTTTACCAGCGCTTGTATTTCAGCGGAGAGTGGGATTACTACGTCTCGTGACAAGCTAACCGGGGTTTGGTCCACTCACGGTCCCGAGCAACTTGGGAATTTTTCAAAAAGTTAAGTTTCGATGCCCAAATTTGACCTGAAATCTGCAAAAGCTAACAAAAAGCTCTACGCGACCACAGGAGCGAGGGAAAAAATTAGACTGGACAGGCTGGAAACCCAGTAACCATCAGGCCTCAACTGCAGATTGCAAAACATGACTAAAAATTAATAGGGCAGATACCGTTATTGAGCCATGGAATGAAAACCTGGAGTGAGACTGTGAATAAAGGCGCGAGCTTGGTGCTGCGTCGCAAAAAATGCGTTTATCTTCGCGCCGCAACTTGCCGTAGCGCGATTCCGGGCCTTGAATTGATCAGAGCCAGACCGGCGCGGCAGGGACAAACTTCCGAGGGCCGGTATTAAAGCTGGAGCAATGCTTGCAGGCCTTTTGAATCATGCAAGCATGCCGTGCAGAAACCGGCGCGTCGCGCGTGGCGCAAAGCTACCCGAATGCACGCAACAGGGCAAACCGTCCGGCCCATTAGCGCTGGCACTTAGCCACAGCTCGGTGGCATGCTAGCCGCCTTTTGCGCACCGGGCTTATAGTGCGTTTCGCACATGTTGATTCAGTCCAGTAGTCAGGATCACAGTTTGCTCAAACCGACCCCCATCTCACCCCTGCGCCCATCCGATAGCGCAACGACCGTGCCTTTGCGAGGCGTGCTCAGAGGTGCGCTCGCGGTCCTGGTCCTGATGATGTTGATGCTGTTGTTATGGCAGATGATCGAACAGTTCCAGCAGTCTCAGGAACGTCAGCACAAGCGCAGCATCGACTACAGCGTGCAGCTCGCCGACCGGTTGAGCCTGAACATGGCCCTCAACGCGCAGGTCGCGCTGAATGTGCTGGACGGAGCACGCGCCCCTTCGCAATCCGCAGACGAATCAGCGGCAGTGCTGGCGAGTCTGCGTCAGTCCATGCCAGCAGTGAAAAGCCTGGTCTGGCTCGACAGCGATGGGAATGTCACCGCCGACAGCGATGGCGAGACCCGTGACGTAGGCTTTTTGACCCAGATGCATTCGGTCATTCAGGGTCACCCACACTTTTATGCCAACGACCCGGGGGCAGCGACGTTCTATCTGTTCATCCGTCAGCCCGGCGCCGGCAATGAACGCTACTGGGCGCTGCGGCTTAGGCCTGAACTACTGAAATCACTGACCCGCCAGAGCGATCTGGATTACCAGCCCGTCTGGCTGTTGGAAGACATCAGCAATCGCCGCCCCCTCTACAAAAACCTGCTTGATGCCGATCAGTCCACCGAGCGTCAATTGCAGACAGTGCTGCTGCAACCGCTGGCCCACAGCGACTGGCAACTGCGCGGCTTGTTCGACCCGCAGAAAGCCCGCCAGACGCTGCTCTTCCCGCTGATCGGGAAATGCCTGCTCGCCCTGTTCTGTTCGATCATTCCGTTGTTTGCGCTGCGCAGCCTGCGCCGCCGCCAACTTCAGTTGCATCAAAGCCGTCGCCGCTACAAAGACATATTTGAAGGCACCGGCGTTGCGCTATGCGTACTGGACCTCTCCGGTCTGCCGGCTCATCTCAGGCACCTGCAAGTGAACAGCGGCGAAGAACTGAACGCGCGCCTGATCAGCCAGCCCGAGCAAATCAGCGGCCTGCTTCAGCAGTTGCGCATCACCGAGGTCAATCAGGTCGCCGCTCAACTGTTGCGCGCAGAATCGGCACAGCATGTCTGGCAGCAACTGATCGAAGGTTGCCCTCGCGCTCGAAACGGCATCGGTCTGCAGATACTCCAGGCCGTCCTCGACGGGCAACGTCAGCTGGAGCTCGAAATTCTGCTCCCTGGTGCGCAGGGCGGTGACCAACACGTGTGGCTGGTCATGCGCCTGCCCGAGCAGCTCGAAGACTTGAATGCCGTCATTCTCAGCATCAGCGATTTCACCAACCGCAAGCAGGCCGAGCTGTCGTTGCAGGAGCGGGAGCAGTTCTGGTCGGATGTCGTGCGTACCGTCCCGGATTATCTTTGCGTTCTGGATGCGGTGACGCGGCGGATCATTTACAGCAACCATAACCTGGGCCTCGCCCTGGGCTATGAGGCGGCCGAGCTGGATGAGATGGGCGAGCTTTTCTGGGAAACGCTGCTGCACCCGGACGATATCGGTGCGTATGAGCAGTTGCGCCTTGTACGCACCGAGCATGGCCGCAGCGACCTGATCCAGTGCCAGCTGCGGTTCCGCACCCGACGCGGCGACTGGCGTCGTTTCGAGATCCGTGAACAGGCGCTGGCGGCGGACAGTGACGGTCAGATCCGACGCATTGTCGGCGTCGCCAAGGACATCACCGATCAAGTGGACGCCAGCCAGTCCCTGCGCGAAAGCGAGCAGCGTTACCGGATGCTGGCAGAGAGCATCAGCGACGTCATTTTCTCGACCGATCGCCTTTTGCTGGCCAACTACATCAGCCCCTCGGTCAATACGGTGCTGGGTTACAGCGCCGAGTGGATTCTGCAGAATGGCTGGAAGGCGATCATCGCCAACCCGCAGCAGCTCAGCGGCTTTTATGCGCTGCTGCAGCGGATCAGTAAAGCGCTGAAAAAGCCCGAAGCGCTGGCGGACCTGCGCAGCGAGATCCCTACGCAATTGTTCCTGTTCGATTGCCTGCGCGCGGATGGCCGCAAGATTCCTGTGGAGCTGCGTCTGGTTCTGGTGTGGGATGAATCCGGAACTTTTGAAGGCGTTCTGGGCGTAGCACGTGATGTCAGTCAGCAGCGGCGCGCCGAAAAAGACCTGCGCATGGCGGCCACGGTATTCGAACACTCGACGTCGGCCATTCTGATCACTGACCCTGCGGGTTATATCGTGCAGGCCAACGACGCCTTTACGCGGGTCAGTGGCTACGCCGTGTCGCAGGTGCTGGATCAACTGCCGATGATGCTGACCGTCGAAAATCAGCAGGCAGCGCACCTGGGTTACATCCTCAAACAGCTGAGCCAGCGCGGCAGTTGGGAGGGTGAATTGTGGCTCAAGCGTCGCGACGGCGAGCACTACCCGGCATGGGTCGGGATTACCGCCGTGCTCGACGATGAAGGCGACCTGGCCAGCTACGTGTGCTTCTTCAGCGACATCAGCGAGCGCAAGGCGAGCGAGCAGCGCATCCATCGGCTGGCTTATTACGACGCACTGACGCATCTACCCAACCGCACGCTGTTTCAGGACCGTTTGCACAGCGCGTTGCAACATGCCGAGCGTCAACACACGTGGGTGGTGTTGATGTTTCTCGACCTCGATCGCTTCAAGCCGATCAACGACTCGTTGGGCCACGCCGCCGGCGACCGCATGCTCAAGGAAATGGCCTTGCGCCTGCTTGGATGCGTTGACGAAGACGACACTGTTGCGCGCATGGGCGGCGACGAATTCACCCTGCTGCTGCAACCTCGCCCCACCCAACAGGCCGCGCTGAACCGGGCGATTCATGTGGCCGAACAGATTCTTGCCAGCCTGGTGAAACCCTTCGTGCTGGAGGGCCGCGAGTTCTTCGTCACGGCCAGTATCGGCATCGCGCTGAGCCCGCAGGATGGTAACGAACTCAGCCAGTTGATGAAGAACGCCGACACGGCGATGTACCACGCCAAGGAACGCGGCAAGAACAACTTCCAGTTTTATCAGGCCGACATGAACGCCACCGCCCTTGAGCGTCTGGAGCTGGAAAGTGACCTGCGCCATGCCCTGGAGCAGGGCGAGTTCACGCTGTATTACCAACCGCAGTTCAGTGGCGACGGCAAACGTCTGACCGGCGCCGAGGCCTTGCTGCGATGGCGTCACCCGCGTCGCGGCCTGGTGCCGCCGGTGGAATTCATCCCGGTGCTCGAGGAGCTCGGGCTGGTGGTCGAAGTCGGCGAGTGGGTGCTCAAGGAGGCGTGCCGCCAGTTGCGCGAGTGGCATCTGGCGCGGGTCCGCGTGCCGAAGGTGTCGGTCAACATTTCTGCACGGCAGTTTTCGGACGGCCAGTTGGGCACGCGCATCGCCAGTATTCTGCAGGAAATCGGCCTGCCGCCCGCCTGCCTCGAGCTGGAACTGACCGAGAGCATCCTGATGCGTGAGGTGAGCGAAGCCATGCAGATTCTGGCCGGGCTCAAGCGGCTGGGCCTGAGCATCGCAGTCGATGACTTCGGCACCGGCTACTCGTCGCTGAATTACCTGAAGCAGTTCCCCATCGACGTGTTGAAGATCGATCGCACGTTCGTCGATGGCCTGCCGTCCGGCGAGCAGGACGCGCAAATCGCCCGGGCAATCATCGCCATGGCCCATAGCCTCAATCTGTCGGTGATTGCCGAGGGCGTGGAAACCCACGAGCAGCTGGAGTTTCTTCGTGAACATGGCTGCGACGAAGTTCAGGGCTACCTGTTCGGCCGCCCCATGCCGGCGACGCGGTTCGAGGCTCAGTTCAGCAACGATGCGCTGTTTATGCTCGACTGACTCGAGTTGCAAGCTTCAAGCGGCAAGCTACAAGCAGAAGCCGCCCCGCATTCGGCTTGAAGCTTACGGCTTGAGGCTTGAGGCTTGCATCGCGCTCATCACGCACATGACCCGCTTTCATATGCCAGATAAAACCCGATGGGTTAGAATGCCCCCCTTTTCTACTGCCCGATCCCCGAGGACCGCCATGTTCAGCCGCAATTTGACCATCGCCAAGTACGACGCCGACCTGTACGCCGCCATGGAACAGGAAGCCAAGCGTCAGGAAGATCACATCGAGCTGATCGCCTCGGAGAACTACACCAGCCCGGCAGTCATGGAAGCCCAGGGCTCGGTTCTCACCAACAAATACGCTGAAGGCTACCCAGGCAAGCGTTACTACGGTGGCTGCGAATACGTCGACATCGTCGAGCAACTGGCCATTGATCGCGCCAAGCAACTGTTCGGCGCCGATTACGCCAACGTCCAGCCACACGCAGGCTCCCAAGCCAACAGCGCGGTATATCTGGCGCTGCTCAATGCTGGCGACACCATCCTGGGCATGAGCCTGGCCCACGGCGGTCACCTGACCCACGGCGCCAGCGTTTCTTCGTCGGGCAAGCTGTATAACGCCGTTCAGTACGGCATCGACGGCAACGGCCTGATCGATTACGACGAAGTCGAGCGTCTGGCCGTCGAGCACAAGCCGAAGATGATCGTCGCCGGTTTCTCGGCCTACTCGCAGATCCTCGACTTCCCGCGTTTCCGCGCCATCGCTGACAAAGTCGGCGCCTACCTGTTCGTCGACATGGCCCACGTGGCCGGTCTGGTCGCTGCAGGCGTTTACCCAAACCCGGTTCCGTTCGCTGACGTCGTTACCACCACCACCCACAAAACCCTGCGCGGCCCGCGCGGTGGCCTGATCCTGGCGCGCGCCAACGCCGACATCGAGAAGAAGCTGAACTCCGCTGTCTTCCCGGGTGGCCAGGGCGGTCCTCTGGAGCACGTCATCGCGGCCAAGGCGATCTGCTTCAAGGAAGCACTGCAGCCTGAGTTCAAGACCTACCAGGAACAAGTGGTGAAAAATGCCAAGGCCATGGCCGGCGTGTTCATCGAGCGCGGTTTCGACGTGGTCTCCGGCGGTACTGAAAACCACCTGTTCCTGCTGTCGCTGATCAAGCAGGACATCTCCGGCAAAGACGCCGATGCCGCATTGGGCAAAGCGTTCATCACCGTGAACAAGAACTCGGTGCCAAACGATCCACGCTCCCCGTTCGTCACCTCCGGCCTGCGCTTCGGCACCCCGGCCGTGACCACTCGCGGCTTCAAGGAAGCAGAGTGCAAGGAACTGGCCGGCTGGATCTGCGACATCCTGGCAGACCTGAACAACGAAGCGGTGATCAACGCCGTACGTGAGAAGGTCCAGGCCATCTGCGCCAAGCTGCCGGTTTACGGCGCTTGATAGCGGTTGGTTGATGTGAAAAAGCCCGGCTTGTTAGCCGGGCTTTTTGTTGGGTGTTGCTGTCCGAGCTGATAGTGGCCGAAGGCGAAGGGTTAAAGCCACTGGAAGTCAGGGTGGTAAATTCGATGCGCTAACACGCGAACAGTTTCTATGGCCGCCCCATTTTCAGACGCAAGCAAATCAGCCCGAGTGCACCGAGAAGAGTTAGCGCCGAATAAAAGAAAAACTTAATCCAAAACCGAAAGTGCCTCGGAAGTTTTTGAAGCTTGTGCTTCGGAATGACTTCCTGTTTCTTAAATGCACCCGGAACGATCAAGATCATTGTTATGAACGACTCGCGCATTCTTCGTCCAAGCCTTGTATCACCGTAATAGTCTGCATGCAGACCGATCATTTCGATATCAGAAAGATAATCTTCAATGCGCTCCATGTATTTCAGGAAAAAGATATAAGACGAAACCAGGTGAATTAAGGTCAAAACGAAATCAATGAACCCCAACCATACAGCTACGTTGTAAGAGATCAGGACAGCCATTCGTAGACCATCTCCCCAAACGACTCACCGACTATCTCGCCCAAGGCGCCGCCTCCGTAAGCTAAAGCTCCGCCGGCAATAATCCCGCAACCTGACGCAGCCAGCCCCAAGGTAGGTGCACTAAACTCTGCAAAGGAAACGACCGGCGCGGCGTAAGCGCCTGAATCACCTCCGGCAAGTCCCAGGAGCACGCCCCCCCGCTAATTTTGATCCTTCAAGGTAATGAGCCTGTCGACATAACTCTTCACGTCCCATATAACAGACCTCCTTAATCTCCAGCGCGGTGCATGCCACGTTCAGTACAATTCCAACCTCCGTCCCGTGCTTTAAAAATTTCGCTGCTTTGGCGATCCGTGCAGTTCGCGATGCATACACCGTATTTCCCAGTGCGATATGGATTCGGATGTATGACTGTCAGATTGCGGACTCTTGTGACACTTTTATCAAGTAGCCCAACAGGGCGAGGCAGAAACCATTGATGTAAAGAAAAACATAGATCCCCCATATGCAGCGCTTCAGGCGAAGGGAAATGCGCTTGTGAGCGTCTTTATCTGTATCGCCTCGCCGGTACATGGCGTTTGGGAAGGTAATAACCGTCATTACCATATTGAATCTCATGTGCCTGCCTATAAACCCGCCTTGCCAGATATTTCGGAAGTCCCTGATGCACCTGCAGTCAGATAATTGGTATTCGAGATACTCTATGTTTCTGTAGGTAAACCACGCCATTAGTACAATGTTGATCCACATCGAAAAACATAGGATAAGACTCGATATGCCCAAGGCTATGGAATGCATTACGGAATCCACTCGTAGATTAGCTCTCCCTGATATTTCCCGATGCTTTCACCTATCAGCCCCCCCAGCGTATCCCCCTAGTGCGCTGGTTGCGATGCCGCACCCAAGCGCACCGACCCCTCCTGTCAAAGCTCCCATCACGACGATGCAGATTGGAGTGAGTGTTGAGGCTCCTAAGGAGCCACCTACAATCCCTCCGGCAACGCCATAAATAAATTTCCCGCTTTCTGTATATTTGGCTCTTGTGCACGTTTCCGTCCTGCCCACAGAGCAAGCTTCCTTTACCTCAAGGCCCGCGGAAATTGCGTTCAGCCCAATGCCCACTGGCGTCCCATGCTTCAGCAACTTCGCCACCTTGGCGATCTTCGCAATTCGCGCGGCGTAGCCCTGTATCTCCCCGGTGCGCAGGTAACTTTTGGTCGATAGCCCCAGCATCTTTTTCAGTGGGCCTTTTTTAGTCAACCCGGTCCCCCAGCGGGCGATACCTTCCAGCTGAACATCCAGCCTGGCAAATAGCACTCGCCGTTGATTGATGAATTCCTGCCGGGCAACGGGCGTCCCGCGTGCCAGCGACAGCTTGTACAGCCGCTCGATTTCTTCGAGGGTTTTCTGCACGCCGTTAAGGTGCTTACTCCAACTGCCTGTGGCGGCGCCGACGCCCAGCGATCCGTAACTGAGCATGTTCTGCATCAGGTCGTAGTTCTTGATCAGTTCGCTGCCCGAGCCTTTAACCTGTCGATGGACGTTCCACGCCAGGTTCATCAGCTCGGTTTCTTCTGCCGTGAGGCTGCCCATCGAACCGTCGCTGACAATCACCAGCTGGCCCGGCATAACCACCACATTGCGAATGTGCGCATTCAGCACATCAAACTTTGCGCTGCCGCCGACCCGAGCTTTGAGCGTGAAGTAGGTTTGTATGCGGTCATTGATGAACACGTAGGGCTTGGACATGAGGCTGCCCGTCCTTGCTTGACTTCAGATCCAGCAAGGATAGGGACGGGATGTAGGGTTTAGAAGCGTAGGGAGGGGGATTGAAAGTACGATTCGGAACGGTCCTACGCAGGCGGCATAGCTCGTCTTACGGACCATTCCCGCACGCGATATCTAATCTGCAGCAACGCCTGCAAAGCCGGCCCGGATCTTCTCTTCCGGCAGTTCATCGGCAATGAACACGATCACGCTTTCGCGCTTTTCGCCATCCGCCCACTCCACATCGAAATCAAATCCGTACAGCTTCAGCACCCCCTGAAACACCAGCTTGCGGTCTTCGCCAGCGATGTTCAGCACGCCTTTGTAGCGCAGCAGTTGTTTGCCGTGCTCTTCCAGCAACTCGTTCATGAAGGTGCTGAGCCTGTCGATATCCAGCGGCTGGTCACTGCGCAGGACCAGGCTGCTGATCCGGTCGATGGAACGGCCTGCGGGGGCTGCCGGGCGCAGTGTCATCCCGCCGATGTCAGCGTTCAGGTTGAAGCCGCGCACATCCAGCAACTCGGCCAGATCAATCTTGCCGTGCTCGACCACACGAATCGGCGCACGTCGGTTGATGCGGGTCAGTCGCTCGCTTAGCGCGGTGACGGTCGCCTCATCCACCAGATCGGTCTTGCTCACCAGCAGACGATCCGCGAAGCCGATCTGCGCCTGGGCGATGGTCTGCTCCAGGTGCGTGTCGGCGTGGGCGGCGTCAACCAGCGTGATGATGCCGTCGAGGATGTAGCGCTCGCGCAGCTCCTCGTCGATAAAGAAGGTCTGCGCCACCGGTGCGGGGTCTGCCAGGCCGGTGCATTCGATGACCAGCCGATCGAAGGCGATCTCGCCACTGTCGAGGCGTTCCAGCAGCAGATACAGCGCTTTGGTGAGGTCGGTGTGAATGGTGCAGCAGACGCAGCCGTTGGACAGGGTCATCACCTGCACGGGCTCATCGCCCAGCAGCTGGGCGTCGACGCCGGCGTCACTGAATTCGTTCTCGATCACGGCGATCTTCAGGCCGTGCTCTTCTTTGAGCAGATGGCGCAGCAAAGTGGTTTTGCCGGCGCCGAGAAAGCCGCTGAGGATCGTGACGGGGATAGGTGTGAACAAAAAAAAGACCTCGATTCGCTGAAAAAAAACAGGAGTGAAGTTGCTGGCGATTCGAAATGTCAGTCAGTACAGCGGCGACTGAATCAGCGCATCGCGGGCAAGCTCACTCCTACATGACCCAGGGTCACATCATTAGCAACACTTGGGCCCGCCCTTCCCGCCGTAACGTGCGTCCTGGCGTTCCCGAAAGAACGCCTCGTAGGACATCACCGGCTTGTCCGGGTGGGTCTTCTGCATATGCTCAGCGTAGTTGTCGTAATCCGGCATGCCCACCATGAGGCGGGCGGCCTGACCGAGATACTTACCCAGGCGACTCAGATCGTTGAACATACGCAACTCCTCGCGTTACAGCGCACTCAGTGGGTTTCCGGGAAAGCCTGGAACGGCGATTCCTTGTCGGTACGCTCTTTCTTGACCCACGCCGCCCGACCGACCTTCAACGCATAGAACAGAATGCTCAGGACCACGAACAGGAACAGCGTGGTCAGGGTGGCGTTGGTGTAGGCGTTGAAGATCACATGCTGCATTTGATCCATGGTCTTGGCCGGGGCCAGCACCTGACCGGCGTCTGCCGCCGCGCTGTATTTCTTCGCCAGCGCCAGGAAGCCTACCGCAGGGCTCGGGTCGAACAGCTTGATGAAGCCCGCGGTCACGGTGCAGATCAGCAGCCATGAAGCCGGCAGGATGGTGACCCAGACGTACTGCTGACGCTTCATTTTGATCAGCACAACCGTCGCCAGCATCAGCGCGATACCCGCGAGCATCTGGTTGGAGATACCGAACAGTGGCCACAACGTGTTGATCCCGCCCAGCGGATCGATCACGCCCTGATACAGCAGATACCCCCACAGCGCGACACAACCACCGGTACCGATGGCGTTGGCGGTCCAGGACTCGGTGCGTTTCAGCGCAGGCACGAAACTGCCCAGTAGGTCCTGCAGCATGAAGCGGCCAGCACGGGTACCGGCATCGACTGCCGTCAGGATGAACAGCGCTTCAAACAGAATCGCGAAGTGGTACCAGAACGCCATAGTGTTCTGACCCGGAAAGGCCTGGTGCAGGATCTGCGCGATACCCACCGCCAGAGTCGGTGCACCACCGGCACGGGCCAGCACGGTGTTTTCGCCGATGTCCTTCGCCACAGCGGTCAATTGATCCGGTGTGATGAGGAAACCCCAACTGCTGACCATCTGCGCGACCGAAGCGACGTCGGAGCCGACGATGGCCGCCGGGCTGTTCATCGCGAAGTACACGCCTGGCTCGATGACCGAGGCCGCAACCATGGCCATGATCGCCACGAACGATTCCATGAGCATGCCGCCGTAACCGATGTAACGGGCGTTGACTTCGTTATCCAGCAGTTTCGGCGTGGTGCCCGAAGAGATCAGCGCGTGGAAACCGGAAACGGCGCCACAGGCGATGGTGATGAACAGGAACGGGAACAGGGTGCCTTTCCAGACCGGACCGGTGCCGTCGGTGAACTGCGTCAGCGCAGGCATTTTCAGCTCAGGCGCCAGAATCAGGATGCCGATCGCCAGCGCAATGATGGTGCCGATTTTCAGGAACGTGGACAGGTAGTCGCGAGGCGCCAACACCAGCCAGACCGGCAGCATGGCCGCGACAAAACCGTAACCGACCAGCATCCAGGTGATCTGCACGCCGGTGAAGGTGAACATCGGCGCCCACTCAGGGCTCGCTGCCACAAGGCCACCGACCCAGATCGACAGCAGCAACAGCACGACGCCCACCACCGAGATCTCGCCGATGCGGCCCGGGCGGATGAAGCGCATGTAGATGCCCATGAACATCGCGATCGGAATCGTCGCCATGACCGTGAACATGCCCCATGGGCTCTCGGCCAGCGCCTTGACGACGATCAGCGCCAGCACCGCGAGGATGATGATCATGATCAGGAAACAGCCGAACAACGCGATGGTGCCGGGGATGCGGCCCATTTCTTCGCGCACCATGTCGCCCAGGGAGCGACCGTTACGGCGCGTGGAAAGGAACAGGATCATGAAGTCCTGAACCGCACCCGCCAGCACGACGCCGGCGATCAGCCACAGCGTGCCGGGCAGATAGCCCATCTGCGCGGCGAGCACCGGACCGACCAGCGGACCAGCGCCGGCAATGGCAGCGAAGTGGTGACCGAAGAGAATGTGTTTATTGGTGGGAACGTAGTCGAGCCCGTCGTTCTTGAGCACCGCGGGGGTGGCCCGGGTCGGGTCGAGTTGCATGACCTTGGTTGCGATGAACAGGCTGTAGTAGCGATAAGCGACCAGATAAATGGCCACTGCGGCGACCACAATCCAGAGTGCATTGATCGCCTCCCCGCGACGCAATGCAACCACACCCAGAGCCCAGGCCCCAAGGATCGCAACAATCAGCCAGGGCACGTGGCGCAGCAGACCATTATTGTTTTTCATTTTTTTTGTTTCCAACTGAGTGGACTTATTGTTGTTCAGCAAGCGGAGTTTAGCGCCGCCGGAGCGAAAGGCTACCCCCACGATGGTCTAGCGCGATATTTGTCCTATAGTCAACGCAGCGGGCGCTTCAGGCGCTGAAGGAGTAGTAGCGTAATGACCGAGAACCACAAAGATCGTCGTCGCTTCAAACGTGTTGCATTCGACGCGAAAACGAAACTCACACAAGGCGGCAAAACCTGGACGGTTCAGCTGATCGACCTGTCGCTCAAGGGGCTGCTGATCGAAAAGCCGTCACCCTGGGAGGGCGATCCCGATGAACGCTTCATGGTCGACATTGAGTTGCAGGACGGTATTGATGTCGTGATGGAAGTGCTGCTGACCCACGATGATCACAATCACCTGGGGTTTGTCTGCAAGCACATCGAGCTCGATTCAGTGACGCACCTGCGTCGACTGATCGAACTCAATATTGCCGATCACGATGAACTGGAGCGTGAGCTGGGCGCACTCATACATCTATAGAACGCGCTGTCCTTACTCGAACAACGCGTCCAGTGCTTGATCCAGGCGAGTCACGCCAATCACCGTCAGGCCCGGCGGCGACTCTTTCGGGGCGTTGCCCTTGGGCACGATGGCGCGTTTGAAGCCGTGCTTGGCCGCTTCCTTGAGTCGCTCCTGACCGCTCGGCACAGGGCGCACTTCGCCGGACAAGCCTACTTCGCCAAACACCAGCAAGTCTCCCGGCAGCGCACGGTTGCGCAGGCTGGACATGACGGCGGCCATCAAGGCCAGGTCGGAAGCGGTTTCCAGCACTTTCACCCCGCCCACGACGTTGAGAAACACATCTTGGTCATGGGTGGGGATGCCGCCGTGGCGGTGCAGTACCGCCAGCAGCATGGCCAGCCGGTTTTGATCCAGCCCCAAGGTCACGCGACGCGGGTTGGAAAGGTGGCTGTCATCGACCAGCGCCTGCACTTCGACCAACATCGGCCGGGTGCCTTCCCACGTGGCCATGACCACACTGCCCGCGACTTCTTCCTGCGCACGTGTGAGAAAGATTGCCGAGGGGTTCGAGACTTCTTTCAGGCCTTTGTCGGTCATGCCGAAGACGCCCAATTCGTTGACGGCGCCGAAGCGATTTTTCACTGCGCGCAGCAGACGCAGGCGGCCATCGGACTCGCCTTCGAAATACAGCACGGTGTCGACCATGTGCTCCAGCACCCGAGGCCCGGCCAGGGCGCCTTCCTTGGTGACGTGGCCGACCAGAAAGATCGCGGTGCCGCTCTGCTTGGCGTATCGCACCAGCAACGCGGCACTCTCGCGAACCTGGGATACGCCGCCGGGCGCTGATTGCAGTTGTTCGGTGAAGATGGTCTGGATCGAGTCGATCACCATGACCTTCGGCTGCTCGATGCGCGCCGTGGCAATGATGGTTTCGATGCAGGTTTCGGTCATGACCCGCAGTTTGTCCTGGGGCAAGCCAAGCCGACGGGCGCGCATCGCGACCTGCTGCTGCGACTCTTCGCCAGTGACGTACAGCGCCGGCATGCGCTCGGCGATGGCGCAGAGGGTCTGCAACAGAATGGTCGATTTGCCGATGCCGGGGTCGCCGCCAATCAACACCACAGAGCCATCCACCAGGCCGCCGCCGAGAACGCGGTCCAGCTCAGTGGAGTTGGTGGAAAAACGCGGGATTTCTTCAACACTGACTTCCGCCAGGGTTTTGATCTGCGCCTGCTGGCCGGTCCAGCCGGAACGACCGCTGGGCGCAGCCGCCGTACTGTTGTCGATCACGGTTTCAACGAGGGTATTCCAGGCACCGCATTCGCTGCACTGGCCGGCCCATTTGGGAAACGTCGAACCGCACTCGGTGCAGCCGTACATGCGTTTGGCCTTGGCCATGACACCCCCGATGTAAAAAGGGGGCAATCATACCCGATGCGTCAAACCGCCGGTTGCAGCGCCATCGGGCACGCACGCTTTTGGAGGATTAAATAAAACTTACCGGGACGGACCCGGTCGATTGCATGGATTAAGCGAGATGCAGGTAGCTGACTTACACTGCATTTACCACTCTCATCTGTAACAAAGGAATACACCCATGAGCGTACTAAGCGAGTTCAAAGCCTTTGCCGTAAAAGGAAACGTCGTCGACATGGCCGTCGGTATCATCATCGGCGCGGCATTCGGCAAGATCGTTTCGTCGTTCGTCGGCGATGTAATCATGCCGCCCCTCGGGTTGCTGATCGGCGGCGTGGACTTCAGTGATCTGGCCATCATGCTGCGGCCTGCTGAAGGGACTGCACCTGCGGTGGTGCTGGCCTACGGCAAGTTCATTCAGACCGTGATCGACTTCATCATCGTCGCATTCGCCATCTTCATGGGCGTCAAGGCGATCAACCGCCTGAAACGCGAAGAGGCCAAAGCACCGACCTTGCCGCCAACCCCGTCCAAGGAAGAGCTGCTGCTGGGCGAAATACGCGACCTGCTGAAAGAGCAAAACAGCAAGCCGGCTGCGCCACTGCCAGTGACGCCTGACCGGTTCGTTTAAGGCCGGTCATAACATGTGGGAGTGAGCTTGCTCACGAAGGGGCCGGGGCATTCAGCCACTTTCTCTAGTGAATGAAAGTGAGCCTTCGCGAGCAAGCTCGCTCCCACAAAGGTTTTTCAGCAGCTACCGCAGCACACACCTACCAGTAATTCTCCACCGCAATCTGTCCCGGCTTGCGCGTCAACGCCAAGCGCATGTCACGGGTTTTCAGTACCGCGCGGGTGTCTTCGATCATCTGCGGATTGCCGCAGATCATCACCCGTGAGTGCTCGGGTGTCAGCGCGGCGCCGGCCGCCTTCTCCAACTCACCGTTTTCGATCAGCGTGGTAATCCGTCCGTTGAGCGCACCGGGATGCGGCTCCCGCGTCACCGTTGCGATGAATCTGAACTTGTGTGCGTACTCGGCCAGGTATTCGCGCTGGGTCAGCTCGGCGATGAGCTGCTGGTAGGCCAGTTCCCGGGACTCGCGGACGCTGTACACCAGAATGATGCGCTCGAATTTTTCCCAGACCTCGAAGTCCTGCAGGATCGACAGGAACGGCGCAACGCCGGTCCCTGTGGATAACATCCAGAGGTCGCGACCATCGGTGAAGCGATCAAGGGTCAGGTAACCCACCGCCTGTTTTTCCACCATCAGCGTGTCGCCCTGACGAAGCCGGCTCAGCTCGCTGGTGAATTCGCCGTTGGGCACCACGATGGAGAAGAACTCGAGGAATTCATCGAAGGGCGAAGACACCACCGAGTACGCCCGCCACACCGTGGTGCCGTCGGCTTTGGTCACGCCCAAACGTGCGAACTGTCCTGCCGTGAAGCGGAAACCGGGATCGCGGGTGGTGCGAAAGGTAAAGAGACTGGGAGTCAGCGGCGTAACGTCCAGCAGCGTTTGCCGGGTGAATTTCTCTGCACTGGCAGTCATGGGGCGCTCCTGGCTCCTGTCTCACAAAAAGGGTGATCAGTGTCCCGCAAACCCGCCGTGATAAACACCACCGGTTTGTAGTGATATCCGCAACGACTGATGCGATTTTTAGAGCATTTCGCTATCGGCGTTATCGCCAGGTGATTCATGCAGACGCACACAATCGCCCTAACCTCATGATTCCCTTAGCTTTTACAAATCATGTCTGCAGCTAATCGGGGCGGTACTTCGACGCGACCACGAACCGCGCTCCATCCCGGGCCGTAATTGTTTCCTAGACTTCGATCAGGACGATCAAGACTGAGCATGGAGGCACACGATGGGTATTCGGAAGCTGGGGGAAGACTGCACGGCGAACGCGCAGACGCTCGCCTACAAGGGCCTGACGATCAGAGAGGTAGAGGTATTGAAGTGGTCCGCGACTGGCAAGACGGCGGCAGAAGTCGCGTTGATCCTGGATGTCACAGCGCGCACCGTTAACTTCCACGTTGGCAAAGCCATCCAGAAGATCGGCGCCTGCAACAAGATGTCGGCAGTGGTCCAGGCAACGAAAGATGGGGTGATCTAGGCACAAGGTGAGGCAGGGGAGAAAAGCCCGGTGCGCGCGGGCAAAAACACGTAAAATCGCCGGCTTTGCGAACCTGGACACGCCGGCGCAGGTGTAACTGCCGCCGATACGCCGGTCGCGCCATCAACGACTGGAACTGCTCCGCCCATGCCGCTGCTTACCACCCCGTTTGCCCAGCTCGACCTGATCCGCCAGCCGGAGCAGTCGGATGAGCCCTTGCAGGCCTTCGATGCTGCCGACGAGTACCTGCTCAACCATGTCGCTGAACAGGGCGTGACGCTGCAAACGCAGGTGCTGGTGCTCAACGACAGCTTCGGCGCGCTCGCAGCGAGCCTTGCGCCCCATGCCACGGTGGTCAGCAGCACGGATTCGTACCTCAGCGCTCAGGCCCTGGAAAAGAACCTGGTGCGCAATGGCCTGACCTACGACGCGGTGCCGGTGATCCCGGCGAGCGCGCCGTTGACCGGTCCCTTCGACTGGGTGCTGATTCGCGTACCCAAAACCCTCGCCTTGCTGGAAGAGCAGCTGATTCGTTTGCAGGGCCAATTGGCCCCGAACGCCAGAGTCGTCGCTGCCGGCATGATCAAGCACCTGCCACGCTCCGCCGGGGAGCTGATGGAAGAGTACATCGGCCCGGTGCAGGCATCGCTAGCGGTAAAAAAGGCGCGGCTGCTGTTTTGCACGCCTGAAGCCAAAACCGTGCAGCCCTCGCCCTACCCCACCCATTACACGCTGGACGAGCCGAAGATCGAGTTGATCAACCACGCCAACGTGTTCTGCCGCGACAGTCTGGACATCGGCACCCGCGCCTTCCTGCCGTACTTGCCCAAGGGCCTGGGCTCAGCGCGGGTCGCCGATCTGGGTTGCGGCAATGGCGTGCTCGCCATGGCCAGCGCGCTGGAAAACCCCGACGCCCATTACACGCTGGTGGACGAGTCATTCATGGCGGTGCAGTCGGCGCAGGAGAACTGGGCGTTGGCCTTCGGCGAGCGCCCGGCGGTGATTCACGCAGGTGACGGGCTGGCGGCGCAGGAGCCCGATTCGCTGGACGTCATCCTGTGCAATCCGCCGTTTCACCAGCAGCAAGTGGTCGGCGATTTCCTCGCCTGGCGGATGTTCCAGCAGGCGCGCTCGGCACTGGTCACCGGCGGCGCGCTGTATATCGTCGGCAACCGGCACTTGGGCTATCACAGCAAACTGGCTCGGTTGTTCAGGGGCGTGGAGCAAGTGGCGGCGACGCCGAAATTCGTGATCCTCAAGGCGCGTAAGTAGAAACCTCTTCGCGAGCAAACTCGCTCCCACAGTGTTGCAGCAACGCCAACATGACCGCACAAAAAAACCCGCCGAAGCGGGTTTTTTATTGAGCGAGCATCACTCAGTGGGACTTCATGCCTGCCGCTGTCATGAACATGCGCAGCAGCATGGCGACCACGAAGAGGGCCAGCACGCTGCCGGTCCAGATGACCACTAGCCAGCCGATGCGCTGCCACAGTGGCTTGCCCTGCGCTGGATCAACCTCGCGCCTGTGCTCATTCTGATTCCGGGCTTCGTGCTGAACAGATTCTTTAACCGACATCGCTAAACCCTCTTCTCCCGCAGTGGGGCCCCGAGGAGAAACCGGGGCCATTACCTGCTAGTGATAGCCGTGTTCGTGGGTGACTTTGCCGCGGAATACGTAGTAACTCCAGAACGTGTAACCCAGGATCAGCGGAATGATGAACAGCGTACCGACCAGCATGAAACCCTGACTCTGTGGCGGCGATGCCGCTGCCCAGATCGACACAGTCGGCGGAATGATGTTCGGCCACAGGCTGATGCCCAGCCCGCTGTAGCCGAGGAAGATCAACACCAGCGTCAGCAGGAACGGTGCGTAGTTGGCATTGCGCGCCACCGCTTTGAACAGGCCGTACATCGTCAGCATGACCAGCGCCGGCACCGGCATGAACCACAACAGGTTAGGCAGGCTGAACCAGCGATCGGCAATGGCTTGGTGGGCCAGCGGCGTCCACAGGCTGACGATGGCCATGACCACCAGCGTGGCCAGGGCCAAAGGGCGTGCCAGATCGTGCATGGCTTTCTGCAGCGGCCCCTCGGTTTTCATGATCAGCCAGGTGCAGCCGAGCAAGGCATAGGCCACGATCAGCGCCAGACCACAGAAGATCGAGAACGGCGTCAGCCAGTCCAGCCCGCCTCCGGCATAGGCACGGTCGACCACGGAAATGCCGTCGATGTACGCGCCCAGTGCCACGCCCTGGAAGAACGTCGCCACCAGCGAACCGCCGATGAACGCCTTGTCCCACAGGTGCCGCTTGACGTCGGTGGCCTTGAAGCGGAACTCGAATGCAACGCCGCGGAAGATCAGCCCGAACAGCATGAAGATCAGCGGCAGATACAGCGCCTCAAGCACGACCGAGTAGGCCAGCGGGAAGGCGCCGAACAAGCCGGCCCCGCCCAGCACCAGCCAGGTCTCGTTGCCGTCCCAGACCGGCGCGACGGTGTTCATCATCACGTCGCGGTCGGTCTTGTCCTTCATGAACGGGAACAGTATTCCGATGCCCAGATCGAAGCCGTCCATGATGACGTACATCATGACGCCGAAGATGATGATCACGGCCCAGATCAGTGGAAGATCGATACCCATGGCTCAGTTCCCCTCAGTCAGGCTGTCTTTGCGGTGGTCCGTGCTGCTTTCATCAGCAGCAGAGAGAGGACGCGCCGGGGTGCGTTTCTGCCCAGGTCCGCCGTGCGCCGGAGTATCCCCTTCGTGGGTTTTGGGCCCTTTGCGTACCAGACGCATCATGTAGCCGAAGCCGGTGCCGAACAGCAGGAAATACACCACGACGAACAACACCAGCGTGATGCTCAGCTGCTCAACGCTGTGGCGGGACGCCGCATTGGCAGTACGCATCAGCCCATAGACCACCCACGGCTGACGCCCGATTTCGGTGGTGAACCAGCCCGCCAGCATGGCGATCAGACCGGCCGGCCCCATGCACATGACCAGACGCAGGAACCAGCGATTGGTGTACAGGCCGCCGCGCCAGCGCAGCCAGGCGCTCCACAGACCGACCGCGATCATCAGCATGCCCAGCGCCACCATGACGCGGAACGACCAGAACACGATCAGCGAATTCGGACGGTCCTCCGGCGGGAAGGATTTGAGGGCCGGGATCTGCTTGTCCAGGCTGTGGGTCAGGATCAGGCTGCCCAGGTACGGAATCTCGACGGCGTACTTGGTGCGCTCCTCCTTCATGTCCGGGATGCCGAACAGGATCAGCGGGGTCGGCTCGTCGCCGACGTTTTCCCAGTGACCTTCGATGGCGGCGATCTTGGCCGGCTGGTGCTCCAGGGTGTTCAGGCCGTGAGCGTCGCCCACCATTGCCTGAATCGGCGCAACGATCAACGCCATCCACATGGCCATGGACAGCATTCTGCGAATCGCCGGGTTGTCGCGGCCACGCAGCAGATGCCAGGCCGCCGAGGCGCCGACGAAGAACGCTGTTGCGACAAAGGCAGCGATTGCCATGTGCGTCAGTCGATACGGGAACGACGGGTTGAAGATCACCGCGAACCAGTCCACCGGAATCACCCGGCCATCGACGATCTCGAAGCCTTGGGGGGTTTGCATCCAGCTGTTGGAAGCCAGAATCCAGAAGGTCGAAATCAGTGTGCCGACGGCCACCATTGACGTGGCGAAGAAGTGCAGGCCGCGACCGACGCGGTTCCAGCCGAACAGCATGACGCCGAGAAAGCCCGCTTCGAGGAAGAACGCGGTGAGCACTTCATAGGTCAGCAGCGGCCCGGTGACCGCGCCGGCGAAATCGGAGAAGCGGCTCCAGTTGGTACCGAACTCATACGCCATGACCAGACCCGAAACCACACCCATGCCGAAGTTGACGGCAAAGATCTTCGACCAGAAGTGATAAAGGTCGCGGTAGGTGTTGTCATGGGTTTTCAGCCACAAGCCTTCAAGCACCGCAAGGAAGCTCGCCAGACCAATGGTGATGGCAGGGAAAAGAATGTGAAATGAAACGGTGAACGCAAACTGGATTCGGGCGAGATCGAGCGCCTCTAAGCCGAACATAGGTCTTCCTCTATCAGGTGGAACTGGCTTCAGACTCAGGGCCTTCAGCGACTGCCCCCGGTGTATTGAGTACGAGGTGTGGCGTTTGTTCTCTTGGATTCGTGCTCAGGTCGGCGACCGGGGGATGCGTCAGGCGGCCAGTTCGATCAATACAGTTCAGAGCATTGATCCAGGTCAGCTGACAGTGAAAGAGTAGTCCCATTTCGGCACTTGCTCTGCGTGGTCTTTTGTCGCGTGGCGAGTTGACTCACCCGCCAGGGCGGTGCAGTTGGCGGGAAGCAGAACAGGGTGCGTGGAATTGCAGCGCAGCACTGAAAAAGCCCGAGTAGAAGGTCCTACAACGGATCGCGAATAAAGCCCATCAGCGCAGAAATCAGTCGCTGATAAAGCGCGTCGACTTCCGGCACTTGGCCTTTGGCCCTGAGGCTACCGTGAAGCAGCCCGAGACCGGGATCGAACTCGGTGCGCACGCCCGCTTCACGCAGCGCGCGCTCGTAGGCAACACCGTCGTCACGCAACGGGTCGAACTGCGCGACGGCAATAAACGCAGGCGCCAGGTCATGGAAATCAGCTATGTGGAGCGGACGGGCATAGGCCGATTGTTCGTCCGGCGCCATGTACATCTGCCGGTAGAACCCCAGCTCATCGGTGGAAAGAAGCGGTGCGTCGGCGCATTCACGGCGCGAGGGCAGATCGGTGTCGCCCCCGAGCTCGGGGTAAATCAGCGCCTGCCCCACTGGCTGACGCTCACCGGAATCGCGCAGCGCCAGACACACTGCAGCGGCGAGATTGCCACCGGCGCTGTCCCCGGCAATGGCGATGCGACGCGGGTCGATGTCCAGCCGCTGCGCCTGAATCTGCAAGGCGTGCCAGACCGCCAGGCAGTCACCGAATCCTGCGGGAAACGGGTGTTCGGGCGCCAGCCGGTAATCCACGGCGACGACCACGGCGTTGAGGTCGGCCGCCAGGGCTGCGGTCAGAAAGTCATGGGAATCGAGATCGCCGACCACCCAGCCGCCGCCGTGGATATACATCACGCACGGCGCCGGGTGTTCGAGGGACAGCCGCCGAGGTCGGTAACTGCGCACCGCCACCCCGCCGAGGGCAAAATCCCTGACATCGAGATTCGCCGGACGGGCGGGTGTGAACGCTTCGCTCATCCGCGCATACGCACGGCGCTGCTCGTTGATATCCTCCGACGCGCTGCTGAAGCTCAGCGTTTTGGTCACGAACGCCGACATCTCGGGTGACAACGGGTAAGACGTGGGCATTGGCTGCTCCAGCCCGAGCCCTTGGCCAGGCCTGTTGATTTACTTGTTCACCGCCACTTGCACGGCGGCCGCTGCATCCTTGCCATCGAAGGTGGTCACGCCATCCAGCCAGCGCTTCATGTCTTCAGGATGATCCTTGAGCCACTGGCGGGCAACGTCGTTCGGCGCCTTGCGGTCCATGATCGGCACCATCATCTGGCTTTCCTGAGCGGCGGTGAACTTCAGGTTGCTCATCAGCTTGCTGACGTTCGGGCAACGAGCCGCGTAATCGGGCGCCGTGACCACAGAAACGGTCGCCGCGCCTTCGCCCGGGCCAAACACGTCTTCGCTGCCGGTCAGGTAGGCGATCTTCATATTGATGTTCATCGGGTGCGGGGTCCAGCCGACGAATACCACCCATTCGTTACGCTTGATCGCGCGCTGCACCGCCGCGAGCATGCCGGCTTCCCCCGACTCGACCAACTGGAAGCCGCCGAGGCCGAACTGGTTCTTCTCGATCATGCCCTTGATGTTGGCGTTGGCACCGGTGCCGGGCTCGATGCCGTAGATCTTGCCGCCGAGCTTGTCCTTGAATTTGGCGATATCGCCGAAGGTTTTCAGCCCGCCCGACGCCACATAGTCCGGCACCGCCAGCGTTGCCTGGGCATCGCTCATGCTGGGCACGTCGAGCACCTTGACCTGATTGGCCGCCACAAAGGGCGCGATGTTCTTGTCCATCGCCGGTTTCCAGTAACCCATGAAGACGTCGAGTCGATCGTCACGCAGGCCACCAAAGACGATTTGCTGGGCGGCGCTGGTCTGTTTCACGTCGTACCCCATGTTCTGCAGCAGCACTTCGGCGACAGCGCTGGTGGCGACGACGTCCGTCCAATTGACCACACCCATGCGCACGTTCTGGCATTTGGCGGGTTCCGCCGCCAGCAGGACGGTGCTGCTCAGCATCAACACAGCGCAACTGAAATGACGAATAAATGACTTCATGGGTGCTCCTCGGGTCGGCTCGTTATTTTATTCAGCCCTTTTCGGCAGTTTTTCAAGGCTTGAAGACCCGCGGCAATTCGATGGCTGCCGCGTCGATGCAAGGTACGCAGCAGGCCTGAGCATCAAGCGCACCAGCGCGACCTGTGCTTGCACTGGGGCGACATTGAATGAAGGGGGGTTCAGCAGCAGATGATCATTCCCACGCAGCGCGTGGGAACGGTCAGGCTACAAGGTCCGGCGTGGGTTAAAGCACTTTATCCAGCGTAATCGGGAATTCCCGAACACGTTTGCCCGTGGCGTGGAAGATGGCATTGGCAATGGCAGAAGCCACGCCGACGATGCCGATCTCGCCTACACCCTTGGAGCCCAGATCATTGACGATGTCGTCGTTCTCTTCCACGAACAACACGTCGATCTCACCGATGTCGGCGTTCACCGGGATGTGGTACTCGGCCAGGCTGTGGTTCATGAAGCGCCCGAGATTGTGGTCGGTCTGGCTCTCTTCCTGCAGCGCCTGACCAATGCCCCAGACCACGCCGCCAAGAATCTGGCTGCGCGCGGTTTTCGGGTTGACCACGCGGCCCGCCGCGACTGCGTCCACCACACGATTAACGCGAATGGTGCCCAGGTCTTCGTCCACCAACACTTCGACGAACACCGCCGAGTGAGTCGCCGTCGAATAGCCTTCGCGCTTGTCGTCAGGCTTGGCGTCGATTTGCACTTCCAGCGTCTCGTGGGACGACTCGCGGACGATGTCGGCATAGGCAAAACGCTGATCGTCGATGAGCAGATAACCGTCGCCGTAACCGACATCGGCCATGTCCACCACCGCGTATTGCGGATGCGCCATTCGCACGGCGTCGAGCAGCTTGGCGCGCAAGGCACGGCAGGCCTGCTGCACGGCAGTACCCACGGACGACACGGTGAACGAGCCACCCTGCAACGGCGACGTCGGCAGCGAAGAATCACCCAGCACGAAGGTGACGTCGTCCGGATTCACACCGGCGGCTTCGGCGGCGATCTGAGTCATGACCGTATACGTGCCGGTGCCAATGTCAGTGGTGGCACTGCTGACGGTGATCTTGCCGGTGCTGTCGATACTGGCTTTGGCGCTGGCCGGCATTTGCATGGCTTCCCACACACCACCGGCCATGCCCCAACCCACTAGCTGACGGCCCTGACGCATGCTGCGCGGCTCAGGGTTGCGCTTGCTCCAGCCGAAGCGCTCGGCGCCTTGCTCGTAACAGGCCAGCAGTTCCTTGCTGGAATACGGCTTGCCTTCGTTGCCGTTGCTGTCGGCAAAGTTGACGATCCGCAGCTGCACCGGGTCGATGCCGGCCGCAATGGCCAGCTCGTCCATGGCGCATTCCAGCGCGACCATGCCGGAAGCGGCGCCCGGTGCGCGCATGTCCAGCGGCGTGTAAACGTCCAGCGGCGCCAGCTTGTAGCTCAACTGCACGTTGTCGCACTGATAGAGCATGCCGCTCCATTCAACGACGTGCTCGGTGAAGTCTTCGAAACGCGAGGTCTGGCCGATCGCGTCGTGGGCAATCGCTGTCAGCTTGCCGTCTTTGGCAGCGCCCAGGCGCATGTGCTGAAGGGTCTGGGGGCGATAGCCGAACGTGAACATCTGCTGGCGGGTCAGCGTCAGGCGTACCGAGCGCTGAAGTTTCAGCGCTGCCATCACGGCCAGTGGCAGCTGGTATTGCGGGCGCAGGCCGGAACCGAAGGCGCCACCGACGAAGGCGGCGAGGACGCGAATCTTTTCTTTCTCCAGGCCGAATACGCTGTGCAGGTAGTCCTGGCAGTTCTGCGTGCCTTGGGTTTTATCGTGAATCTCCAGGCTGCCGTCGGCCTTGTAAAACACCGTCGACGCGTGGGGCTCCATCGGGTTGTGGTGCTCGTTGGGCGTGCTGTAGTGGGTGTCGACAGTCACTGCGGCCTGGGCGAATGCGCCCGAAAAATCCCCGCGCGGCTTTGGCGTTTCCGCCGGCGCGGTGTGTGCGTCACTCTGGCCGACGCTGAGGTCGGTCTGGTGCGAATCGGTTTCGTATTCGATGCGCACGAGGGAACCGGCATGCCGCGCCAGCTCAAGGGTGTCCGCCACCACCAGCGCCAGGGGCTGGCCGCTGTAGAGCACGCGGTCGTTGTAGAACGGCCGAAACGGTGAGCCTTCCGCAGAGTCGGCGTCCTGATAGTCCTCGTCATAACTGGCGATATGCGGGCGGTTGGTGTGATCGATGACCGCCACCACGCCGGGCACCGCCAGCGCCTGGGAGGCATCAATGCTGACAACCCGGCCTGAGGCGATAGTGCTGGAAACCACGCTGCCGTGCAGCAACCCGGCCTCTGGGTACTCACCGGCATAGCGGGCCTGGCCGGTGACTTTCAGGCGTCCGTCGACGCGGTCCATCGGTTGGCCCAGCGCGGAGCTTCCCGGGATTGGTGTGTTGGCGTTCATTGAACAGTCCCTCCCAAGGTGGCGTCGCTCAAGGCGCGAACGATCGCGCGGCGGGCCAGCTTGATCTTGAAAGCGTTGTGCGCCAGCGGCTGAGCGTCGCGCAGCATCGCGTCGGCAGCAGCAACGAAGTTTTCACGCGAGACCGGCTGACCCTTGAGCGACTGCTCAACCGCCGTGTCGCGCCAAGGCTTGTGTGCCACGCCACCCAAGGCGATGCGCACATCACGAATGACGTCGCCATCGAGTTCGACGGCAGCGGCCACCGAGATCAGGGCAAAGGCGTAAGACGCGCGGTCACGGATCTTCAAATAGTGGCTGTGCTGCTGGAAACGCGGCGCAGGCAGTTCGACAGCCGTAATCAGTTCATCGTCGGCCAGCTGGTTGTCGCGCTGGGGCGCATCCCCCGGCAAGCGGTGGAAGTCGGCAAACTCGATGACCCGCGCACCGGCACGCCCTTGAACGTGCACGCGGGCTTCGAGCGCAGCCAAGGCCACGCACATGTCCGACGGGTGCGTCGCGACGCAGGCATCACTGGCACCAAGGATCGCGTGGATGCGGTTCAGACCTTCTTTAGCCGGGCAACCCGTGCCAGGCTCGCGCTTGTTGCACGGCACGGTTGAGTCGTAGAAGTAGTAGCAGCGGGTACGCTGCAACAGGTTGCCGCCGGTGCTCGCCATGTTACGCAACTGCGGCGAGGCGCCCGCCAGAATGGCTTGAGACAACAATGGATAGTCACGTTCGATCAGCGGGTGCCACGCCAGATCAGCGTTGCTCACCAGCGCGCCGATCATCAGGCCGCCGCTGTCGGTTGCGCGAACGTCTTTGAGCGGCAGCCCAGTGATGTCGATCAAGTGCTCGGGACGGGCGATGTTTTCTTTCATCAAATCCAGCAGGTTCGTACCGCCAGCGATGAAACGGCTGGCAGGGCCTGCAAGATTGACCGCCTGTGCGATGTCGGACGGTTTGCTGTAGCTGAAGGGATTCATTGGCCGCGCCCTCCCTGATCCGGTGCGGCATTCATCGATGGCAAGACTTCAACCACCGCCGCACGGATGTTGCTGTAGGCGCCGCAACGGCACAGGTTGCCGCTCATCAGTTCTTTCACTTCGTCATCGGTGCTGGCGCGGCCTTCGTTGGCCAGGCCCACCGCCGAGCAGATCTGCCCGGGCGTGCAGTAGCCGCACTGAAAGGCGTCGTGCTTGATGAACGCTTGTTGCATCGGGTGCAGGGTGTCGCCGTTGGCCAGCCCTTCGATCGTGGTCAGCTCGGCGCCGTCACACATGATCGCCAGGGTCAGGCACGCATTGATGCGTTTGCCGTCACGCAGCACGGTGCATGCACCGCATTGGCCGTGGTCACAGCCCTTTTTGGTGCCGACCAGATCGAGCTGCTCGCGCAGCAGATCCAGCAGCGTGGTCCAGGGCTGTACGTCCACTTGTCGGGTCTGGCCGTTCAACGTCAGGGCGATGGAATGCCCTGCGAACGCCTGTTCATTGGTTGCACTCATGGGAAGCCTCACGGTAGGTACTCGATCAGCGCAGTGATCTGCGTCTTAAGGGGTACGACTTGTGTGGTTTCGGAAACGTTCAGGGTTTATGACGGGCGTTTTGACGCAGCGTAGCGCCGGCCTGGCGCAAGGCCGATCCGGACATTTGCAATCCGGCGACAAGCGCCAGGCCCCATCGCCCGGAGCTGCTGGTATGATGCGCGGCTTTTTGCAACTGGCAGAATTTGTGCAAGCCGTTTCGGTGAGCAGTGCTTTGCTGTTTCAGTCGACTACATAAATGACGCGGAGCGTCACCGGGGAGCCTTAAATGCTGGAGCGGTTGTTTCAACTCAGGGCACATAACACCAATGTGCGCACCGAAATTCTGGCCGGGGTCACGACCTTTCTGGCCATGGCCTATATCTTGTTCGTGAACCCGAGCATCCTTGGCGAGACCGGCATGGACAAGGGCGCGATCTTCGTCGCCACCTGTCTGGCCGCGGCCATCGGTTCCACCGTAATGGGCCTTATCGCCAACTACCCGATCGCCCTCGCGCCGGGCATGGGCCTGAACGCCTTCTTCACCTACACCGTCGTGCTGCACATGGGCCACACTTGGCAAGTGGCGCTGGGCGCGGTGTTCATTTCGGCAGTGATGTTTTTCCTGCTGTCGATCTTCCGCATCCGCGAATGGATCATCAACAGCATCCCGCTGCCGTTGCGCTCGGCCATCGCCGCGGGTATCGGTCTGTTCCTGGCGCTGATTGCGCTGCACAACGCCGGTATCGTGGTCAGCAACCCTGCCACGATGGTCGGCCTGGGCGATCTGGCCAAACCGGCACCGATCCTCGCCGCCCTGGGCTTCGCGCTGATCGTGGCGCTGGAAGCTTTGAAAGTGCGGGGCGCCGTGCTGATAGGCATTCTGGCCGTGACCATCATCTCGATCGTAATGGGGTTCTCGCCGTTTGGCGGCGTGGTGTCGATGCCGCCTTCACTGGCGCCGACCTTCCTGCAGCTGGATATTCCGGGCGCACTGAACATCGGTCTGGTCAGCGTGATTTTCTCCTTCCTGTTCGTCGACCTGTTCGACAACTCCGGCACTCTGATCGGCGTCGCCAAGCGCGCGGGCCTGATGGGCAAGGACGGCCACATGCCGAAAATGGGCCGTGCGCTGATCGCCGACAGCACCGCCGCGATGGCGGGCTCTCTGCTGGGCACGTCGACCACCACCAGTTACATCGAATCGGCGGCGGGCGTGAGCGCCGGTGGCCGGACCGGTCTGACGGCCATCGTGGTTGCCGTGCTGTTTCTGCTGGCGCTGTTTTTCGCTCCGCTGGCCGGCAGCGTTCCGGCATTCGCCACCGCTCCTGCCCTGCTGTTCGTGGCCGTGTTGATGACCTCCGGCCTTGCCGAAATCAACTGGGATGACATCACTGAAGCGGCACCGGTGGTGATCACCGCGCTGGCCATGCCGTTCACCTATTCGATCGCCAACGGCATCGCCTTTGGCTTCATTTCCTGGACCGTGATCAAGCTGTTGTCGGGCCGGGGCCGCGAGCTGAATTCGGCACTGGTCGTGCTGTCGATTCTGTTCGTGATCAAGCTGGGCTTTTATCCATGAGTTCTACGTTCGACCCTGCAAACTACACCGCTCAGCTCGATGAAAAGGCCGCGCGCCTGCGCGAGCTGCTGGCGCCTTTCGAGGCGCCGGAACCTCAGGTTTTCGACTCGCCGCGCGAGCACTACCGCCTGCGCGCCGAGTTCCGCCTGTGGCGCGACGATGGCAAGCGTCACTACGCCATGTTCGCGCCGGGCGACAAGCACACGCCGATTCTGATCAACGATTTCCCCATCGCCAGCCAGCAGATCAACGCGCTGATGCCAGTGCTGCGGGAGCGTTGGGAAGCCAGCAAGACGCTCAATCACAAACTGTTTCAGGTGGATTTTCTGACCACGCTGGCCGGCGACGGCATGATCACTCTGTGCTATCACCGCCCGCTGGATGAAGCCTGGCAAGTCGAGGCCGAGCAATTGGCGTCTGATCTTAAGGTGAGCGTGATCGGCCGTTCGAAGGGGCAGCGTCTGGTGATCGGTCGCGATTACGTGACCGAACAGCTGGAAGTCGCCGGCCGGACCTTCAGTTATCGCCAGCCGGAGGGCGCGTTCACCCAGCCCAACGGCACGGTGAACCAGAAAATGCTGAGCTGGGCGTATGACGCGCTGGGCGACCGCGACGATGATTTGCTGGAGCTGTATTGCGGCAACGGCAACTTCACGCTGCCATTGGCGACCCGCGTGCGCAAGGTGCTGGCGACCGAGATCAGCAAGACCTCGGTCAACGCGGCGCTGAGTAACCTGGCTGACAACGCGTTGGATAACGTGTCGCTGGTGCGCCTTTCGGCGGAAGAGCTGACCGAAGCGCTGAATGAGGTGCGCCCGTTCCGTCGTCTGGCCGGCATCGATCTGAAGAGCTACGACTTCGGCAGCGTGTTCGTCGACCCACCCCGCGCCGGCATGGACCCGGACACCTGCGAGCTGACGCGACGTTTCGAACGCATTCTGTACATCTCGTGCAACCCGGAAACCCTGGCCGCAAACATCGCCCAACTGCACGACACCCACCGGGTCGAGCGCTGCGCGCTGTTTGATCAGTTCCCGTATACCCATCACATGGAGTCGGGGGTATTGCTGGTTCGGCGCTGACAGCGCGACATCGGTCATTTCCGGCTAAAGCCGGTCCTACTATCGTCGGTAGGACCGGCTTCAGCCGGGAACAGGGTTTCACTTATTTCAACAACCGCGTTTTCCACATGACATCCATGCGCACGCAGCATATCCCTCACCACCCATCATTAAATTCCTGACAGCTAGCGGCGAACTGCGCCAGACCGGTGTATAACTCTCGGCCGTCTCTCGCTTCGATGGATGCCTAGCCTTGAGCTCCGAATCGCCCGCCCCGTCCTCTGAATCCTCCGCTAAAAGCGCCCTGCGGCTGCCCGGCTTTTTCGCCTTCCTGACCGCGCGTCTTGCTGCCGTCTTTGCCATGCAGATCCAGGCGGTCGTGGTCGCCTGGCAGGTCTACGACATGACCCGCAGCCCCATTTCGCTGGCGTATGTGGGCCTGGCGCAGTTCATTCCCATGCTGCTGTTGTTGATGCCGGCCGGCGATCTGATCGACCGCTACGATCGCAAGATGATCCTGACCATCAGTTGGTCCGTGCAAGCGGTGTGCAGCCTGATGCTGATGCTGTTCTCGGTCACGCACCATCAGGACACGCGGCTGATTTACGCCACCCTCGCCCTGTTCGGCTGCGCCCGCGCCTTTACCGGGCCGGCGTTGCAGAGCCTGCTGCCGCAAGTCGTCCCCCGCGAAAAACTCGCCTCGGCCATCGCCACCAACAGCATGATCATGCGCATTGCCACAATCGCCGGGCCTCTGGTCGGCGGCGGTTTATATGCAGCGGGCGGCGGCGGATTGACCTACTCGGTGTGCATGGCCAGCTTCATCGCTGGCGTGCTGCTGCTGATCCGCGTGCCGGTGCTCTATGCCGGGAAGAAGCAGATCCTCGAGTCCACGGCCTGGAAGCGCTTCACCGCCGGCATCGCGTTCATTCGATCGCGGCCGATCATCCTCGGCACCATTTCCCTCGACCTGTTCGCCGTGCTGCTCGGTGGCGTCGTGGCGCTGCTGCCGATTTATGCCCACGAAGTGCTGCACCTGGGCCCCCAAGGCCTAGGCGCGCTGCGCAGCGCGATGAGTCTGGGGGAGGTCAGCACCGGTCTGTACCTGAGCTTCCGACCTTTTGATCGACACGTCGGTCTGGTCATGTTCATCGCCGTCGCGGTGTTCGGTATCGCCAATCTGGTGTTCGCCCTGTCGACGCTGTTCTGGCTGTCGCTGCTGGCGTTGATGATCGCCGGTGCGGCGGACATGGTCAGCGTCTACATTCGCTCCACACTGGTGCAATTCTCAACGCCGGACGACATGCGCGGGCGGGTAAACGCCGTGAATATGTTGTTTATCGGTTCGTCCAACGAACTGGGCGAATTCCGCGCCGGCAGCAGCGCAGCGCTCTGGGGTGCCGTGCCCGCCGCGATCATCGGCGGCCTGTGCACACTGGGTGTCGTGGGCGCCTGGATGGTGGGTTTCAAGGCCTTGCGCCAGGTCAACCACTTTGCCGACGCCTCGCCGGTCGAAACCACCGAGAAGCAGACGGCGCGGGTTTGATGTAAGCCGTCATGAGTATGTGCTGCTGGCGCGTACCCTCTGCGCGCCACGCGAATACGGCGATTTCCAGCCCCTTTTGAACGACTACTGCGACGAACATCACCCGTTACGGAATCTTCCGTAAGACGGGCTATGGCTCCAGCGTAGGACCGATCCGAATCGTACTTTTGCCCCCCCTCTTGACGCTTCAAAGCCAGGAATACGCTCCCTATCCTTGCTGCATCTGAACTCAGCAAGGACATGCAGCATGGCATTTGACGGATTCATCAAGCTGGACGGGATAGACGGCGAGTCGCTGGATGAGCGCAACAGTGGCTGGATCGAAATCGTGGCCTACGACTTCGGCGTCAGCCAAAGCACTTCGGCCACCGCCAGCTCGAACGGCGGCGCAGGCTCGGGTCGGGCCAGCCTCAGCGACTTCAGCTTCAGCAAGCGCCTGGACAAATCCAGCGCTTCGTTGTTTGAAGCGAGTTGCGCGGGTACGCACATAAAGGACCTGACTTTGTGTCTGTACCGGGCCGGTGGAGACAAGTTGAAGTACTACGAAGTGCGCCTCGAAGAAGTGATCATTTCTGACTTCAGCCAAAGCGGTGAAAGCGGCGAGCCCCTGGAACACGTGCAAATCAACTTCGGCCGCGTTCGCATTCTGTACACCCAGCAGAAACGCAGCGACGGGGCGGCAGCCGGCAACGTCACCGGCGGCTGGGACCGCATCGCCAACAAGCGCTTTAGTTGAGGACAGCACGTGTCCAAGCCATATGTGTTTATCAATGACCGCATACAGACCTATTTCACACTCAAGGCACGGGTGAGCGGGGGTGCGAAGTTCGATGTGCTGAACGCGCATATCCGAAACGTTGTGGTGATGCCGGGCCAACTGGTTATTGTCAGCGACGGTTCAAACGGCACTCTCACAGCCGAAGAAACCGAGCTGATGAACCTGGCGCGTAACGTCCATCGTCAGGTGAAAGGCGCGGGGAGCCAGCTCATCGAGAACTATGACCTGCTGCAGAACATGCTCAGTTATGGATCGCTGGGTATTGGCGCTGCCACCGGGAGTTGGGGCAAGCACCTTGAGGGCGTGAAGCAAACTCTGGAAGAGATCGAGCGGCTTTACAAATTGTCGCTGGCGCGCGGAACACCCATTGCCCGGCAGGAGTTCATCAACCAGCGGCGAGCGCTGTTCGCCACGCTTGATAAGCAACTGGAAGGCATTGCTCGCTGGGGTACCGGGCTACGGAAAAAGGGCCCGCTTAAGAAGATGCTGGGGTTGTCGACCAAGAGTTATCTGCACACAGGTGAGATCCAGGGATATGCGGCGCGGGTCGGGAAGAACGCCAAGGTGGCGAAGTTGTTGAAGCATGGGACAGCAATTGGGATCGGGCTGAACTTAGCATCTACCGCGCTTGAGATTAAGGAAGCCTGCTCGACCGGAAGGGAGGATATTTGCACGCGAGCGAAATTCGTCGAAGGCGTGAAACTGGTGGGCAATGTCAGCGGCGGCTCCTTAGGCGGAACGCTAGGTGGCACAGCGGCGGCTACTGCATGCTTCGCGGTATTGGGTCCAACAAGCGGCCCGGTGGCACTTGCCTGTTTGATCGTGGGCGCAGTTGCTGGAGGGTATGGAGGTGGGTTGGCAGGTGAGAAAAGCGGAGAGTTCATAGGAACCAAACTTTATGAATGGAGCCCGCACACTAATGATGATTGAGAAAGTCTGGTGGGTGATGGCGGTGTTTGGAAGCATATTCGTCAATATCATCATAATGATTTACTTCCAGCTAAATAAGTTAACCGCCATGGAGGAACTGCTATCAGACGTAAAACTCGTGCAGTGGAACAAAAGCGTGTGGGGCGGGGGCCTCATTGGCAGGCAGATGAGGCTGAATGGATTAGCGATGATTATCATCATGCATAAGCTTATGTGCAGGCGGGGTGAGATACCTCCCGATGCAGATAAGCGGTTGTCTTCGGCGCTCAGGCTTCAACTTCAGGCGCTCTATTTTTTCTCGTATGCAAACGGCGCCGCTTTAGCTTGGGTTTATTTCTCCCTAGACTGAACAAGCTTGACAGTGCTCTGCGAGACCTTTTGACCCTCATTAGGGAAGAAATTTGGAGCTGCTTCACCAATGCACTACTTAATCGGCCTACTTTCACTGGCAATGTCCTTTTGGATGTTTGCGACCATCTTGACGATGACAATTTTTTGCTGCAGAAAGATAGTAATAATTGAAAGCTATCTGAATGACTGCAGATGCATATCTGATGCTTGAAGGATGTGGGGCGACGGCATTATCGGAAGACAGATGCGTATGAACATGGTGACTGTCGTCCTTATTTTTCCGAATTTGATGTACCTCCGTGGAGATATTTCAAAAGATGCAAACTTAAGAGTGCCACCAGATTTAAGGGTCTGGATACTCTGGCTCTACATCAATCTAAATACAGTATTTGCATGCATGATCGGGCTTTATGCCTTTATCACAGCACAGTGAGAGAAATGAAAGAAATGACCGACGAATATCTCTATGAATGGGCGCAGTAATGGTAGATATCCCTACCGGACTACTGGCACTCATTTTGACAGTGATCACGGCCTTGCATCTCGCCGGCTACTACATCTTCTTCTACATCAACTTGGAAAAAATCGAAAACTACCTATGCGATATTGAAATGTTTTCATTGAACAGAGATTTCTACGGAGACAGCCTTTTCGGACGAAGAATGAGGGAAACCTTTGTAATGCTGGTCGCAGTCGCACCTGAAATCTTCTGGAGGCAGAAGCGCATTCCCAGGCAAAAACTTCTCAAACTGCCTCCCCGACTGCTGTGGGGAGTGCGGATAATTTATGGCTCGATGATTCTCATCGGCGTGAGTAGCGGACTGCTCTACTATTTTCGCGCGCCTCATTAACGCACTCAAAGGGCGCTGCCTTGGCATGGGTCTACTTCTCCCCAGCTCGAAAAACACAAATAAGGTTCCAAGCTGCCAACCCCCACCAGACAGATCTGCAGGTGAGCAATACCTCTGAAGAACCGATTCGCGAACTATTCCCCCTCCCCTCCTCTCTTAGTCCAGCAGACCAGACGTCGTACGCCCGCCGTCTACACTTCCCACACGACCAAAAGAGGATTCCCCCATGCTATGGAAAAAAGGACGTCGCAGTGACAACGTCGTGGACGCACGCGGCGATTCCGGGGGTGGCGGTGGCGGCGGGATGCGCATTGGCGGCAAGGGTCTGGGGCTTGGCGGGATCGTGATCATTGTCGCGATCGGTCTGCTGACCGGGCAGGACCCGATGCGAATTCTGGGCGAGATTACCGGCCAGATGGGTTCGGAGCAGACCGCAGCGGTCAATCCGCAAACGCGCCAGGCGCCACCGGCCAATGACGAGCAGGCCGACTTCGTGCGCGCGATCCTGGGCGACACCGAGGACACGTGGCAGCAGGTGTTCCAGCAAATGGGGAGCCAGTACAAGGCGCCGACCCTGATTCTGTTCAGTGGCCGGGTGCAATCGGCGTGCGGCTCGGCGTCTTCGGCGAGCGGCCCGTTCTATTGCCCGGCTGACCAGCGCGTGTACCTGGACATGAAGTTTTTCCGTGAGATGAGTCAGCGTTTCAAGGCGGCGGGAGATTTCGCTCAGGCGTACGTGATTGCTCACGAAGTTGGCCATCATGTGCAGACCTTATTGGGGGTTTCGGCTAAAGTTGACGCCGCCCGCCAACGCGGCATGAAAATGGAAGGTGACAACGGTTTGCTGGTGCGTCAGGAGCTGCAAGCTGACTGCCTGGCAGGCGTTTGGGCCAACAACGCACAAAAGCGTTTGAACTGGCTGGAGCCGGGTGATATTGAAGAGGCGCTGAACGCCGCCAATGCCATTGGCGACGACCGCTTGCAGCAACAGGGTCAGGGCCGGGTCGTGCCGGACTCGTTTACCCACGGCACTTCTGCCCAGCGGGTCCGCTGGTTCAAGACAGGTTTTGCCCAGGGACAAATCAACCAATGCGATACGTTCGCCGCCAAGAGCCTCTGATCACATGATGAAACCGCTTTCGATCCTGTTGTTGGGCACCCTGATGAGCCTCAATGCTCATGCGGCGGATCAGGCGGTTAAAGCCATCAGCCCCGACCGGCTGCAGATCAACGGAACGACCCAGGCCACCCTCGGCCTGAGTCAGAACTGGGTTCGTCCCAGCCCGCAGGTCCAGCGGGTGGTCATTGTTTTCCACGGTCGGCTGCGTAACGCGCAAACCTACCTGCGCAGTGTCGAGCGCGCAGCCAACCAGTCCAGGCAGCGATCGAAAACCCTGCTGATCGCGCCGCAGTTTCTCGACGAAAAGGACATCGCAGAACACCGCCTGCCTGAGTCGGTACTTCGCTGGCACACCAATGACTGGATGGCGGGCGAGAAGTCATTGGGGCCCAAGCCGGTCAGCTCCTTTGTGGTCATCGACCACATCCTCAAGCGTCTGAGCGACAGTAAGCTGTTCCCCAACCTGAAGGAAATCGTGATCGCGGGCCATTCCGGCGGTGCGCAGGTGGTGCAGCGCTACGCGATGATTGGTGGCAAGGAAGATGCCTTGCTCAAGAAGGAAGGCATCAAGCTGCGCTATGTGATCGCCAACCCGTCCTCTTATGCCTATTTCGACGCGACGCGCCCTGTGCCGGTTGATGCGGGGAGCTGCCCGACTTTCGACACCTGGAAGTATGGTCTGAACAAGCTGCCCGCCTACGCTGGCAAGGAAACACCGGCTGAGCTTGAGGCCGCATACGTGAAGCGGGACATTACTTATCTGTTGGGCGAGCTGGACACCGATCCGGAGCACCCGGCGCTGGACAAGGATTGTGGCGCGGAAGCTCAGGGGCCTCAGCGCCTGGCCCGGGGTCACAACTATTTCGATTACCTGACCAAGCGCCACCCTGAAGGCTTGAATCAGCGTCTGGTGGAAGTGAAAAACGTCGGGCACAACGGCGATGCGATCTTCACTTCGCCTGAAGGGCAGACGGCGTTGTTCAAGGCGAATTGATATCCGCGCGTTTGGTAGGACTGGTTTCGGCCGGGAAGAGGCCAGCATGTGCAGCGTCAATGTTGCGGTGTAGCGCCAGACGCCTTCCCGGCTGAAGCCGGTCCTACAAATGAACACAGCCGCCGGTCCTACTGTCTAGATGCGGCACTACGTAGGGCCGGCTTTAGCCGGGAAGAGGCCAGCATGGGCAGCGTCAATGTTGCGGTGTAGCGCCAGACGCCTTCCCGGCTGAAGCCGGTCCTACAAATGAACACAGCCGCCGGTCCTACTGTCTAGAAGCGGCACTACGTAGGACCGGCTTTAGCCGGGAAGAGGCCGGCCTGTACACCATCAATTTTGTGGTGAATTGCCGAACGCGCTCCCGGCTGAAGCCGGTTCTACCGAAAGAGTGGAATCAGCTCTTTGCGCCAATCATCTTCTTTAACGCCACACAATCCGCTGCGTGCCAGTCGGTCAATTCCGGCCACGGGTTTTCCGGGAGATTGACCAGCACCGTCCGGGCCCCGGCCGCTCGACCACAGGCCAGGTCGAACTGATAGTCACCCACCATCACCATTTCCGAAGGCTGCACGTTCCAGGCGCTCGCGAGCTTCAGCAGGCCACCCGGATCGGGTTTGGGCGCGGCCTCGTCACGGCCGAGCACGTCGTCCACGGCAAAGCAGTCGGCAATACCGATTGCGTCCAGCGTCACGTGGGCAAGCTCGCGGGCGTTACGGGTCAGAATGCCGAGACGATAACCCCGCCCTGCCAGCTCCCTCACCAACTCGACAGCACCTGTCGCGGGTTTGGATTCGATCGCCAACGCGCGCTCGTGCTCCAGCAACCACGCATGTTTGGCCGCCGCAACATCAGCCGGCAGCGCCGCAAGATGCCCAAGGATGTCGTCCTCCTGAGGGATATCCAGCGCACGCTTGATCGCCGGAAAATCATGGGCAGCAACGGTCAGCGTACCGTCCATGTCGAATACCCAGTGGCGTACTTGATTGAGGCTCATGACCAATCCTTACGGTGGCGAATCAAACCTTCCTGACTGACCGACGCCACAAGCTTGCCCTCGCGATTGAATACGCTGCCTCGGGAGAACCCGCGCGAATTACCGGCCCATGGGCTGTCCATGGCGTAAAGCAGCCAGTCGTCAGCGCGCAGTTCACCGTGGAACCACAGCGAGTGATCCAGGCTGGCGATCTGCATGTCTTTCTGCCAGACCGTCTTGCCATGGGGCAACAGCGAGGTGGTCAGCAGGTTGAAGTCCGACGCGTAAGCAAGCATGTAGCGGTGCAGGGCGGGGATGTCGGGCAGGGTGCCGTCGGCGCGAAACCAGATGTATTTCACCGGATCAGCAGGCTTCGGGTTGTAGGGATCAGACTCGGTGACTGGCCGGAATTCGATGGGCTTGGGGCACAGCAGTTTGTCCTTCATGTGCTCGGGAATCAGGTGCTCGCGCTGACGCATCAATTCAAGCTCCGACGGCAGGTTTTCCGGGCCGACCACCTGCGGCATATGGGTCTGGTGCTCGAAGCCTTCTTCGTCGTACTGGAACGACGCGCTGCAGGTGAAAATCGGATGGCCTTTCTGAATGGCCGTCACCCGGCGCGTGCTGAAACTGCCGCCGTCGCGGACCCGGTCCACCTGATACACCACGGGCAAGTGCGCGTCGCCGGGGCGCAGGAAATAGCCATGCAGCGAATGCACATGGCGCGCGTCTTCAACCGTCTTGCTCGCCGCCGACAGCGACTGACCCAGTACCTGACCGCCAAACAGCTGGCGAAAGCCAAGGTCCTGGCTGCGTCCGCGGAAGAGGTTTTCTTCGATCGGCTCCAGACTCAACAGCGACACCAGATCATCCAGCACGTGACTCATTCAGGGTTCCTCACACGGTCGTCTCGCCAACCGTCATCGCATCAATCAGGCCATGGGCGCCGTAGGCCGGCGCATATGGAAGTGGGACGAAATGATACAGAGGTTTGTAGCCCGATTCCCGCAGCTGTTTAAAGCGTCGCCAACCAGCCCGCCCGGTCGATGCGATACAACACGTGGGGCCTGAGTGGATGGCCGTTGGGCAATTTCGGATGATCGAAGTTGTCAGCCGGATCGTTGCGCATGCCGATGGCCTGCATGACCTTCTGCGAGGGCAGATTATTGACCGCCGCAAATGCCACGATTTCGTCCATGTCCAGGTGCTCGAATCCGCAGCCAAGGACCGTCCAGGCGGCTTCGCTGGCATAACCCAGGCCCCAATGCTCGCGGGCCAGGCGCCAGCCGATCTCTACCGCTGGCGTAAATCCTGCCTCGAAGCCCACCACGGCCAGGCCGGTGAAACCGATGAATTCACCGGTGTCCCTGCGTTCAAGGGCCCAGAAGCCGAAACCATACTCGGCAAAATGCCCGCGCACTCGGCCGATCAGCTTGGCGCTTTCCATGCGGCTCAAGGGCTGCGGAAAGTAGCGCATCACTTGTGGATCGGCGCACATCTTCGCGAAGGCTGGCAAATCATCATCTCGCCATTGACGCATCAACAAGCGTGCGCTGTTGAGCTCAAGAATCGGCTCCATCGATCGTCTCCCTGTTGCCTCGCCTCTCAAAATGCCCGCCGGCTGGCGATCTCCCCGCCCAGGCAAATCGCTGTGCGGTGATCGTCAGAACTGGCAAGATTCCCCTTCGAACCAGACGCGTGCTCACCATGCCCCTGCCCCTCATTTACCACGAAGACTACAGCCCGGACTTTCCGCCCGACCATCGCTTCCCGATGGACAAGTTCCGGCTTCTGCGCGACCACCTTATCGACACCGGCCTGACCACAGATGCTCAATTGTTTCGCCCGCTGGTCTGCCCAACGGACATCCTCGTGCTGGCCCATGACCCCGGTTACATCAGCCGTTATATGGAAGGCGCGCTGTCGCGGGAAGATCAACGTCGCCTTGGCCTGCCCTGGACCCAGGATCTGGCCCGACGTACGGTACGCGCGGTAGGTGGCTCTTTGCTGACAGCGGAACTGGCGCTGCAACACGGACTGGCCTGTCACCTTGCCGGCGGCACTCACCATGCCCATTACGATTACCCGGCGGGGTTTTGCATCTTCAACGACCTGGCGATCATCAGTCAGTACCTGCTGCAAAGCGGACGCGTCGACCGGGTGCTGATTTTTGACTGCGACGTGCACCAGGGTGACGGCACTGCGCGGATTCTCGAACACACCGATGACGCGATCACCGTCTCGCTGCACTGCGAAAAGAACTTCCCTGCGCGCAAGGCCCAAAGTGACTGGGACATTCCGCTGCCGATGGGCATGGGTGACGACGACTACCTGAAGGTGGTCGACGACACGCTCAATTACCTGCTGCCGCTGTATCAGCCCGATCTGGTGCTGTACGACGCCGGCGTGGATGTGCACAAGGACGACGCGTTGGGCTATTTGCAGCTGACCGATGCGGGGGTTGCCCGCCGCGACGAGGCGGTGATGCGTCATTGCCTGGGCCGGGACATTCCGGTGATGGGCGTGATTGGCGGTGGCTACAGCAAGGACCGGCAAGCACTTGCTCAACGGCACGGGATTCTGCACCACAGTGCGCAGCGGATGTGGATAGAGCGCGGGCTTTGAGTGATGACATCACTTACCCACATCCCCTGTGGAACCGCCTGTGGATAACCTGAGTGCAAGGGCGTGATCCCCTGATATCAATGGGGCTCGCGCGCACTGTACGTTTTTTGATCGATAAGTTTTCCACAGGCTGGCCGCGTTTCACGAAGCTCGCGTAGAATGCGCGCCCCCTACCCAACCGGTGTTCGCTTAGCCATGACGTCAACCGCCACCTCAAGCACCCAGACAGTCGCCATCATCGGCGGCGGCCCTGCCGGCCTGATGGCCGCTGAAGTGCTGAGCCACGCCGGTTTCAAGGTGGACCTCTACGACGCCATGCCCTCGGTCGGGCGCAAGTTTCTGCTGGCGGGCGTCGGCGGCATGAACATCACCCACTCCGAGCCGTCGCCTGCGTTCGTTGCCCGCTACGCCGAACGCGCCCCGGTAATCGCGCCCTTGCTGCGCAGCTTCGGCGCCCAGGCGCTGTGCGAGTGGATTCACGGCCTGGGCATCCAGACGTTCGTTGGCAGTTCCGGGCGTGTGTTCCCCACCGACATGAAGGCCGCGCCGCTGCTGCGCGCCTGGCTCAAGCGACTGCGCGAGTCCGGCGTCGTTATCCACACCCGTCATCGGTGGCTGGGGTGGAATGCCGACAATACGTTGCGAGTCGACGGTCCCGAAGGTGAAGTCACCCTGAACCCTGCCGCCACGCTGCTGGCGTTGGGCGGAGCAAGCTGGTCGCGGCTGGGCTCGGACGGTGCGTGGGTACCGCTGCTTGAACAACGCGGGGTCAACGTCGCGCCGCTGCAAGCCGCCAATTGCGGGTTCGAAGTCTCGGCCTGGAGCGAACTGCTGCGCAGCAAATTCGCCGGCGCGCCGCTGAAGAACATCGCGATGGGCCTGGAGGGGCAAAACCTGCGGCTGGGGGAAGGCGTGGTCACGCAGGGCGGTGTCGAGGGCAGCCTCGTTTACGCTTTGTCCGCGCAGATCCGTGAGGCGATCAATCAGTCGGGGTCGGCCACGGTCGAGATTGATCTGCTGCCCGGCAAAAGCGTTGCCGAGGTGCAAAAGGCCCTGAGCAAACCCCGCGGTTCCCGCTCGACGTCCAAGCATCTGCACAGCCAGCTGGGCCTCGACGGGGTGAAAGCGGCGCTGTTACGTGAGCTTACCCCCGCTGCGACATTCGCTGATCCAGCCCTGCTTGCGCGTGCGATCAAGGCCTTGCCGCTGACACTGATCACGCCGCGCCCGCTGGATGAGGCCATCAGCACGGCAGGCGGAGTGAAATTCGAAGCACTGAACGAGCACCTGATGATCCCGTCGCTGCCCGGCGTCTTCTGCGCTGGCGAGATGCTCGACTGGGAAGCGCCTACCGGCGGCTATCTGCTGACCGCCTGCTTCGCCAGCGGCCGCGCGGCAGGGCTGGGGATGGTTGAGTGGTTGCGCCGCAGTTAAGGCTCAGCGCAACCAAAGGGGATTCACGCCGCGCGATCAACCTGCGGCTTCAGGCCACCGCCAATACCCTGCTTGACCGGCGCTTTGCCGTTCGAGGCTCCGGTGACCCACTTGCCCAACTCGACGCCCTTCAGCTCGATGTACTTATGAGCCAGAGCAGCCAGGCCGATCGCTGCGAGGGTGACGGCAACCACCAGCGCGTTGTTGCCCAGCTCGGAACCTGTGTCCATGAAACGCTGGCCGTTGATCATCGGCGACAGATCGCGGCCGGTGAGCTTCTGCGCCACGATGAACATCGTCGACAGGCAAAACAGCAGCGCAGCGTGGGTCATGTAGATGGAGTACGACAACTTGCCCAACAGCCTGAACACGGCGGTTTTCAGGAACGTCGATACCAGCCCGGCTTCGAATGCGAACACCAGCACCAACACGCAGAACGTCAGACTGGCAATGGGCGAGCGGTCGCTGTAGTCGTTCATCACCATCCAGTACGTTGTGCACGTGAGCGCCACTTCGAGCACCGTCATCAGCCAGCGCACCGGCACGAATCGGTCGCGAACCAACAGGTAGGCGAGGTACGTGATATTGCCAGCGAAGAAGCAGGACAAACCCAGCATCGCGCGCCAGACCAGCGGTTCGTTTTCGGTGAAGATCATCGTGAATGCGACGACGGCCACGCAGGCAAACATCAGAAAGCGGCTTCTCAGTGAGAGCAGGCACAGCCCGCCGAAGAGCATGTAGATATAGAACTCGATGCTGATGCTCCACGACGGGTAGTTGAACGACATGGTTTCGGTGAGCGTCGTCCAGGCTTGCACCAGCAGCAGATTGGGCAGGATCTCCGACGGGGCGAAGAGACCGGTGAACGGCACGTTGTTCAAGGTGAAGCCTTTCTTCCAGGCCGCCCAGCGCACCCCTTCGAAGAGGATAAACACCAGCAGCATCACGACGTGCAGTGGGTACAGGCGGAACAGGCGCGAGATGACGAAACGCTTGAAGCCGAATTGCGGCTTCAGCCCATAGGAATGGGCCAGGACAAAGCCGCTGAGCACGAAGAAGAAGTTGAGGAGGATGTCCGCTCTGCGAAAAAACGGCAGCTCGATGAAAGCGCCCACCACGTGCAGGTGATAGAACACCACCAACAACGCGAAAACGCCCCTGAAACTATCTAGCGTGGTGAATCGCTGAACTGATCCCATGGCCCAACGTCCCGTCCTGAGTGAGAAAACGCCCGCGGCGGCAGTGAAGTCTCGCGGCCTTTACACGGTAGGGGGATGGTGGACTTATCAACAGTTGAAATATTTCATGTCCGGTACAAAGGACAGCGCAAAGATTGACGCCAGCGTTTGACGAGCAGCGGGGCAAGCCATCGCTGAATCAACTATCAACGCCGACAATGTTCGCTACCAATCGTATTGAGTTCTGATTAATTTTGCGGCGAGTAACATCAGCTCCATACCGAGTCACCCACTCATCAAACGTACTGGAGCAACCCCCATGAAAACCAACACACTGATTCTTGGCCTGGCCTTCTCTGTACTGGCAATCAGCGCTTTCGCCCTCCCTGCTGTTGATGCCAGCCCATTTGTAAACGCGCCAATCGTTGCTGAAAACGGCTCTTCCCACACCAACATCAATCGTGTTGCTGCCGACGGCGCTGACCGCGTTGGTGCAAATCGCGTTGCTGCTGACGGTGCCGACCGCGTTGGTGCAAACCGCGTTGCTGCCGATGGCGCTGATCGCGTTGGTGCAAACCGCGTTGCTGCTGACGGTGCCGACCGCGTCGGTGCAAATCGCGTTGCTGAAAACGGTTCGTCGCACACCCAACTGGGTCGTGTTGCCGCTGACGGTGCAGACCACGTCGGTGCCAGCCGCCTGAGCTGATCGACACTCTGCTCCTCCCCCAGCCCGGCCTTTGCCGGGCTTGATTGTTTCTGGGCCCCGCGTTTTTTCTCCTGCCTATACCTCCGCTCGCACACGACTGTCGGACAATTCCGACATCGGTTTCAGATTCTCGCGAATCTGCCGATGCATTCGTACACATGAATGTTTTGCTGGCTCCATAACAAAAACCCTCCAGCTGACGATTTCAAATATTTACGGATCTGGAGAAATGGAATGAACAGCTGGTTCGCGAACATTAGCGTCAACATGAAGCTGGCCCTCGGTTTCGGTGTCGTGCTTGTACTGACTGCCCTGCTGGCTCTGGTGGGCTGGAACAGCCTGGGCAATATGACCTACCGCAGCGACCGTGTTGCCGACATCACCAAACTCAGCCAGAAGCTGACTGACCTTCGGATTACGCGGCTGCAGTACATGCTCAGCAATGGCGACGAAGCCGCTGCGCAGACCGTGCAGACTGCGCTCGAAAGCTTCAAGGCGCAGCAGCAATTTCTGCAGAAAACCTTCAGCAATCCACTGAACGTCGCGCCCATCAAGGCGTTGGGCGAGCAGATCGCCGCTTATGAGACCTCATTGAGCAAAATGCGCGAGGCCTATCAGGCGAGCGCCAAGGTTCGCGCCGACATGGGCGTTGACGCCATGAAGGCGGCCGACCTGATCGCCGCGATCAACGACGACGTAATGAAAATCGACCCGACGGACGAACGCCGTTTCGAGCAGTACCAGGCCGTCATCAAAGCCCGCGAAGACGTGATGCTGGTGCGCTATGAAGTGCGCGGCTACACCGCCAGCGTCTCGGCCAAAACCGAAGACACGGCCATGCGCCAACTGACCAGCGCCATGGACGGCCTCGCGCCGCTCAACGCCATGTTTGGCGGCACTCAGGGCGAACGTCTGAAACAGCTGGAAGCGGCGCTGAACGGCTATCGCCAATCGGTGCAGGGATTCAAGGTCGCGACGGACACGATCAACACGACGCGGGCCGAGATGACCGAGGAAGGAAGCGCCATTGTCAAATTGGCCCAGCAACTGAATGACTTGCAGATCACCCTCGGCCAGGCCGACAGCCAGCAAGCTCGCACGCTGCAATTGGCCGGCACGCTCCTGGCGCTGATCCTCGGTACGCTGGCGGCGATCATCATTACCCGTCAGATCACCCGTCCGCTTCAACAGACACTGGCCGTGGTCGACCGCATTGCGTCGGGCGATTTGTCCCACGACATGGTCGTCACCCGCAAAGATGAACTGGGCGTTCTGCAAATGGGCATCCAGCGCATGGGCGCCACGCTGCGCGAATTGATCGGCGGCATCCGTGACAGCGTCACGCAGATTGCCAGCGCTGCCGAGGAGCTGTCGGCCGTGACCGAACAGACCAGCGCCGGGGTCAACAGCCAGAAAGTGGAAACCGACCAGGTCGCCACCGCGATGCACGAAATGTCGGCCACTGTTCACGAGGTGGCGCGCAACGCCGAGCAAGCATCGGTCGCCGCTTCTGCCGCTGACAAGCAGGCACGGGAGGGCGACAAAGTGGTGGGTGAAGCGATCGTCCAGATCGAGAAGCTGGCCACTGAGGTGGTTCGCTCCACCGACGCGATGACCGTGCTGGAACAGGAAAGCGACAAGATCGGCAAGGTCATGGACGTGATCAAGGCCGTCGCCGAGCAGACCAACCTGCTGGCCCTCAACGCTGCCATCGAGGCCGCACGGGCCGGTGAAGCCGGTCGCGGTTTTGCCGTGGTCGCCGATGAAGTCCGTGGCCTGGCGCAACGCACCCAGCAATCCACCGAAGAGATCGAAGGCCTCGTCGCCGCGCTGCAAAACGGAACGCGCCAAGTCTCGGAGATCATGCTCAGCAGCCGCAACCTGACTGACAGCTCCGTTGCCCTGACCCGCAAGGCCGGTACCTCGCTGGAAAGCATTACCCAGACGGTGTCGAACATCCAGGCCATGAACCAGCAGATCGCTGCCGCTGCCGAGCAGCAAAGCTCGGTGGCCGAAGAGATCAGCCGCAGCATCGTCAACGTGCGCGACGTGTCAGAACAGACCGCCGCCGCCAGCGAAGAAACCGCCGCGTCCAGCGTCGAACTCGCCCGCCTGGGCAACCAGCTGCAGATGTTGGTCAGCCACTTCAAGGTGTAAAGCGGCTTTATCTGCGTCGGGCGAAAAGCCGCCCGGCGCAGGCACTGCAAGGGGTTGAAGACGAAACGCGCAGGCGTATCGGCAAGAAAGGGATTTACTGATCTCACAATTGCCACATACTGCCCGCGCTGTTTTATTTCGTCATATTCATCTCCAACGCCGGGTTTATCTCCATGAAAAGAATGTTGCCTTACCTCCTCAGTGCCGCCCTCTCCCTCGTTCCAGTCGCTTTTTCCCACGCCGCCACGGCACCTGCCCCCGTTCAACTGATCGTCCTGAGTTCCGGTGGGATCATGGGTGCGTTCAAGGCTGTTGCCCCCGATTACGAACAGCGCGCCGGCGTAAAGCTGCAAGGCGAGGTAGCCCCATCGATGGGCGCGACGCCCCAGGCGATTCCAAACCGACTGGCCCGCCACGAGCCGGCGGACGTGGTGCTGATGGTGGGTGCGGCGCTGGACAAGTTGATCAAGGACGGCAAGGTCGATCCCAAAACCCGTGTCGATCTGGGCAAATCCTACATCGCCATGGCCGTACGTCATGGCGCGCCCCACCCTGACATCAGCACCATGGAAGCCTTCAAGCAGACCCTGCTGGACACAAAAAGCATCGCCTATTCGGACAGCGCCAGCGGCGTTTACCTGTCCCGCGTGTTGTTTAGCCAGATGCACATCGCCGATCGCATTCAGAGCAAAAGCCGCATGATTCCCGCCGAGCCCGTCGGTGAAGTCGTTGCGCGTGGAGACGCTGAAATTGGGTTTCAACAGCTGAGCGAGCTCAAGCCGGTGGACGGCATCGACATCATCGGCCTGATCCCCGACCAGGCGCAGCAGATGACCCTCTACTCCGCCGGCGTCGTGACCATGAGCAAACACCCTGAACAGGCCAAACAGTTTCTGGAGTTTCTGAGTTCTTCGGCAGCCGCCCCGGCCATCAAAGCCAGCGGCCTGGACCCGATCGCGAAGTAACGAGGATGCCGCAGATCCTTTAGTTGGCGGATGACCTGTGGGAGCGACCGGGGTGGCGCTCCACCTTGCTCGCGAAAAGGCCCGTACATCCGCTAAATAACTTGGCGATTGGATGAACGTCTTCGTGAGCAAGCTCACTCCCACAGTGACCGTGTTCGCCGAAGCCCTATCAGTTGCCAGATCACTTGTGGTAGCTAGCTTGCTCGCGAAGAGGCCATTACATCCGCTAGATATTTGGTGGAGGGAAGATCGTCTTCGTAAGCAACCTCACTCTCACACTGGACTGCGTCGTAAGCGCACTGGATGGGCTTATGTGAGCGCCAGCTCGATCAACTCACCGCGCACGTCATCACCCTCGATGTGCAGCAGGCCGACCGTGATCGGCAATTTGAAACGTCGCGGTCCGGCGCTGCCCGGGTTGATGAACAGCACGCCATCGCGCATCTGCTGCAAGGGCCGGTGGGAGTGGCCGGTGACCACGACGCGCACCTCATCCGGCAATGATTTCGGCACATCGGCCAGTATGTGGGTGGTATAAATCGCCACATCGCCAACTCGCAAGAACGCTTCATAGGGCACGTCGCACGCCCAGGCGTCATCGGTGTCGTTGTTGCCTCGCACCACCGTCAGTGGCGCGATGGCCATCAATGCGTCGAGGATCTCCGGCTTGCCAATGTCGCCGCCGTGGATCAGGTAATCGCAGCCCTGCAACGCCGCGAGTGCCTGAGGCCGAAGCAAGCCGTGGGTGTCCGAGATCAAGCCTACTTTTACACTCATTGTTCAGCTCCCGGATGCCGACAGGGCAGCCTGTTTCGATTGCACGCGCTTCATGCTGATCATCGCCAGCAACGCAACCACGGCCACCAGTCCGGCGAAGAACTCGCCCACATGCTCCAGACCAAACACCCGCACGCTGAAACCCACCGCCACCACCGGCACGGAAATCGACACGTAAAGCACCACAAAGAATGCGGACGTCACCGCTGCCTTCTGATCAGGCGGGCTGCTGGCGGTGACCGCGCCCATGCCGGCGCGCAGGATCATGCCCTGGCCGATGCCTGCCACCAGACCCGCCGCGATCAACAGCCCCAACTGCGACGTGGCAATGCTCAGTCCCAGACAGATCATGCCGACAATCAGCCCGACGCAACCGAGGGTCATGTGCCGGTCCTTTGGCAGCACCTGCAGCAACGCCTGGCCAATGATCGACGCCACGAAAAACAAGCCGATTACAGCGCCAATCAACAGCCCGCCTTGCTCGTGCATGACGTGAATCATCACCGACGGCACCATGCTGGTGAACAGACCTGCCACGCTAAAACCCGCCAACCCGGCGATGGACGCGGAAATAAACACGCTGCGCACTGAGGCTGGAACCGATGGCTTCTGAATACCCAGTTTCAGAATGGCCGGACGCTGCACGGTCTCCCGAATCAGCGCGATACCGACCGTCGCCAGCACGAGCATTACCAAGTGCACGTAAAACACCAGATGCAACGCATCCGGCAGAAATTGCGAAGTAAAGCCGGCCAGCAAAGGCCCGATGCCAAGGCCGAACATATTGGCGGCCGTGGCCACCAGCGTGGCGTTCTTCCAGGTTTTGGGGGCCAGTTCAATGACGGCGACAGTTGCCGTGCCGGTCATGATGCCCGCGCTGAAACCGGAAAAAAGCCGTCCGATCAGCAAACCGCCAATCGAATCGCTGAACAAAAAGATCACCGCGCTAATCGCCCCCATCGCCAGCCCTGCCAGCAACAATGGCTTGCGCCCCAACTGATCGGACCAACTGCCGACCGCCAGCAGCGCTGCAATAACGCCCGCCGCGTAGATCGAGAAGATGATCGTCAGCCAGCTCGCGTCAAAGCCGAGCCGTTGTTGATAGAGGGCATAGAGCGGCGTGGGCAGCGTGGTGCCGACCATGGCGATGAGTAACGCGCAGGCGGCAAAGATGAAGTCGCGCGTAGAAGAAGAGGAAGCAGGCAAGGACATGAGCGCTCCGGGCACCGGTATAAACAAGACTGGCAGTGTCGCTGATACAGACCAAGCAAGGTAGACCTGAGAGCGTTACCGAGGTTCATGCTGAGGCAATTTTGAAGTATGCGTGAACATATTCATCATCATGTTAAACACTTTGACTTTGCATGCCTCACGCCCATCAGCGCGGATCAGAGGCCCGATTGAGCCATACTGACGAGATAACCAAGACGAAATCGCAGATTTGGAAAACTGCAATACCGATTATCACAAAAGACTTTTACTGAGTGGAAGAAGAACTAAAAGAATGAACTCGTCCGCTGTTTGGCTAACCCGGGAAAGTTCTTTAGAGTCCCGCCCTTAATACTCGCTCAACAGTGAAAAACTTGTGAATAACGATCTACAACTTGTTAAATCAGCATTAACGCGATTCGGCGTCATGCTGGCGCTTACGCTCTTCAGTATCGGCATGGTGTTCATCGACATCTTTATCGCTAAAACGGACATTCTCGAAACCTCGTTCACCGAGGTCAGTCAGGAAGTGATGCTGGCAATCATCGCCGGTCTGTTCTGGCTCTCGGCGCGTCAACCTGGGCAACGTGGCGTCGGCATCCTGATTGGCGGCTTCTTCGCCTGCATGCTGATTCGTGAGCTGGACGGGTTGTTTGACCCCATCAGTCACAGCTTCTGGCTGTGGCCTGCGCTGCTCACCGCTGGCACTTGCGTCTACAAGGCCTTGGGTTACAGGAACGCGTGGCGCGACGTCGTCTCGGGCCTCGCCCGTTTTTCCCTGCGTCCGGCGTTCGGCTTCATCATGGCCGGCCTGCTGGTGCTGATCTTCTCGAGACTCTTCGGCATGGGCTCGTTGTGGCACGGCATCCTTCAGGGCGGCTACGCGCGGCTGGCGAAAACCACCGTCGAAGAAGGCGTCGAACTGCTGGCATACAGCATTTGCCTGGGCGGCGCGCTGGACTACTTTCTGGAGTTGCGCCGCGATCTTTCGCGCTTTGACGAGCTCACCGAACTGCAGATTTCCGTGCCCGTCAAAGCCAGACGTCGCGCTGTCGCCGAGGCAATGGAAACCAGCGTCTGACCCTGGCACCGGGGCCTCAGCCGAGCGTTCTTAGACACTCAGCCAGCGTCCGATGATTTAGCTGTCGGTTTGCCGACGCGCGCCGACATGGGCATCCCTTTCGCGCCCTCCATCGTGCTAGCCTTGGCACTCTTTGGAGGGATGCGACTGCCCCGCAGGTTGTCCCGGATTTCAGGCAGCCAATCGCCCATGAGCAAGAAAACCCCCGTCACCATTTCCGACATCGCACGCCGCGTGAACATGACGCCTGTCACTGTTTCCCGGGCGCTGAACAAACCCGATCTGGTCAAGCCCGCCACCCTGGCGCGCATCCTGGAAGTGGCGCAAGAACTCGATTACGTCCCCAACGCCTTTGCCCGCAGCCTCAAGCGCAGCGAGAGCATGATCATCGGGGTCATTACCGCGTCGGTGGACAACCCGTTCTACAGCGAGATGATCAAGGCGATCTCCCGCGAGGCGAAGACCCGTGGCTACACCATCATGCTGGTGGACACTGACGGCTCCGAAGAACTCGAAGCCAAAGCGGTGGATACGCTACTCAGTTATCGCGTGGCGGGCATAGTGCTGTCGCCGGTGTCAGACGAGCCGGCGTACCAACCGGTCTATCTGAGCCGGCTGAGCAATGGTGACATCCCGGTGGTGCAGCTGGACCGCGCGCTGCCTTCCAGCCCGTTCAGCCATGTGGTGCTCGACAACTATCACAGCGGTCTGAAAGGCGCGCGTTACCTGCTGGCGCAGAGCCCGGCGATGCGTCGCATGCTGGTGCTGACCGGCCCTGCGCATTCGCGGATCTCCGAGGAACGCCTAAAGGGCGTGAAGGCGGCGATTGCCGAGAGCGGCAAGCCGGTGAAGCTGGATGTGTTTGCCGGGGATTACACGCTGGAACCGTCGCACCAAAGCACGCTGGATTACCTGCGCGACCATCCAGTACCAGACGCCATTTTCGGTTTTAACCAGCTCATAACGCTGGGCGCCATGAAAGCCCTGCGCGACCGCGATATCGCCCACCACAGCGTGGCCATCTGCGGTATCGACCGGCTGCCCTTCGCCGACATCTTTGGCATCCCCATCGCCTGCATCGCCCACGATGCCTCGCTGGCCGGAAGCAGTGCGGTGAAAATGCTGATGGAGCGAATCGAGGACCGGCATTTGCCGAAGGCGCAGGTGGTGATTGTCGGGGAGCTGGAGAATGGCGTTGGCCGGGGGCAGTCGTCCTGACACCGCGCTATCGCGAAGCGAACGGTGCTCATGTGGGAGCCGTCCCGCCGCAAATGCGCCGCGATGTCGCGCAGCAAACACGGTCCATGTGGGAGTGAGCTTGCTCGCGAAAGCGTCAGTCCAGCCATTGCATCTCTAGCGGCTGGAAGTCAGCCTTCGCGAGCAAGCTCGCTCCCACAATTAACACGCATTTAATATCCACACGGGCGCTGAATCCAAGCCTTCAACGGCTCGTATATCCCCCATCAATCGGCAGCGACACGCCAGTGATCATCGACGCCGCGCTGCTCAGCAGGAACAAAATCGGCGCTGCGACTTCTGCGGTTTCGGCGAAGCGGCCGAGGGGAATCGCCGCCAGCGCCGGGTCGCGTTTGCTCGGCTCGCCCCACGCCATCTGCGCCATGGGCGTCAGCGTCACGGTGGGGTTGACGCTGTTGACGCGAATCCCGTAGCGGCCCCATTCGCCACACTGCACACGGGTCATGGCGTCCATCGCGCCCTTTGACGCGCAGTAGCTCAAGTGGTCGTCCAGCGCCACCAACGAAGCCTGGCTGGACACGTTGACGATGCTCCCGGCCACGCCTTCGGCGATCATTTTCTTCGCCACTGCTCCCGCGATCATCGCCGCCGCCCGCACGTTGACCGCCATGACCTGATCGAATGCCGCAGCGCTGACCTCGGTCGCGGATTCCAGTACGGAAATCCCCGCGCAGTTGACCAGGCCGTGCATCACTGGCAAGTCCGCCAGCACTGCGGCCAATGACGGCTGATCGGCCACGTCTACGCGCAAGACCTGACAGCCTTGTCCTGCCAGTTTTTCCAGAGCCGCTGCATCGCGGCCCAGGGCATAGACCTCGGCGCCGCTGGCCAGCAACTGCTGCGCGACCTCCCAGCCGATGCCGCTGCTGGCGCCGGTGACCAGAATGCGCTGGCCGCTGAAATCAAATTGAGCCGTGTTCACAGTCACGCTCCCTGCAAGCGATGCATGATCGGTTTCAGCGCCGGGTACAGCGCCACGTAATCGGCGAACAGTCGCGAGTACAGCGCGACGTTCTCGGCTTGAGGCTCGGCCCGGCGCTCGAGTTGAACCCAGCCTTTGTGGACCTGCGCCTCATCCACCAACCCGACCGCGTGGGCCGCCAGCAAGGCTGCACCGAGCGCCGCCTCGACCTCCTGAACGATGGTGTAGACCGGAAAGTTGGTGACGTCGGCGATGATCTGCATCCACAGGTCCGAATGGCTGGCACCGCCGACCACGATCAGCCGAGGGTCTAGGGATTGCGCGCCTTTGGTGCCCGCTTCGATGTTGTGCCGAAGCGCGAACGTGACGCCTTCGAGCACCGCGCGGTACAGATGGATTCGGCTGTGATAAAGGCTCAGGCCGACAAAACTGCCGCTGGCTTTAGCGTCCCACACGGGGCTGCGCTCGCCCATCAGATACGGCTGGAACAGTACGCCGTCGCTGCCGGCCGGAATCTTCATCGCCGCACGTTCGAGAATGACGTGGCTGTCTTCGCCGCTCTCCCTGCCTTGCTGCTCTTCAGCCTGACAGAACTGCTCGCGAAACCAACTGACCGAGGCGCCGGCGGTGATCGCGCCGCCGAAGATGTAGAGGTCCTTGGCGCCGTTGAAGACGTGGGGAAAACTGACCAGACCGTGGCGGGCATCGACCTGTTGATTGAGGTAGCCCCAGCACATGCTGGTGCCGATCATCGCCACGTGATTGCCGGCCTGAGTAACGCCCGCGGCGAAGGTCGCCATGGCGGCATCGACGCCACCACCGAGCAGCGGAATGCCAGGAGCAAGCCCAAGGCGGTCGGCCCATTCGGGCAACAGGCCGCCGACGACATCACCGGAGTGAACCAGCCGCTCGGGCATCATCGACGCCGGAATACCCAGCGCGTCGAGCATCTCTGCCGACCAGCCCCGGGCCTTTACGTCGTAAACACCGCCGATGTTGCCGGCAGAGCTGTGGTCCACAGCGACCTCGCCGGTCAGGCAGTAATTGATGTAGCTGTTGGGCGGCAGCAGGTAGCGCGTGTCGGCCCAAACCTGCGGTTGTTTATCCTTGAGCCAAAGCATTTTGGTGAAGCCGTAATAGCTGTCCACCGAATTGCCGGTGATCGCATACAGCCGCTCGAGATCGACGTGCTGATTGACCCACTCGACCTGTGCCTCGGCGCGGCGGTCCATCCAGATCAGGCACGGGTACAAGGGTTTGATCTGTGCATCGACCGCAATACCGGAGCCGCCGTACAGGCTGCTGACAGAGAGGGCTTTGACGCTGTCCATCGGCAACGCGCTTTTACGCATGCAGGCGGCGACGCAGATTTCCACGGCGTCGAGCCAGACCTGCGGCCATTGCTCCGCCCAGCGCGGTTTGGGGGTATCAACCTTATAGCTGTGGCTGTGCTGCGCGACGATCCGGCCTTGACCATCGACCAGCAATGCCTTGGTGCTTTGGGTGCCGATGTCAACACCGATGACGTAATCCATCTGGGTGCGCTCTCTTGTTATTGGTTTACCTGAGGGGTGCCACGGTTCCCTGTAGGAGCAATCGGAGGTTACGACGGTCGCGAAAGCGATTTGTCAGATAAAACCGCATCGCGACCTGCGATTGCTCCTACAGAAAGAGTTGTGTCAGTTAACGGGTTTGAGCAGCACCTTGATCGACTTGGTCGAGTCCGCCAGGGCAAACGCTTCGGCGTAGTCGTCCAGACCGAAGTCGTGGGTGACGATGCCCTTTGACGTCACCAACCCGCGCTCGAACAGGTCGATGGCAATCGGGTAGCAGTACGGGCCCAGGTGAGCGCCACGTACGTCGAGTTCTTTGCGATCGCCGATGATCGACCAGTCAGCGCTGGTCTCGGCGCCAAACACGCTGAACTCCACGAAGCGGCCCAGCTTGCGGATAAGATCAAGGCCCTGAGTGACGCCGATCGGCACGCCCGTTGTCTCGATGTAAACGTCGCAGCCGTAGCCGTCAGTGAGGCCGTTGATGATCTCTTTCGCATTGTCGCGGCTCGGGTTGATCACCACGTCGGCGCCGAATTTTTTCGCCAGTTCCAGGCGCTCGTCGACCATGTCGATGACCACCAGTTTCTTCGGCGTTTTCAGCGCAGCGACTTGCACCATGCACAGGCCCAGCGTGCCGGCGCCGGCGATCACCAGCACGTCGTCGAGCTGAACATCACCGCGGTTGACGGTGTGAATCGAGCAGGCCATCGGCTCGATCAACGCCGAATCTTCCAGCGACACCGACTCGGGAATGTGATGCACGATGGCCGTCTTCGGGATGCGCATGTACTGCGCCATGCCGCCCTCGGCGACGTCTTTCTGGAAGCCGAAGATGTTGTGCACTTCGCACATCCAGTACTTGCCGGACTTGCAGAACTTGCACTTCTCGCAAGGGACGATCTGCTCGGCGATGACCTTGTCACCCACCTTTACACCGAAGTGCTCTTCAGCGCCCTCGCCCACCGAATCGACGTAGCCGAAGAACTCGTGGCCCGGCACGACGGGGGCCTTGACCCACGGGCTCTCGCCGCCCCAGAACATCGCCGCCCCCGAATGGCATTTGCAGTCACTGGCGCAGATCCCGCAGGCACCGATGCGAATCACCAGTTCATTGGCCCGCGCAACGGGCTTGCTGATCTGCTCCAGACGGTAGTCTTTCGGCGCATGGCAGACGACGGCTTGCATGGTATTTGTAGTGCTTTGTTCCATGTCGGTTCACCTGTTTTGATCGTTGGATGGCGTGTAGAAGCGTGCTCCTACAGGCGCTGCTTTTTTGTTTATTTATGCCGCTGCCGACTGATAAAAATCGCCAGCAAAATGATTCCGCCCTTGATCACGCTTTGCACATAAGGCGACACGCCGAGCATGTTCAGGCCGTTGTTCAGCACGCCCAACAGCATCGCGCCCACCAGCGTGCCGATGATCACGCCGCGCCCGCCGGCAATCGACGCGCCGCCCAGGACTACGGCCGCGATGGCGTCCAGCTCGAAACCGACGCCAGCGTTCGGTTGCCCGCTCATCAGCCGCGACGACAACACCAGCCCGGCAATCGCCGCCGTCAGCCCGCTGATCGAATACACCAGCAGCTTGAACCGCGAGGCGCGCACGCCGGACAGACGCACGGCTTCTTCATTACCGCCGATGGCATAAACGTAGCGACCGACACGGGTGTGTTGCAGCAGCACCCAGGCGAAAAAGTACGTCGCCAGCATGATCAGAATCGGCACCTGAATGCCGAACAGCGTGCCGCGTCCGAACCAGGCGAACCAGTCCGGCATGCCCGCAATCGGGTAGCCGTCGGTGTACATCAGGCCCAGCCCGCGAGCGATGCCCATGGTCGCCAGCGTGACGATGATCGGCGGCATTTTCAGGTACGCGACGAAGATGCCGTTGCCCACACCGAAGCCCACGCCGATCAGCAAACCGATGAGGATCGCAATCGGCGCCGGCACGCCCGCGACCATCAGTCCGGTGGTCAGCGTGCCGGACAAGGCCATCACCGGACCCACCGACAAATCGATGCCGCCGGTGAGGATCACGCAAGTCATGCCGACCGCGATGATTGCGTTGATCGACACCTGGCGGGCGATGTTTTCCAGGTTCGCGCCGGTGAGAAACTTGTCGCTGGCGAAGATCATGAAGACCGTCACCACCACCAGACCGACGAAGGGGTAAAACGCTGGCGAACGGATCAATCGAGCGAAGTTGAGTTGCATCCGGTTGGGCTGCGCGGTCATGGGTTTAATGGAGGTGTTCACTGTTCAGACTCCCGGTGGCGTGACGCATCACTTCCTGCGGATTGATGGCCGAAGCCTCCAGCACGTTGACGATAGCGCCCTTGTTGAAAACGGCCACGCGGTCGCACATACCGATGATTTCCGGCAGTTCCGAAGAGATCATGATGATCGCGAAGCCTTGTTCGGTGAGTGTGCGCATCAGGGTGTAGATCTCCGCCTTCGCGCCGATGTCGATGCCTCGGGTCGGCTCGTCGAAGATCAGGATGTCGCAGTGGTGATTGATCCAGCGCGCGATGACCACCTTCTGCTGATTGCCGCCGCTGAGATTAATCACCCGGCTTTCACAACTTGGCGCCTTGATCGACAGCTGCTTCATCAGGTGAGCGGTGGTGGTGTCTTCCTTGTGCCGATCAAGCAGGTGCGCCGCGCCTTCGTACTTGCCCAGATTGTTCAGGGAAATGTTCTCGCGAATGCTGAAATCCACGATCAGCCCTTCGCTCTTGCGGCTCTCCGGCAACAGGCCGATGCCACTGGCCAGCGCTTGCGCCGGATCATTAAGGTGCGCCGGCTGGCCCCGCAGCAGCACATCCTTGCTGACCACCGGCAACGCGCCGATCACGCCCAGCGCCAGTTCCGTGCGCCCGGACCCCACCAGCCCGGCAAAACCGAGAATCTCGCCCTTGTGCAGATTGAAACTGTTGTGCGGGCCGTTGCGGGTGAGCTGGATATCACGCACTTGCAGCACCACTTCGCCTTGAGCGCGGGACTGCTTGGGCGGAAAGCTCGCTTCCAGACGCCGCCCCACCATCATCTCCACCAGCGTGTCGATGTCGCTGTTGGCGACGGTCAGGGCGCCGACATTGGCGCCATCACGCAGCACGCTGATGCGGTCGCAAACCTGAAAAATCTCTTCCAGATGGTGAGAGATGAAGATCACCGCCACGCCCTGGCTTTTCAGTTCGCGCATGATGTCGAACAACAGCTCGGCCTCGGACGGCGTCAGGGTGGCGGTGGGCTCGTCGAGAATCAGCAAGCGTGCTTCAAGGGCCAGCGCCTTGGCGATCTCGACAAACTGCTGCTCGGCGACGCTCAAGTGCTGCACCGAACAATCCAGATTGATCTTCACACCGAGGCGGTCGAACAGCGCGATGGCCTTCTCGCGCATCTCGCCTTTTCGCAGCAAGCCGAAACTGTTGACGATCTCGTGACCGAGGAAAATATTCTCCACGGCATTGAGATAGGGGATCAGGCTGAACTCCTGAAAGACAATGCCGATGCCGGCGGCAATGGCCTCGTTGTAGGTCGCGAAATGCTGCTCCGCGCCGTCAATGAGAATGCTGCCTTTGTCCTGATGCTCGACGCCTGCGAGGATCTTCATCAGGGTCGATTTGCCCGCACCGTTTTCGCCGAGCAGCGCGTGAATTTCGCCGCGCTCGACCTGCAGGTTGATCGACTTGAGCGCCTGCACGCCGGGGTAGCTTTTACAGATGTTTTCCAATTGCAGAAGGCAGCTCATGTGCACCTCGTCGCAGCAGAACATCGCTGCGCAACTCACATCAATCCGTGGCGCCCGCCTGGGCAAACAAGACTCAGGCGAGCGGCGCCACGCCCCTTACCAAGTGAAGGTCTTGGCCTTGGCCTGATCCACCAGCAGGATGTCGACCGGAATGGTCGCCGGGACTTGTGAGCCCCACTTCTTGGCGAGCGCCAACCCGAGGGCCAGACGTACCTGGTCGCGAGGGTACTGAGCGGAAGTGGCGATGAACTTGCTGTTGGGCTTCTGAATTTCCTTGATGGCTTCGGGCGCGCCATCGACGCTGGTCAGCTTGACGTCCATGCCACTGGATTCGATAGCCGCCAGGGCGCCAAGGGAACCGTTGTCGTTGACGCTGAACAGGCCTTTGAGATTGGGCTGCGCCTGCAGCATGTTTTCAGTCACGGTCAGCGCCTGATCACGCTCCTGCTTGCCGTTCTGAATGCTGACGATCTTGATGTCTTTGTACTTGCCCAGGGCTTCCTTGCAGCCGCGCACGCGCTCAAGAATCGGCACCACCGCGATGCCGTCGAGAATTCCGACGTCGCCCTTCTCGCCGATGTTCTTGGCCAGGTAATCGCAAGCCTGCACGCCAGCGTCGAAGTTCTTCGAGCCGACGAACGAGTCCAGCGGGCCATTGGCTTGAGCGTCGACGGCAACCACGACCACGCCTTTGTCGTGGGCCTGTTTGACGGCGGACTGAACACCGACCGAGTCGGTCGGGTTGATGATCAGAATATCGATGCCCTTCTGCAGCATGTCTTCGATGTCGCTGATCTGCTTGGACACGTCATGGCGCGCGTCAGTGACCAGCAGCGTTGCACCGATGCTGGCAGTGGCGTCCTGAAGGGCGTCCTTCATGGTCACGAAATAGGGGTTGTTGATCTCTTGAAACGAAGCGCCGATTTTCAGCGGACCGGTCTTGGCGGCGTCGGCGGCTTGAACGTTGATGGCGGTGCCGCAGGCGACGGCCACAGCGAGGGAACAGAGAGCGGCGGAAAAGCCCTTCTTGAGGCGAGTTGTCATAGCGAAAAATCCCGTTGTTTTTATTGTTTAAGCGGAAATGTCATCGTTAACATTTTCGAAATTAGCAGAGAAACAAGGGGTCCGCAATATCCGCCAGCGACCGTTGGTAAGCCCGTGACGAGTACCGTTCGGGTAGTGCCCCGCACTGGCCCAGCGAGGACGACCCCATGGGATTGAAACCTTCGTCGCGTTGACAAAATTTGCGGGCCCTGTCGATAATCCTGCAAACGTCATACGACAACCGATGACACCATAAAAACAACATCAGAATCAGGGCTTCCCACGATGACTGAATTCAACGCCCAGGCCCCGCTCAACCGCATTTTGCTGACGGGCGCCGCTGGCGGCCTCGGTAAAGTCCTGCGCGAAAGCCTGCGTCCGTTTGCCAAGATCCTGCGCCTGTCCGATATCGCCGACATGGCACCGGCCGCCGGCCCCCACGAGGAAATCCAGATCTGCGACCTGGCCGACAAAAAGGCGGTTCACCAGTTGGTCGAAGGCGTTGACGCCATCGTTCACTTTGGCGGCGTCTCGGTCGAGCGATCCTTCGAAGAAATCCTCGGCCCGAACATCTGTGGCATCTTCCACATCTACGAAGCGGCACGCCGGCATGGCGTGAAGCGAGTGATTTTCGCCAGCTCCAACCACGTCATCGGTTTCTACCGTCAGGATGAAGTCATCGACGCCAGCGCTGTGCGTCGTCCGGACAGCTACTACGGCCTGTCGAAATCCTACGGTGAAGACATGGCCAGCTTCTATTTCGATCGCTACGGCATCGAGACCGTCAGCATCCGCATCGGCTCCTCATTCCCTGAAGCACAGAACCGCCGCATGCTTTCCAGCTGGTTGAGCTACGACGACCTGACCCAGCTGATCGAGCTCGGGCTGTTCACCCAGAACGTCGGCCACACGATCGTTTACGGCGCGTCGGACAACAGCAAGGTCTGGTGGGATAACCGCCTGGCCAATCACCTGGGCTATCAGCCGAAAGACAGTTCCGAGCCCTTTCGCGCCAAGGTCGAAGCGCAGCCGATGCCGGCGTCCGACGACCCCACCATGGTTTACCAGGGCGGTGCGTTCGTGGAGTCCGGGCCTTTTGGCGACGAGTAAGGGCCGACGACGACCAGGCCGACTGCGGGGTCGGCCTTCCATAGTAAAAATCCGGGAATGATTGTCATGGACGCAGAGCTGATTCTCGATGCACGCAACGCCACGGGTGAATCGCCGGTCTGGAACGCTCAGGAACAGGCACTCTACTGGGTCGACATTCCGGCCCGTCGCCTCCATCGCTGGAGCCCGCAAGACGGTCGCACCACGCACTGGGAAGCACCGGAAATGCTCGCCTGCATCGCTCGCTACGAAGACGGCAGCTGGCTGGCCGGCATGGAAAGCGGCCTGTTCCGCCTTCATCCTCAGGACGATGGTACCGTCACCACGCAACTGCTCAGCGGCGTGAAACACGCCAGCGACAACATGCGCTTCAACGACGGTCGCTGCGATCGCCAGGGCCGTTTCTGGGCCGGCACCATGTTCATGGACATGGCAAAAGCGTCGCCGGTGGGTTCGCTGTATCGCTACGGCGCCGGCCAGGCGGAGCCGCTGACTGCGCAGATTACCGACATGATCGTGCCCAATGGCCTGGGGTTCAGCCCGGACGGCTGCATCATGTACCTCTCCGATTCCCACCCTTCCGTGCAGAAAATCTGGGCCTTCGATTACGACATCGACACCGGCACGCCGCGCAACCGCCGACTGTTCGTCGACATGAATCACCACGCCGGCCGCCCCGATGGCGCAGCAGTCGACGCCGAGGGCTGCTACTGGATCTGCGGCAACGATGAAGGCGTGATCCATCGTTTCACCCCCGAGGGCAAGCTTGATCGCTCGCTCAAGGTGCCCGTGAAAAAGCCCGCCATGTGTGCCTTCGGCGGTTCGGGTCTGGACACCCTTTACGTCACCTCGATACGCCCCGGCGGCGACATCAGCGACCAGCCGCTGGCCGGTGGCGTGTTCGCGTTACACCCTGGCGTCCAGGGCCTCGAAGAACCCCTGTTCAAGGGCTGAGCCACACACTCGGCCCCGCTCTGCCGCTCAACCGGTCTGGACATCGTCGAGCGGGTAAAACGCACTGCCATCCAGATGGCCCGCCACGTGGCTTAAAGATCGCAAAGTGGCCTTGACATATCTCGCGACACAATAACGTTACACTCAGCACCCCTTCTGCTCGGGGCCTCTTGCGTCGATCTGTTTCATAAATGGACGAAAAAGCGAGCTTTTCCCGCGAAAATAAACATTTTGAAATATTCTCTCCGTGCACATGGATAAACGTGTGCTAGCTGCTAGGCTTCGGCCTCGCCCGGCTGAAACGGTATATCTCAAGCAGTAGGTCCGATGGGCTTCTCCGTTCCTCGGTCAACGTCATGAGGTTGCCGCCAGATGCCCTACACCACTTTTTCGGAAGCTCAGGTCCAGAGCTTGATCAAGGCCATCGACAGCGACGGATACGCTGTCTTGCCCGGCTGGGCCAGCCCTTCCCAACTCAAAGCACTGCAAGCGCTGGTCGCCCGCACGGTTGCCGACTGTGGCAACGATTACGTGGCACTCTCGGGCCGACAGGCCGTGCAAGGCACGCCGCTTCATGAATGGGGTACATCTCGGGATTTCATCGATTTATGCCGGCGCATTGTGGCCGGAGCCACCGGTCATCGCTCCAGCGAAAACGGCATGACCCAGACGTTACGCTGCCTGACCGGTAGCGGCGGTCGTCGCGAATCGCTGATCTTCCACTACGACTCGTTTGTGCTGACCACCATCATGCCGGTCTGCATGCCCACCAGCGGCGAACGCGGCGACCTGCTGATGCTGCCGAACCGTCGGCCGATCCGCCGCACCTACTTCGCCAACCTGCTGGACAAGGTGCGAGTGGACAACGGCTGGGTGCAGCGCCGTCTCAGGAGCAAAGTCGCCAGGGATGAAAAGGCGTTCACCCGCATCGCCATGCAACCCGGCCACCTGTACCTGTTCTGGGGCTATCGCTCGCTGCACACCAACATGCCCGTGGCCGAAGACGCCCTCCGCGCCACAGCGGTGTTTCACTATCACAACGTCCACGGCAGCAGCTCGCTGGCCAGCCGGCTGCGAAGATCCCTCGGCACCTGGAAGGGGCAGGGTCTGCAGGAGGATGCACCGCAGATGTGAGGTGATCCAATTGCGCAGGAATCTCTTGGGCTTATGACCTTCAGCCCATGACATTAACCTCACGCATAAACTCTCCTTCTATATTTATGCCAAATTGTGATTAGCGGACCGCCGATTTATATCCTTATGATCTGAGCCACAACAGCTCAGATCGAGGTTACGGACATGGCGATTCAGATCAAACCCGTTGCGGGGAAAATCGGTGCCGAGGTGAGCGGCATCAAACTCTCCGCCGATGTCTCCGCGCAGGATTTTGATTTCATCAATCAGGCTCTGCTCACGCACAAGGTGCTGTTCTTCCGTGAGCAGTTTCTCAACGACGAGCAGCACGAAGGCTTCTCCCGCCGTTTCGGCGATCAGGTCCCTCACCCCACCGTACGTTCCGCTGAAAAAAGCAGTGCCATCCTGCACCTGGACGCGAAGGAAACTCGCGCCAACTCCTGGCACACCGACGTCACCTTCGTCGCCAACTACCCGAAAATCTCGATCCTGCGCGGGGTGGTCATCCCGCCCTACGGCGGCGACACGGTATGGGCCAACACGGCAGCCGCCTACGCTGACCTTCCCGACAGCCTGAAAACCCTGGCCGACGGCCTGCGCGCACTGCACACCAATGTCTATGACTATGCGGCGCCCCGAGACACCGGCGAAGCGGGCGTGAAACGCTACCGCGAACAGTTCACCGCCGAAGTCTATGAAACCGAACACCCACTGGTGCGCGTGCACCCCGAAACCGGCGAGCGCAGCCTGCTGCTCGGCCACTTCGTCAAACAGATTCAGGGCGTCAGCAGCAACGACTCGAAACAGCTGATTCGCCTGTTCCACGATCGCATCACCCATCTGGACAACACCGTGCGCTGGCGCTGGAACGAAGGCGACGTGGTGATCTGGGACAACCGCGCCACCCAACACATTGCCGTCAACGACTACGGCCAGGCCGAGCGCGTGGTGCGTCGTACCACTGTGGCGGGCGACATTCCGGTCGGCGTCGACGGACGCGCCAGTCAGGCCATCAAACCCACACCCGAAACCCTCTCGCCCAAAACAGAAGCCGACAAGAAACACCTGGCTGCCTGATTGCGCGTCACCCACTTTCCAAGGAAGAACCGTCATGGCAAACGCCAAGCGAACATCTTTATTCAGCAAAACAAGCGTAGCTACCGCACTGGCGGCGCTGCTGATGATGCCCTTGGCCGAGGCCGACGTTCTGCGCATTGGCGTGGCCAGCGCCGGTGGCGGTGATCCGGTCACGTTCAGCGGCTCGCCGTTAGGCATCGTGCGCAACCAGCAGCTCCTCGAAAAAGCCTTCGCCGGCACCGACACCGAAGTGCAGTGGTTCTTCTTCAAGGGCGCCGGGCCGGCCGTCAACGAGGCGCTGTCTAATCAGCAACTGGACTTCGCTTACGAAGGCGACTTGCCTGCGGTAGTCGGCCGTTCCAACGGCCTGGACACCAAATTGCTTGCGGCCATCGGCGTGCGCTCGAATGTGTATCTGGCCGTGCCGAAAGGCTCCGACATCAAGACCGTCGAAGACCTCAAGGGCAAGAAGGTCGCGGTGTTCCGTGGTACCAACGGCCATCTGGTTTCGATCAAATTGCTTGCCGATCACGGCATGACCGAGCGCGACCTGAAAGTGATCAATCTGGACAGCGGCAGCAGCCAGGCCGCGCTGGCGTCCAAAGGCGTCGATGCCGCATTCGGCGGTCGCGAGCTGTTCAAGCTGCGCGATCAGGGGCTGGTCGACATCATCTTCGACAACCCTGACAACAACGTGCGCTACACGCGCCAGTGCGCCCTGGTGGTTCGTGGCGATTACGAAAAACAGCACGCCGACAACGTGCAAAAAGTCGTCAACGTACTGGTCGATGCCGCGCGATGGGAATCCGAAGCCGGCAACCGCGACGCCGTGCTCAACGAGTGGGCGAAGACCAATGAACCGCTGGCCTCGCTGCAAGCTGACTTCAATCGACTGGATTTGCGCGACAGCGCGTCACCGCTGGTGGATGAATTCCTGCGCGACCGCTATCAAGCCGTCGCCGATCAGGCCAAGGACGAGAAAATGATCCGTCGGCCAGTGAGCGTCGACGGCTGGTTCGACACCCGCTATCTGGACAACGCGCTGAAAGCCAAAGGCCTCGAGCACTACTGGACCTCCTACGGCGCAGACGGCAAAGCCGCGAACACAGCGACGGCGTCTTCGGACAAACCCGTCAACAACGGAGGCTGACGCCATGGCCCGAGCCACCGCTGAAGCCCTTGATCGGCAGCACCTCCCGGCGAAAACCGTGGCGCCGGTCAAGCGCCTGCCCCGTTCACCGTCGCGTGCCCCTCGCCGCGTCCCGGTTGTCAAAACCGCCACGGCCTGGCGAACCCGCGCTGCCAACGTCGCGCTGGCCTGGCTGCTGCCCGTCGCGCTGCTGGGGCTGTGGTACCTCGGCACTGAACGCGGCTGGTTGTCGGAGCAAGTGCTGCCGCCGCCCGCGTTCGTTTACCAGACGCTGGGCGATCTGGTCAGCAGCGGCGACTTGTGGCTGAACGCTTCCGCCAGTCTGCAGCGCGTGCTGGTGGGCTTTCTGATTGGCTCGGCGCTGGGCATCACCCTGGGACTGGCGATGGGTTTGTCGAAAACCGTGGAGGATTACCTGCTGCCGACCTTCAACGCGCTGGTGCAGATTCCGGTACTGGGCTGGATGCCGTTTGCGCTCTTGTTGTTCGGCATCGGCGAGCCACTGAAATACGTGCTGATTGCCCATGCCGCGCTGGTCCCGGTGACGCTGTGTACGCTGCAAGCCTTCCATGAAGTGCCCAAGCGCTTGCTGGAGGTGGGCCGCGCGTACGGGTTCAGCCAACGCCAGATCGTCACCGATATCGTCCTGCCCTCCGCCGTTGCGCCGATCTTCACCGGCCTGCGCCTGGGCTTCACCAAGGCCTGGCTGTCGCTGGTGGTGGTTGAGCTGTTGGCGTCCAGCGAAGGGCTGGGCTACCTGATTGCCTACGGTCGGCAGTTGTTCCAGCTGGACCTGGTCATGGCCGCCGTGGTGGTGGTCGGCACGATGGGTCTGCTGATTGATCGCGGGTTCGAGTTCGTCGAGCGGCGCCTCAACCGAGGCCGCCCGAGCAAGACCGGGAGACTCGCATGAACACACTGACTATCCCGCAAGCCGGCCAGACCCACCGCTATCGAGGGTGGGCCGTGCCGATCGTGGCGGTCGCCGTGTGGTGGCTGGCGTCGAGTCAGGGCTGGAGCAGCTCCGGCCTGTTGGTCTCGCCGCAAAAGGTCGCGGTCACCGCCTGGGAGCAAGTGACCTCCGCGCAGTTCTGGCGCGCGATTTCCGCCAGTCTTGCGCGCGACGTGAGCGGCTTCTTCATCGGCACCACATTGGGCCTGGTGCTCGGTTGTCTGCTGGGGTTTTCACGGCTGTTCGAGCGCCTGGTGGGCCCGAGTTTCAACACCTTCAAACAGATCTCGTTGTTCGCCTGGATCCCGCTGATCTCAGTGTGGTTCGGGCTGGGCGACGTCGCCAAAGTGGTGTTTCTGTCACTCGCCGCACTGGTGCCGGTGGTGGTCAACACGTGCGACGGCTTGCGCAGCGTCTCCCCCGCGCTGCTGGAAGTCGCGAAGGTCTACGGCTTCACCCGATGGCAGACCATCATCGGCGTCATGCTGCCGGCAGCACTGCCGTCGATCTTCACCGGCATCTACCTGGCGCTGGTCTATTCGTGGCTGGCGACCATCGGCGCGGAATACCTGCTGGTGTCAGGCAGCGGCATCGGCAACACACTGATCGATGGCAGCGAGCACTTCATGATGGACCTCGTGCTGTTCGGCATGATCGTCATCGGGCTGGTCGGTTGGGGACTTAACGTCCTGGCGCGCCTTCTTGAACGACGCCTGCAACGGCTGTACGGCATCGCCCCGCGCTGAAGCCATCGTGTTCAGCCTCAATCGACTCTCTCGCTTCGCAAAACCTTATTTCTGAAGGAAAGCCCATGCCAGCCACTCAACCGCTTACTGCACAGCCCGTCGCCCGGGCCATCTCCCCATCGCAGGGCAATGGCCTGCGTCTGGAAAACATCAGCAAGCGCTTCGCCAGCACAGCAGCCGACACCCAACTGCAGGTACTGGATAACGTCCAGCTGGACATCGCGCCGGGGGAGTTCATCACCATCGTCGGCGCCAGTGGTTGTGGCAAATCAACCCTGCTCAGGCTGATCCTCGGCCTGGACGAAGAATTTGACGGCCGCATCCTGCTGGACGACAAGCCGATCAGGGGCACTGGCCTGGAGCGCGGCATCGTGTTTCAGGATCACCGGCTGTTCCCGTGGCTCACGGTTGAGCAGAACGTCGCGGTCGGCCTGAAAAACGCGCCGCTGACTGCGGCGCAGAAAAATGAGACCGTGCGCGAACACATTCAGCTGGTGGGCCTGCAGGATTTCACAGGGTCGTACCCACACCAGATTTCCGGCGGGATGGCGCAACGGGTGGCGATCGCCCGAGGGCTGGTCAATCGGCCCAGCGTGCTGTTGCTCGACGAACCCTTCGGCGCGCTGGATGCGCTGACCCGTACGCGATTGCAGCGTGAGTTGCAGCACATCTGGCAGCAGGAAAAGATCACCATGGTTCACGTCACCCATGATGTGGATGAAGCGGTTTATCTCGGTGATCGGGTGGTGGTGATGCAACCGCATCCGGGGCGCATCCGGCGTATCGTCGACGTAGACCTGCCACGCCCGCGCAATCGCAGCGACGCGCGGTTTATCGAGCTGCGGGATGACGTGCTCAGCGATTTCGCGGAGTTGTCCTAGCGGGTGAAGACGGCCTTGGATGCAGACGTTATCCGGGCTTCAATCCGACGCATCCACCGACACACGATTGCGCCCGTTCTTCTTGGACTCGTACAGCGCCTGGTCCGCGCGTTCGATGAGCATCTTGTAGTCGTCCATGGGCGAGGTCATGTCAGCGACGCCCAGGCTGATCGTGCAATGAATGGCTTCGCCTTCCTGCATGACGTCCAGCGCCTCGACGGCGGCGCGCAGACGCTCGGCAAACATGGCGCCGCCCTGCTTGTCCGTATCGGGCAGCAGCACCGCGAACTCTTCACCGCCGTAACGACCCGCGATGTCAGCGTCGCGGATGTGCTCACGCACCACGTCCGCCACCCGCTGAATCACCCGGTCGCCGCATTGATGCCCATAGGTATCGTTGACGCGTTTGAAGTGGTCGATGTCGAACATCACCAGTGACGCCGTGGTGCCGTAACGCACATGCCGCGCATGCTCCAGACGCAATGCTTCTTCCCAGTGGCCGCGGTTGTACAGGCTGGTCAGCCGGTCGGTGCTCGATAGCTTCTGCAGCTCGCGGTTGGCCGCCTGCAACTGCAGACGGTTTGTCGCCACATCGGTGACGTCGTAGATCACCAGACACACATGGGTGACCACGCCGGTCGTCGACCGCAGGGGAAACATCGTGGTGTTCTGGTACATGAAGTCTTCTTGCCCGGTGATGGGCTGATAGCTCTTGAAGCGAACCAGAAAGGGGCGCTGCTCCCAGATCGTGAACGCTGGGGTGCCGAGGGTGATGACGCTGTCGATCTTGTTTTTCAGCCAGCGCTCGTTGATCTCCGGGAACAACGAGAAGAACGAGCGGGTCGCTGCTTCGTAGGACAGTATCCCGGAACGGTTCTCCATGAAGGTGTTCCAGACCTGCACCCGGTATTCCTGATCCAGCACCACCACGCCGACGTCGATGCTCTGCGTCACGGTGAGCAGCCAGTGCAATTCCTTGAAATCGATACGATCGTTCATGAATCAGCTCATCAGGTGGGCGAGTTTCCGCGACAGCAGCTCGACCGAATCTTCGGTGAACAACATCAACAGATCGAAATGGATGTTATGACCCTCCAGGCTGTAACTGATCTCCACAGCCAGGGTCTTCTTCCAGCGCCGCTCGTTGAGCCGGATCAGCTCTTCAATGCCGCTGTGCAATCCCAGCACTTGCGGGTGGCCCTGGGAAAAGGCGATGTCGAGCTGCTCCGCAATACCGCTCAGACAGGCGCCGATCAGGATGGAGGACAGGTCCAGCAACATTTCCATGTCGGAATAGTCGGCGTCATCGATCTTCATCAACTGCGCCATGTCGGCGATTTCCGAATCATGAAACAACAACAGCGCCTCGCCGGCTATGCCACCACCAATGTAGCCCTGACACACCGCCGTGAGCCGGTCGTTGGCCTGGGCATCGGCCAGCGCCATGTGCAACTCGCCCACTTCCAGCATGTTGACGTTAGGCACCGGCAGTTGCACGAATACGCCCAACACCCGCGCCAGCAAAGCGGCCGCGCGGCCCATCGCGACGTTCACGGTCTCGCGGAATGCGTCGTTAAAACTGATCTCCGCCTGATCGAGGCCGGATGCCGGAGCCAGCGACTGATCGGCGCCCTCCCCCAACAGGCCCAGCCGCTGGAGGGTCTCCTGCAACTGATCGGGATCGGCCGGTTTTTTCAGGAACGCCAGTGCGCCCAGTTCGAGGGTACGGCGCACCGCCTCCTCCTGAACGTCGCCGGAGACGACAATGACGCTGGTCTGCAGGCTTTCCGCGCGGATGGCCGCCAATGTCTGATAGCCGTCCATGTCCGGCATTGTCAGATCCAGCAGCACAACGCGGCCCAGGCCCTGACGAATCGCCTCGATCCCTTCACGGCCGTTGGTTGCCGTGGTCACTGAAACATCCCACTCGGGCGGCAGGGCCTTAATGAGCTGCTTCCGCGCCATGTTGGAGTCGTCGCAAATGAGCAAGGGAATCGTGGGCATCTACTTCTCACAGCAAAAGAGTTTCAGGCCTGGCCCGGTTTAAGGCAGCGTGACAAAGGGTGAGCAAAGAGTCATGCCAGACTGTAGCTGATGACACGTCATCAAAGCGTCAAACCTGTGGGTAGATTCTCTACCCATTCCACAATGGGCTGCGTGATATGCAATTAATGTGCACAGCTGATCCGGTTCATTTCAGATGGATTGAAAAAATCCTTCCATTTGGATATCAAGAAGCGCCGAAGAGTAACGCAGCGGGTGTGGCGAGAATATGTCAAACGCTCTGGCGCTGGTGAGACGGCGAGGAGGATGGGCTTAAATGAGGGCATAAAAAAGCCCCGACGTGGGCGTCAGGGCTTTTGGTGGCCGCATTGCTGCGGCCTTTCGTATGAACCTGGATCACTCGGCTGACGACATTCACGCTGTCAGCCGGTCATTCCGAAGGCTCTACCGAATGGAATTACTCAGCTTTCAGGCCGTCGGCCGAAACAGCCTTCACGCCTTTGATTTTCTTGGTGATCGCAACAGCGGTGGTTTTCTGTGCTTCGGTAACAGCGACAGTCGACGACAGGGATACCACGCCTTTGTTGGTCTCAACCTTGATGTCGGAGCCTGGAATGCCTTTTTCGGTCAGCAGATCAGATTTGACCTTGGTGGTGATCCAAGTGTCAGAAGTAGCTTCTTTGGTTTTGGCGACTTCGTTGGCAGCTACAGTCATTGGAGCTTGAGCAGAGGTCTGAGCCATGGCTACGTTGGCCATAGTCAGAGTCAGAGCAGTGGCGGTAGCAGCAGCAATAGCGAACTTCTTCATACGGGTAACTCCTGTTTTTCTCAGAATCTGCGCCAATCTGATTGGCTGCAGGGTTACCTATATGTCGCAAGCGGTGTGCCAACCTTTGCCCTGAAGGATATTCGTTATAAATCAATGAGTTATGTTTTCATGGATCCACGGGTGTCGTGCAGATTGCCCGCTTTGGGAAAGTTCCGCTTGCAAGATGCATGTTCTGACCAGCTGCCAAGCGACGGTCTGCATCCTTAAGCCATTAATTGCATTCAAAAAAAAGAGCCCCGAAGGGCTCTTTTTGATCAGCTGCGGTAGAGCGGGTTAAACCCCCGACGCCTTGGCAGCTGCTACGTCTTTGATCGACAGCTTGATGCGACCGCGATTGTCCACGTCCAGCACCAGAACTTCGACTTCCTGACCTTCTTTCAGGATGTCGGTGACTTTCTCTACACGAGCGTCGCTCAACATGGAGATGTGCACCAGACCGTCTTTGCCCGGCAGGATGTTAACGAACGCACCGAAGTCGACGATGCGCTCAACCTTGCCGATGTAGATCTTGCCGATCTCGGCTTCAGCGGTGATACCCAGAACGCGCTGACGTGCAGCTTCAGCAGCTTCCTTGGTTTCGCCAAAGATCTTGATCGAGCCGTCGTCTTCGATGTCGATCGACGCTTTGGTCTCTTCACAGATGGCACGGATGGTCGCGCCGCCTTTGCCGATGACGTCACGGATCTTGTCGGTGTCAATCTTCATCGCGATCATGGTCGGCGCGTTTTCCGACAGCTCGGTACGCGACTGACCAATGATGGTGTTCATCTGGCCCAGGATGTTCAGACGCGCTTCCAGCGCCTGACCCAAAGCGATCTCCATGATCTCTTCGGTGATGCCCTTGATCTTGATGTCCATCTGCAGCGCGGTGACGCCTTTGGCGGTACCGGCTACCTTGAAGTCCATGTCGCCCAGGTGGTCTTCGTCACCCAGGATGTCGGTCAGGATGGCAAACTTCTCGCCTTCTTTAACCAGACCCATGGCGATACCGGCAACCGGCGCCTTCATCGGAACACCAGCGTCCATCAGGGCCAGCGAAGCGCCACAGACCGAAGCCATGGAGCTGGAGCCGTTGGACTCGGTGATTTCCGATACGACACGGATGGTGTACGGGAACACGTCGGCAGCAGGCAGCATGGCCTGAACCGAACGGCGGGCCAGACGGCCGTGACCGATTTCACGACGACCTGCGCCACCCATGCGACCACACTCGCCCACCGAGAACGGAGGGAAGTTGTAGTGCAGCATGAACGGGTCTTTTTTCTCGCCTTCGAGGGTGTCGAGCAGTTGAGCGTCACGCGCGGTACCCAGGGTGGCCACGACCAGCGCCTGCGTTTCGCCACGGGTGAACAGTGCCGAACCGTGAGTCTTCGGCAAAACGCCGACTTCGATGTTCAACGGGCGAACAGTCTTCGTGTCACGACCGTCGATACGTGGCTTACCGTTGACGATGTTTTCGCGAACGGTGCGGTATTCGATCTCGCCGAATGCCGCTTTGACTTCGCCGGCGGACGGGCTGCCGTCTTCAACAGCCAGCTTGGCGACAACCTGATCCTTCAGCTCACCCAGGCGAGCATAACGATCGGCCTTGACGGTGATGGTGTACGCCTCGGAGATCGCTGCGCCGAACTCGGAGCGGATAGCGCCCAGCAGTTCAGTGGCTTCAGCTTTAGGCGCCCAGTTCCAGGTTGGTTTGGCAGCTTCGGCGGCCAGCTCTTTGACGGCCTTGATGACCGACTGGAATTCGTCGTGGGCGAACAGCACGGCGCCCAGCATCTGGTCTTCGGTCAGCTCTTTGGCTTCCGACTCAACCATCAGCACCGCTTCTTCGGTACCGGCAACGACCATGTCCAGGCTCGATGCTTTCAGTTGCTCGTAAGTCGGGTTCAGCAGGTAGCCGGTGCTCTCGTGGAAAGCAACGCGCGCGGCACCGATCGGGCCGTCGAACGGAATGCCGGAGATGGCCAGAGCAGCCGACGTACCGATCATCGCAGCGACGTCCGGATCGGTTTTCTTGCTGGTAGAGACGACGGTGCAGACAACCTGCACTTCGTTCATGAAGCCTTCTGGAAACAGTGGGCGGATCGGACGGTCGATCAAACGCGAGGTCAGTGTTTCTTTTTCGGAAGGGCGGCCTTCACGCTTGAAGAAACCACCAGGGATCTTGCCAGCGGCGTAGGTCTTTTCCTGGTAGTGAACGGAAAGAGGGAAAAAGCCTTTGCTTGCGTCTGCATGCTTGGCGCCGACCACAGTCACGAGAACGGTGACGTCGTCGTCAACGGTGACCAACACAGCACCAGAGGCTTGACGGGCAATACGGCCAGTCTCGAGGGTTACGGTCGATTGACCGAATTGAAATTTCTTGATTACCGGGTTCACGGTTTCCTACCTTCTTTGTGGCTCTTGGGGAACTGGTTTCTTGCGAATTCTTGGGCAGCGAGGGGAATCGGACCCTTCGGCAGTCCAGATACAACTAGAGGCTGGGAGGCCGCCACCCCACTGATAAAACCAGCGGAACATGACGACCAACCAACCTCTATCCGAGTCGTTATTAGCGACGCAGACCCAGACGACCGATCAGGGCGCTGTAACGGCTAACGTCCTTACCTTTCAGGTAATCCAGCAGCTTGCGACGCTGGTTTACCATACGGATCAGACCACGACGGGAGTGGTGATCTTTACCGTTGGCCTTGAAGTGGCCTTGCAGTTTGTTGATGTTGGCGGTCAGCAGTGCAACTTGCACTTCTGGCGAACCAGTATCACCAACAGCTTGCTGGTAGTCGGTTACGATCTGAGCTTTATCTTCAACGCTGAGTGCCATGTGGGCATTCCTTTTATCAAGAAACCGCTCCGGGGAGACGGTTTCAACAGGCCGAGAGCTGACTCTCGTATTTAAATGTGAGGAGTGACCATGCCTGTTAACAGCCACCCTCGTACCGCCGTGCCAGGAAACCCTGCCGCGACGGGTCCGGTCACTCTGACCGAATCAGTCGACGCGGCGCAATGCGCCCGTCTTCACTCACTTCACCGATCCCGATGAAGCGTCCTTCATGATCCTGCACCCGCACCATGCCGAACTTCGGCGCGTCGGGGGCTCTCACTGGCTGACCATGCAGCCAGTAAAACGAACTGTGCTCTGAAAACTGCAGCAGCGGCCAATCCAGCAACCCGCTGTCCGATGGCATCAGGAAGCGATCAACCGCTTCATTCCCGCCTTCGGCATGCACCGCTTCCAGCTCTTCCAGCGTTACGGTCTGGGCCAGCGTAAAAGGACCGGCCTGGGTACGACGCAGCTGAGCAACGTAAGCACCGCAGCCCAGCTTTTCACCGATATCTTCCACGAGGGTACGAATATAGGTGCCTTTTGTGCAGTCGACCGCCAAACGAGCGGTCTCACCTTCGCACGCCAATAATTCCAGGCGCGCAATAGTAACAGAACGCGGTTCACGCTCCACCACTTCCCCAGCCCGGGCTAACTTGTATAACGGCTGACCGTCGCGCTTGAGGGCGGAGTACATCGGCGGTATCTGACTGATATTCCCCCGAAATGCCGGAAGCACCGCTTCGATATCCGAACGACCAACGGTCACAGGCCGCGTCTGCAGGACCTCACCCTCGGCATCGGCCGTGGTAGTGGTCTTGCCAAGCTGCATCAGGGTTTCATAACCCTTGTCAGAGTCGAGCAGGTATTGGGAAAACTTGGTCGCTTCACCGAAGCACAGCGGCAGAACGCCGGTGGCCAGCGGATCCAGACTGCCCGTATGCCCTGCTTTTTCTGCGTTGAGCAACCAGCGCACTTTTTGCAGCGCGGCGTTGGATGTGAACCCCAGCGGCTTGTCGAGCAGGATGATCCCGCTGACGTTACGGCGAATACGCTTGACCTGAGCCACGCCTTATTCCTCCGAACCGTCTTGCTTGGGTGCGGTTTGGTGCTGACCATCTTCAGCCACTGCCCGCTCGATCAATGCCGACAAATGCGCGCCACGGGCAACGCTTTCGTCGTAATGGAAATGCAGTTGCGGCACGCTGCGCAGCTTCATCTCACGGGCCAGCTGCATACGCAGGAATCCTGCAGCAGCATTGAGCACCTTGATGGACTGTGCGATTTCTTCGGCGCTGTCCTGCCCCATCACGGTCATGAAGATTTTCGCGTGGCCGACGTCACGGCTGACGTCAACGGCGGTGATGGTGACCAGCCCTACGCGGGGGTCCTTGATTTCACGACGGATCAGCTGTGCCAGCTCGCGCTGCATCTGATCGCCGATACGTTGGGTACGGCTGTATTCTTTTGCCATGTCTTGTTACCTGTCACTGCTGACCCATGGCAAAAGCCATGTGGTCTGAAAGCGGCAAACGCCCGGCCTGGCGAGAGCCGGACCGGGCGTTGCGTTTAGAGTCCATGGCCGACGCTTGGCATTTTCATGCGGCGCAAGCCATGACTCCTGAAGCTCGCGATTTAGAGGCTGCGAGCCACTTGGACCTTCTCGAAGACTTCGATCTTGTCACCGACCTTGACGTCGTTGTAGCTCTTGACGCCGATACCGCATTCCATGCCGGCACGTACTTCGGAAGCGTCATCCTTGAAGCGGCGCAGGGATTCCAGCTCGCCTTCGAAGATAACGATGTCTTCACGCAGTACACGGATTGGACGGTTACGGAAGACAACGCCTTCAATGACCATGCAACCTGCGATCGCGCCGAATTTCGGCGAGCGGAACACGTCGCGGACTTCAGCGATACCCAGGATGTTCTCCCGAACGTCGCTGCCAAGCATGCCGGTGAGGGCCTTCTTGACGTCTTCGATGATGTCGTAGATAACGTTGTAGTAACGCATATCCAGACCTTCCTGCTCGACGATCTTGCGCGCGCCAGCATCGGCACGTACGTTGAAGCCGAACAGTACAGCGTTGGAGGCCAGTGCCAGGTTGGCGTCGCTTTCGGTGATACCACCGACACCGCCGCCCACTACACGCACTTGCACTTCGTCGTTACCCAGGCCATTCAAAGCACCCTGCAACGCTTCCAGAGAACCACGGACATCGGATTTGAGGACGATGTTGAGCGTCTTCTTCTCTTCCTGACCCATGTTCTCGAAGATGTTTTCCAGCTTGCCGGCGTGAGCACGGGCCAGCTTGACTTCGCGGAACTTGCCTTGACGGAACAGAGCCACTTCACGGGCTTTCTTCTCGTCGGCAACCACGCTCATCTCGTCGCCAGCGTCCGGCGTACCGTCCAGGCCGAGAATCTCGACTGGGATCGACGGGCCGGCTTCCTTGATTGGCTTGCCGTTCTCGTCGAGCATTGCCCGAACGCGACCGTAGTTGGAGCCAACCAGAACCATGTCGCCCTGACGCAGCGTACCGTCCTGAACCAGAACAGTAGCAACCGGGCCACGGCCCTTGTCCAGACGCGATTCGACAACAACACCGCGACCCGGAGCCGATGGCGTTGCCATCAATTCCAGAACTTCGGCCTGCAGCAGAACGGCTTCAAGCAGCTCGTCAACGCCAGTACCCATCTTCGCGGAGACCGAGACGAAAGGTGTCTCGCCGCCCCACTCTTCGGACGTTACGCCGTGAACGGACAGTTCACTGCGGATACGGTCCAGGTCAGCGCCCGGCTTGTCGATCTTGTTCACGGCAACGACCAGCGGAACACCGGCAGCCTTGGCGTGTTGCACGGCTTCGATGGTCTGCGGCATGACACCGTCGTCGGCAGCGACAACCAGAATCACGATGTCGGTTGCCTTGGCACCACGAGCACGCATTGCGGTAAACGCAGCGTGACCCGGGGTATCGAGGAACGTCACCATGCCACGTTCGGTTTCCACGTGGTACGCACCGATGTGCTGGGTGATACCACCGGCTTCGCCCGCAGCAACCTTGGCACGACGGATGTAGTCGAGCAGCGAGGTCTTACCGTGGTCAACGTGACCCATGACCGTTACAACCGGCGCACGGGAGAACGTCTCACCTTCGAACTTCAGGGACTCGGCCAGGGAATCTTCCAGCGCGGTGTCGCTGACCAGGGTCACTTTATGGCCCAATTCTTCAGCGACCAGCTGGGCAGTTTCCTGATCCAGAACCTGGTTGATGGTGGCCGGAGTACCCAGCTTGAACATGAACTTGATGATCTCGGCCGCTTTGACCGACATCTGCTGAGCGAGATCGCCCACGCTGATGGTTTCGCCGATCTTCACTTCACGAACGACAGGGCCGGTAGGGCTCTGGAAACCGTGCGCGTTGCGCTTCTTCAGCTTGGCCTTGCCGCGACCGCCGCGACGGAAGCCATCGCTTTCTTCGTCGGTAGTACGAGGAGCAACGCGTGGCGTTGGCGCCTTTTCCTTGACCGATGCACGATGCGGGGCGTTCTTGCGATCGCCGTCACCACCGCCGCTGCGACGATTGTTGTCGTCATTGCGTGGTTTGTCGGGGCGACGCTGTTCGTCTTTCTTGCGATCGGCGACAGGCGCAGGTGCCGCAGCCGGAGTTTCCCGGGCTGGCTCGGCAGCTTGCGGAGCCGGTGCCGGCGCTGCAACAGCCTCGGCAGCGGGGGCACCAGACGAAGGCTGACGGCGCGCTTCTTCTTCGGCACGCTGACGGGATTCTTCTTCAGCCTTTTGACGAGCGGCATTTTCTACCGCACGACGTTCGTCCAGCTCGCGCTTGCGTTCGGCTTCGATTTCTTCCGGGCTGCGCTGAACAAAGACTTTCTTTTTGCGTACTTCAACGCTGATGCTTTTGCTGCCAGCAACGCGCAGGGTACTGGTGGTCTTGCGCTGCAAGGTAATCTTGCGCGGCTCTTCCACCTTGGCCTTGTGACCGCTTTTCAGGTGGGTCAACAGGGCTTGTTTTTCAATATCGGTCACAACTTGTTCGGCGGCGTTGTGCGGCAAACCTGCCTCACGCATCTGCTGTAACAGGCGCTCTACCGGTGTGTCGACCGTCTTGGCCAGTTCTTTCACCGTGACTTGCGTCATGCACTTCTCTCCTCAGGCCGCATCTACTTACTCGAACCAATGGGCTCGGGCGGCCATGATCAACTTGCCGGCACGATCATCGTCAATGCCGTCGATGTCGAGCAGATCGTCAATAGACTGCTCGGCCAGGTCTTCGCGGGTAATTACGCCGCGCACCGCCAGTTCCATCGCCAAATCCTTGTCCATACCCTCAAGCGAGAGCAGGTCTTCGGCCGGATGGGCGTCTGCCAGCTTTTCCTCAGTAGCGATGGCTTTAGTCAACAAACGATCCTTGGCACGAGCGCGAAGCTCGTTGACGGTGTCTTCGTCAAAGCCGTCGATGTTGAGCATTTCTTCCAACGGTACGTAGGCAATCTCTTCCAGGCTGGTGAAGCCTTCGTCTACCAGAACCTGAGCGAGATCCTCATCGACTTCCAGCTCGTCGATAAAGTTGCGCAGGATGTCACCGGTTTCCGCTTGCTGCTTGGCCTGGATGTCCGATTCGGTCATCACGTTAAGGGTCCAGCCAGTCAACTGACTGGCCAACCGCACGTTCTGGCCACCGCGGCCAATCGCCTGGGCGAGGTTATCTGCGCCTACAGCGATGTCCATGGCGTGGGCATCTTCATCAACGATGATCGCTGCCACTTCGGCAGGCGACATGGCGTTGATGACGAACTGCGCCGGGTTATCGTCCCAAAGCACGATATCCACACGCTCGCCGCCCAACTCGCCGGAAACAGCCTGCACGCGCGAACCACGCATGCCGATGCACGCGCCTTGCGGGTCAATGCGTTTGTCCTTGGAGCGAACTGCGATCTTTGCACGCGAACCAGGATCACGAGAGGCAGCCATCACCTCGATGAGTCCTTCGGCGATTTCCGGAACTTCAATCCGGAACAGCTCGATCAGCATTTCCGGCGCGGTACGCGACAGGATCAGCTGAGGGCCACGGTTTTCGGTGCGGATCTCTTTGAGCAATGCACGAACGCGGACACCTACGCGGAAAGTCTCCCGCGAAATGATGTCTTCACGCGCCAGCAGAGCTTCGGCATTGTTGCCAAGGTCGACGATGACATTGTCACGTGTAACTTTTTTAACAGTGCCGGAAATGATTTCGCCCAGACGCTCACGGTAGGCGTCCACGACTTGAGCTCGCTCGGCTTCGCGAACTTTCTGCACAATGACTTGCTTGGCAGTCTGCGCAGCGATGCGGCCGAACTCGATGGAATCGATCTTTTCTTCCACTACGTCGCCAACGTTGGCGCCCGGGTGGGTCAGAGCAACTTTGCTAGGCCATGTCTCGATGGCCGGGTCGTCGAGGTCGTCTTCTTCGACGACGGTCCAGCGACGGAAAGTCTCATATGCACCTGTTTGACGATTGATCTCGACACGCAGGTCTACTTCGTCTTCAAAACGCTTTTTGGTGGCCGTAGCCAGAGCTATTTCAAGCGCTTCAAAAATCACATCGGCCGGTACGCCTTTTTCATTGGATACCGATTCAACAACCAGCAGTACTTCTTTGCTCATCGTACGCCTCGCCTTTCGCAAGCCATTGGATCCGCGGGATCCGCTGTATCTGGCACGTCTTAGTCAAACGTGGGAATAATGTTGGCTTTGTCGATCAGATCGATCGGCAACAGAAACTCGTGATCTTCAACCTGGACCACGACGTCCTGCTCCTCCACCCCGCGGAGAAGGCCTTGAAAGTTGCGTCGACCTTCAAACGGCGAACGCAGCTTTATCTTCACTTGTGCCCCGGCAAATTCCGCAAACTGCTCAATGGTAAACAGTGGGCGTTCCATGCCTGGAGAGGAAACTTCGAGCGTATATTCGGAGCTGATCGGATCTTCTACATCCAGAATACCGCTGATCTGACGGCTGACGATCGCGCAATCGTCCACCAACACGCCGCCTTCTTTATCGATATAGACGCGCAACATCGAGTGACGCCCTTGAGACGAATACTCGATACCCCAGCATTCATAGCCTAGGGCCACGACCACCGGGGCCAACAAGGCCTGCAACTCTTCTAGCTTGCTCGACACCTGAACCCCCTCGTGCATGCTGCAAATAAAAAATGGGCAGAAGCCCAATCATGAAAACGCCTGCGAAAAGCGGCGTCATAAAGTGTCCAGCTAACAAAAAGCCCCTGAAAAGGGGCTCCGCTAAAACTGGTTGCGGGGGCTGGATTTGAACCAACGACCTTCGGGTTATGAGCCCGACGAGCTACCAGACTGCTCCACCCCGCGACAAAGCTGGGGCGGAAGTATACGACCGATCCAAATTTGGGTCAATCCGACACATCCACCTACAAGAAAGCCCGCTACTGCGGGCTTTCTTGTTAATTGGTACCGAGAAGGGGACTCGAACCCCTACACCCTATGGGCACAACCACCTCAAGGTTGCGTGTCTACCAATTCCACCACCTCGGCATTACAACTCTTTTGCAGCCCCAAAAACAGCTGCGAATCCGGTGTTACTTCTGCTCTGGAGTGGCAGGAACATCAGCAGGTACTGCAGCTGGTTTCTGTTGCCCTTCCAGAACCGGAACATCATCTGCTGCCGGCTTTTGCTTCACTTCCAGTACCGCTGGATTTGGCAAACCTACTTGAGTCAGCTGGTGAGCTTTCTCTTTAGCAAAGTAACCTAACCCTAAGCTAGTCATGAAGAAACAGGCGGCAAGTATAGCAGTAAGTTTACTGAGAAAGGTAGAGGAACCTTGTCCACCGAACACAGTATTTGATGCACCTGCCCCAAATGATGCGCCAGCGTCGGCACCTTTACCCTGCTGCAGCAAAACCAGAGCAACAACGCCAAGAGCACCCAGCAGATGAAGAACGACTACGACTGTTTCCAGCATTTTTTCAGTTTCCCGCGGCGCGAATGATCGCACCGAACTCATCTGCATTCAGGGAGGCGCCACCAATGAGGCCTCCATCGATATCCGGCATGCCGAACAGTTCGACCGCATTGGCCGCCTTCACGCTGCCGCCATATAGAAGACGCACACCTTGTGCGACTTCAGAATTCTCTTTCATCAACTGCGCACGAATCGCTGCGTGCACTTCCTGCGCCTGTTCCGGCGAGGCAGTCAATCCGGTACCAATGGCCCAGACTGGCTCATAGGCGATTACCGCATTAACGAAAGCGCCGACGCCAAGTTCTTCGATGATGCTGCCAAGCTGCTGCCCGACAACTTCAAGGGTCTTGCCGGCTTCTCGCTCCTCGAGCGTCTCACCGATACACAGTATCGGCGTCAGACCTGCCGCCTGGACGGCCTCGAACTTGCGATTAAGCACCTCATTGCTCTCGCCCATTATCTGGCGACGCTCAGAGTGCCCGACAAGCACAAACTTGCAACCTGCATCCGCCAACTGAGTCGACGACACCTCTCCAGTCAACGCGCCCTGGCCTGCCTGATGAGCGCAATTCTGCGCACCGACAGAGATCGACTGCCCTTCAAGGCAATCAACCACAAGACTCACGTGCAGGCTAGGCGGGAAGACCGCCACATCAACGCCACCCGGAAGGGCGAGATTTGCAAGACCCTCGATCAGCTCAGCGACGCTGGCGCGGGTACCGTGCATCTTCCAGTTACCAGCTACCATAGGGCGACGCATGCTGTACCTCGTCGGTCAAAGTGGGCGCAGATGTTACCCAACAGTTTCAACACTGGCAAGCCGAAATCAGGCGCAAACTTCAGCAACCAGTTTTGCCAGTTCGTCGGCATACCCGCGAACCAGGATTTCGTCCTCGCCCTCGACCATTACCCGCACAAGCGGCTCGGTACCGGACTTGCGCAGAAGCACACGTCCACGCCCGCCCATGGCGGCGGTCACGCGATCACACGCTTCAATAACGGCGGGGTGTTTGACCGGATCAACGCCTCCACCCTCGAAGCGCACATTGACCAATACCTGAGGGCATTTCTTCAAACCTGAACGCGATTGTGCGAGGCTCATGCCTGTACGCTTCATCGACAGCAGCACCTGCAGGGCGGCGATGATCGCATCCCCGGTTGTGGTGTGACGGAAGCACACGACATGGCCCGAGTTCTCGCCGCCCACTTGCCAGTCGCGCTCCAGCAGCTCGGCGATGACATAACGGTCACCGACGTTGGCGCGCACGAACGGGATGTCTAGATCCCCAAGTGCCAGCTCCAGCCCGAGGTTGCTCATCAGGGTGCCGACGACACCTCCCTGCAACTGGCCGCGCTCTTGAAGGTCTCGCGCAATGATGTAAAGCAGTTCATCACCATCTACGATCGCGCCAGTGTGGTCGACCATCAGCACACGGTCGCCGTCGCCATCGAAACCGATGCCCAGGTCAGCGCCATGCTCGACAACGGCGGCCTGCAGCGCTCCCATGTGGGTGGAGCCGCAGTTGTCATTGATGTTGAGCCCGTTGGGGGCCGCCGACAGCACGGTCACCTCGGCGCCAAGCTCACGGAACACGTTTGGCGCCACTTTGTACGTGGCGCCATGGGCGCAATCGACAACGAGCTTCAACCCGTCAAAATCAGTACTGGTCGGAACACTGCTCTTACAGAATTCGATGTAACGGCCCGCGGCGTCATTGATTCGCGACACCTTGCCAAGCTTTTCGGACTCCTCGACGGTCATCGGTGAATCGAGCAGTTCCTCGATCATCAGTTCGATTTCATCAGGCAGCTTGGTGCCCTGCCCGGAGAAAAACTTGATGCCGTTATCGTAGTGCGGATTGTGCGACGCGCTGATCACGATGCCCGCCTCGGCATGAAACGTACGCGTGAGGTAGGCAATCGCAGGTGTCGGCATCGGGCCGAGCAGCATCACGTCCGCACCCGCAGCGGATAACCCGGCTTCAAGCGCCGACTCGAACATGTAGCCCGAAATGCGAGTGTCCTTGCCAACCAGGATTCGGCACGCGCCCATTTTCCGGAACGCCATCCCTGCTGCCCATCCCAACTTCAGCATGAAATCAGGGGTGATAGGGAATTGGCCGACACGTCCGCGGATACCGTCGGTACCGAAGTATTTTTTAGAGGTCATGGGTGCTCCAGATTTCTTATTTTGCTGATTCAACAGCAGCAATCATACGCACTACGTCAACCGTCTCCGAGACGTCGTGCACACGTAGAATTTTTGCGCCTTTGACCATGGCCATGGCGGCAAGCGCGAGGGCGCCATGCAGACGCTGATCAACAGGCTTGTCGAGCACCTTGCCAATCATGCTCTTGCGAGAGACACCGACCAACAGCGGACGGCCCAGCGCATGAAGTGCTTCCATGTGCTTGAACAGACTTAGATTGTGCTCGAGGGTCTTGGCAAAGCCGAATCCTGGATCGAGGATGATCATCTCGGGCGGAATTCCCGCCGCGACGCATTGCTCAAGGCGCTCGCGCAAGAAGGCACTGACCTCACCGATCAGGTCAGTGTAGTGGGGATCATTCTGCATGTCCGTAGGCTCGCCGCGCATGTGCATGAGGCAGACCGGCAAACCCGTCGACACAGCGGCGTCCAGTGCACCGTCACGACGCAGCGAGCGAACATCGTTAATGAGCCCTGCCCCCAGGCGCGCAGTCTCACGGATGACGGCCGGCGTGGAGGTATCTACCGAAATGATTACGTCCAGCTCGGCGCTGATCGCCTCGACGACAGGCGCCACACGCTCCAGCTCTTCGACAGGAGAAACAGATCGCGCACCAGGACGCGTTGACTCGCCCCCTACATCGATCAAGGTTGCACCCGCCAGCATCATCGCTTCGGCATGACGCAGCGCCAGGTCGCGCTGCGCGAAACGGCCGCCGTCCGAGAACGAATCGGGAGTGATATTGAGGATCCCCATCACGTGCGTGCGGGATAAATCAAGAACCCGGTTGCCGCAAGGCAACCGGGTCGGGTGAAGCGCAGAAGTCATGTCAGACCTTAGTGTTCAGCAGCTGGGCCGCCAATTGGCGATTCCGGACGCGGACCTACAGGTGCGATCGGGGTGCCGGAATCTCCGGAACCGCCTTCCCAATCGCGGGGCTCGCGGGGTGTGCGGCCTGCCATGATGTCATCGATTTGCTCGGCGTCGATGGTTTCGTACTTCATCAGCGCGTCGGCCATCGCTTCCAGCTTGTCACGATTATCCGTGAGGATCTGTCTGGCCGTGCCGTAGCACTGATCGATGATGCTGCGCACTTCTGAGTCGATGAGACGTGCCGTGTCACCCGACAGGCTGGAGCTTTGACCTCCACCGCCACGACCGAGGTACCCGCCTTCGTCTTCGTCCGAATACATCAACGGACCCAGCTTCTCGGACAGGCCCCACTTGGTGACCATGTTTCGAGCGATCTGGCTGGCCCGCATGATGTCGTTAGAAGCGCCGGTGGTCACGCCATCGAAGCCCAACGTCATTTCTTCCGCAATTCGACCGCCGTACAGCGAGCAGATCTGACTGATCAATGCACGCTTGGAAAGGCTGTAGCGATCTTCCTCGGGAAGGAACATGGTGACACCCAACGCACGACCGCGCGGGATGATCGACACTTTGTAGACCGGATCATGCTCAGGTACGACGCGACCAACAATTGCATGACCGGCTTCGTGATAAGCGGTGTTGCGCTTCTCTTTGTCGGACATGACCATCGATTTGCGCTCGGCGCCCATCATGATTTTGTCTTTCGCCAATTCGAATTCTTTCATCTCGACGATGCGCTTACCAGTGCGAGCCGCGAACAGCGACGCCTCGTTGACCAGGTTTGCAAGATCAGCACCAGAGAAACCCGGAGTACCACGCGCAATCACGCCTGGCTGAACGTCGTCACCCATTGGCACTTTGCGCATGTGTACTTTGAGAATCTGTTCACGACCGCGGATGTCGGGCAAGCCCACGACTACCTGACGGTCGAAACGGCCCGGACGCAGCAGCGCAGGGTCAAGGACGTCTGGACGGTTAGTAGCGGCAATGACGATGATGCCATCGTTCATTTCAAAGCCGTCCATCTCAACCAGCAACTGGTTGAGCGTCTGCTCACGCTCATCGTGACCGCCGCCCATGCCAGCGCCACGGTGGCGACCTACAGCATCGATCTCGTCGATGAAGATGATGCAAGGCGCATGCTTCTTGGCCTGCTCAAACATGTCACGGACACGGCTTGCACCAACGCCGACGAACATTTCAACGAAGTCGGAACCGGAAATCGTGAAGAACGGCACCTTGGCTTCGCCCGCGATGGCCTTCGCCAACAAGGTTTTACCGGTACCCGGAGGGCCTACCATCAGCACGCCGCGAGGAATACGACCACCCAGCCGCTGGAACTTGCCCGGATCGCGGAGGAACTCGACGAGCTCGCCGACTTCCTCTTTGGCTTCGTCGCAACCGGCAACGTCAGCCAGTGTTGTTTTCACCTGATCTTCGGACAGCAGACGCGCTTTGCTTTTGCCAAAGCTCATCGGGCCGCCCTTGCCACCTGCGCCACCTTGCATCTGGCGCATGAAGAACATGAAGACGGCAATGATCACGAGGATGGGGAAGCTGGCAACCAGAAGCTGAGTCCAGATGCTTTGCTGCTCAGGTTGCTTGCCTTCGATAACGACGTTGTTATCGACGAGATCGCCAATAAGGCCGTTATCCTGGATAGCCGGTCGGATGGTCTTGAAAGAGTCGCCATCGCTGCGTTTGCCGGTAATGACGTATCCGTCAACGGCAACTTTCTCGACCTTGCCGTCCTTCACCTGCTGGATGAATTCGGAATAGTTGAGGGTCTGCGGCTCGTTAGGACTGGAGAAGTTGTTCATCACGGTCACGAGAACCGCCGCGATGATCAACCACAGGATCAAATTCTTTGCCATATCGTTCAATTAGCTACCCTCTGAAGCAAGCTCCACGCTGGAGCGTGCCTCGCATGATATTTACCGGCCTAACGTACTACAGATCCTACAGGCGTGGCAGGCGGCGTCTGTAACCCTTTGTGAAACTTTGACTACGCGATGTTGGTTACGCTCCCTTGATTAAGCTATTTGAAAAAAGCTATCGCTTGATCAAAGGCGCTCATCGCTCGCCGATCCCTCTATGCCGCGAAACCCGCGACCCAACAAATACTGCTCCCTGGAACGGTCTCGTGACGACAACGGTTTGCGCATCTGCACCTTGTCGAACAACTTGCGGATGTCCTTGTGGTACACATCAAAGCCCTCACCCTGGAAGACCTTGATCAGGAAATCGCCACCAGGACGCAGCACGCGGCCGGCCAGATCCAGCGCCAGCTCACAAAGGAACATTGCGCGCGGCATGTCCACGGCGCTCAATCCACTCATATTGGGGGCCATATCGGAAATCACAAGGTCGACCTGCGTATTACCAACAGCTTCGAGGATCTGAGCGAGCACTTCGTCCTGGGTGAAATCACCCTGGATGAAGGTCACGTCGGGGATGCTGTCCATTTCCAGGATGTCCGATGCAATCAAACGGCCCTGACCACCAATCAGACGACTGGTCACCTGCGACCAGCCACCTGGCGCTGCACCCAGGTCGATCACCGTCATGCCAGGACGGATGATCTTGTCCTTCTCCTGAATCTCGAGAAGCTTGTAACTGGCGCGGGAACGGTAACCGTCCCGCTGCGCCATTTTGACGTACTTGTCGTCGAAGTGTTCTTTAAGCCAGTTATGGCTGGTTTTGGAACGTGCCACGGAGCACCTCAAAAAATTAGGACGAGTCGCGATTAACCGGGCGGTCCCGGACTCGCTCGGGTAAACTGGCCGCCGCTTTTTACAAGATCAGACGCAGAGGTCAGATTATGCCGCTCACTCAAGAGCAGAAGAAACAATACAAATCCATTGGTCACCATCTGAAACCGGTGTTGATGGTGGCGGACAATGGTCTGACTGAAGGTGTGTTGGCCGAACTGGAGCGCGCGTTGGGCGATCACGAGTTGATCAAGATCAAACTCAACATCCTCGACCGCGAGAGCCGCCTGGCAGCCATCGCTGAACTGTGCAAAGTCGGTAAGGCCGATCTGGTGCAGGTGATCGGCAAAATGGCGCTGATTTACCGCAAGAACCCTAAGGTAAACAAGCAGCTTTCCAACGTCCACCGCTTCAACTGATCCTGTCGGGTCAGGGCGAATAAGCGCTGACCTTCCGACTCGGCGCTCACCTGGAAAGATGAGCGCAGACTCGGTCAGACCGGACATGCGACCGCCGGTTCGAAAGGTCAGTCAATGACCTTCGAACCCGCTGGCTGAATCACCACCCGCGCAAAGCGGGTGTCGATCATCAAACGTGACGCACTTCCACGATTTCGTACTCGATCACACCGCTCGGTGTTTTCACAGCGACGACATCGCCTTCTTCCTTGCCAATCAACGCGCGAGCAAGCGGCGAACCCACCGAGATCTTGCCCAATTTGAAGTCAGCTTCGTCCTCACCCACGATGTGGTAGGTGACGCGCTCGTCCGTCTCAACGTTCGCGATTTCGACAGTGGTGCCGAAGATCACTTTGCCGGTGTGAGGGATCGTAGTGACGTCGATGATCACCTGATTCTGGATTCGGCCTTCGATGTCGCGAATACGCGCTTCGACCATGCCCTGCTGTTCGCGGGCGGCATGGTATTCGGCGTTTTCCTTGAGATCGCCCAGCTCACGCGCAGTCCCGATGTCCTGGCTGAGTTTGGGACGAACGACCTTGGTCAGGTGTGCGTGTTCTTCTTCCAGGGCGCGAGCGCCCTGAACGGTCATTGGGTACTTGATCATGCTTTGAGTCCTGCGTGTAGATCCTGCAAGCGGCGCACGGTTTTTTCAGGGCCGAACTTCAGCGCTTCACAGATGGCCTCGCCCGCGGCAATGGTCGTGGTGCAGTAAATCTTGTGCTGCAGGGCATTGCGGCGAATAGAGTAGGAGTCGGCGATCGACTGACGACCTTCAGTGGTGTTGATGATCAGCGTGACTTCGTCATTCTTGATCATGTCGACCACATGTGGACGGCCCTCGGTCACCTTGTTGACGCGGCGAACTTTCAGACCAGCCTCTTCGATCAGACGTGCCGTGCCGGCGGTTGCAACGATGTCGAAGCCCAGCTCGATCAAGCTGCGTGCAACACCTGCCACCAGGGGCTTGTCGTCATCACGCACGCTGATGAACGCCGTGCCGCCAGTTGGCAGCACTTCGCTGGCGCCCATCTGGGCTTTCGCGAAAGCTTCGCCGAAGGTGTCGCCAACCCCCATGACTTCGCCCGTCGACTTCATCTCTGGGCCGAGGATCGGGTCTACACCCGGGAATTTGGCAAATGGGAACACCGCTTCTTTCACGCTGAAGAAGTTCGGGATGATCTCTTTGGTGAAGCCGAGTTCTTTCAGGGTTTTGCCGGCCATGACGCGAGCCGCAATCATCGCCAGCGAGACACCGATGCACTTCGAAACGAACGGTACCGTACGCGAGGCGCGCGGGTTCACTTCGATGACGTAGATGTCTTCACCCTGCAATGCCAACTGCACGTTCATCAAACCGACAACGCCGAGCTCGAGGGCCATTTTCTTGACCTGCTCACGCATTTCGTCCTGGATGTGGGCAGGCAGCGAATACGGTGGCAGCGAGCATGCCGAGTCACCCGAGTGAACGCCGGCCTGTTCGATGTGCTGCATGATCGCGCCGATTACCACGTCGGTACCGTCGCAAACCGCATCAACGTCCATCTCGATGGCGCAGTTGAGGAAGTGGTCCAGCAGCACCGGGCTGTCGTTGGACACTTGAACCGCTTCACGCAGGTAGCGCTTGAGTTCGTCTTCTTCGTAGACGATCTCCATCGCACGGCCGCCCAGTACGTAGGACGGACGAACCACCAGCGGGTAGCCGATCTTCGCCGCGGCCCGAATGGCTTCGTCTTCGCTGCGCACGGTAGCGTTTGGCGGCTGACGCAGGTTCAGTCGCTCGACCATTTGCTGGAAGCGCTCGCGGTCTTCTGCACGGTCAATGGCGTCCGGGCTGGTGCCGATGATCGGCACGCCTGCCGCTTCCAGTGCGCGCGCCAGTTTCAGAGGCGTCTGGCCGCCGTACTGAACGATCACGCCTTTCGGCTTCTCGACGCGGACGATTTCCAGCACGTCTTCCAGGGTCACCGGCTCGAAGTACAGACGGTCGGAGGTGTCGTAGTCGGTCGATACGGTTTCCGGGTTGCAGTTGACCATGATGGTCTCGTACCCGTCTTCACGCAGCGCCAGTGCAGCGTGGACGCAGCAGTAGTCGAACTCGATGCCCTGGCCAATGCGGTTCGGGCCGCCACCCAGAATCATGATCTTGTCGCGATTCGTCGGATTGGCTTCGCACTCTTCCTCGTACGTGGAGTACATGTACGCGGTGTCGGTCGCGAACTCGGCAGCGCAGGTGTCGACGCGCTTGTAGACCGGCAGCACGTCCAGCTTGTGACGGTGCGTGCGCAGGTTTTTCTCGGTCACACCGACCAGCTTGGCCAGGCGTGCATCGGAGAAGCCCTTGCGCTTGAGGCGATACATCAGGTCGCGATCAATTGCCGAAAGACCGAGGGTCTTGACCTTCTCTTCGTCCTTGATCAGATCTTCGATCTGCACCAGGAACCAAGGGTCGATCATGTTCATGCCGAAAATTTGTTCAACTGTCATGCCGGCACGGAAAGCGTCGGCGACGTACCAGATGCGCTCGGCACCCGGAACCGTCAGTTCGCGCTTGAGAATGCTCATGCTTTCCGGATTGCTCAGGTCCAGCTTCGGATCGAGACCGCTGACACCCACTTCAAGGCCGCGCAGTGCTTTCTGCAAGGATTCCTGGAAGGTACGGCCGATGGCCATGACTTCGCCGACCGACTTCATTTGTGTGGTCAGACGCGCATCGGCCTTGGCAAACTTCTCGAACGCAAACCGTGGCAGCTTGGTGACAACGTAGTCGATCGATGGCTCGAACGACGCCGGGGTCTTGCCGCCGGTGATTTCGTTCTGCAACTCGTCCAGCGTGTAGCCGACAGCCAGCTTGGCTGCCACTCGCGCGATCGGGAAGCCGGTAGCCTTGGAGGCCAGCGCAGAAGAACGAGAGACACGTGGGTTCATCTCGATCACGACCATGCGGCCAGTGTCCGGGCAGATACCGAACTGAACGTTCGAGCCGCCTGTTTCGACGCCGATCTCGCGCAGGACCGCCAGCGAGGCATTACGCAGAATCTGGTATTCCTTGTCGGTCAGGGTCTGCGCCGGCGCGACCGTGATGGAGTCGCCGGTGTGGACGCCCATCGGGTCGAAGTTTTCGATGGAGCAGACGATGATGCAGTTGTCCTTTTTATCGCGGACAACTTCCATTTCGTATTCTTTCCAACCGATCAGCGACTCGTCGATCAGCAACTCTTTGGTCGGCGACAGGTCGAGACCGCGGGCGCAGATTTCTTCGAACTCTTCACGGTTGTACGCGATGCCACCACCGGTGCCGCCCATGGTGAAGGACGGACGAATGATGCAGGGGAAGCCCAGCTTTTCGAGGACCGCATTGGCCTCTTCCATGCTGTGGGCGATACCGGAACGCGGGCACGCCAGGCCGATGGACTTCATGGCCTTGTCGAAACGCGAGCGGTCTTCAGCCTTGTCGATGGTGTCGGCATTGGCGCCGATCATTTCAACGCCGAACTTCTCGAGAACGCCTTCGCGCTCCAGGTCCAGCGCGCAGTTCAGTGCGGTCTGGCCGCCCATGGTTGGCAGCAGCGCATCGGGGCGTTCTTTTTCGATGATCTTGGCGACGGTCGCCCATTTGATCGGCTCGATGTAGGTCGCGTCCGCCATGGCCGGGTCGGTCATGATGGTAGCCGGGTTCGAGTTGACCAGAATGACGCGGTAACCCTCTTCGCGCAGGGCCTTGCAGGCCTGGGCGCCGGAGTAGTCGAATTCGCAGGCCTGGCCGATCACGATCGGGCCAGCACCAAGAATCAGGATGCTTTTAATGTCTGTACGTTTTGGCATGGGTTGTCACTCGAATCCTGTGTCAGTCGGCAAGCCGTCTTGAACATCTCAGGTGCCGGGCGGGCTGTCGGATCTGATCCGGCCCGCCGCGGTCACCTGCTCGCTACAGTCGCAAGGCAGCCTTAGCGGCGCTTGTCCATGGCTGTGATGAAGCGATCGAACAGCGGCGCGACGTCAGTCGGGCCCGGGCTCGCTTCAGGGTGACCCTGGAAGCTGAACGCGTCTTTGTCGGTGCGCTCGATGCCCTGCAGGCTGCCATCGAACAGCGACTTGTGAATCGCGCGAACGTTACTTGGCAAGGTCGCTTCGTCCACCGCAAAACCGTGGTTCTGGCTGGTGATCATGACCACGCCGGTGTCCAGGTCCTGGACCGGGTGGTTGGCGCCATGGTGGCCCAGATCCATCTTGATGGTCCGAGCGCCGGAAGCGAGCGCCAGCAGCTGGTGGCCCAGGCAGATACCGAACACCGGAATGTCGGTCTCCAGCACATCCTTGATCGCTTGAATGGCGTAGTCGCACGGTTCCGGATCGCCAGGGCCGTTGGACAGGAAGATGCCGTCAGGCTTGAGCGCCAGCACTTCACTGGCAGGGGTTTGCGCAGGTACGACCGTCACACGGCAACCGCGCTCGACCAGCATGCGCAGGATGTTCAGTTTGACGCCGTAGTCCCAGGCAACCACGTGGTACTTCAAGTCCGCTGCGGCGACTTCGGGACTGCTGTCGGATTGCAGGTTCCAGACCGTGGAGCGCCATTCGTAGGTCTCTTTGGTGCTGACTTCCTTGGCGAGGTCCATGCCCTTCAAGCCAGGGAATGCTCGCGCTGCTGCAATAGCGGCTTCTTCGGAGATGTTGTCGCCGGCCATGATGCAGCCGTTCTGAGCGCCCTTCTCGCGAAGAATGCGCGTCAGGCGGCGGGTATCGATGCCCGCGATCGCAACGGTTTTATTGGCCTTCAGATACTCGGCCAGTGGCATCTTGTTGCGCCAGTTGCTGGCAACCAGCGGCAGGTCGCGAATCACCAGGCCCGCCGACCAGACGCGGTCAGACTCGGCATCTTCCGGCGTTGTGCCGGTGTTGCCGATGTGCGGGTAAGTCAGGGTGACGATTTGCTGGGCATAGGAAGGATCGGTAAGAATTTCCTGATAGCCGGTCATTGCGGTGTTAAACACCACTTCACCAACGGTTTGACCGTCGGCACCAATGGCTTCGCCGCGAAAAATGCTGCCATCAGCAAGGGCGAGTATGGCTGGCTTAGTCAAGAAGACCTCCCGTAATAAAGCCTGAAAGGGCGATCGCAGGTTGTAAAAAAGCGGAATGACGTATAGACACGTCACCCCGCTTTTTTCGTAGAATTATCTGCGCGCTTTTAGTGGACACACTAAAGCTGTAGCTTACAGAAAGAGGTCTTTTTAATCCACCGCTAAAATTGCCCTGAGGGCTGGGGAGTGCGACGGACGTCGCGTAGCGGGTGCGTAACGGCTAATAACTGCGGGCAGGATACAGGTAAAGCCCTTCTCCTGCCCGCATTGTCGCTTGTCACATCTCGGACGCCGAAAGACTCAGCGCAGATCAAGTACATCCTGCATGTCGTAAAGACCCGGCGCCTTGCCATCTAGCCACAGCGCGGCACGCACTGCGCCCTTGGCGAAGGTCATGCGACTGGACGCCTTGTGCGTAATCTCCAGACGCTCACCCTCGGCGGCGAACAGCACAGTGTGATCACCTACGACGTCACCGCCGCGGACCGTGGCGAAGCCGATCGTCTCGCGCTCACGAACACCGGTGTACCCCTCACGACCGTAGACGGCAACCTTGCTCAAGTCACGCCCAAGGGCATTGGCAACCACCTCACCCATGCTGACCGCTGTACCCGACGGCGCGTCGACCTTGTTGCGGTGATGAGCTTCGATGATCTCGATGTCCGAATCTTCACCCATCACTCGCGCCGCCAGATCCAGCAGCTTGAACGACAGGTTCACACCCACACTGAAGTTGGACGCGAAAACCACGGGAATTTCCCGACTCGCTTCCACCAGCAGATGCTTTTGTTCGACGCTCAAGCCGGTGGTACCAATGACCATCGCCTTGCCCGCCTTACGGCAGAACGCCAGGTTTTTCAGCATGACGTCCGGCAATGTGAAGTCGATCAAGACGTCGAACTCGTCGGCAACCTGCTCCAGATTACCGGTCAACTGCACACCGATGCGCCCCAGCGATGCGAGTTCGCCGGCGTCGGCACCAATCATCGTGCTGCCGGGACGAACGATTGCCGCTGTCAGTCCGGTGAGCGGCGCACGGTCCTGCACCGCCTCAATCAGGTTCTTGCCCATTCGCCCGGCGGCGCCCATCACAGCAATGCGTCGCATGCCCTGCCCCTTAGAGATCGCCGAAGAAGCGCTTCACGCCTTCGAACCAGCCGCTGGCCTTGGGCGAATGAGAACTGTCGCCTTCAAGGGTGGCACGGAACTCTTCGAGCAGCTCGCGCTGGCGACGACCCAGGTTCACCGGGGTCTCGACGGCCACACGGCACATCAGGTCGCCGGCGCCGCCGCCACGAACAGGAGCAACGCCCTTGCCGCGCAGACGGAACTGCTTACCGGTTTGCGTGCCTTCCGGGATCTTCAGCTTGACGCGACCGTCCAGCGTCGGCACTTCCAGCTCGCCGCCCAGTGCAGCGTCGGTGAAGCTGATCGGCACTTCGCAATACAGATGCTTGCCGTCGCGCTGGAAAATCGCGTGTTCGCGTACATTGATGACAACGTACAGGTCGCCCGTTGGACCACCTTGCGTCCCTGCCTCGCCTTCGCCTGACAGACGAATACGGTCGCCGGTATCGACACCTGGCGGCACCTTGACCGACAGCGTCTTGGACTCTTCGACACGGCCTTCGCCATGGCAGGAGTCACAAGGGTCGGAAATGATCTTGCCGTTGCCGTGGCAACGCGGGCAGGTCTGCTGAACAGAGAAGAAACCCTGCTGCATGCGCACCTGTCCGATGCCGCCGCATGTCGGGCAGGTCACCGGGGACGAGCCCTTTTTAGCGCCGCTGCCATCGCACGGCTTGCAGTTGACCAGTGTCGGTACACGGATGCTGACAGTCGTGCCACGCACTGCTTCTTCAAGATTCAATTCGAGGGTATAGCGAAGGTCGCTGCCACGCTGGGCACCACCGCGACCACCGCCGCCGGCGCGACCGCCGCCGAAGAAGTCGCTGAAAACATCACCGAAGATGTCGGAGAAGTTGGCGCCACCGCCGCCGAAACCGCCGCCGCCCATGCCCTGATCGACACCGGCATGGCCGTATTGGTCGTAGGCCGCGCGCTTGCTGGCATCGGAAAGCACTTCGTACGCTTCGTTGGCTTCTTTGAAGGCGTCTTCCGAAGCCTTGTCACCCGGGTTGCGGTCAGGGTGATATTTCATGGCGAGACGGCGATACGCCTTTTTCAGGTCCGCTTCGCTGGAGCCACGCTCCACGCCCAGTACTTCGTAATAATCACGCTTTGACATAAATTTTCCGCACTCTTGAGGACGTCCGGCATGACCCTCCTGAGTCTGCCGAACTCGTTGAGCCCCTTTCAGGCCCGGACCCAACTCACGTCAATTCAACGATCCTGGTCTTGGTTCAACGGCCTTTGATCGACCGAGGAAAGCGGCTGAACAAGCCGGAGTGCAGGAGCATCCGGCTTTGCCACAAAGCCCGCGATACGGGATCGCGCGCTTGAAAATTTTGGGTGTTCCAGACACGCCAACGCGGGAGCAAGCTCCCGCGCGGCGACATCCTACCAGCGACCACCAGAAAGCGGTCAACCGGCGATCAAGTGAGCCTGCGCTTACTTGTGGTCTTTTACTTCTTCGAACTCGGCGTCAACGACGTCGTCTGCAGGCTTGCTTTCTTCCTGAGCGGCCTGAGCACCGCCTTCAGGTTTTTCGGCCTGCTCGGCGTACATCTTCTGAGCAACCGGCGCGGAGACCTTCGACAGCTCTTCGATCTTGGCGTCGATGGCAGCCTTGTCGTCGCCTTTAACGGCGGCTTCAAGGGCAACCAGTGCAGCTTCGATAGCGGTCTTTTCTTCCGCGGTGACTTTGTCGCCAGCGTCGGAGATCATTTTGCGAGTCGAGTGAACCAGCGCATCGCCCTGGTTGCGGGCAGAGGCCAGCTCTTCAAACTTGCGGTCTTCGTCCGAGTTCGCTTCAGCGTCGCGAATCATCTGCTGGATTTCTTCGTCCGACAGACCGGAGTTGGCTTTGATCACGATCGACTGAGTCTTGCCAGTCGCCTTGTCTTTCGCGCCGACATGCAGAATGCCGTTGGCGTCGATGTCGAAGGTCACTTCGATCTGAGGCACGCCGCGTGGTGCTGGTGGAATCTCGGCCAGGTCGAACTTGCCCAGGGACTTGTTCTGAGCCGCTTGCTTACGCTCGCCCTGCAGCACGTGAATGGTCACTGCGCCCTGGTTGTCGTCGGCAGTCGAGAACACCTGCGATTTCTTGGTAGGAATCGTGGTGTTTTTCTCGATCAGCGCAGTCATCACGCCACCCATGGTTTCGATACCCAGCGTCAGCGGGCTGACGTCCAGCAGCAGAACGTCTTTCACGTCGCCGGCCAGTACTGCACCCTGGATGGCTGCACCCATGGCAACGGCTTCGTCAGGATTGACGTCTTTACGCGCTTCTTTACCGAAGAACTCGGTGACCTTCTGCTGAACCAGCGGCATGCGGGTCTGACCGCCGACCAGGATCACGTCGTTGATCGCGCCGATGTCGATACCGGAGTCTTTCAGCGCAATGCGGCAAGGCTCAATGGTGCGCTGAACCAGGTCTTCAACCAGCGATTCCAGCTTGGCGCGCGAGATCTTCACGTTCAAGTGCTTAGGACCGGTGGCATCTGCAGTGATGTAAGGCAGGTTCACGTCGGTCGAATTGCTCGAAGACAGCTCGATCTTTGCTTTCTCGGCAGCCTCTTTCAGACGCTGCATCGCCAGCGGATCACCTTTCAGGTTCATGCCGGATTCTTTCTTGAATTCGTCAACCAGGTAATCGATCAGGCGGATGTCGAAGTCTTCACCACCCAGGAAGGTGTCGCCGTTGGTGGCCAACACTTCGAACTGGTGCTCGCCATCGACTTCAGCGATTTCGATGACCGAAACGTCGAAAGTACCGCCACCCAGGTCATAAACGATGACGGTGTGATCGCCCTTCGCTTTGTCCATACCGTAAGCCAGCGCAGCTGCGGTTGGTTCGTTGATGATGCGCTTCACATCCAGACCGGCAATACGACCGGCGTCTTTGGTGGCTTGACGCTGGCTGTCGTTGAAGTAAGCCGGAACGGTGATGACCGCCTCTGTAACAGCCTCGCCGAGATAGTCTTCGGCGGTTTTCTTCATCTTCTTCAGGATTTCAGCCGAAATCTGAGGAGGGGACATTTTCTTGTCGTTGACTTCAACCCATGCATCGCCGTTGTCAGCCTTGGCGATTTTGTAAGGCACCATCTTGATGTCTTTCTGCACGACTTCTTCGTCGAACTTACGGCCGATCAGACGCTTAACCGCGTACAGGGTGTTGTGCGGGTTGGTCACTGCCTGACGCTTGGCCGATTGACCTACAAGGATCTCGCCATCGTTGGCATACGCGATGATCGACGGGGTGGTACGAGCGCCTTCGGCGTTCTCGATCACCTTGGCTTTACCGTTTTCCAGAACCGAGACGCAGGAGTTGGTGGTCCCCAGGTCGATACCGATAATCTTGCCCATTTTTGACTCTCCCGAAACTTAAATTTGGTTGCCGCAACTGCATTTACAAATTGCGGTAATTCTTAAACGCTTGGCCTGTAAATGGGGGCCGCTCAGCTAATTTCAAGCCTGCTCGTCAATAGACGGCGAAACAGGCGATGGCGCCTTGCTGACCACGACCATGGCCGGGCGCAGCAAGCGGCCATTGAGCTGATATCCCTTCTGGAACACCTTGAGTACGCTATTCGGCTCCACGTCAGCGCTTTCCTGCATCGCCATCGCCTGATGGTGCTCGGCGTTGAACGGCTGGCCATGAGGGTCAATGGCTTCAAGGTTGTAGCGCTTGAGCGTGTCGTAGAACATTTTCAGCGTCAGTTCGATGCCTTCACGCATCGGCCGTATGCTCTCGTCATCCGAGTTGGACAAGTCCAGACCACGCTCAAGGCTGTCAACGATCGGCAGCAGATCGCTGGCAAACTTCTCAAGCGCAAATTTGTGCGCCTTCTCGACGTCTTGCTCGGCACGGCGGCGGACGTTCTGCAGATCCGCAGCCACACGCAGAGACTGGTCCTGCGCCGCTTTCAGCTGCTCTTCAAGCACTTGCACACGCGTTGCCAGATCATCTTGAGAAGTCGCCGTGTCGGCAGCCTGATCCTGAGCCTGCATGTCCGGGTTCTGTTCGTCAGCCATAAATTCTCTCCTTCTAATTACATCCGTGAGCTCAACTCACGCCTCTGCCCGGCTATATGGGGTCGTAATTCTCGGGTTCAAGGGTTTAGGTGCAGGATCGGCTGAATAACCCTACAAATGTTCTGACATGGGTTCGGTGGCCACGCGCGATGGCGAAAAGCAGTATTGATGCTAAAAATGGGCGATGACCTTTCAAATCGAGCTAAGGCCGGGCATTGTCAGCCCAAAGCAAAACACTGTATAAATAACCAGACAAATTGTTTGGGAGCCGCTCTGATGCTGGTCCACCTGTCCATACATAACTACGCCATCGTTGAACATCTCGATCTCGAACTTGATCGCGGCATGAGTGTGATCACCGGGGAAACCGGGGCCGGCAAGTCGATCATGCTCGACGCGCTCGGCCTCACGCTGGGCGATCGCGCCGACAGTGGCGTGGTAAGGCCAGGTGCCGACAAGGCAGACATTCTGGCGACCTTCGACGTGTCGGATATCCCTGAAGCCAGCGCATGGCTGAAGGAGCGAGACCTCGAAACCGACGGTCCCTGCATTCTGCGCCGCGTCATTACTGCCGAAGGCCGATCACGCGCCTATATAAACGGGACGCCTTGCCCCCAGGGGGACCTGAAAGCCCTTGGCGAGCTGGTGATCGATATTCACAGCCAGCACGAGCATCAGTCGCTGCTGAAGACCGATACCCATCGGCGCTTGCTGGACGAATACGCGGGCGCCACCGACCTTGCACGTCAAGTGCAACTGGCCTCCCAGCGCTGGCGGCAAACGCGCCAGGAGCTTGAGCGCCTTTCCAACTCCGGCGACGAGCAGCGTGCCAAGCATCAGTTGCTGAGCTATCAGCTTGAAGAGCTGGAAAGCCTGAGCCTCGGCGAAAACGAGCTCGAACGGCTGGAACAGGAACACACCACGCTGACCAATGCCGAAAGCCTGCTGGGCATCTGCCGGCAAGTTGTGGAGCTGTGCAGTGAAAGTGACTCCGGCAATGCGCTGAACGCACTGACCGCCAGCCTTAATCGACTCAGCAGCGTGAACAACACGCCAGATGCATTGAATGAAGCGACTAACCTGCTCTCCAGTGCGCAGATTCAGGTTGAAGAGGCTGTCGGCGAGATCAATCGTTTCCTCGATCGCTTCGAAGCGGACCCGGCCCGCCTGCAGCAAATTGAAGAACGCCTCGACACCATCTATACGCTGGCACGCAAACACCGCGTGCAGCCTACTGAAGTTGCAGCGCTGCACCAGAAGTTGCTCGACGAGATCGAAACCCTCAACGCCAACGACGAAGCAATCGAGAGACTGGAACACGAGGTAGGCTCCTATGCGCGGCATTATCAAGAGAAGGCGCGCGAGCTGAGCGACCTGCGTCACCGTGCTGCGCCGGAACTGGCCCACAAGGTCGAGCATGAAATTCAGCGGCTGGGTATGCCGGGCGGACGCTTCAATATCGAGCTGCGCGAGAACGTAGACAGAGAGCTGTCACCCAACGGGCTGGAGCAGGTTGAGCTGCTGGTCAGCGCCAACCCGGGTCAGCCGCTCAAGGCGCTGGCGAAGGTGGCGTCGGGTGGGGAACTCTCGCGGATCAGTCTGGCGATTCAAGTGATCACCGCACAGACATCTCGGGTTCCGACGCTGGTGTTTGACGAAGTGGACGTCGGTATCGGCGGCCCTACCGCTGAAATTGTCGGCCAATTGCTGCGTCGTCTTGGCGAACGCGGCCAGGTCATGACCGTTACGCACTTGCCGCAAGTCGCCGCTCAAGGGCATCAACACCTGTTTGTACATAAAGTCCGGGAAGCGGACGTGACGCGTACAGCGGTGTCCAAGCTGAGCAAGAACGAGCGAGTAGAGGAAGTGGCGCGAATGCTGGGCGGTATCGATCTGACCAAAGAGTCGCTCGCACACGCCAAGAAGATGGTGGTTGCGTCCAGATCTTGATCATCTTTACGGTTTAACCCGAGCGGCGCGGATCTGGCAGGATCCCCTGATCGCAAACTGCAGAAACAACAAAGGCGACCCGAGGGTCGCCTTTGTCGTACTTCACAAAAGGCTTACACCTTTTGCTTGCGTACGTAGAGCACCAGATTGTGGTCAACCAGCTCGAAGCCGTGCTTGCTCACAATGGCTTTTTGCAGCTTTTCGATTTCTTCGTCGAAGAACTCGATGACCTCACCGGATTCCACGTTGACCATGTGGTCGTGGTGGCCTCCGTCAGCCAGTTCGAATACCGCGTGGCCGCCGTCGAAATTGTGGCGAACCACCAACCCGGCTGCTTCGAACTGAGTCAGAACTCGGTAAACCGTTGCCAGACCGACGTCTTCGTTGGCCTCCATCAGCGCCTTGTAGACGTCCTCCGCGCTCATGTGACGCTGCTGCGCAGAATCGAGCATTTGAAGGATCTTGACCCGCGGCAGGGTCACTTTAAGTCCGGCTTTGCGTAGTTCGCTATTTTCAACCATGGTCAGCTTTCTCGCAGACGCTGCTTCGCAGCTTCTCTTAATGCAGGTATGATCGGGGTTTACGTTGTCCCAGCCAAGATAGTGGAAGTCGCCCACCGATGCAAAACACCAAGCTCTTGCTAACCAGTTTCACCTTCGTGGGACTGCTCGCACTCGCCGGTTGTTCATTCCCCGGGGTTTATAAAATCGACATCCAACAGGGCAATGTCGTCACGCAGGACATGATAGACCAGTTGCGTCCGGGAATGACCCGTCGGCAAGTAAGGTTTATCATGGGCAACCCTTTGTTGACCGACACCTTTCACCCTGAACGCTGGGACTATCTGTACAGCCTGCAGCCTGGTGGTGGCGAACGCCAGCAGGAACGCGTCAGCCTGATCTTCAATGGCAATGACCAGCTGGCGAGCCTGTCCGGTGACTTCAAGCCGGGTGTCAGCCGCGACGAGGCCATTCTCGGGAAGAGCAGCGACACGACTGTCGCCCCCGAAAACCAAGGGACGCAGCCGCCGAAGGAAGAGCCACCGAAGCCTGGCTCATTGCTTGAGCAGATTCAGAACGACGTCGACAAGGTCGAAACCGTGCCCGTTCCTTCCCAGGAACCACTGGACACAAACCCGCGCTGATTCACCGCTTCCTTCTGAAATCAGCCTTATAAAAAAGCCCGGAAATTCCGGGCTTTTTTACGTCTCTCAATCAAGCCGATGAGAAAATTAAATCGGTTTTTGCGCCTTTCTCGCCTCCGCTGCTTTTAAAGCACGCAGACGGCGCACCTCTTTCGGATCAGCCAGCAACGGGCGATAGATCTCAACCCTGTCGCCGGCTTCCACCTCACGTTGCTCCGAATCGCCCACGAGCTTGCCGAAGATGCCCAACGGGCACTGCACGATGTCCAGCTCAGGAAAGTGCTCGGCCATGCCCGATGCAATAGCCGCAGCGCGTACCGATGTTCCGACGGGCACGTCCAGCGCCAGCAACTCCTGGCGGTCGACGGCGGCATAGACCACCTCGACGCGGATCGTTAGCTCAGCCATGCAGCTCTTTGGCTCGCTGGCAGAAAGCATCAACCAAGGTGTTGGCGGCCTGATTGAACAGCGGCCCCAGGGTCGCGCGGACAATCGAACCGCTGTAGTCGAACGACAGGTCGAGGCTGATCTTGCAGGCCTTTTCATTCAGGGCCTTGAAGGTCCAGACGCCGTGAAGCTGACTGAAAGGCCCCTCCTCCAGATTCATCTCGATGGTTTGCCCCGGCGTCAGCGTGTTGCGAGTAACGAAGTGCTGGCTCAGGCCGCCTTTTGCGATCTCGACACGCGCACGCATTGAGGTATCACTCTGCTCAAGCACGGTACCGGCGGAACACCACGGCAGAAACTCGGAGTAGCGACTCACGTCGTTGACCAGGTCGTACAGCGCCTGGGCGGGATATGGCAAAAGGGCGGAACGTTGAATATGCGTAGTCATGTCAGCGTCATTTCCAAAGCTGAGCGGCAAAGACAACCACAATGCCGATCGGCGCCACATAGCGCATCAAAAAGAACGTTAAAGCGAACAGAACCGGGCTGCGTACCGACAACTCGTCGCGCACCGCACCGCGTCCCATCACCCAACCTGCGAATACCACAAAGCACAATCCACCCAGCGGAAGCATGATCCGTGAGGTGAAGAAATCGATGACGCCGAAGAAATCCAGCCCCGACGACGCTCCCCACTGATAGAGGTGGAAGCCGCCGCCTTCGTTCACGAAGAATTTGGCCTGCTTCCAGATGTTGAACGAGAAAACCGTCCCGAGCCCGACGAACCAGCAGATGAACGATAGCCAGAACGTCACCCAGCCGCGGCGAACTTTTGTGCGCTCGACCAGATACGCGACCATGGGTTCGAGCAAGGAAATGGCCGAGCTCCAGGCCGCGACCGCGACGAGGATAAAGAACACCACGCCCATGACCGTACCGAAGGCGACGTTACCAAATGCATACGGCAGCGTAACGAACATCAGGCCCGGCCCTTCGCTTGGGTTCAGACCCGCCGCGAACACAATCGGAAACAATGCGAGGCCCGCCAGCAGCGACACGAAGGTGTCGAGCAATGCCACGCCCACCACCGTCGCGCTGATCGAGGCCTCTTTGGTCATGTAGGCGCCGTAAATCATGATCGAACCGACGCCCACACTCAGCGAGAAAAACGCATGCCCCATGGCCGGAAGCAGGCCATCAAGGAGCCTCTCGGGGGTGAAGTCGAACATGAAATGCACCCCTTCCATGAAGTGCCCGGTGGTCAGGCTATAGCCCAACAGAATCACCATCAGCACGAACAGCAACGGCATCAGGATACGCAGGCTGCGCTCAAGGCCGGCGTTCACGCCCTTGGCGATGGTGATTGCCGACAGCAACATGAATAACGTATGCCAGCCGACCAGACGCCAGGGATCGGCAATCATCTCGCCAAAATAGGCACCGACACCGTCAGGCGTTACGCCTCTGAAGTCGCCCTTGCCGACATCGATGATGTACTCGAGCGACCAGCCACCGACGACGCTATAAAAAGAAAGGATCAATAGCGCGGTGACCATGCCGGCGAAAGCGCCCCATGACCACTTTGACGAATGCCCCGCTTCCAGGGCCAGCGTACGCAGCGCGTTGGCCGGACTCTGCCGTGCGCGTCGCCCGATAAGCGTCTCGGCGATCATCACCGGAATCCCGATCAGGGCGATGCACGCCAGAAACACCAGCACAAACGCGCCGCCGCCGTAGACGCCGACCATGTAGGGGAATTTCCAGATGCTGCCCAACCCTACGGCAGAGCCGGTGGCCGCCAGGATAAACACCCAGCGACTGGCCCAACTCCCGTGAACCGAAACCTTGTCCGTCGACATCGTTGACACGTCCAACACGCAAAAAAGATCGCGCATTGTCCGGGATTCACTCCACCTGCTCAAGCACACAGCTTCAGCGCGCGAGCCCATAGCCGAGACGCCCGTTGATCCCTATAATGCGTCGCCTATGGCTAAGCTCAAGAAACATCCCACAGGGACCATCGCGCAAAATAAAAAGGCGCGTCACGATTACTTCATCGAACACAAGTTCGAGGCCGGTCTGGTCCTGGCTGGCTGGGAAGTAAAAAGCCTGCGTGCCAACAAGGTGCAGCTGGTTGACAGTTACGTGTTGCTCAAAGACGGTGAGGCCTGGCTGATGGGTAGCCATATCTCGCCACTGACGACAGCCAGTACCCACGTCATCGCTGACCCGACACGCACCCGTAAACTGTTGCTCAACAAGCGCGAGCTGGAAAAGCTGACGTCGTCTGTTCAGCAAAAAGGCTATGCCTGCGTGGCCCTTGCCCTTTACTGGAAGCAGCACTTGATCAAGTGCGAGATTGCTCTGGGCAAAGGCAAGAAGGAATACGACAAGCGCGATACCGAGCGCGAACGCGATTCCAATCGCGAGCTGCAACGCGCAGTGCGAAACAAGGGCAAGGAAGACTGATTCAGTCTTTCCGGCAGCTTCCAAAAGTCGTCTGTTGATGGCGCACGGTCCGCGATGGGTCGGGCGCCGTGCAGCATCTTTAAATCCGGTTGCGCCGTTCAGCCCGCGCAGTGCGCTGCACTTGCTGGCGCACTTCCTCCAGCACCTCCTGCACGTACAGCAAATGACGGCTCGACACTTCTCGAGCATCGTCTGCCCGCCCTTCGATAATCGCCAGGTACAACTCACGATGCTGATCAATCAGCATGTCGCGGGTTTCTGCGCGCTGTTTGTACATGCCGCCGATGTTGGTGACCACGCTGCGCCGCAGCAGATCGAACAGGCCGCGAATGGTGTGCAGCAACACAGCGTTATGGCTGGCTTCGGCGATGGCGAGGTGGAAACTGGCGTCTGCTGCGCCCTCCTCCGCACGACTCACTTCCTCCGCGCGGCTGTAGCAGTCCTGCAGAGCATCGAACGCCTCGCGCAGCCGCAGCCGATCAACATCCGTCGCGCGTATGGCTGCGTAGTAGGCGCAGGAGGCTTCCAGGGTATGGCGGAATTCAAGCAGGTCGCGCTGGGCGTCCGGGCTGCTTTCCAACAGATGAAGCAGTGGATCGCTGAACGTGGACCCAAGACTGTCGACCACGTAATTGCCGCCGCCTTGACGGCTGATCAACAGCCCTTTGGCCGTCAGCTTTTGAATCGCCTCACGCAGCGAAGGGCGCGACACGCCGAACTGCTCGGCCAGCGCTCGCTCAGCCGGCAGACGACCGCCAGAGCGCAACGTGCCCTCCAGAATCATCCTTTCCAACTGCTCGACAATATCGTCGGACAAGCGGCGCTGACGCACCTGATCAAAGCCCATAACCCTTCACTCCACAACCCGACTGCCCCGCCTGGCTTGGCCGCGGGGCGCATATTCTCGCTGATCGCGATCAGACATTCACCCGGCAGATGTAGGAGAAATCTCCCTCTCAGGCGAAGTGCGGATGAAATCCGGGCGAGCTGCTACGAAAGTTTACGCGTCATAAATTGACACACCGTCAGCAAGGCTCCTAACCTAGCGCCAAGACATTGTAAATTGGTATTACCAATTTACAATGCCGGCGAGGGACGGCTTATCGCTGTCCCACGTTGCAGGCACTTCCCGACGGCGGAACGCTTGAGCTGGTGAGCTGTGCGACTCGTTCGTCAGCGCCGGCAGGCCGACAGATACGCAGTTGTCACCTGCAGGAGCCGCGCACGTAAGACATGGACACCGGGCCTAACCAAAAACAATTAGGGGCCTCATACATGCAAACCTGGCAACAGCTCTACACACCTCTCGGCGGCTTGGGCCTTTCGGCGCTGGTGGCTGTCATTCCGATCGTTTTCTTCTTTCTGGCGCTGGCGATCTTCCGGCTCAAGGGGCACGTCGCGGGAGCCATCACGCTGCTGCTCGCCGTACTGATCGCTATCTTCGCGTTCCAGATGCCTGCCGACATGGCCGTCGCGTCCGCCGGCTACGGCTTCCTCTACGGCTTGTGGCCCATCGCGTGGATCATCATTGCGGCCGTGTTTCTCTACAAACTGACGGTCAAAAGTGGCCAGTTCGAGATCATTCGCAGCTCGGTCATGTCGATCACCGATGACCAGCGCCTGCAGGTCTTGCTGATCGGATTCTGCTTCGGCGCGTTCCTGGAAGGCGCGGCAGGCTTCGGCGCACCGGTGGCGATCACCGCAGCGTTACTCGTAGGTCTGGGATTGAACCCGCTGTATGCCGCCGGCCTCTGCCTGATCGCCAACACTGCACCGGTGGCGTTTGGCGCATTGGGCATCCCGATCATCGTGGCCGGTCAGGTGTCCGGTCTCGACCCGTTCAAGATCGGCGCCATGGCCGGTCGTCAATTGCCACTGTTGTCGGTGTTCGTGCCGTTCTGGCTGATGTTCATGATGGACGGTGTGAAAGGCGTCAAGGAGACCTGGCCAGCGGCTCTGGTCGCGGGCGGCAGCTTCGCCATCGTGCAATTTCTGACCTCTAATTTCATTGGCCCGGAACTGCCTGACATTACCTCGGCGCTGGTCAGCCTCGTGTCCCTGACCTTCTTCCTGAAAGTCTGGCAGCCAGCCCGCGCGGCCGATGCAAAAATCGTCGGTGCGTCCGGCGGTGCTGCGCTCATGGGCGGCGGCGCCGGTAATGCGGGCGGTTTTGGTCAGCCGCGCACCACCAAAAAATCGCCGTACTCGGCAGGCACCATCATCAAGGCATGGTCGCCGTTCCTGATCCTGACTGTCGTCGTGACGATCTGGACGCTGAAGCCGTTCAAGGCGCTGTTCGCCGCGGGCGGCCCATTGCAGGCACTGACCATGAACTTCCCGGTGCCGCACCTGGATCAACTGGTCATGAAGATGGCGCCGATTGTCGCCAACCCGACGGCCATGCCTGCGGTGTACAAGTTTGACCTGCTCGCAGCCTCGGGCAGCGCGATTCTGATCTCGGCGATTCTGGCGATGATCGTGCTGCGCATTACACCTAAAACAGGTGTGGTCACGTTCAAAGAAACGCTGATCGAATTGCGCTGGGCCATCGTGTCCATCGGTATGGTGCTGGCCTTCGCCTTCGTCATGAACTACTCCGGCATGTCCTCGACGCTCGCATTGGTCCTCGCCGGGACTGGCAGCGCCTTCCCGTTCTTCTCGCCATTCCTCGGCTGGCTCGGGGTGTTCCTGACAGGCTCCGACACCTCGTCGAACGCCCTGTTTGGCTCGTTGCAGGCCACCACGGCACACCAGTTGGGCGTCAGTGACGTGCTGATGGTTGCAGCCAACTCAAGCGGCGGCGTAACCGGCAAGATGATTTCCCCGCAATCGATCGCGGTAGCCTGCGCGGCAACCGGGCTGGTTGGTAAAGAATCCGACCTGTTCCGCTTCACCCTCAAGCACAGCATTTTCTTCGCCACGATCGTTGGCTGCATCACCTACGCCCAGGCGTACTGGTTCACCGGCATGCTGGTTCATTAATCAGACGAGCGCCGGGCGTGCTGCTTGCGCGCCCGGCTGTGGCCCCGCTCACTCATCTGCGAGATCCCATGATCATTTCTGCCTCCACCGACTACCGCGCCGCCGCCCAGCGCAAGCTCCCGCCCTTCCTGTTCCACTACGCGGACGGTGGCGCCTACGCCGAGCACACCCTGCGCCACAACGTTTCCGACCTGGCCAGCATTGCGCTGCGCCAGCGCATCCTGAAGAACATGTCCGAGCTGAGTCTGGAGACGACACTGTTCGGTGAAACCCTGAGCATGCCGATGGCACTGGCTCCGGTTGGCCTATGCGGCATGTACGCTCGCCGTGGGGAAGTGCAGGCCGCCCGCGCCGCAGATGCCAAGGGCATTCCGTTCACGCTGTCGACGGTGTCGTTGTGCCCGATTGAAGAAGTCGCCCCGGCGATCAAGCGACCCATGTGGTTTCAGCTGTATGTGCTGAAGGATCGCGGTTTCATGCGCAACGCGCTGGAGCGAGCCAAAGCCGCCGGTGTGAAAACACTGGTCTTCACCGTCGACATGCCCGTCCCAGGCGCCCGCTACCGTGACGCCCATTCCGGCATGAGCGGCAAAAGCGGGCCGATGCGCCGGGTCTTGCAAGCCATGACCCACCCGCAATGGGCGTGGGATGTGGGCATCAACGGCCGGCCCCACGACTTGGGCAACGTGTCGGCCTATCGCGGCAACCCTACCGGTCTCACCGATTACATCGCGTGGCTGGGCGACAATTTCGATCCGTCCATTTCGTGGAAGGACCTGGAGTGGATTCGCGATTCCTGGGACGGCCCGATGATCATCAAGGGCATCCTTGACCCTGACGACGCACGGGATGCGGTGAAATTCGGCGCCGACGGCATCGTTGTGTCCAACCATGGCGGCCGCCAGCTTGATGGCGTGTTGTCCAGTGCCCGTGCGCTGCCCGCCATTGCCGACGCGGTAAAAGGCGATCTGAAGATTCTCGCCGACTCCGGCATTCGCAGCGGTCTGGATGTGGTGCGCATGATTGCCCTCGGCGCAGACACCGTGCTGATCGGCCGTGCGTTCATCTACGCCTTGGCCACCCACGGCGAGGCCGGGGTGAAGAATCTGCTGGATCTGTTCGAGAAGGAGATGCGCGTGGCGATGGTCTTGACCGGCGCCAAGTCGATCAGCGAGATCACCCGCGATTCGCTGGTCCGCGAACTGGGCGCCTGACCCGCACTGATCCCGAGCCATGCGGCCTGACAGAGGCCGCAGCGCCACCGAGATGCCCCCACGAGGAAATCGCATGACCTTGCCCGCCGCTTTTCTGGCCGGTGTGAACAGCCTCATTCCTGCCGGAAGACGCTTCGACGACCCGCTCTCGACCTTGGCCTTCGGCACCGACGCCAGCTTTTATCGGCTGATCCCCAAGCTGGTCATCCGCGTCGAATCAGAAGACGAAGTCGTGGCGCTGTTGAAACTGGCGCAGGCCGATAAAGTCCCGGTGACCTTTCGTGCGGCCGGCACCAGCCTTTCGGGCCAAGCCATCAGCGACTCAGTGTTGATCGTGCTCGGCGACAACTGGAACGGCCGCGAAATACGCGAGCAAGGCGCGCAGATCCGTTTGCAACCCGGCGTAATCGGCGCACAGGCCAACGTCTGGCTTGCGCCATTTGGACGCAAGATCGGTCCAGATCCGGCCTCCATGCACGCCGCAAAAATCGGCGGCATCGTCGCCAACAATTCCAGCGGCATGTGCTGCGGCACGGCCCAGAACACCTATCACACCCTTGCTGGCATTCGGCTGGTGCTCGCCGACGGTGCCCGCCTGGACACGGAAAATGCCGCCAGTGTCGCTGCATTTAAAGTCAGCCACGCCGAGCTGCTCGACCGCCTCGCGCAACTGGGCCGTGAGACGCGCGCAAACACCGAACTCGCCGCGAAGATTCGCCACAAGTACCGCCTGAAGAACACCTGCGGCCTGTCGCTGAATGCCTTGGTGGATTTCGACGAGCCGCTCGACATCCTCAGTCACCTGCTGGTGGGTTCGGAGGGCACGCTGGGTTTCATCAGCGCGGTGACGTACGACACGGTGCCCGATCACCCGAGCAAGGCGACGGCGCTGATTGTTTTTCCCGACATCGAAACCTGCTGCAACGCCGTGGCGGTGCTGAAAACCCAGCCGGTCGCTGCCGTCGAACTGCTTGATCGGCGCAGCATGCGCTCGGTGCAGGACAAGCCGGGCATGCCGGCCTTTGTTCGTGAACTGTCGGACGGCGCCTGTGCACTGTTGATCGAAGCCCGCGCTGCGACGCAGCCGTTGTTGCACGAGCAACTGGCGCAGATCATGGCGTCCATCGCGCACTTTCCGGTCGAGAAGCAGGTTGATTTCACCGAAGACGCGGCCGAGAACGCACGGCTCTGGGCCATTCGCAAGGACACCTTTCCTGCCGTCGGCGCGGTGCGTGAGACGGGTACGACGGTGATCATCGAGGACGTGACCTTCCCCGTCGAGCAACTGGCCATCGGGGTTCGGCGATTGATCGAACTGTTCGAAAAGCACCGCTACGACGAGGCGATCCTGTTCGGCCATGCGCTGGAGGGCAACCTGCACTTCGTCTTCACCCAAGGCTTCAACGATCCGCAGGAGATTGCGCGTTATTCCGCGTTCATGGATGACGTCACGCAACTGGTGGCCGTGGAGTTCAACGGTTCCCTGAAAGCCGAACACGGTACCGGCCGCAACATGGCGCCGTTCGTGGAGCTTGAGTGGGGCAGCGAGGCGTACGCGCTGATGTGGCAACTCAAACGGCTGCTCGATCCTGCTGGCATTCTCAATCCGGACGTCGTGCTCAGTGACGATCCGCGGGTGCACCTCAAGCACCTGAAACCCATGCCGGCTGCCGATGGGATCATCGACAAATGCATCGAGTGTGGTTTCTGCGAACCGGTGTGTCCATCGAAGGGCCTGACCCTGAGCCCACGGCAACGCATCGTCATGTGGCGTGACATTCAGGCCAAAAAACGCGCAGGCACCGACACCACTCAGCTGGAGCGCGACTATCAGTACCACGGCATCGACACCTGTGCGGCCACCGGTTTGTGCGCGCAACGTTGCCCGGTCGGCATCAACACGGGCGAGCTGGTGAAGAAGCTTCGCGGGGAGCAAGCGCATCACGACAAGGCCGCTAGCTGGATCAGTCAGCACTTTGCGACGGCGTTGAAGGGCGCGCGATTTACGCTGCATGCCGCCAATGGCGCCCGCATGCTGTTGGGCGCACCGAGGCTGGCGAAGATTTCCGGCGCGCTGAGCAAAGCGTCTTCAGGCCGCGTGCCTCAGTGGACGCCAGCCATGCCCCAGCCCGAGAACGCCATTCGTTTCACCCTGCCGGTTGAAGATCAGCGCCCTCGCGTGGTCTATCTGGCGGCCTGCGTGTCCCGCGTCATGGGGCCTGCGCCGGGCGATCGCGAACAGATGTCGCTGATGGACAAGACCCGAGGGCTGCTGGAGAAAGCCGGTTATCAGGTGATATTTCCGGAAGACCAGGACAGTCTGTGCTGCGGCCAGCCTTTCTCCTCCAAGGGCTACGCCGAGCAGGCGGAAGGCAAGCGCCAGCAGATGCTTGCTGCGCTGACCAAGGCCAGTCGCGGCGGGCTCGATCCGATCTATTGCGACACCAGCCCCTGTACGTTGCGCCTGATTCAGGACCTCAAGGAGACCCGGCTCGAACTGTATGATCCGGTTCGTTTCATCCGCACCCATCTGCTGGACAAACTGGTGTTCACCCCGCAACAGGCGCCCATCGCGGTTCACGTCACTTGCAGCACGCAACACTTGGGCGAGAGCGAGGCGCTGATCGACCTTGCACGAATGTGCAGCCTGAATGTGGTCGTGCCAGAAGGGATTCATTGCTGCGGCTTTGCGGGGGACAAAGGCTTTACGACACCCGAACTGAACGCCCACGCGCTACGCTCGCTGAAAGAGGCGGTCCAGTACTGTGATGAGGGGATTTCTACCAGCCGGACCTGCGAGATCGGGCTCACGCAACACGGTGGTATCGACTACCACGGTCTGGTCTATCTCGTGGATCGGGTGACTCAACCAAGAACCGCTTGATGCACACAAATGGGGCGGAGATCGCCCCATGATCCCGAAACATCTCGCAACGTGGCTTTTTCACAGCATTGTGAAAAAAATATAGAACCCCTGCGATGAGCGGCAGTCCATCTCTTTAAGCGCCACAACTCATTCGGCGCTTTTTTCCTCTACCTCGGGCACCGGCAAAATCGGCCGGCGATACCGAGTCAACAGGCTCAAGGAGATACACATGAAGCGCACTGCACTGACTGGACTGTTTCTTACCGCTGCACTGTTGGGTTCCCCGGTTTTCGCTGCTGATGATCTGTGCGGCGCGAACATCGCAGCGCTGAAAAATGCTGAGGCGTCGACCGTTACCAACCTGGCCGGCGACAGCAAAACTGACCTTGAAAAAACCGTCGCTGATGCTACCGCTGCGCAAAAAGCTGGCAATGAGAAAGAGTGCATCTCGATCACTCAGAAGAAAATCACCGAGCTGAAAACCGGCGGTGACGGCAGCGACGGCGGCGCCGCGAAGTAATTCGCCGAATCGCGACTGGCCTAGGCCCGTCGCGAGCGGAATGTCAGGCGGACGGTCGACGTATCTCATTGATTCGGGTAGACTCCGCCGCCTGACTGCTAGAGCAGCAGAATTGGGGCCGATTAGGATTCGACGCCGGTGATGAAACTCTAGGGGCATGCCGACTTGGTAACAGAAGTCGTAAATCCACTGTTGCAACTTTCTATAGTTGCCAATGACGAAACCTACGGGGAACAAGCTCTCGCCGCGTAAGCGGTGCTAGCCTTCCTTCTGGTAGCTTCGGCTCCAGCAATCACCAGGGGATGCCTGTAAACCCAAAGTGATTGTCATATAGAACAGGATCGCCGTGCAGTACGCTGTGGACGAATCGGCTAAAACTTACACAGCTCGCCCAAAGCACCCTGCCCGTCGGGTCGCTGAGGGTTAACTTAATAGACACGGCTAAGCATGTAGGCCCGAAAGCGGAGTACTGGCGGACGGGGGTTCAAATCCCCCCGGCTCCACCAAACACGCAATACAAATCAAGCACTTAGCGTTTATCGCAAGTGCTTTTTTTGTGCCTGAATGGGCGGTTTGGTCTGCTCCCGGTGTGACATCGGGCAGTAATGAGCGTGCAAGACCACGCTCATCGACTCATTAGTGAGGAACTGCGCCCTCCCTGTGAGACTTTGCTGTCTGACGCACCGTGTGTTGAAACACTGGCTGATTGCCGGTATTTATCAGATCTATAGCAGCACAGGGAGTAGAGGCGTGGATTATGGATCGGGCATTTTTGCGGTAGTAAGCATCTCGCTGACCTTGCTGATCAGACTCCTGTTCAGTCTGCGCAGCACCAAGCAATGGGAGTCTGACGTCAGTGCAGACTTCGAGGCGGCGCTTAGCGGTATGGGCATCAGTAGCCATACCTTTCTCGTGGATCGAACAGTCGTCCCAAGCTATGACGCATCGGGAGGTGTCTACCGGATTCTGCTCGATCAGGAAGGTCGGTACTTTCTGTACATGTCGGCGGATGGCACTACAGGATTGATCACACCGCTCTCCAAAGAGCGCGCACTGATAGCCGCCAAGATGAACGGATATAAAAGCGAGAGCTGACCGAGGCAGGTGATCGCGGCGACCTCCATTGCTAATGTGCTCCCCGAAGATCAGGTACCTGGAATGGACAACTATGACGTTGATTATGAACTGCTGGACAAAATAATAGAGTGCATCGAAGAAGCATCGGAGTTCGGCGCCAATGCGTTTAAAGATTTAAGTTTTTCGACGGACCTCAATCGGGACCTTGGCATTGAAGGGGATGACGCGAATGTGCTGATGCCTGAGTTTTTCCAGCGGTTTTCAGTGGAACTCAGAGACTATGACCCATACAGATATTTCGTGCCTGAGGGTTACGACCTGCTTTCATTCAGGCGGGGCAAAGAAAGGCGAGGGAAGATACCGATCAAGCTAGGCATGCTGTACTTGGCCGCCAAGACAAAGACTTGGGATCCGGCACTGCTGGAGCTAGTCAACTACAGCAATACCCCTCTTTACAAGAGAAAGCCGACATACCGCTAAACGAGTATGAGATGTCACAGCAACCCAAAACAAGGACTGCCCATGAAGCAATGGATTGCAGCATTAATGATCACGACGCTATCCGGCTGCGGCACGATCATCACGCTCTACAACGCGCCCAAGGCATCGGACAATCTGGCCGGTTGGCATTCGTATTGTTCGCAGATCCCCCGCGTTTACAGCGGCTTTGCTTACGGGTATTGCACTCTGGACGCGCCGGAGAGGTATGGCGTGCACGAGTCGGCTCCGATCGCTGCGGCTGACATGCTGCTTTCAGGAATTGCAGATACCCTCGTCCTGCCTTTCACGATCTATCAGCAGAATGAGCTCGGGGTCATCCCGGTCAAACGCAAACAACGTTGATCAGCACACCGTTAGCACTCGCAGGCCTGCCGCGAAGCCTTGGCGATCCCGGAAGCGCGACACCGCGATGGCGCGCCGAATGTCAGCCATAAAAAAACCCCGCTTAAGTCAGCAGGGCTTTTGAGTTCAGCGCGAGTCGATCAAACCCCGCCCTTCCCCGGCAGCGGCTCGTCATTACCGCGGCGAGTGGTTGGCTCTTCGGTCACCGGATCGTTCTCGGTCCGCGCGGGTTCGGTCGGGTCTACCTGCGGATCGGAAACATCGGGCGACTCTTCATTGAAGCCAAGCTCTTTGTCCGGATCCGTGTGCGTGGAGGTCCCTGTAAGCGAAGTGTCGTTAGCCATGATTCAATCTCCTCGTTTACGTGCGAGTTATCCGCACCATGATCATCAGAATCCCCTGAGCCCGCCAAGTGCCCCGGATTAGACGGGCGGTTTCGTTCGCGGCGCCTCAGGTTGAAAGCGGATCTCATCACGCCCCACTTCTGTCGCCGCTGCTCAACGCAAGCGCTGCACCACGACTGCGACAAATGAACGCCCCTCTCAACCCGGGCCTGCGTTGTGACAACGTTTACAACGGCGTAGAATCCGTAACATCTCGTCGCATCTCCCCATACTCATAATATTCAGCTGACCGCATGCACCGCCCAGGCAAACGCCTCGAGCGGTCTTCCTGCTTGTCGGCGTTTTTGTTGGGGACGCGGCCAACCGAATTCTTCAGGAGGGCATTCGTTTTAATGAATACCACTAACGCACACACCGGAAGTTGGCTAAGCGTAATCGCGCTGGCCCTGGCGGCCTTCATCTTCAACACCACCGAATTCGTGCCGGTGGGTTTGTTGAGTGCCATCGGCCACAGCTTCGACATGACCACTGCCCAAGTCGGCCTGATGCTGACGGTATATGCGTGGATCGTGTCCCTGACCTCGCTGCCGATGATGCTGCTGACCCGCAACATTGAGCGGCGCAAGTTGCTGTTGTTTGTGTTTCTGACGTTCATCGCCGCCCATGTGATGTCGAGCCTGTCGTCGAGCTTCGGCATGCTGCTGGTCAGTCGCGTCGGTATCGCAGTGGCCCACGCCGTGTTCTGGTCGGTCACCGCATCGCTGGCCGTGCGAGTGGCGCCGGAGGGTAAACAGGTTCAAGCCCTCGGGCTCTTGGCAACCGGCACTGCGCTGGCGATGGTGCTCGGCATTCCACTGGGGCGCATGCTGGGCGAAGCGCTGGGGTGGCGCGCGACTTTCCTGGCGATTGCCATTGCCTCGGGCCTTACGGTTCTGGTGCTGATGAAATCGCTTCCGCTGCTGCCGAGCCAGAACTCGGGTTCGTTGCGCAGCCTGCCAATGCTGTTCAAGCGCCCGGCCTTGATGTCGCTTTATCTGTTGACCGCTCTGGTGGTCACGGCGCAGTTCACGGCCTACAGCTACATCGAACCGTTCGCACAGATCGTGGCGAAGATGAATGGCGACATGACCACCGTGATCCTGTTGCTATTCGGCGGTGCCGGGATCGTGGGGTCGGTGATCTTCAGCCGTTACAACAACCGTTACCCGCGCGGCCTGCTGATCACCGCGATCGGCGCGCTGGCGGCGTGTCTGATTCTGCTGCTGCCGCTGTCCGGCAATGCCTCGTCGATGGGTACGTTGAGTGTGGTCTGGGGCATGGCGATCATGTGCTTTGGTCTGGTGATGCAGTCCAAGGTGCTGGCGATGGCGCCGGATGCCACGGACGTGGCAATGGCACTGCATTCGGGCATCTACAACATTGGCATCGGCGGCGGCGCACTGCTGGGCAGCGTGGTGATCAGCCAGCTCGGCGTGGCCAACATCGGCTTGGTGGGCGGGATGGTCGCGATCAGTGGCTTGCTGCTGGCGTGCTTGGCGACGCATCGGTATGGCGAAACCATTCGGGCGTAGTGACAAACCGCAGGATTAAAGCAGCAGACACACTTGAGTGCGTTTGCTGCGCCCACCGCGCTCCCCTCCATCATTCCCATCGATAACCAACATTCCCGCGAATGCCTTCCGCTCAAAACTCATGGGCGTACCATCGCCCTCACACCCAAACACGAACCGAGGGCAGGAAAAATGATCGTTCATCTCCTTACTTGCTTGACGCTCGCAGCTCTCACCAGCTACGTCGTCGCCCTCAAACTCTTCGATCTGGGATCGGTCGTGATGACCGCGGACGAAGAGGATCATCGTGTTGTGGCACCGGCCAACTAAGGCCAAGTAGCTGACACTTATCAGCACCTTTCACGCTTTCAACTTTCTGTTAGATGCGGAGCAATCGACATGACCCGAGACGTCACTTTGCACGTTAGTTTTCCCAAGTTCGGGAAGAACCATTACTCACAACATGTCATCGCCCTCAAGAACAGCCACGGTCTCGTTGAGGACAATCGCTTCGGCGGCTTCATGATGCCTTCGGCCGAGAACCACTTCAGCAATGAGGTGGTGGGCTTCAACGATCAGTTCCGGTTTTTGACTGACGTACTGGCCATGCACTTGCTGGAAGTTGAACAGGCCCGACCTGCACGCCAAGCTCGACAGTCAGCTCAGTCGCGCAGCTTGTAAATAGAGTTTTTTGCACATTGCCACCCCTGCAGCCAGGTAACCCCGACCTTGGCGACACGGGTGGCTTTTCTTTTTGGGCATCTGCCTGATCCCTGCCGCGGACGCCAATCGGAGCTTATGTCGGCAATCGATAGTCGCGTTTGCTTTGGCACCCACTGGCGGAAATCCGGAATCTGAGGTCTGATGCGGAAAGCTCGTACAGATAACGAGCCACACACTTACCTCTGCGGAAGCCAACATGAAACACGCCCTGCTCGCCGGCTTGCTCCTGACTGCCTGTGCCCTGCCCTTCGCGGCAACTGCCAACGACGACAACAATCAGTGCCAGATGAACCTGAGCAAGGTTCGTGACGCGAAAGTCGCCAACCCCAATCTCAGCGACGCCGTGAAAAACGATATCGACACCACCGTGCACCGCGCCGAAGCGGCCTTGGCGCGGCACAACGACGATGGCGGGCGTGAGTGTGTGGCGCTGACACAGCAAGCGCTGCAAAAGGCGCAGAGCAACTGAGCCGGAGGTGCGCCAGCCGGCCCACCTCCTTCAGCGCTGAAGCTATTTCAACACCAGCATTCGATAAACCCCCGCTTCGCTTTCAATCCCGTGGGTGTCATGGGTGAAGCCGGGGAACGACCGATCGAAGCTTTCCAGCGCCCGAAGATAGGCCAGCAACGGCCCGTCCGCAGGCCCTGCGTTTTCCCCAGGCATCAGCAGCGGGATGCCTGGCGGATAAGGCACGATGCCCGTCGCGGCAATACGCCCGGCGGCCTCCTCCAAAGTGACCTGCTCCACCTCGTTCTTGACCAACTTCTCGTACGCTTCCACCGGGCTGAATTCCGCCTTGGGTAACGTGCCGAACGCCTTCGACATGGCCGCCGTGGTCTTGGTCTCTTTCATCGCGGCAAAGATGTCTTCCGCCAGATCTTTCAGCCCCATGCCGGCATAGCGCTGCTGATTCGCGGCCAGCAATTCGGGCAGGCAAAGCTCCAGTTCCAGGTTGTTGTCGTAGTCGCGTTTGAAGTCGAGCAACGCGTTCACCAGCGTGCCCCACTTGCCCTTGGTGATGCCGATGGAGAACAGGAAAAGGATGGTGAAGTCCGTGGTCTTCTCGACGACGATGCCCTGATGACCCAGATAAGCGCTGAGCACACAGGCCGGAATGCCGAAGTCCATCAGGTTGCCGTCGTCGCCCATGCCCGGGCTGAGGATGGACACCTTGATCGGGTCGAGCATGCAGTAGCCGTCCTCGATGTCGCCGAAGCCGTGCCACACCTCGTTGGGGTGCAAGACCCAGCAATTCGGATCGGTCTTGAGCCGCACCGGATCGACTTCGTGAAACGCAATCGCCGTGGCCTCGACCTGCACTGTAGGCGGCTGCCAGCAGGAAAAAAACCAGTCGTCCTGGCTCAGCATGTCGGTCTGCATGCGCGAAATGACCTGACGGAACGCGACGGCTTCTTCGATGGATTCGTTGGTCAGAATCTGGCCACTTGGCGCTTCCATCATTGCCGAGCTGACATCGCACGACGCCATGATCGCGTAATTGGGCGAAGTCGACGCGTGCATCATGTAGGACTCGTTGAACCGCCCGTGGGGAATCGGGTTGCGGCCGTTACGGACATGAATCATTGAGGCCTGGGACAGCGCCGCGAGCAGCTTGTGGGTCGACTGCGTGGCGAACACGGTGGGCTTGGACGGATCGTGATCCTCCGGGCGGCCGTGCATGGCGAAGCGGTCCTTGTACAGCGGGTTGAACCGCGCATAGCCGTACCAGGCTTCGTCGAAATGCAGCCGGTCAACGCTTTGCCCCAGCAGCTCTTCGACGCGGGTGACGTTATAGGTCAGGCCGTCGTACGTGGAGTTGGTGACGATGGCATGCACCGGCGTCGGGTCGATGTGGCTTTTGACCAGCGGGTTGCTGGCGATGGCGGCTTTGACGCTCTCGGCGCTCAACGTCTGCGGCAGGATCGGGCCGATGATGCCGAAGCGGTTGCGCGTCGGCACCAGGTAGGTCGGAATCGCACCGGACAGCGTCATCGCGTGCTCGGCGGACTTGTGACAGTTGCGGTCGCACAGGGCGATCTGGTCACGGGTCACGCTGGCCATCAGGATCACGCGGTTGGACATCGACGAGCCATTAGTCACGTAGTACGTCCGGTGGGCGCCGAACACCTTCGCCGCATAGCGCTCGCCCTGGCCGATCGGGCCGCTGTGGTCGAGCAACGAGCCCAGTTCGCCGACGGAAATCGACAGGTCGGAGCGCAGCAGGTTCTCGCCGAAAAACTCGTAGAACGCTCGGCCTGCGGTGCTCTTCAGAAACGCCGTACCGCCAGCGTGGCCCGGGGTGTGCCAGGAATATTCGTAGCTGCGGGCGAACTTCAGCAGAGCGCCGAACATCGGTGGCAACACGGCCTGTCGATAGCGTTCGATGGCCGCCATGATGCGTCCGCTGAGGAAGCGGCTGGTGTCTTCGGGCAGCCAGATGAAGTCATCGGCGTGCTGCATGACGATCAACGGCACACTCGACGCCGTGCTGCGATCACTGATCAGAAACACCGGCACACGGGTGTTGCGCTCACGCAAGGTGGTCAGCAGATCGATGCATTCCTTGTGGTCGTCGCTGCTGTCCATTTCCCAACTGAGCAACACACACTGGATCGCCGGATCGGAGCTGAGGATCGACTTCGCATCGCTAAGGCTTTCGGAGGTCAGCACGCTGATGGCGCGGTCTTCCACGTCGCTGATCAACTGGATCAGGGCCCGGCCGAACACGCTGCGTTTGTCGGGCTGGCTGCTGACCAGCAGCGCCAGCATGCCGAGCAAGTGTCTGTTGTCGCTCATGGTCGAGTCTCCAGGTTGGCCATCTTCAGGTTATTGACGGGGATCGGCTCGCCGACGATGTGCTGCGCCGCGACGGTCTGGGTGGGTACGCTGTTGTTCAGCGCTTCGAGCCGGATCAGGCGGGTGTTGACGTAACCGAAAAGGGTGTAGCCGACGATGGTCGCCACCCCGCCGAGCATCAACGCTTCGGCGCCGGAGCTGTAAAGCGCCAGATAGCTGTACGCGGTCGCGATGCCGGCCACGATGTTGGTGATGAGGGCTTTTTGCGGCGGCACGTTGGAGACCTTTTGCAGGGTCATCAGCGTCGCCATCGACAGGATGTACGGCACCAGGTTGGTGACCACCGCGAGATTGACCAGGGTGTCGAACTGCTTGGCCAGATCGGGGCTGATGGTCAGCAGCGCCAGAGCGGTCTGGATCGCCAGCAGGATCAACATGCTGATGATCGGCACGCCATGCCTGTTGGCTTTGGCAAAGATCGGCAGGAAGTATCCGGTGTCCGCCGAGCTTTTGAACACCTGCGCCACCGTGAACTGCCAGCCCAAGAGCGAGCCGATGCACGCGAGGACCATGAGCCCCATGATGATGTCGCCGACCATGGGGTTAAACATCTTGGCGAACACCAGCCCGAACGGCGCGGTTGAAGACACCAGTTCCGCGTTGTCGACGATGCCGGCGATGACGTTGGTCGACACGATGTAGATCACCGCTGCGCCGAGGGTCCCACCGAGCACTGCGATGGGCACGTTCTTCTCGGGGTTTTCCACTGCATCACCGTTGGCGCACGCCGACTCCAGACCGAGGAACGCCCACAAGGTAATCGCCACCGAAGCGCCCGCGGCCTCGTACCAGGTCTTGTCGTGGGGGTTCCATCCTGCCGCATAGGTGCTGCTGTCAAACCAGAACCAGCCAATGGTCGAAACCAGCACGACGGGCGCAATAACGCCCCATACGGTTACTGCGCCGATCTTACCGGTAATACTCGCACCGCCGAAGTTGGCGAACGTAGTGATCCATAACAGCGCGATGGTGGCGAGACCGACTTCAAGCGAACCCAACTTGATATCGAAAAGCGTTTGAATATATCCAACTGCGGTGATACTGATCGCCACGTTGGCAATCAACAACGACAAACCGTAGGTGTAGTTGGTGATGTAGTTACCCGACTTGCCGAACGTATATTCGGCGTAACCGCCCATGCCGCCGGTCTTGCGACTGAGCATGCCGCACCGCGCGAAAGCGTAGGCCAGAGCCAGCGAGCCGGTGGCCGTGATCAGCCAGGAAAGGATGGAAATGCCGCCGACCTCGGCGAGTTTGGTGGGCAACAACACAATGCCGGATCCCAGCATGTTGACCGCAGTCAACATCGTGAGCTGACCCACGCTCATTTTCTTAGCGACTGACATTCCGTTGCCCTATTTGGAAGAAGTGAGAGGGTTTAGCTATAGCAAAGGATTCTTGTTAATCAAGAAACAGCCGGCGGCTAGTTGCTGGCGACAAGCCATCTTTGCTTGGGCTAGTTATGTTTTGGGAAGGTCGAATAAGGTTGGAAAGAACTGTTAGTTCAGAGGGATGGCGGCGTCTGACCGGAGGCAAAAGAGGATAGCGTCAGAAACAAGAGGGGCATTGATCTATATCAATTGGGTGAAGAATAGCATCTAGGCCATGAAGATCATTTTTCATGACCAGGGATTGAATGGCCTCACTTTGCAGACGCTAATTTGGAGGCCAATCGAACCATGGGAGCCAGCTTGCTCAATCCCACCTAAGCGGCGTTGGCTGCGCGACTGCGCAGCTGCCGAGTAAACGGAGAATCTGGCACGGCTTTAAACAAACAGCGTGATCAGCGCGAAGCCGACGTACCAGACGATAGCCGAGCGGATGAGCAATTCCCACAATACATCCAGGCTGTTGACGCCCTCGACGCCCACCACTGGCGCGGGGACCTCGCCGGCGACGCAGCCGACTTTGCTGATGAGGCGCGAGGCGCTGATGTTCCAGTTGAGCAGTTCGCTCAACATAACGCGGCTGACCGCGACGAAATTCCCCACTAGCGCAAAGCTGGCGGCCAGCAAGCGCACCGGCACCCAGTCGAATGCGTGCCTTGCCTGGGTCGCACGTTCGACCAGCGCCGGGGTTTTGCCGTGTTCCGAAGCAAGGGCCAGCAGGCGGTACGCCAACGCGGCAACCGGGCCGAGCACGAAATACCAGAAAATCACTGCGAAGAAGCCTTGGTAGATCTGCCACAGCAAATACGTCTGAGCGCCACCCAATAGCTGCTCTTCATTCTCGGCCTGGACACCCAGATCACGTTCGGCAACCAGAACCGCTGCTTCCTGATCGCCCCGACGGCAGGCGTCCCGAAATGAGCCGAGTGTGGCTTTGACGTCGCCACGGCCCAGGCTGTAAATCAGCACCAGCAAATGGATCGGCAACGCGAGCCAGCCATAGGCCACCGAGCCGACAATCACCAATACCAGGGCGAGGACCACCAAAGGCAGCACAACCGTCACCATCAAAATCCACCACGGCCGTTTGGCCGAGCGTGGGTTGGATTCCAGCCGGCTCAATTGAGTGAGCCATGGCCCGTCGCGCTGAATACGCTGGCGCAGGGCCGAGAACTTCTCGACCCAGACCGCCAGTAGCAAAACCAGAAAACTCATTAGCTGTTCCTCACTTCAAACGTCCAGGGCGGCACGAAACCGCGCCCAGTCAAAACACGGACCCGGATCGGTCTTGCGCCCCGGCGCGATATCGCTGTGACCGCATATGCGTTGCGTCGTAATCGCCGGCCAAGCCGTCTGCAACTGGCGGGTCAGCTCGATCAACGCCTCATATTGCACGTCGGTGAAGGGTTGATCATCAGTGCCTTCAAGCTCGATGCCAACGGAAAAATCATTGCACGTCTCGCGCCCCTCAAACACCGACACACCCGCATGCCAGGCACGATCCAGACACGACACGAATTGCGTCACCTCGCCGTCGCGCTCAATCAGGAAATGCGCAGAGACCCGCAGCTCGGCGATGCCTTCAAAGTAGGGGTGTTCTGTGACGTCCAGCCGGTTCTGAAAGAATGCCTGGACCTTGCCGGTCTTAAACTGCGCGGGCGGCAGACTGATGTTGTGGATGACCAGCAACGAGATTTCGTTTTCCGGCCGGGCATTGAAATTGGGTGAAGGGCAGTGTTGCGCGCCCTGGCACCACCCGGTGGCGGGGTCCAGATGCATGGGAAGTCCTTAGGGCGTGAAACGACAGCGCGCAGTATGCCCGCGACTGGAAAGGATGTGGATGGCGAATCAGCCTGGAGGTCACGCAGATTCGCAGGCAGAAGTCGTAGGACCGATCTGGCGCTTAGCCCTTGAGCTTGCGCAGATTACCCAGTACCGACTCCAGCGCGCGGTCGAACAGCAGGGCGTCGTCGAGAACACGAATCGTGCCGCGACGGAATTCCACCGCAAGGCCCATACGGGTTTTCTCAAGGACCTTCATGCCGGTGCGATTGACGAACACGTAGCGCCCGCTCGGCTCGACGATCGCCGCCAGCTTGCAACGCAGCTTGTGGGATTCGTCTTCCTGGATCTCTACCCAACTGCCCAGACGAAGCTTTTCGACCTGCAACAAACCTTCGTCGTCAGCAGGCAGCTGCGTCGACGGTTCGTTCTGAATTTGCTCGCCCGGCCCAACCAGCACGATCTCCTCCACCACCGCCATCATCGTGGGGCCGGTAGCGGACTGGGGCTGATCACCTTCCGCATCACCTTTTGGCGTCCGCGCTACATGGCTGAACGCCTGCACGTGCAACACTTCGAGCTGACTGAAGAATTCGCTGGTGGCAAACGGATCAAAAGCGGCGCTGCTCAAGCCGTCGCGCAGGGACTTCAGTAGCCCCGGCACCAGCTCGAGCAAACGCTGTCGCGCTTCCGGCTCATCATGGGGCTCGACGCTCCAGATCAGATCGTCCATGGCCTGGAGGCCTGAAGCCCACTCGCTCGACTGATCACCGTGCTTCAGGCACGTCAGCAACAGGACCTTGCTCCAGGCCTCCTGCAACAGGCGAACAACCACCTGCGGCAGGGTCTTGCCGAGCAGGCGATCGTTCAACGCCTGCTGCACGCGCTGCCGGGCCAACTCGGCCAATGCGCGACCTTGTTCGGCGTCGCGGGTGCGCTGTTCAAGGAGTTCGCTACGACGACGTTCGTCACTGGTAAAGGCCAGGAAATCCACCAGTAGCTCTGTGAAGATCGCCGGGTCATCGACAAAATCGTGGAGCAGGCGCTGGACGATCTGATCGATGCGGGCGTAGAGCGAGTCGCGCTGGGTGTCATCGCGACCACCCCAGCCAAGCGCTGCAGAGGCGATTTCGTTCAGCAGCCGGCGCGCAGGGTGGCTGCCACGGCTGAAGAAACTCTTGTCGATGACCGCAACCTTGAGCATCGGAATCTGCAAACGACCGATCAACGCACGCAGCGAACTCGGCAGGTTGCGGTCGTCGAGGATGAACTCAAACAGCATCGAGATGAGGTTGATAACGTCCTCATCCATTGTGCCGACGACGCGAAACTTGCCGCTTCTCGCGCTGACCCGGCTGATCAACTGCTCAAGCTGAGCGCGCAGATCGAAATCGTCGCTCTCCTCGACTTTCGGGACGTACTGCTGCAAGTGGGACAGCAGACGAAGCAAGTCCTGGCTGGAGATTGGGCGCGCATCGGTGACCGAATCAGGGCGCGGCGTCAGATGACCACGCACGTGCACCAGTAACTCCTGCAGCGCGGAAAACACGTCCTGCACGCTTTTATCGAGGCTTTCGGTCGCCTGCAGGATGGCGGCGTTGTCGGCACGCACGGCTTCGCTCGAAAGCGGCACGCTGGCAATACGATCAGTCGAGCGGCGGGACGGCAATGCCTTCAATTCCGGCAATACACCTGCGGAAATTAACAACTGGTTGGCTTCCTCATAAAGCTGATCGGCGTTGCTCAAGGCGTACTTCTCAAACAGCTTGAGAATGATCAGCTTCACCTTGATTTCAACGCCCAGACTGCGCCCGGCTTGCAGGAAATAGTCGCACAGCAGCGTCGGACCCAACGGATTGGTCTCGTCGGTCAACGGCTGGGGGATGAGTACGTTCAAACGTGTGGTCAGCTGACCGAGGGCGATACCGTCGCGACTCATGACCTTGACCACCATCGCGTCAACCGCAACGGTGCGTTCGAGATCATCGTTATGGACCAGCGCGAGCTTGTCGTAGGAAACGGGCTCGGGCATCGGAGGCTCGGCCACTTCGTATTGGCCCAGGCGCAGGAATGCTTCAAAGAACTTGTCGAGGAAGTTGCGCTCGATGCTTTTGCGCTTCAGACGCAAGTCGCGCATGGCTTCAAAAAAAATGTTCTGCTCAGCGTTGTTGTGAGCACGGTCGGCCATTTCGAAGAGCGTGTCGTCGGCATTGTCGAACAGCGTCTGCAGGCTTTCCTTCAGTTGCTGGGCGGCCCGGTCACGAACTTGAAGCAAAACGACGGGCAGCCGAGCGACAGGCGAAGAACCGGGATGATCCGCACCTGCCTTCAAGGGCACCACTTTGTTACCGTCGTTCTGCATCAAGGACTCCTTCACACCGTCGACACAACTGCTTTAACAACAGCTACACCCCGCAGCGAAGGAAGACTCGACTCCATTCGGACGGATCTCAAAATTTTATCCCTTGGGATGTTGCAGGCTAACGTCAACGCTATGACGTCAAATACAAGGCGAAAGTATCAGGTAAATCAGGGCCGCTCGCCAGCGGACTCTTCGCCTTAATTGGAATAATAGAAGGCGGCGAAGGGACATGTGCAGCGATAGACCATCAAAATCACAATCTGTCGCATAAGCGAGGAAAAAACCGACAAAGTGCAGGTTATGCATTCGAGTGGACACCTGGCGTACGTAGGTTGGTACACGCGTCTGCCATATACTCGGCGCACTTAGTCCGTGGAGCCTGATATGCCAAACCTACGTCTTGACGCCCTCACTGCCGAAATCGAAGCCAACGTGCGCCGTGCGTTGCTGGAGGATGTAGGCAGTGGCGACATCACCGCGCAGCTGATTCCGGCGGAGCGACTGGCCAAAGCCACCGTCATTTCCCGGGACGCTGCCGTGATTGCAGGCACGGCGTGGGTCGATGCTGTTTTCCGTCAGCTTGATCCGCGCGTCGCCGTGCATTGGCAGATTGTTGACGGCGATCGCGTGCAGCCCAATCAGGCGCTGTTCCACCTGGAAGGCCCTGCCCGCTCCCTGCTGACGGGCGAACGCAGCGCGCTCAACTTTCTGCAGCTGCTGTCAGGCGTTGCGACCCGCGCGCAGCACTACGCTGACATGGTCGCCGACACTCAGGTCAAACTGCTCGACACCCGCAAAACCCTACCGGGCCTGAGAATGGCGCAGAAATATGCCGTCACCTGCGGCGGCTGTCATAACCACCGCATCGGCTTGTTCGACGCCTTCCTGATCAAGGAAAACCACATCGCCGCGTGTGGCGGTATAGCGGAAGCCATCACCGCCGCGCACAAGATCGCGCCGGGCAAGCCCGTGGAAATCGAAGTGGAGAGCCTCGACGAACTCAAACAAGCCCTCGACGGTGGCGCTGACATCATCATGCTTGATGAACTGAGCCTGGACGACATGCGCGAAGCGGTGCGCCTCACGGCGGGTCGCGCCAAGCTGGAGGCCAGCGGGGGTGTGACTGACGCGACGTTGCGCACCGTAGCCGAGACTGGGGTTGATTACATTTCCATTGGGGCGCTGACTAAAGATGTGAAGGCGGTGGATTTGTCGATGCGACTGAGCCTCTGATGTTGTGGCAGCGTCTTAAAGGTTGAACTGCGACGGGTGCTCGGGCTCTGCTTGTTATGGGCTTGAGATCCCTGAAATCGAATTGGCGATTAGACGGATGAGGAAATGACGATGGCTGACGAGAAGCAACCTGTCGAACCTGAAGAAGACGTTCCGGCTCACTCGACTGAGGAGGAGAAGGAGCGGTTGAAGGATTTCAATAAGGACGGGATTCCGCCGGGGATTTGTTGACTGGCGGGATGGTATGGATGTTGGTACAAAAACGCCCGGTCTTCAAGACCGGGTTGTGCCGTCGTTCAATCAAGCCGGCATCTCAACACAGAGCAATATCGTCTCGAACGGAGTTTCGCCCACTGCGACATCTCACTTCACTGTCACGAAGCCAATTCAGATAACCAGATTGATTGAAAATTCGAATCAGTTGCCTCAACCCCGCGAAATTAACTATTCGGCTAGCTGACTTCTAATTGAGCGGCATTCCCCCGCCAATAGCGCGACGTAGGCCTCACAGTGATATCTGCGAGACGACTGCAATGTGATTTCGCAGACTGAGGGGCACGCTCACTTTCTTACAAGGGCTTTGAACTGGGTGCGGTCACATGACTGGCAATGGTGCGGATCATAAGTTAGCATTCCCCCTCCAACAGTCAAGAGCAGGAAGCTAATATGTCATTCGACGCATTCATGCAGGTAAACGGTATTGAAGGAGAGTCGCTTGATGCTGATCACAAGGGTTGGGTCGAGCTACTCTCGTATCACTACGACGCTATCCAGTCAATCAGTCAGTCTGCCAGCTCGAATGGCGGCGCATCCGCAGGAGGCGTCAGCTTAGGAGACTTTCGCGTTACCAAGTACATTGACCGGGCCACACCCAAATTATTCGAACTGTGTTGCAGAGGGTCGCACATCGAACATGTAACTATTCGCATACACCGGGCAGGTGCTGAAAAATTCAAGTATCTGGACATTGTTTTAGAAGAAGTCTTGATATCTACCGTAAGTGGTCAAGGCGCCGAACTTGCAGGCCTGCCTGTAGAAGCCATAACCCTAAATTACGGACGTATCAAATTCGAATATACACAACAACGACGGGTTGATGGAGGAAGTGCAGGCATCGTATCCGGTGGCTGGGACCGAACAGCGAATAAAGCCTTCGCATAAACATATCAGCGATAGCCTCTGAGAAAATCGGCGCAAAGGTCCGCCAATGGCGTTGGCGGACCTTCACATTACCAGAAGGCTATGACTGTCAAAACTAGCAATGCTGTTGTCAGCGCTGCTTCCAGCTTAGAGCATCTAGAAACTATAACTAACTGCACTCCTATTACCAGCGCCAGAATCACACCCCGGAAAACTGAACGATTGCTAGAATCATCTTCCACCAAGCCGCCTGCGGGGCTTTGCGCAGGGTCTAGCGAGTCCATCCAGTCATACTTGGACCCATGAAATAACGCGAACATGAACAAGAGAACGAAAAAGAGAAAATATAAAATCACGCGCAATACATTTCTATTTATATTCATAATGTTCACATCATAAGCTGACTAAAACGAAGCCAGTTTTTTACGATGAAGTCTCCGTATCTAGTGTTGTCTTTTATTTTATCTAACGACAGAGCCATGCCTCTATTGTAGCGAGCACCAATTACTCTGACCTCATCTAACCCAATGGAAGTAAAACCATCGTGATCGGCAAGCATTCGGAGATGCTTGGCAGCCAAGTCAATGTTATACACATCGCGTTCAAGACAATAAGACAAACTCCGTAATTGGCTTACATCCATCCGCTCTGGATCCAAGCCTATTGTCAACGCAGCGGTTTTAAGTTGAATGCTTACCCATCCAAAGCTAGTTTTTGACGGCTGATTCGTAATCACAGTTGAAAAATTACCAATGTGATCGAACGCACGCACCTCAAAAGCCACTCTATCAATAAAGTTGGGATCACCACCGGTTTCAATCCAGCAAACCCCAGCCACAAGTTCGACGGGAAGTGCGTATTTAAGCGCAACCGCCTTGATGATTAGCTTATTGTGGACTACCCAGGCATCTTTAAACCGCTGTATATAGTCCCGACCGCCACCTAAAGCCTCTGGAACAACCTTCCACCTCAAAACATCAAGAAGCCCCCATGTCGGGCTACTATTGGACCTCGTATCGCAAAACTCATCCATTGGCTCGTCCTTGATTCAGCTAACAGAGCGCACTATACACCGGTTACGCCCCCGCTGCCTCCTTTAAACTAAGCGGCGATACGTCCATATGAATCTGTATGCGATTCACCCTCTCTCTGTCCCACCGCATTTAAGGTCGGATGTGGTCCACGCGTCGCGCATACCTTAGGAGGACTTCACCAACTGGGAATAACTAGTTGAACAACGTACGTCGCAGCCGACAGCAAAGAGCTATGCAAAGGCAGATCTCTGTTAAGAGAGTTGCAAGGGCCGCGCCATCAACGCCCATGACTGGAATCAATATGAAGTTCAGCGCGACATTCACCGTGACGGCGATAATCAAGCTTTTGGCAAACCAGCGCTCCTGCTGGGTGGCGATGGCATGCTGTTCCATTACATAGTTCGGCAGCGCAAAAATCAGTCCGGTGAACAGCAGACGAATGATGGTGTGGGCCCCATCCGAGTAATCGCTTCCGAACAAGAGGCCTACTACCCAAGGGCCAAGTACCCATCCGCCCACCGCCAAAAGCAAACCGACGAACGCCGCTCCAACCACTGAGTTGCGGCTGAATCGACTTCCCTCTTCGCCATCCACTGCCAGTATTCTCATCCTCCGAAACAGCATCAGAGCCACCGGCGTAGCCAGCGCCATCAGGCCGTCTTGAATCCGTGTTGCTACCGCATACTGACCAGTCGCAGGCACCTCTCCCAACAGGTGCCGGAGAATAACGATGTCGATGTGGTGATAGAGAGTGGAAGCAAGACCAACCGCGAAGAAACTGACCGAGCTGCGATAGGCCCAAACCGGAACCTTCCACTCAATTCGCCGCAATGGAGGAAAGTGCTTGAAATGGCATCCGAGCGTCAGCCCAAGACCAAGCCCCCACGCGAAAAAAATCGACATCGGAGCAGCGCCAGCGATGAGCACCGACCCAAGTACAAGCAAGGCGCTTACGGTTCTGCCATAAAACAGAAACTGGGCATCTCGTTCAAAATTCCCGGCCCCCTTGAACCAGGAGGACTGCCATTGCGTGAGAGTGATCATGGCGAAGCAAAAGATGCCGGCCATGAGAGCAGGCCCGTCTACCCAGAGATGCAGTGCGCCAGCCAGCAACATGAAAACTGAAGTGGTTACCAGCAGGTGCATCAGCGCCGTGCTTGGCAGCTCTAAATAACGTGTGCTTAGAGCAGCGGATGGCGACGCACGCTCTCGCATCAGAAGGACGTTGAACCCCGCGTCCTGCATCAGCACAAGAACAGTCACTAGCACATAGATGTAGGTGTAATGCCCAAACGAGCTCGATCCCATACTGCGCGCGAACAAGACCGAAAGGCCCAAGGAGACTGCTGCGGAGTAAACGGTAACGCCCCACTGCATCGCCAGAGGCGCAACCTGCTTGATGAATGCGGCTCTCGGCGCTAGCTCCATTGCACGTACACCTTCTGGAAGGAACCGTGATACCGGCGAGTCGGGCAAATGAGAGAGATGAAGCAAAGTGATGGAGGTAACACGAACCGACCTTTCTTTATAACTGCGCAGGAAGGTCGCGAGACCGTAGTGATGCTCAGGTTGATGCCTATGCTTGTTGAGGTTTGGGCTTCCGTGTGACCGCTGATGAGAGATGGTGCCGAAAATAGGAATCGAACCTACGACCTTCGCGTTACGAGTGCGCTGCTCTACCGACTGAGCTATTTCGGCTTTGAGGAAAACTTATCAGGACTCTCATCGTGCAGCAACTGCTGTGCCGACGTATCGGCAATCACGCCCTGCATCCAAAAACGAGGCTGAAAATGCCCGCCGAACTCGGATTGGTAAAGCTGACGATTAGTCTTGAGCAGGGGCACATCGGATGCCACTACGAAACCCAGAAAGACCACTGCCCCGCCCATCGCAGCAAGCGAGCATCTAAGGTAAGTCGTGTTTACCGGTGAAGCCAGAGGTTGCCACCGGTGGAGTCCGACTAACCACCCAATGACTGTGCACAGCCACAACTGTGAGTACGGCATAACGATAATGCCGTCGACCATGGATTGAGCAAGAGCGCCTACAAGACTTGCAAATAGACAAATGCGTAGCTGATTCACGGGCTCGGTGGAATGTACCGTGCTCTGGATGAGACTGACTGTAGCGTTGAGCCCCTTGAGAACAAGCCATCCCAAAAGAAGCGCCGATGGAATACCCCATTCACTGGCCCATTGAAGAACGCTTTGATGAGGATGAGCTGCAATTGGATTAGCGATGTCGGCGAATTGCATTGGCCCAAAGCCAAGCAGCGGCCTTGTTTCTATCATACTCACCGCCTGCTGCCAGATTATCTCCCGCGCCGAAAGGTTCGTGGTGAGCCTTTCACCAGCGGGATTTAGGGTCTGAATACCCAGATAAGACGACAGTTCGCTGAAAATCAACCAGTAGAACAAGCATCCCACAAGAGCTGTCGCAGCTTGCCAGCCAACCCACCTGCGCCCCGATGGGCCGCAGAAACACAAAGCAAGCCCAGCTGCGCCCATGCCCAGCCAGGTGCCACGGGTACCGCCAGCTATGGCGATCACCCACCAGCAGATCAGCAACGCGATCAAACAACTTCTTTGACGGTTGCTAATGGATTTGCTAAGTAACGGGAATGCCAAGAGCGGGAGGGTAAACGTCTGAAGATGGCCGTACGTACGGCGATTTGAGAAGCCTTCGAAAAGTAGCGTCGTATCCAGTATGCCTACGCCATTAGTAAACGCAGCAGTTGCTCCAGCGATGAACTGCATACTCTTAACTGCACACAACAACACGACAAGTGAAATCAGAATCTCGTCGAATTTCACGCCTAGGTCACGTCTTTCAAATGCGATAGCGATGCCGATGCAGCAGCACGTTATTAGGAGAGCGACTTCCACAAACGCCCAGCCTGCATGGTGAGAAAGCAACGCTGAAAAGATCCCTAGAACCAGAATCCCTCCGCCCACACAGCGCGCCCGGGCGCTGAAAGGCAACAGAAAAAGCTGAGCTCCAGAGCGGCTTGCAAGCTTTAAAAAACATATTGTTGAGGTCGTAAAAAGGGCAACCCGTTGCCAGTCATGACCCGAAATCGGAAAGATAATGGCGGGGATCAACAACAGGAGCCCAAAGCACGTTAGAAACCATCGAGGTTTAAGCCAGTCAGAAAAAAAGTAATTACCCATCGATAACCAAAACGGCAATGTGAGCGAAAAAAAAGGCGCCGGAGCGCCTTCGTTACGACAGATCCTACGTACCGCTGCTGGCAGTACACAAAGCAGGTGTCGACGTAGTACAGCCACCGCTAACCGCCCATGTCATCGATCCAGTGGCGGCATTCAACGTCGGTGTAAGAACGTAAGTTGCCGCTGCAGTAAGACCACCAGCAGCCTTGGGAGTAACGGTGATCGCACCGACGTTGGATACAGCAACACTAGCGACGTAGGTGGTGGCTGTGGTATCGGGAATGCCGTTCGAATTCAATGCGCAGCCCGTGAGAGTACCAAGAGACTGGGCACAGACAGAGACGGCGGTTTTGTAGCCTTCAGCGATTGAGATGACCTCAGAGTATCTAGCCTTGGTGGTGTAGTTTTGATAGGCCGGCAGCGCAATTGCAGCCAGAATGCCAATGATTGCTACCACAATCATCAGTTCGATAAGGGTAAAACCTTTCTGCGAATTCATAACGTACTTCTCCGATCGTCAATTAGGTGCCGCTCACTGGTTACACAGCACAACCCGTGCCACATCGCGCGACCGGCTTAATCCGCAAGCGGGTGGTATCAGCCTCCGTGCAGATGTCGACGGGGCGCAGAAGATGACAATTTACGTCACTCTGCATCCAGGCATTTGGAACTCAAGCCTGACTGCGCTATAAATCATCCACTGACTGGGTGTGGTGGTTGTAATGACAGATGTCGTGCTTACAGGTTTGGCTAAACAGCTTGTCCTCGCTGAACTCCTGAATGAAAAAGCTGCGCAGCAAGCGTATCAGCAGGCTCGCCGGGATAAAGTGTCACTGGTGAGCTATTTGGTACAGAACAAACTGGTCAAAAGCTTAACGCTGGCCGAGCTTGCGTCAGAAGAGTTCGGAGTTCCCTTTTTTGACCTCAGCAATCTCGACAAGGAAAGCCAACCCAGGGGCCTAATAAGCGAGAAACTCATCCGTCAACACTGCGCTCTGCCGATTTGGCGCAGAGGTAACAAGCTGTTTGTCGGCATATCGGACCCGACCAATCATCAGGCAATAACCGACATTCAGTTCAGCACCGGCTTAACGACCGAGGCAATCTTGGTTGAAGACGACAAGCTCACAGCTGCAATCGAAAGGTTTTTTGACTCCCACAATGGCATGGGAGACTTGGCCGACGTGGACTTGGGCCTCGAAATTGAAGCCGTTGATGAAAGCAAAGAAACGGCTATTGGCGGCCAGGATGCAGACGACGCACCCGTCGTCCGTTTCGTGAACAAAATGTTGATGGATGCCATCCGTCTTGGCTCATCCGACCTGCATTTCGAACCCTACGAAAAAATCTTCCGTGTAAGGCTTCGCACGGATGGCATTCTTCACGAAGTGGCAAAGCCGCCGATCCACCTGGCTGCCCGAATTGCCGCCCGCCTCAAAGTCATGGCGAGCCTGGATATTTCCGAGCGTCGCAGACCTCAGGATGGCCGGATCAAACTTAGAATTTCCAAGAACCGCGCTATCGACTTTCGAGTTAATACCTTGCCCACACTGTGGGGCGAGAAGATTGTGATGCGGATCCTGGACCCTACAAGCGCCCAGATGGGGATCGATGCGCTCGGATATGAACCTGAGCAGAAAGCGCTTTATCTGGAGGCATTGAGCAAACCGCAGGGGATGATCTTGGTCACGGGTCCAACGGGCTCCGGAAAAACTGTCTCGCTTTACACAGGCCTTAACATTCTCAACACGGCCGACATAAATATATCCACCGCTGAGGATCCTGTCGAAATCAACTTGGAGGGTATCAACCAGGTCAACGTTAACCCGCGTCATGGCATGGATTTTTCTCAAGCGCTACGTGCATTTCTACGGCAAGATCCCGACGTCATCATGGTTGGGGAGATTCGTGACCTAGAAACCGCTGAAATCGCGATCAAAGCATCGCAAACTGGCCACATGGTTTTGTCGACATTACACACCAACAGCGCTGCGGAAACACTTACGCGTCTTCACCATATGGGTGTCGCAGCTTTCAACATTGCGACTGCTATTAATCTGATCATCGCACAGCGGCTCGCGAGGAAGCTCTGTCCTCTATGCAAAAAGGAAATTGACATCCCGCGCGAAACTTTGATTTCGGAAGGTTTCCCGGAGTCGAAAATCGGCTCGTTTAAGCTTTACTCACCGGTAGGCTGCGAACAGTGCAACGGCGGCTACAAAGGCCGGGTCGGCATCTATGAGGTTGTTAAAAGCACTCCGGCCCTTGAGCGAATCATTATGGGGGAGGGAAATTCCATCGAGATCTCCGAGCAAATGCGTAAGGATGGCTTTAACGATTTGCGTACATCAGGCCTGATGAAGGCGATGCAAGGTATGACCAGCCTTGAGGAAGTCAACCGGGTGACCAAGGATTGAGCATGGCAACCAAAGTAGTAAAAGTCAGCGTTTACACTTGGGAAGGTATCGATAAAAAAGGCACCAAGCAGAAAGGCGAAATCAACGGGCACAACCCAGCGTTGGTTAAGGCGCAGCTCCGAAAACAAGGCATCAACCCAACAAGGGTGAAGAAAAAAGCTGTCTCGATTTTTGGTTCGGGTAAAAAGATCAAGCCATTGCACATCGCATTTTTCAGCCGTCAGATGGCGACGATGATGAAGGCAGGCGTGCCGCTGTTGCAGTCCTTTGACATCATCAGCGAGGGATCTGACAACCCAAATATGCGCAAGCTCATAGACGACGTAAAACAGGAGGTCGCGGCTGGCCACAGCTTCGCAGCAGCGTTGCGGCAGAAGCCTTTATATTTTGACGACCTGTTTTGCAATCTGGTGGACGCGGGAGAGCAAGCAGGTGCGCTTGAGTCACTTTTAGATCGCGTCGCTACCTATAAAGAGAAAACAGAATACCTAAAGGCCAAGATCAAAAAAGCGATGACGTATCCGATTGCGGTAGTTATCGTCGCGCTTATAGTAAGTGCGATCCTGTTAATCAAGGTAGTTCCACAGTTCCAGTCAGTGTTCGCAGGCTTCGGTGCAAAACTTCCGGCATTTACGTTAATGGTGATCGGCCTTTCCGAGGCGCTTCAAAGCTATTGGTACATATTCCTGATCGGCCTGGTAGCAGTGGTATTGGCGTTCAAAAATGCTCACAAAAAGTCTGAAAGATTCCGGAATTGGATCGATCGGTTGTTACTGAAAATGCCCATTATTGGACCGCTTTTGTACAAGTCAGCGGTCGCACGATTCGCCCGTACACTTTCAACCACATTTGCAGCGGGCGTCCCGCTGGTTGAAGCGTTGGACTCAGTCGCAGGCGCCACTGGCAACGTTGTTTTCAAGAACGCAGTGAACAAAGTCAAACAAGACGTCTCCACCGGCATGCAGCTCAACTTCTCAATGCGCAGCACCGGGGTCTTCCCCATGCTGGCAGTGCAGATGACGGCCATTGGAGAGGAGTCGGGCGCCCTCGACTCGATGCTCGACAAGGTCGCGACGTATTACGAGGATGAGGTCGATAACATGGTCGACAGCCTTACCTCGCTGATGGAGCCTATGATCATGGCAGTGCTTGGCGTGATCGTTGGCGGCTTGGTAATCGCCATGTATCTCCCCATTTTCCAGCTCGGACAAGTCGTCTAACCATGCCCCTCCTCGACCTCCTGGCCAGCTCTCCGCTGGCCTTCGTTTTATGCACGCTCATCCTCGGCCTGCTAGTCGGCAGCTTCCTCAACGTAGTCGTCTACCGTCTCCCAAAAATGATGATCCGCGACTGGAAAACCCAATCCCGGGAAATGCTCGACCTCCCCCCCGAGCCGCAACCAGAAACCTTCAACCTCATCCTCCCCCACTCCCGCTGCCCGCACTGCTCACACAAAATCCGCGCATGGGAAAACATTCCGGTCGTGAGCTACCTGTTCCTGGGCGGCAAGTGTTCCCAGTGCAAAGCCCCCATCAGCAAGCGTTACCCGCTGGTTGAACTGGCGTGCGGCTTACTCTCAGCCTTTATCGCCTGGCATTTCGGTTTCGGCTGGCAGGCAGGTGCGATGCTGGTGCTGACGTGGGGCCTGCTATCGATGAGTCTGATCGACGCCGATCACCAGCTTCTGCCGGACGCCATCGTGTTGCCGCTGTTGTGGCTGGGCCTGATCGTGAATGCGTTTGGGCTGTTCACGTCGCTGACCGATGCGCTGTGGGGCGCGGTCGCGGGGTATCTGGTGTTGTGGTGTGTGTTCTGGCTGTTCAAGCTGATCACCGGCAAGGAAGGCATGGGCTACGGCGATTTCAAGTTGCTGGCCATGCTTGGCGCGTGGAGCGGGTGGCAGATTTTGCCGCTGACGATTCTGTTGTCGTCGATTGTCGGGGCGGTGTTGGGCCTGATTCTGCTGCGTTTGCGCAATGTCGAAACCAGCACGCCGATCCCCTTCGGTCCTTATCTGGCGCTCGCGGGGTGGATCGCTTTGCTCTGGGGTGATCAAATAACCACTTCGTATTTGCAGATCGCCGGTTTCAGATGACTTCTCCTGCGTCAAAACCCTGGATTCTGGGCCTCACCGGTGGCATCGGCAGCGGCAAGAGTGCGGCCGCTCAATGCTTCGTCGATCTCGGCGTGCATTTGGTGGACGCCGATAACGCTGCACGCTGGGTCGTCGAACCCGGGCGCCCTGCCCTGACGCAGATTGCCGAGCACTTCGGCGCCAGCGTGTTGCAGGCCGATGGCACGCTGAATCGCTCAGCGTTGCGCGAGCTGATTTTCAAGGATCCGCAGCAGCGGGTCTGGCTCGAAAGCCTGCTGCATCCGCTAATCCGCGAGGAGATCCGTCAGTACCTGGCGCGCGCTGAATCGGCTTATGCAATTCTGGTGTCGCCGTTGTTGCTGGAGACTTCTCAGCACCAGATGGTGCAGCGGGTGTTGGTCATTGATGTGCCGGAATCGGTGCAGATCGAGCGCACGGTGTTGCGCGACAAGACCAACGAGGAGCAGGTGCGGGCGATTCTCAAGGCGCAAGCCAGTCGCGATGAGCGCTTGGGCAGGGCCGATGATGTGATCGTCAATGACCGTGACCCGGCCTGGCTGAAAAGCGAAGTCGAGCGTCTGCATCACTTTTATTTAACTTTGCGTGGAGGCCAATGATGAGCCAACCAATGACCGTCGATTGCCCAACCTGCGGAGCGCCCGTGGAGTGGACGCCGGAGAGTAAATTCCGGCCATTCTGTTCGGACCGTTGCAAGCTGATCGACCTGGGCGCCTGGGCGTCGGAAGAACATGCGATTCCGGTGGCGCCGGACGCTGAAGACGAACTGTTTTCAGGTGACCTCGACCCTCGTCAGCATTGATTTAACTCAGTGGCCGGATGGCCCGCGACCCGCATTAAATCGCAAAAACGAAAAAAGCTTCGCGACCTTAATCGCGAAGCTTTTTTTGTGGCCGAGGGTTTTAGCCCAACTTACGCTGCGGCGCGCCGTGAACCATGGTGTAGGCGTAGTCGACGCCCATGCCGTAGGCCCCGCTGTGTTCCAGGACCAGTTCCATGACCGCTTCGTAGGTTTCCTTGTGAGCCCAGTCGCGCTGGAATTCGAGCAGCACCTGCTGCCAGGTCACCGGCACTGCGCCTGCCTGAATCATTCGCTGCACCGACATGTCGTGGGCTTCTTTGGTTGTGCCGCCGGAAGCGTCAGTGACGATGTACACCTCGTAGCCTTCCGCCAATGCGTCCAGCGTCGGGAAGTTCAGGCAGACCTCGGTCCACAGCGCTGCGATGATCAGCTTCTTGCGGCCGGTCGCCTTGACCGCTTCCACCAGTTTCTTGTCTTCCCACGAGTTCATCGAGGTGCGCTCGATCGGCTGCTGATCCGGGAACACCGCCAGCAATTCAGGCCAGATGAAGCCGCTGAAGCTTTTGGTTTCGACTGAGGTGTAGATGGTCGGCACGTTGAAGATCTTGGCGGCTTTGGCCAAGCCGACGGTGTTGTTCTTCAGCGTCTGGCGGTCGATCGACTGAACGCCGAAAGCCATTTGCGGCTGGTGGTCGATCAGGATCAGAGCAGCGTTGGTTGGGTTCAGCAGTTCGCGAATGGACATGGGTAGATTCCTTAGTAGTCAGCAGTGAGTTCGTTATGAGTTAGCCGCTGCGCTCGTTGCGCTTGTTGGCTGGCTTGGGAGTGAATTTACGGACTGGCTGCTTAAGGAACAATCCCATAGAATCGGGACTCATTGTTTCTAATTCAGGGACGGTCATGGGTCGCATCGAATGCATGCGCGCTTTCGTCGCCACCGTCGGCGCTAACGGCTTTGCCGCAGCGGCCCGTGCGCTGGATGTGCCGCGCTCGAAAGTCAGCAAGCAGATTCAGGCGCTGGAAGAGGCCATCGGCGTTCAGCTGTTGCAGCGCACCACGCGCAGCCTGCATCTGACGGAAGCAGGCGCCGAGTACTACGACGCGTGTCGTGATGTCATCGCATCCTTGGACGAAGCCGAGCAACGGGCGCGCACAGGGATGGGTGAGATACGCGGCGTGTTGCGGGTCAACGCGCCGATGTCGTTTGGACTGAGTCGTCTGGGGCCACTGATTCCGCGCTTCAATGAGTTGCATCCGAACGTCGAGCTGCAAGTGGTGTTGAGCGATCAGCAGGTGGATCCGGTCAAGGGCGGTTTCGACGTGACCATTCGTATTGCCAGCCTGCCAGATTCGTCGATGATCGCGCGCTCACTGGCCCCGGCGCCGAGGATCATGGTGGCCTCGCCCGAATACCTGGCGCGCGAAGGCACGCCGCAAACGCCGAAGGATCTGGCACACCACAAGTGCCTGAGCTACGGCTATCTGCAGAGCGGCGTGAGCTTGCAGTTATGCAACGGCAAGGAAACCCAGCGGGTGACGGTGAGCGGGCCATTGCACGCCAATAACGGTGACATCCTGGCGCAGGCGGCCGTGGCGGGGATGGGCATTGCGCTGCTGCCCAACTTTATCGTCGAGCGCGCGGTGGCGGATGGGCGGCTGGTGCCCGTGCTGTGCGATTGGGAAGCACCGGCGATTACGGTCAACGCGGTGTATCCCTCGTCCCGGCGGGTGCCGATGAAGACTCGGGCGTTTATTGATTTTCTGGTGGCTGAGCTGTCGGTTGAGTCGGGGGCGTTTTGACACTACCCCTTCGGGAGCTCGCTGGCGAACAAGCGGGTACAACCGCTGATTTTTCAGCGGCTGGAAAGCCATCTTCGTGAGCAAGCTCACTCCCACAAGTCCGTGATCTAACCCAGGATTCTTGGGTATGACGCACATCATGTGGGAGCGAGCTTGCTCGCGAAGAGGCAGGAACATCTGCTGCATCTATGGCAGCTGGAATACCGGCTTCGCGAGGGACGCGCTTCAGCTTAGTCAATCACGTCCTTCAAACCACACTCCCCACCGGCACTTTCCCCGCCAGGCCATCCGCCAGACTCGCCAGCACCATCTCGCCCATTCGCGTGCGGGTCTGGACAGTGGCGCTGGCGCGATGGGGTTGCAGGACGACGGTTTCCAGAGCGAACAACGCATCCGGCACATGGGGCTCGTCAGCGAACACATCCAGTCCCGCGCCAGCAATTGATCCCGCTTCCAGCGCTGCAACAAGGTCCGGCTCATTGACCAGGCTGCCCCGCGCCACGTTGATCAAAAACCCCTGCGCGCCCAGCGTTTCCAGCACTTTGGCGTTGATAATGCCTTTGGCTTTGTCCGCGGCTGCAGCAACGATCAGCGCGTCACTTTGCGCGGCCAGTTCGACCAGATCGCCGACGAAGGTATAAGGCACGTCGCCCATGGCGTTGAGGTCGGTGTAGCTGATCGGGCAGCCGAACGCAGCAGCGCGTGTAGCGACGGCCCGCCCTACCCGGCCCATGCCGACGATGCCGATGCGCATGCCGCTGAATTGACGCGCCAGTGGCAGCGGCACCAGCGGCGTCGCGGTCTTGGCCCATGCGCCGGCGCGCACATAACGGTCGCCTGTGCACAGCCCGCGACAGGCCGAAATCAGCAAGCCGATGGCGAGGTCGGCAACGTCCTCGGTCAGCGCGCCGATGGTGGCCGAGACACGAATGCCACGGTCCCGCGCGTAGGCCAGATCAATCGCGTCGGTGCCGACGCCGTTGACCGCGATGACTTCCACGTTCGGCAACTGCTCCATCACTTCGCGGGTGATGCCGGTGTGACCGCCAGTCACCACGCCGCGGATGTTGGCGCCGTGCTCGCGCAGATAAGCAACCTTGTCGGCCTGTTGGAAGTACGGGCGAACGGTGTAAAGCTCGTTCAGCCGCGCGTTGATGTCAGGGATCAGGATCGGGCTCAGCTGGAGGATTTCAGGTCTCATCGGTATCTCGCTCATCTCGAATTCGGACGGTTCAACCACGGCCCACGAAGGGCATGTTGGTGGCCATGACGGTCATGTTCAACACGTTGGCCGAGAGCGGCAGCGCGGCGATGTAACGCACGGCATCGGCGATGTGTTTGACGTCGATCATCGGCTCGATGGCGGTCGAACCATTGGCCTGACGCACGCCTTTGGTCATGCGTACCGACAGCTCGGTCAGCGCGTTGCCGATGTCGATCTGGCTGCAAGCGATGTTGAATTCGCGACCGTCCAGGGCCAGGCTTTTGGTCAGGCCCAGTACCGCGTGCTTGCTGGCGGTGTACGGCCCGGTGAACGGGCGTGGCACATGGGCGGAGATCGAACCGTTGTTAATGATCCGGCCTCCTTGGGGCGACTGTTTGCGCATGAGGCCAAACGCGCCTCGGCTGCACAGGAAAACACCGGTCACGTTGGTGTCGATCACGCTCAGCCACTTCTCGATGGGCAGCTCGTCCATCGGCACGGCGGGGGCGTTGACGCCGGCGTTGTTGAACACCAGATCGAGGCGGCCATACACCTCCTCGATCGTCGCCAACAGATGATCGACACTGGCCGGATCACGCACATCGCACGACACCGCCAACGCTTCACCGCCCTGCTCGCGCGCTTGCGCCACCAATTCTTCGAGAGGTTCCAGACGACGCCCGGTCACCACCACCTTAAAGCCATCTTCAAGCAGGCCTAACGCGACGGAGCGGCCGATGCCACTGCCAGCGCCGGTAACCAGGGCAATTTTCGAAACGGATTGATCAGTCATTATTGTTCTCCTTGTTGCTCATCAAAAAGGCTGCGGTTCTGGATGGATCGCTCAGCGGCGCTCACCCACTCTCACTTCAAATTCGCCGACGCCGTCGATGCCGCCGTTGATCACGTCGCCCGGTTGGAGCGCAGCAACGCCGGGCGGCGTGCCGGTCATGATCAGGTCGCCGGCGCGTAACGTGACGGAATGGGAAAGCTGGCTGATGACTTCGCTCACCGACCAGATCTGGCCCTCAAGGTCGGAACGCTGACGCTCGACGCCGTTGACCCTCAGCCAGATGGCGCCTTGTCGCCCGTGACCGTCGCGGTCTGCCGGGCGAATGGGCGTGATCGGCGCGGAACCGTCGAACGCCTTTGCCGGCTCCCACGGATTGCCCACCGCCTTGGCCGCCATTTGTAGATCGCGGCGGGTCAAATCAAGGCCTGCGGCGTATCCCCACACGTGATCCAGCGCGTCTTCGGCGTCGATCTCATAGCCGTCCTTGCCGATGGCGACGACCAGTTCGATCTCGTGGCAAAACTGTTCGGTCTGGGTCGGAAACGCGATCTCGCCCACCGCGTCCACAACCGATGTCGCCGGCTTCATAAAGAACGCCGGGACCTCGCGCTCGGCACTGGCTGCTTGATCCTGTGGGCCGCCCCACTGGTAATTACGGCCCAGGCAAAACACCCGGCCAATGGGGAATCGCCCGTCACTGTCATGCACCGGCAGACTGCTGACTCGGGGCGGTTCGAATACAAAGTTGTTCATGGAATTCCTTATCACCGAAAGACGCTCAACCCAGCCAGATGCATTTCAGCCTACGGGATCAAACGGCGGGAAAGTTGGATAAAACCGTGTTTGCGCTGGACTAAAAAACTCAATATCGACGGCATTAAAAAAGGCGTATTTGCATACGCCTCTGCCCAGTACGGCATAAGTTCACACACACATTCTTGAGCGGTTACCGAGCCTTGAGCTCAATGCGATAAATGCGGCCGAGCAACAGTGAATACGACAGGGTGCCGATACACGCCACCCCGCCGATGAACCAGAACGCCCAGGCGAAGTTGCCGGTGACGTGCAGGATTTGCCCGATGACAATGGGCGTGACGATGCCGCCGATATTGGCCGCCAGGCTGGTGATGCCCCCGGTCAGACCGATCAGCTCTTTGGGTGCGATCTCCGACACGGCCGCCCAAGAGGATGACGCGATGCCCTGTGCGAAAAAGGCGATTGTGAGGAGTGCGATGCAGACTTCATTGGAGTCGGTGAAGTTGACCAGCATGATCGACATGCCCAGCGCCGAACCCACCACCAGTGGCAGCTTGCGAGAGAAGGACAGCGAATAGCCGCGACGGATCATCCAGTCGGCGATGAACCCGGCCAGCAGTACGCCGACCGTGGCGCCAATGAACGGCAGCACTGCGAAGATGCCGACCTTGACCATGGTCAAATGCCGCTCTTCAATCAGATAGGTCGGGAACCACGTCAGGAAAAAGTACAGCGCCGAGGTGCTGGCGAACTTGCCCAGGCAGATGGCCCAGACTTGGCGATATTTCAGCAGCTCGGCGATTTGCGCCCACTTGAATTTGTTTCGCTCCTGACTGCTTTTGACCAGGCCGCCGCCGTCTTCAATGTAAGCCAGCTCTTCCTTGCTGACCTTCTTGCAGTTCATCGGATCGCGGTACAAGTACAGCCAGGCAATCCCGAAAACGATGCCAATAATGCCAGTGCTGTAAAAGACGTGACGCCAGTCATAGGTCGTCGCGAGCCACAGCAGTAAACCGGTGAACAGCGCCGTGCCCAGATACTGCCCGCACACATAGATGCTGCTGGCCATGCCCCGCTCCCGCGCCGGGAACCAGACCGTGACCGCGCGGCTGTTGGCCGGGAACGCCGGGGCCTCCATCGCGCCGATCGCCAGGCGCAAGCCGAACAATGAAGCGAAACCGCCAACCATGCCTTGGCACACCGTGACCGCCGACCATGAGATCAGTGAGGCACCGTAGGTGAAGCGCGAGCCGAATCGGTCGGCGATGAAGCCGGCGGGCACCAGAGCGAAGGCGTAGGTCCAGGCGAAAGCGGAGAAGATCAGGCCCATCTCGACCTTGTCCAGACCGAGGTCTTTGGCCATGAAAGGTGCAGCGATGGAGATGTTGACGCGGTCGACGTAGTTGATGATCGTGGCGATCAGCAACAGCGACAGCATGAACCAGCGACGGTGGGTCATAGGTCGGGCGGGAGCGGCAGTGACTGGTGCGGCCACGACAGCATCCATCGCCTGAATATCAGGGTTGCTCGACATGAGAATTCCTCATTGTTTTTATTGGTATCGAGTGATGACGTGCGCCCCCAAGTTATCGTACGACCGGTTTTAAACAAGACGATGCTTAGAACGTTTTTGGATTTCAACAAGCGTCCGTAATGAATTGTCCAAAAAACAGCGCGCGTGCTAAAACAGCAATCAGCAACTAAAAGGGGGCGAAAATGCCTGCGCTAGAGCGGTCTGTATAAGGAGACCAGTCAGACCATTCTTGGACAAATCGACTCGCCACCACGCTGATGAAATTTTTTGATTTGGTCATACGACGACCGACAATAAGAAATAAACGACGAGGAGCACTCGATGGATTCCGTCAATCGCGTACCCACCTACGGCATGCAGCAGCGCAGTGAGCGGCCGGACTTTTACATCCGCGGCAAAACCGAGGGCAAACCGGAGACCGCGCCCCATCGGCACGAATATTTTCAGATTCAGATCAACCTCGGCGGCGACACCGTGCAGCACATTGGCGGCGTGGTCCGGCCCTTCCCTCGCAACACGCTGGCGTTCATCCTCCCGCACAAATTGCATCTGATCCCGCATCCGCCGGAAGGCAATTTTCTGCTGATCAACTTTGCCCAGACCTTCCTGCTGCCCCAGTTGCAATGCGACCCGCTGGACCTCGAAGACGTGGCCATCGCCCTCGCCCCGGAGCTGTCGCCGTTCCGTTTTCAGGAGCATCTGGATTTCACGCTGGACGCGGCCGACTTCGCCGAGATCGAGCATTTGCTGGGCCGCATGCGCGAGCTGGATGCGAACCGGCAGTTCGGCACGCGGGAGGTGCTCAAAGGGTGCCTGCTGCAACTGATCGGCACGGTCTGCCAGCTTTACGCCGAGCCGATCAAGCGGCTGGCCGATGACAACGCCGCCGAGCGCAGCCGCCGCGATGCATTGGCGCGGATGTCGGAGTACGTACGCAAGAACCTGGACGACCCGGACCTGAGCCTGAAAAAAGCCGCTTCAGCCGCGTTTCTGTCGCCCAACTACCTGACCCACTGGCTGCGCAAGGAAGTCGGCAAGACCTTCAGCGAACTGGTGCTGGAGCGGCGCATGCACCTGGCGCGCACGCTGCTGCTCAACGGCAGCAAACCGGTGGGGGAAGTGGCGCGGTTGTGTGGGTTTGCCGACGAGGCCTACTTCTCGCGGCGCTTCCGCCACGCCCACGGCATGCCGCCGGGGCAGTTCAGGAAACAGCGGGATTTGTAGCCTGCCAGACCCCGCTCATGCGCCGGGCAGCTTCTTAAATGGATCAGCGCCTCCCCGGCCAACTTTATCTCGGCCCCAGTGTTTCTTCTCCCCTCCAGAGCGTTAAGCTTGGCGGCATGGATGACTCCGATTATCTGCGTCTTTTGACGAGCCAGGCCGAGCAAGCCAATGCGTTTCTGTCCAATGCGCGCAAATGGGAGCGCGAGCGTTGGGTGTGCGAACGGTTGCTGCAGGGCCTGAACATTCCCCATCGCACCGACGACTTCCTGCCTGCCGGGCAAGAGCCGCCGGACGTGCTGTTTCGCGATGCGTGTTTTGAAGTGTTCTTCGTTCTGGACGAAGGCCGTCGGTTGAACGATGAATGGCGCGAAGAACTGCAACGTCGACGCAGTGCATTTTCCCTCAGCCAACTGGTGCGCCGGGAAGCCAAACCCAAACGCATCCCCGCCGCCGAATTGCTGCGGCGCCTGGCGCCAACCCTGCGCAAAAAAGCTCACAACTACAAAGAACGCGGGCTGGATCTGGGCGAACTCGACATCATCGCCTTCGCCAGCCTCAAGCGCGAGGTGCTCGACCTGAACAGCCACTTTCCGCCGCCTACCGAATATCTGCGCCAGGGCTGGCGATCACTCTCGCTGGTCGGGCCGACCTTCGCCCGGGTATTGTTCGCCCATCCGGATGCCCCGGATTTCCTGCGGACCAATTTGGGCCGCAGCGTGGTTTTTGATGTGGGAATCAGTTTATGAGTCCGTTGCAGGAATTGATCGCCGATGTACCCCAGCGTGGACGCGTGCGCTGGATCGGCGTGCGCCCGGAATCCCGTGGCGAGATGGTTGAGCTGGACGCCGTGGAAGCCCGTCGCGAAGCAGGCCTGACGGGTGATCACGCACGCCCTGGCCCGCGCAACGCCCGACAGGTGACGCTGATCCAGTGGGAGCATTTCGCCGTGGTCAGCTCGCTGATGGGCCGGGCCGAGGACAACCCGGTGTTGCCCCAGGATCTACGACGAAACATCGTGATCAGCGGCATCAACCTGTTCAGCCTGAAAAACCGACGTTTCCGCATCGGTCAGGCGATCTTCGAAACCACTGGCTGGTGCCAACCCTGCGCGCGCCTTGAGCAACGTCTCGGCCACGGCATCTTCCAGGCCGTTCGCGGCCATGGCGGAATCACCGCGCGGGTGATACAAAGCGGCATCGTGCGTCTGGGTGATGTTTTGTGTATCGAGCCAATCGAACCGAGCGTCCAGGACTTTAACGCAGCCAACAGCGCCGTTTCCTGATCCGGGTCAATAGTGATAAAGAGCCTCAAATGATCAGCCGCCTGAAACCTGCCGACACCGCGCGTGTCGAAGCGTACGTTCGAGCCCCCCGCCCAAGTCGAGCGCCGGCCTTTTTGGCGTTGGCGGCTCCTTGTGGTGGTGCTTGGACCGGGCCCTTTTTGAGCCATTTACAGAGCAATCTGACGCTATGAGCTGCCTTGCGCTCGCGCGGATTGCGCTGACACAGAATTCCTTAAACCTTATGAGATATCCCCATGACCCATCGTATTGTGATTGTCGGCGGAGGCGCTGGCGGTCTGGAGCTGGCTACCCGTCTGGGTAAAACCCTGGGCAAGAAAGGCACCGCCAGCGTCACGCTGGTCGACGCCAACCTGACCCACATCTGGAAACCGCTGCTGCACGAGGTGGCCGCCGGGTCGCTCAACTCCTATGAGGACGAGCTGAACTACGTGGCGCAAGCCAAGTGGAACCACTTTCAGTTCCAGATGGGTCGCATGACCGGTCTGGATCGGGAGAACAAGCAGATCCACCTGGCCGAAACCCTCGACGAAAACGGCAATGAGCTGGTCCCGGCGCGCAGCCTGGATTACGACTCACTGGTGATTTCCGTGGGCAGTACGACCAATGATTTCGGCACCAAAGGCGCGGCAGAACACTGCCTGTTCCTTGACACCCGCAAGCAGGCCGAGCGCTTCCATCAGCAATTGCTCAATCGCTATCTGCGTGCCCACGCCAGCCAGAATGATGCGGCCGAAGAGATCAACGTCGCCATCGTCGGTGCCGGGGCCACGGGTGTCGAGCTGGCTGCGGAACTGCACAACGCGGCCCACGAACTGGCGGCCTACGGGCTGGGCCAGATCAAGCCGGAAAATCTGCGTATCACGGTGATCGAGGCCGGCCCGCGCGTCTTGCCGGCATTGCCGGAACGCATTGGCGGACCGGTGCACAAGACGCTGGAAAAACTGGGCGTCACGGTGCTGACCAATTCGGCGGTCAGCGAGGTGACGGCTGACAGCCTGGTGACTGCGACCGGTCAGGTGATTCCTGCAACGCTGAAGGTCTGGGCGGCGGGCATCCGCGCTCCGGCATTTCTGGAAGGCATCGCCGGCCTTGAGACCAATCGCATCAACCAGCTGCAAGTGCGTCCGACGCTGCAGACCTCCCGCGACGACAATATCTTCGCTTTTGGTGACTGCGCGGCCTGCCCGCAAAAAGGCACTGACCGCAATGTCCCGCCCCGTGCGCAAGCGGCGCATCAACAGGCATCGTTGCTGGTGAAGTCGCTGAAGCTGCGCATCGAGGGCGGCACGCTGCCCGAGTATCGCTACAAGGACTATGGCTCGCTGATTTCGCTGTCGAAGTTCTCGGCAGTCGGCAATCTGATGGGCAACCTGACCGGTAGCGTCATGCTTGAAGGCTGGCTGGCACGCATGTTCTACGTTTCGCTGTACCGCATGCACCAGATGGCGCTTTACGGCATGTTCCGCACGCTGATGCTCATGCTGGGCAGCCGAATCGGTCGCGGCACCGAGCCACGGATGAAGCTGCACTAAGGCTGAGTCCTGCAGGTCCGCCGCGCCAATGCGGCGGGCCTCATTCCCCCCCATTCCACACGCCCGGCTTACCGGGCGGGCGCGAGAGTGCGCGCCCGTTACGGCATCACCCGCCCTTTGCCCAAATGCTTAGCCTTGTACATCCAGCGGTCGGCCTCGCGCATGAGTTCGTCCGGGGCTTTGCCGGAGCCGGGTTCGTACATGGAAAAGCCGATGCTGGCGTTGCTGCAAATGACATCGCCTTTGATCGTGAGGGGCTGTGCAATCGCGACGAGGAGTTTCTGACCCACTTCGCGCGCTTCTTCCACGCCCGGCGTGATGCCTTCGAGAATCACGATAAATTCGTCACCGGCCAGCCGCACCAGGCTGTCGGTCCTGCGGATGCAGCTCTGCAAACGTGTGGCGATAGCGCGCAGCAGATCATCACCGGCATCGTGCCCGTAACTGTCGTTGATGACTTTGAATCCATCCAGGTCAATGAACATCAGCGCCATTTGCAATCTGGAGCGATCCGCCCGCGCCTGAGCGATCGGCAACAGCGAGTCCAGCGCGCGGCGATTGTGCAGACCGGTCAGGGAGTCATGTCGGGCCTCCTGCTCTAGCTCCTTGCGCGCCTGAATGTTCTGGATGATCGAAATGAAATATTCCAGCTCTCCTGCTTCGGACAGCTTTTTCGTGACGCTCAGATTGACCCAAACCGCTCTGCCGTCTTTGCGCAGGTAACGCTTCTCCATCTGGTAGCTGTTGATTTCACCGACGCTCAGCTGATGCAGCATCTCAAGATCACTGCCCAGATCGTCGGGGTGGGTGATGTCCTGAAACGTCAGGTGCTTGAGCTCATCGGGCGCGTAGCCAAGGACATCGCACAGCGCGGCGTTGACGCTGATCCAGCCACCGTCCGGCGCGACCAGCGCAATGCCTACCGACGCCAGCTCGAACATCGAGCGATAGCCCGCCTCACTGGCCTGAAACAAGGCCTCGGAGCGATTCTTCTGAATCCGCGTCAGCATCAGGTTTTCCCGCAGCTGCATTTCCCGGCTGACGATCTCGGCCAGGTCGTGGAGGATGGACAGCTCGTCTGGGGTGAGGATTCTGGGCTGCGCGTCAATGGCGCAAAGCGTGCCCACGGCAAAGCCCTGGCTGGTGCGTATGGGTACGCCAGCATAAAAACGGATATGGGGATCGCCTGTGACCAGTTGGTTGTCGCAGAAACGCGCGTCTTCGACCGCATCGGGCACCACAAGCTCGGTGGCCTCAAGGATGGCGTGCGTACAGAACGCGAGCTCCCGCGGCAACTCTGTCGCTTCAAGCCCTACTCGGGACTTGAACCACTGACGGTCCTGATCCACCAGCGATATCAGAGCGATCGGCACGTTCAGCACTTGCGCCACCAGACGAGTGATCCGGTCTAGGGCGACCTCGGGGGGAGTGTCGAGAACTTCGAGAAGATGCAGCGCTTCAAGTCGCTGTTGCTCGAATGGAGGAGTTGGCGACTTCATATAACGGCCGATCCTGAAAAGACTGCCTGAAGTCTATACCGGGCCTCATGAATCCGCACCCGGAGCGACGTGTAAATAACGGGCTTGGCCGCCGCGATTGATCAACCTGCCGATGAAGAAAATCTGTCACGTCTTGTCATAAAAACGTGCTGTTTGCTGTGATCCCATCAACGCATCTCACCCCGATGTCGCTTGATTACAGGAAGTCATCCATGTTGCAGCTCTCACGACTGATGCTGGCCGCAGGCCTCGGCATCGCGCTCAATCTATCCATGGCCGCCACGGCAGGCGCAGCGTCCGAGGTCACCGGCGCCGGCTCCACGTTCATTTATCCGGTGCTGTACAAATGGGCGACCGACTACAACCAGAAGACTCAGATCAAGGTCAATTATCAGTACATCGGCTCTGGCGCGGGCATTGCCCTGATAAAGGAAGGCGCCGTGGATTTCGGCGCGACTGACCGCCCGATGAACTCGGCAGACCTCCAAACTTTCGGCCTGCAGCAGTTCCCTTCTGTGATCGGCGGCATTGTTCCTGTCATCAACGTCGCCTCGGTCAAACCGGGGACCCTGAAATTCACAGGCCCGGTGCTTGCCGACATCTACCTGGGCAAAATCAGCAAATGGAATGACCCTGCCCTCGCCGCCCTGAACCCGGGCGTGAAATTGCCTGACGCGAAAATCAGCGTGGTGTATCGCTCGGATGATTCCGGCACCACGTTCAACTGGGTCAGTTACCTGGCGAAGGTCAGCCCGCAATGGAAGAACCAGCTTGGCGCAGGCGCGTCGGTGAAGTGGCCGGTGGGCATGGGCAGCAAAGGCAGCGAAGGCGTGGCGACGTACGTGAAGCAGGTGCCAAACTCGATCGGCTACGTCGAGTACGCCTACGTCAAACAGCAGAAGTTGAATTATGGGCTGCTGCAGAATGCTGCCGGCACGTTCGTGACGCCGAGCACCGAAAGCTTTCAGGCGGCAGCGGCCACAGCAGACTGGAAAAACGCGAAGGATTTCGACCTGTCGATGCTCGACGCGCCGGGGGAAAACGCTTATCCGATTACCGCCGCGACGTTCATCGTGATGTACAAGCAGCCCAAGGACGTTGATCGTCAGAAGACCGTTCAGGATTTTTTTCGCTGGACGCTGGAGAGCGGGCAGGAACACGCACGCTCGCTCGACTTCGCACCGATCCCCGATGACCTGAAAAATCAGATCGAAGCTTATTGGGCTAACCCGCCCAAGGCTCAGTAAATGCCAGAAACGAAAAAAGCGTCCCGAAGGACGCTTTTTTGTGGCTTCAGCGCGGGTGGCGCTTCAGCGGTATTTTCTGCCCGGATACAGCTGGGGCGAAAATGGTCGGGGTAAGGGGATTCGAACTCCTGACATCCTGCTCCCAAAGCAGGCGCGCTACCGGACTGCGCTATACCCCGTTGAAACATTGAAAACACCCTAAGGTATTTTCAGAGCGGGTGACGCGAATGGCGTCACTCCCTAAGATCCAACCCGATGAAGCCAGGTCAAAAATGGTGGGTCGTGTGGGATTCGAACCTACGACCAATTGGTTAAAAGCCAACTGCTCTACCAACTGAGCTAACGACCCAAATAATGGTCGGGGTAAGGGGATTCGAACTCCTGACATCCTGCTCCCAAAGCAGGCGCGCTACCGGACTGCGCTATACCCCGACGGTACTACCTCTTGAAATTGGCTCCGTGACCAGGACTCGAACCTGGGACCCAATGATTAACAGTCATTTGCTCTACCGACTGAGCTATCACGGAACGATCTTTTCAAATCTATCAATTTCAGATGCAGCGTTTGACGCGCTTCAACACAACAAATTCAGTAAATCTTCACCAAACGAATCTTGCATTTACTTCACTGAACCTACCGCATTTTCAGCCTCTTCGACCTGTTTGCATCGCTGCGTTCACGTCTCTGAGGCGCGCTATTCTACATTTCCAGAAACACCTGTCAACCCTCTAAATTGCTTTCAAGACAATGATTTGCGATTTTTTTGTGGATCGTCCTCAAGCCCCCGAAAATCCTGCGGTTCAGTGAATAAATCACGGCGCATAAAAAAGGGCTCCCACCAGGGGAGCCCTTCTGCGCCCTCTATATAGAGGCGCGGATCAGCCGAAGACGATCTCGTCGTCCTGCACCGTGCCTCTGATGCTGGTGCCGGGCATGAAGCCACCCGACAGGATCAACTGAGCCAGCGGGTTTTCGATCCAGCGCTGGATCGCTCGTTTGAGCGGACGCGCGCCGTACACAGGGTCGTAGCCGACGGCGATCAGCTTGTCCATCGCCTCGGTGGACAGTTCCAGGCGCAGATCGCGCTCCGCCAGACGCTGACGCAGACGGCCCAACTGGATCTCGGTGATGCCGGCGATCTGGTCGCGAGCCAGCGGTTCGAAGATCACCACTTCGTCGACCCGGTTGATGAACTCCGGACGGAAGTGCGTGGTGAGCGCATCCATGACCGCTGCGCGCTGCCCTTCCCGATCGCCCACCAGCTCCTGAATGCGAGCCGAGCCCAGGTTGGAGGTCATGACGATCACGGTATTACGGAAATCCACCGTACGCCCGTGACTGTCGGTCAAACGCCCGTCTTCGAGCACTTGCAGCAGGACGTTGAAGACGTCCGGGTGCGCTTTCTCGACTTCGTCCAGCAGGATGACCGAGTAAGGCTTGCGGCGTACCGCTTCGGTCAGATAGCCACCCTCTTCGTAACCGACATAGCCAGGGGGCGCGCCGATCAGACGAGCCACGGAATGCTTCTCCATGAACTCGGACATATCGATCCGCACCATCGCCTCTTCGGTGTCGAACAGGAACTCCGCCAGCGCCTTGCACAGTTCGGTCTTACCCACGCCGGTTGGGCCGAGGAACATAAACGAGCCGCTCGGGCGGTTAGGGTCCGACAGCCCGGCACGCGACCGGCGCACAGCGTTGGCCACCGCGACGACCGCTTCGTTCTGCCCGATCACGCGCTGGTGCAGCAGCTCTTCCATTTTCAGCAGCTTGTCACGCTCGCCTTCGAGCATCTTCGACACCGGAATGCCCGTCCACTTGGACACGACTTCGGCAATCTCTTCCTCGGTCACCTTGCTGCGCAGCAGCTGGTTCTCCGGCTTGCCGTGCTGGTCGACCATCTGCAGGCTGCGCTCCAGATCGGGAATCACGCCGTACTGCAATTCAGCCATGCGGTTGAGGTCACCCTTACGCCGCGCCGCTTCCAGTTCTTGGCGAGACTGCTCGATCTTCTGCTGAATCTGCGCAGAGCCGGTGACTTCCGCTTTTTCGGAGGTCCAGATTTCTTCGAGGTCGGCATATTCCCGCTCAAGGCGCTGAATCTCTTCCTGGAGTTTTTCCAGGCGCTTGATCGCGGCCTCGTCGTCTTCCTTCTTCAGCGCCTGCGCCTCTACCTTCAACTGAATCAGGCGACGCTCAAGACGGTCGAGCACTTCCGGCTTGGAGTCGATCTCCATACGAATGCGGCTGGCCGCTTCGTCGATCAGGTCGATGGCTTTGTCCGGCAGCTGCCGATCGGTGATGTAGCGATGGCTGAGTTTGGCCGCCGCAATGATTGCGCCGTCGGTGATCGCCACCTTGTGGTGAACCTCATAGCGCTCTTTCAAGCCGCGCAGGATGGCGATGGTGTCTTCTTCACTCGGTTCATCCACCAGCACTTTCTGGAAGCGACGTTCGAGAGCGGCGTCCTTCTCTATATATTGGCGGTACTCATTGAGCGTCGTGGCGCCCACGCAATGCAGCTCGCCACGGGCCAGCGCCGGCTTGAGCATGTTGCCGGCGTCCATCGATCCTTCGGCCTTGCCGGCACCGACCATGGTGTGCAGTTCGTCGATGAACAGAATGATCTGCCCTTCCTGCTTCGACAGTTCATTGAGCAGGCCTTTCAGGCGCTCTTCAAACTCGCCACGGAACTTGGCGCCCGCGATCAGCGCGCCCATGTCCAGGGACAGCAGACGCTTGCCACGCAAGCCGTCCGGCACTTCGCCGTTGATGATGCGCTGGGCAAGGCCTTCGGCGATGGCGGTTTTACCCACGCCAGGCTCACCGATCAATACCGGGTTGTTCTTGGTCCGGCGTTGCAGCACCTGGATGGTCCGACGGATCTCATCGTCTCGGCCAATCACCGGGTCAAGCTTGCCTTCCTCGGCGCGCTTGGTCAGGTCGACGGTGTACTTGTCCAGCGCCTGACGGGATTCTTCCGCGTTCGGGTCGTTGACAGCATCGCCGCCACGCAGGTTGCTGATGGCGTTTTCCAGGGCTTTCTTGCTGACACCCTGGCCGAGCAGCAGCTTGCCGAGTTTGCTGTTCTCGTCCATCGCGGCGAGCAACACCAGCTCGCTGGAGATGAACTGATCGCCTTTTTGCTGAGCCAGACGATCGGCCTGATTCAACAGGCGCGCCAGATCCTGCGACATGTTCACGTCGCCAGTCGGGTTCTGGATCTTCGGCAGTTGATCGAGCTCTTTGGTCAGCGCGGTGCGCAGGCTATTGATGTCGAAGCCCACTTGCAGCAACAAAGGCTTGATCGAACCGCCCTGCTGTTCAAGCAGCGCTTGCATCAAGTGCGCAGGCTCGATGGCCGGATGGTCCAGGCCCACCGCCAGTGATTGAGAATCTGAAAGAGCGAGTTGTAATTTGCTGGTTAAACGGTCAATACGCATGGGTCACCTTCCTAAATGGGCAGGCCGGAGTAATGAACACACCTAATAAAGAAAACCTGCCAGATGGTTCTTTACATGCGGCCGATTAGGCAGGATTCAAGCGCTGACGGGTTGACATGGATCAACATTAGCTTGAAGGAAGAAATTCAGAAGGAATTAGTGCGGGAGCGCGGCGGAGGCTACCGGGCTTCGAGCCAGACAAGCGAAGCGAACCGTCCGGTGCGTGCACCACGGCGATAGGAGAAGAATCGCTCATCGTTGTAGGTTGAGAGGCCGCCGCCATACACCGCTGTCACGCCGTGGGCGGCCAGACGCAGGCGAGCCAACTGGTAGATATCGGCCATGAACTTGCCTGCGTTGGCGCTCGGCACGAACGCATCGGCCGTCTCGGGGTGCGTCGCCATGAAGGCCTCGCGCACCTCGGGACCCACTTCGAATGCCTGCGGCCCGATGGCAGGGCCAAGCCAGACCAGGATGTCGGAGGGCGCATCGGCAAAACTGTCCACCGTCGCCTCAAGCACGCCCGCCGCCAGACCGCGCCAGCCCGCATGGGCAGCGGCGACCTGAGTGCCCGCTTTGTTGCAGAACAGTGCCGGCAAGCAATCGGCCGTCATGATGGTGCAGGCCACCCCCGGGGTTTTGCTCCAACTTGCATCAGCCTCAAGCACTTCTGCCGGCGCGGCCTCGACCACGTTGACGCCATGAACCTGCTTCAACCATGCAGGCTGGATATTCAGGCGCGAGGTGAGTGCGGAACGGTTGTGCGCAACGGTCGCTGGATCGTCGTTAACGTGATCACCCAGATTGAAGCTGTCGAACGGCGTCGCGCTGACTCCGCCCGATCGCGTCGTGACGCACGCATTGACACCCGCCGGCGCAGGCCAGTCGGGAATCAGCCAGTCCGTCACGCTCTCAGTCATCCGATGAACGCTTCGCGGTCTTGCTTGAGCAGCGTCAGCAACCAGACAAAGTCGTCTGGCAGCGGCGATTCCCAGCTCATGCGCTTACCGGTCGTCGGATGATCCAGTTCAAGGAAACGCGCATGCAGCGCCTGACGCGGGAAATGTTTCAGCGATTCGACCATGGTGACACTGGCCGCAGGCGGGATCCGGAAACGACCGCCGTAGGCAGGGTCGCCGACCAGCGGGAAGTTGATGTGGGCCATGTGCACACGGATCTGGTGGGTACGCCCGGTTTCCAGCTTGACCCGCACGTGGGTGTGCGAACGGAAACGCTCCAGAACCCGGTAATGGCTGACGGCAGGCTTGCCGCCTTCCATGACCGCCATGCGCTGACGCTGCTGACCATGACGACCGATCGGTGCGTTGATCTTGCCGCCCGAGGTCACCACGCCGATGACGATGCACTCATAAATGCGGCTAACGCTGCGATTCTGAAGTTGGGTGACCAACTGCGTCTGCGCCTGAATGGTCTTGGCGACCACCATCAGGCCGGTGGTGTCCTTGTCCAGGCGGTGCACGATGCCGGCACGCGGGACATTGATGATGTCCGGCACATGGTGCAGCAAGGCATTGAGCAGGGTGCCGTCGGCGTGACCCGCTGCCGGATGCACAACCAGACCGGACGGCTTGTTGATCACCAGGATCTGGTCGTCTTCGTAGACGATGTCGAGCTCGATGTCCTGCGCGATCCACTCGCCCTGGGCTTCCTGCTCGGCTTTGAGGAGCAGAACGGCGCCACCATGCACGATGTCACGCGGGCGCAACGCGCCTCCGTCCACAGTCAGGCGACCGTCTTTGATCCAGGCGGAAAGGCGCGAGCGCGAGTGCTCTGCGAATAGTTGGGCGGCGACTTGGTCGAGGCGTTGACCGCCCAATTCGGACGGCACCTCTGCGCGGAGTTCTATGATCTCAGACATGCTCAAACTAGGAGGTGGCACTGGCCTTTGGTTTCGGCTGTGCGCTTGTGGTTAAATACGGCGTCTTTTGTCCCGGGGGTTCCACGGGGCGCCCATCATAACAGGACGGTCCTGCGCAAGACAGCAGGCCGTTATAGGGACGCAAGCCGCCATGCAAGTGAAACACCTGCTGCTGATAGCCATCCTCGGACTTACTGTTGCCTGTTCTTCGAAGAAAGAAGTCATCGACGAAAACCTCAGTGAAGTCGAGCTGTACCAGCAGGCGCAGGCCGATCTGGACAACAACAGCTATAACAGCGCCACCGAGAAGCTCAAGGCGCTGGAGTCGCGTTATCCGTTCGGTCGCTACGCTGACCAGGCGCAACTGGAGCTGATCTACGCCAACTACAAGAATGGCGAGCCGGAAGCTGCCAAATCGGCGGCCGAGCGTTTCATTCGTCTGCACCCGCAACACCCGAACGTCGACTACGCCTATTACCTCAAGGGCCTGACCTCGTTCGACCAGGACGTCGGCATCATCGCCCGCTTCCTGCCGCTGGATCAGACCAAGCGTGACCCGGGCGCCGCTCGCGATTCGTACAACGAGTTCGCTCAGCTGACCAGCCGTTACCCGAACAGCCGCTACGCCCCAGACGCCAAGCAGCGCATGATTTACCTGCGCAACCTGCTGGCGGCCTACGAGATCCACGTTGCCGACTACTACCTGACCCGTCAGGCCTACGTGGCAGCCGCCAACCGCGGTCGTTACGTGGTTGAAAACTTCCAGGAAACCCCATCGGTCGGTGACGGCCTGGCGGTCATGGTCGAGGCCTATCAGCGTCTGCACCTGGACGACCTGGCTGACACCAGCCTGCAAGTCCTGAAAACCAACTACCCGGATCACCCGCAACTGGTCGACGGCAAGTTCGAAGCGCGCACGGCAGAAGCCGACAACCGCTCGTGGCTGTCCAAGGCCACTCTGGGCCTGATCGAAAGCCGTCCGCCGCTGCCGCCGGGACAAACCCGCGCCAACCAGGACGTGATCAAGCAGTACCAGGACGCCAAGGAAGCCATCCCTGCCGACCTGTTGCCTGAGAACCAGTCGGCTGACGAAGAGAAGAAAAACAATGACGACGACGGCACGCCCAAAAGCCGCTCGATCTTCAGCTACATGACCTTTGGCCTGTTCGACTGATTCAGTCCCTGCCAAGCGTCAGCTGAAAAAGGCCCTTCGGGGCCTTTTTTCATGCCTGACCGTTTTCCGACAGCATCCGGCGATGGAGATGACTGTGCGCCCGACACCCGCTTGGCTACACTGCGCGCTCTTCACTTCATAAGCTGACAGACATGATTCGCTTGATTATGTGGATCGCCCTGATCGTGGCGGCCATCTGGTTCTTCAAACGCCTGACCAAAGGCCCTGCCCCACGCCCGAAACCCGCAACGCCGGAACTCGACGCTGCGCCCATGGTGCGTTGCGCGCAATGTGGCGTGCATGTCCCTCAAGATCGCGCGCTGAGCCAGAACCAGAAATGGTATTGCACCGAAGCGCACCGTTTGCAGGGTCCCGCTGCACGTGACCGCTGACAGCCTTTCGCTGACGACACCTCAGGCACAACGCATCCTGCGGCTGTATCACCTCTATCGTCTGAGCATCGGCGTACTGCTGGTGCTGCTGATCTCCAGCAGCCTGGATGCCGAACTGCTGGAGCTGGCCGATATGGAGCTGTTCCGGATCGGCTGTTGGCTGTATCTGGTGTTCAACATCCTCGTCGTAGTACTGCTCGAACGCCCAAGCCGCCAGGGGCAACTGTTCTCCCTGGCCATGGCTGACACGCTGATGCTGGCGGCGCTGTTCTATGCCGGGGGCGGGGCGCCGAGCGGCATTGGCAACCTGATCATTGCCTCTGTGGCGATCAGCAATGTGCTGCTGCGCAAACGAACCGGGCTGCTGATTGCCGCGCTGTCAGCCATCGGCATCATTTACCTGACCTTCTACATCAGCTATCACAAGCCTTCAGCGGCCAATCATTTCGTGCAGGCCGGCTCGCTGGGTGCCCTGTGCTTTGCGGCGGCCCTGCTGGTCCAGGCCCTCTCACGCCGGCTGCAGCTCAGCGAAGACATCGCCGAACGCCGCGCCGCTGACGTCGACAACCTTGAAGAGCTCAACGCATTGATCCTGCAGCGCATGCGGACCGGCATTTTGGTGCTCGACGAAGAACACAAGGTGCTGCTGGCCAACCAGAGCGCGCTGCATCTGCTGGGCCACGAACGCTTGCTGGGCGAGATCATCGATGTTTACTCGCCGCAGTTGGTCGAGCGCCTGGGTCAGTGGATGGCCAACCCGTCCATGGCACCGCGCAGCATTACCACTTCGGCAATCGGCCCGGTGCTGCGTCCGGGGTTCATCGCCCTGGCGCGCGGCAGTCATCGCCACACGCTGGTATTTCTCGATGACCTGTCGCAGATTTCCCAACAGGCCCAGCAGCTCAAACTGGCCGCGCTGGGCAGACTGACCGCCGGTATCGCCCACGAGATTCGCAACCCGCTGGGCGCCATCAGTCATGCCGCCCAACTGCTGCTGGAATCCGAGGAACTGACCGTTCCGGACCGGCGTCTCAGTCAAATCATTCACGATCAATCGCGGCGGATGAATCTGGTGATCGAGAACGTTCTGCAGTTGTCTCGTCGACGTCAGACCGAACCCCATCTGCTCGACCTCAAGCAGTGGCTCGAGGCGTTCGTCCGCAACCTTCGCGATGAGCTGACGACGGGGCAAAGCGTGCATCTGGACATCGGCGCAGGCGTGCTCAGTACGCAGATGGACGCGGAACAGTTGCAGCAAGTGATGAGCAATCTGGTGCAAAACGGTTTGCGCTACAGCGGCCAGATGCACGCACACGCGCAAGTTTGGCTAAGGTTGTTTCAAGCACCGTTCAGCGAACTGCCGACGCTGGAAGTTCTTGACGACGGGCCGGGCGTTGCCGAAGAGCATCTCGCGAAAATCTTCGAGCCCTTCTTCACCACCGAAAGCAAAGGAACCGGCCTGGGCCTGTACCTGTCGCGCGAACTGTGCGAAAGCAATCAGGCGAGCCTCAATTACACACCACGGGAAGGTGGCGGAAGCTGCATGCGAATTACCTTCGCCCATCCGTTCAAGCTGAGCTGAACATGAGCCCACGGCAAAAAATTCTGATCGTCGACGATGAGCCGGACATTCGTGAGTTGCTGGAAATCACGCTCGGACGAATGAAGCTAGACACCCGCAGCGCGCGAAACGTCAAAGAAGCCCAAGAGTGGCTGGCCCGCGAAGCGTTCGACCTGTGCCTGACCGACATGCGCCTGCCCGATGGCAATGGCTTGGAGCTGGTGCAGCACATTCAAAAGCGCCACAACCAGGTGCCGGTGGCGATGATCACCGCCCACGGCAGCCTCGACACAGCGATCCATGCCCTGAAAGCCGGCGCGTTCGATTTTCTGACCAAGCCCGTCGACCTGACGAGATTGCGTGAGCTAGTGACGAGCGCTCTGCGCCTGCGTATTGCGCCTGCTGAAGACAACCGCATCGATAACCGCCTGCTTGGCAGCTCGCCACCGATGCAGGCGCTGCGCAAGCAAATCGCCAAACTGGCCCGTAGCCAGGCGCCGATTTACATCAGTGGCGAATCGGGCAGCGGCAAAGAATTGGTAGCCCGGTTGATTCATGAGCAAGGCCCGCGCGCCGAGCAGCCTTTCGTGCCGGTCAACTGTGGCGCAATCCCGTCAGAGCTCATGGAAAGCGAATTCTTCGGGCACCGCAAAGGCAGCTTCACCGGCGCCCACGAAGACAAGCCCGGGCTGTTTCAGGTCGCCAATGGTGGGACGCTGTTTCTCGATGAAGTGGCTGACCTGCCGCTGGCGATGCAAGTGAAACTGCTCCGCGCGATCCAGGAAAAATCCGTTCGCGCCATCGGCGGCCAGCAGGAGCAAGTGGTGGACGTTCGCGTGCTGTGCGCCACCCACAAGGACCTCAATCAGGAAGTGGCCGCCGGGCGTTTCCGTCAGGATTTGTACTACCGGCTGAACGTCATCGAGCTGCGCGTACCGCCCTTGCGCGAGCGCCGCGAAGACATCGAAGAGATCGCCAACAGCGTGCTGCGTCGCCTGACTGAATCCGCCGGCGAGCCTGCCACCCTCCTCCCGCCCCATGCGCTGGCGGCGCTCAAGGGCTATCGTTTTCCCGGCAACGTGCGCGAGCTGGAAAACATGCTTGAGCGGGCGTACACGCTGTGCGAAGACGATCAGATCAACACCGCAGACCTGCGCCTGGCCGAGCCGTCACGCCCCACCGAGCAAGACGGCCCGAGCCTGGCCGACATCGATAATCTGGAAGACTATCTGGAAAGCATCGAGCGCAAGCTCATCCTGCAAGCGCTGGAAGAAACCCGCTGGAATCGCACGGCGGCAGCGCAGCGTTTGAATTTGACCTTCAGGTCGATGCGCTATCGGTTGAAGAAGTTGGGGTTGGAGTGATGGATTCGACGACGTACGCTTGATAAGTCCCAAAAAGGGACCTATCGTTCCCTTTTTGGGACTTATCCAGACAAATCCCTATGAACATCGGCGATGCGCTCTTCACCACGACTCAGCAACGAGTGCTGGGCCTGCTCTTCGGCACTCCGGAGCGGAGTTTCTATACCAACGAAATCAGTCGCTGGGCCCAGGTCGGCAAAGGCAGCACAACTCGTGAGCTGGAGAAATTGCACTCAGCAGGTTTGCTGACCGCAACCCGCCAAGGCAACCAAATCCATTATCAGGCGAATTCTGAAAGTCCGGTGTACCCCGAACTGGTTGGCCTTGTGCGCAAAACATTCGGCATCGCCGATCACCTCCGAGTGGAGTTGTTGCCTTTCGCAGACCAGATTCAGCGAGCGTTTATTTACGGCTCGGTTGCGAAAGGGACCGCAAACACATCCAGCGACATAGATCTGATGCTGATCGGTGAAGGCGTCAGCTACAGCGAAGTGATGGAGCGTATGATCCCGCTCGAAGAGATGCTGGGCAGACCCATCAACCCGACGCTCTACACGCCGTCGGACTGGAAAGCGAAGCTCGCCACCGGCAACAGCTTTGTGACCCGAGTGGCAGAGCAGGAAAAGATCGACATCATCGGAAGCGATTAGGGAGAACCCATGGAATGGGCAACGAGCCTTTGGCGAACTTGGTACGTACCGGCGGATTGAAAGCCGAGCCTGCTGACAAGAACGAATGTATCGGACTGGTCCGCTCGGCGCTTGATAGGCTGTTGGACGCTCATAATTCCGCGCTTTCATACGCCAGCCGTTTTGATCTGGCCTATAACGCTGCACACGCACTGGCGCTGGCGGCAATGCGCCTGAAAGGATACCGGTCAGACCGCCGCTATCTCGTGTTTCAGTGCCTTCCACACACGCTGAATCTGGATAAAGTGCGGGTAAGGCTCTTTGCGCTTTGCCACGAGCGCAGAAACCTCGCTGAATACGAAGGCTACATGGATATCGATGATGCGCTGCTCGCGGAGCTACTCACGAGTACCGAAGCACTTCGAGGCCTACTGGCGTCGGAGATGGCCGCTCATGGTTTCAGTCTCCCCTCTGGCGCATAAGGCGCCGCATCAATAATCGGCCTTTCCCCCACCAGCAAATCCGTCAGTAACTGACACGACGCCGGCGCCAGCACCAAGCCGTTGCGGTAGTGGCCGCAGTTGAGCCACAAGCCTTGATGATTCGGCACAGGGCCGATGAAAGGAATGCCGTCAGGCGATCCCGGCCGCAGCCCTGCCCAGTGCCCGACCACATGCGCATCCGCCAACGCTGGAATCAGTTCGATCGCCGAAGCTTTCAGGCTTTCCAGAGCATTTTCAGTGGGTGTCTTATCAAAACCTTCGTATTCGAGCGTGCTGCCGATGAGGATATGTCCGTCACGCCGGGGGATGGCGTAACGGCCTTTGGCGAGGATCATGCTCGGCAGAAAGTCGGCGGCGCACTTGTAGAGGATCATCTGCCCTTTAACCGGTTCGACGGGCAGCGCCAGCCCCAGTTTGCCCAGCAGCTCACCGCTCCATGCGCCCGCCGCCAGCACCACGCTGTCCCCGAGCACATCGCCCTCTTCCGTCGTGACGCCCAGCACGCGATCACCTTCGCGCACGAAGTCGATGACCTGGCAGTGCTCACGAATCACCACGTTGGGCAACGCCAGCAGTGCCGCCTTGAGCGACTTGACCAGACGCGGGTTGCGCACGTTGGCGACGTCGGCCATGTGCACTGCACGTGCATAGCCGCCACCCATGACGGGGACGGCATCGTATACCGCGGAAATATCCACCGACGTCAGCGGACGATTCATAAGCGCCGCCCACTCGAGCGCTTCGGCTTCGTCGTCCAGGTCCAGCCAATACAGGCCGGTTTTGTGCACTTGCGGGTCTATGCCAGTCATTGCCAGCAAGCGCTCGGCGAGCTGCGGATAAAAATCCTGCGACCAGTGCGAGAGTGCCGTTACGGCCGGGCTGTAGCGCCACGGGTAGAGCGGCGACACGATGCCGCCGCCGGCCCAGGAGGATTCCTGGCCGACTTCCGAGCGGTCGAGCAGCGTTACGCTTCGAACTTTGGAGGCGAGGTTGAAGGCCGTCAGGAGGCCGATGACGCCGCCGCCGATGATGACTATGTCTTGATTCAGCAAAACGGCCACGGCTTATCTACCCTGTCTAATTCAACGGCCCCAACAATCTTTGTTGGACAGCCCGGTACTATTGTTGCGTACGCCGGTATTGGTGATGGTGAAGCTGCCGCACTTGTCGCCGTTCATCATGGAGGCGGGGTCGGGTGTTGCCGTCAAGATAAAGGTTGTAGCGTCGGACACTAACGCAACCTTGTACCAGGCATTGGAGCCAGCGACCGGCGCGGCAACATAGGTATTGTTCTTGGTATAGAAACGCTCTAGAACCTGGCTCTGCTCCATCAGGATTCCGGCAATCTCGGTACGGTGAGTGCGCCGCACGTACTCGGTATAACTGGGGTAAGCAATGGCCGCGAGAATACCCACAATGGCCACGACGATCATCAGTTCTATAAGGGTGAATCCCTTCGTTTTACTGCCCATCATTTTTTCCTCATCTGATCTGTCGCCACATGATGCGCCGGTCAGACGGTCCGCCCTTTCCGGCGGGGAGAGAGCCTCCGGGGGTCCCTCCGCCAGTCCCACCAAGCATAAGAGCTTGGTTGCCATCGCCTTTATCAAGCGCTGCTGCAAAATAAGGTACTCCACCACCGACCACGAAGCCGCTGGAATTGCTATCACCGCTGTTAATTAGCCCGTCCCCGTTTGTATCCAGAACCGGATAACTGAGCATCCGCCCGCTCAAAGCATCCAGATCCACAAATCTGCCAGATCCAGAGCTTGAGCACGGATCACCCGTGTCGACAATCGCAGTGGTAAATCGAACCCGGCCGAATGCGAGCACCGGCGCATAGATAATCCGCTCACCCGTCGCGATATTGTTGTAGATCAGCGGAAGGTAAAAGCCTTTCTTGGCTGCGTAATTAACATCGTTCTGGGTCGTGGTGAAAAACTGGCCCGTTGACCCGGTAAAGACACCGTTGATCGACTGCGCCACGAGGTCGCTCTCTCGGTAGTTGGCACTTGTCCCGTCGTTGTCCCAGACTGCGTAAAACGCCTGAGTCGCTGTCGTCGTTTTGTCCGACGCTTCCATCAATTTACCAGTACCAAAGTAAACCATCTTGCCGCCGTTCGGGTTATTACCCACGACCGGCTGAGCGGTTATCGGCTGATTAGCTGCCCCGGAAGCTGTGAATAATGGGCCTCCGCCCAGCCCGACTTTACCCGTGGGTGCGGCCTGGGATGTGAAGTCGAACTTCCACATTTGCCCTTTCAAATCACCGCCATAGGCGTACTGAACAACACTTGCGGCGTTGACGCGTAATTTGACGGAAGACAGTCCGTTGTTGCCAGACGTATCAACAGGAATTTCTTTGATGAGCGCTCCATTGCTGACATCCACAACAAACAACGAAGCCACGCCGTTGGTGCTGCCGTAACCGTTCGAAATGAACGCTGCCCATCGGCCATCTGGTAATTGAGCCACTTCCGGCTTTGCATAGGCGTAGCCCATATTGGCAAAGCCCGCAGTGGCACTGCTGATATCCCACAACGCTTTCACGGTGTTCGAGGCATCAGCATTGAACAGTTGCAACGCATAGAACCCCTTGCCACCCGCACCTGCACCGCCAATAACGAGCGTCTTCCAAGATGATGCGAACTGGACATCTACTTTTGAGATTTGACCGTCTACCAAGAACTTGTGAGAAACCCCGTTGATGTAGTTTGGATCAGCGACGTAATGCAGGTTCGCCAAAACGGTGGAAGGCATATACGCATAAAGCCTCTTACCCGTTGCGGGGTCGATCACGTTCACCAGCCCATCGTTGGCATTCACTACCAGGCTTGGCTTCATTGAGTTGGATTTGATGTCCAGATACAGGGAGTAGCTATTGTCAGCAGCAGGGTCTGACGCTGGATGGTCAGTGGGTGACACGTAAGCCAAAGGTGAGTTAATCACATCGCCAAGCAATACCGTCCTTGTTTTAAGTCCTGTCTTGCTTACGCCTTTACTCCATTCCACCAAGTCCCCGCCGGAAACGCCGCTGGGCAGGTTCGCGCTGAGGGCAACCTGCTGCAGCGGTGCGAAGCTGGAATACTTAAGGGCGATAACGCTACTGGTCAGCGTGTTCCAGGACTCATAGGTGGGGGTTATGCCGGGAATGATCAGGTTGTCCGTAGACCAAAGAGGCGATGCAGTGTTGACGCTTCCATCTGCTTTAATCGCTAAAGCCTTGATCGTACCGCGCCAGTCAGTGGGGTCGTACTGTGTCTGATAAAATACAGAAGTGCTCGACAGTGACGACGAGTCGGACGCCGCCCCTCCCCCGGTTCCCGCGCGGGAGGTGATATCGTTCAGCGCCGCAGACAACGCAGTATTCAGACCGGCGCTGTCCGTGGCCTGGTAGTAGATGCCCTTACCATTGACGGCTGCTCTGGAGAGCATGGCGTTGGCCGCGGTGAAGCCGACGGTATAGGTGAACATGTTTTGCTTTGTAAAGTCGGTCGCATCCCAACTCTTGCCGGCGGCATCGGTGCCGCCAATGCGCATATCAATGTCGTAGGCAAATTTCGCGATATCGTCCAAATACAGCGTGTCACCCTCACCATCGCCATTGAGGTTGTCGCCGTCGTCATCAGTAGGATCCCAGTTAGGCAAGTTAGCGCCGCCCAGCGGATCGTTGGTTGGAAACGTGCGGTCGTAGGTCGGCAGGCCATCTGTTATCACGACGCCATAGTTGCGTTGGCAGCGGTACTGAATCGGGCTGGTGTAGGTCGCAGGTGTGGAGTTGTAATAGGGCGCCATCCCCCTAAAGTAGCGGGTCACTTCGTAATATGTTTCAGCCAGTGGCGTGTTCGCGATTGCTGCCAACCCGTTGATGGAAGAAATGAGCGAGTTGTAGTTGGAAGTCGCTTGGCTGGCGGTGGTGGAGGTCGTTTGCGACAAATCGCTGATCGCCCTCGCAATGTTTCCGCCCGGTCCAGAATCTCGGCTCGTAGGTGGGTTGAACGTAGCCAGGCCTATTCGCAGATTTCGATTGCTGGTCACCAGTGCCGCAGACACTGTACGGGCGACGTTGATCCGGTAATCGTTAGGAACGGACCCATCGGTGTAGTCTTTTTTGGTCAACGACGTACCGTAAAGCAAGTAGCTAATGTAAGCAGTGGTGTAACGAGTATTACCGTTACCCACGGGGTCGGGAAGCTTGAGACAGACGAAGGTACGTGTGGTGAACTTGTAGAAACCGTCATACCCGTTATCGCAGCCGCCGGCACGCAGGTTTCCCACAAAAAAGTTGGTGTCCGTCATATCCAGGGCGGTGACGTTATTGCAGTTGAAATCCGAATTGCAGTTGTAGACTTGCACCTGATTGGCATTGGGATCGAACCCGGAGGCCCAGATGACGCTGTTCATACTCCCGGAGTCATCTACCAACAGCATGACGTTCGGCGTCACCGACCCTACGGTCAACAAAGGGGAGTCAGAAGGTACGAAAGCAGCGAAGGCAGTGGCCGAGCCATAAAGGCCCAGCAGTGCACCCATCATTAGCTTGCCCAGATAAAGTCTTGCTCTGCGACACCACTCAACGTTTGGCATAGATGCTTTCCACTACAGTGCGTGAGTTGCCAGACACGCCAACGCCGGTGATGCGATACAGCGTCCACGAATAGCTAGTATCCGTTCCGACTGAATTGATGTTGACCGGGTCAATCGTTGTAGCGATTTTCTGCACAGCCCAGAAGCCTCCTGTTATCGCGGACCAGGTCACTCCAGTAGCAGCATTGGCACCCGCTGCGGACACGATCGTCGCATCCGCAGGTGGAGCACATTTAGTACAGGTCGCCAGTTTGTAATTGTTGCCCTGAACCACAGATTCACCCGCGCGCACGGCCGCCTCTGCGAGCTGAAACGACTCGTTGCGCAATTTGACACTGCCCGACATCTTTTCCTGAAGCGTCGCATTCTGCATCGATGAAATCCCGATCAATGTCAGCAGCAAAAGAAATACCAGACTGACAATCAGCGCCATGCCCCGCTCGCGAGGCCCGGTACGTTGAGCTGTTTTATATTTAGCTACGTTCACGATGGCCACACCTAATAGAGACGGTTGCGTAAAGCGGTGAGAACGCTGAACGTCTGGTTTTTAACTCGACCGGTTGAGTCTGTCATCTCCAGGGTAAGGCGCACGCTGCGTATCAGATTCGTGCTAGCGGGCGTCGCGGTGTACCCCGTGACAGTTGTGTCGAATGCCGTATTGGCAGTGCCGAATATGACCGTGAATTTGTTCACGTTGCTGACAATTGCAGCGCCGCCTAGCAATATTTGATTATTCGAAAACTGGTAAACAAGTTGACGTATGGGAAACGCGATCTGGGTGGATGAGGGGGTAGCCGCTCCGGATGTCGCAGTTGCTGCCGCCTTGCAGTCAGAGAGCACAGTCCAGGTTGGAACGCCGCCGTTGTTTCCCACATCGGCTGTCACCAGCGTCAGCTTTGTGGTCGCGCTGTCCCACTGGATCGGAGTGAGTTTAGCGGCCTTGAAGTCACCCTTGGCACTTGCGTCATCGACATTCTCCAGACAGCCAAACATCCCCACCATGCGGATTTCCTGAGCCATTTTAGTGAGGATGAAACGCGCATCCTCCTGCATCACGGCCGAGGCGTTCTGCGACAGATAAGTATTTTTGGCTGAAATGAAAATCTGAATAACGCCTGCCACAATGAGTAGACCCAATAGCAACGAGATCATGATCTCGATCAGGCCGAAGCCCATGGCGCGGTGCTTCATTGCGTCACCTTCGTGTCTATCGCCACACGACTCGTCACAGTGAAGGTCTGCGGGGCATTTGCCGTGTTGACTGCACGAGCATCACTCCAGGTCACAGTAATGGTGACCAGCCTCTTATACGTCGGATCCACCGTAATGGTCCCATCGCCCGTAACAGGGTCGAGAGTTCGGATATTGGTCTTGAAGTCGTAGAGATCCTGCGTGCGCGGCGTATTCAAATCGCCGGCAGAAGGCGCTGCCGCCAGAGAAGCCAACTTATAGTCTGCATCAGGATTGGCGCGTATGCGGTCCATCATGTCGTACGCAATAAAGCTGGCCTGGCTGCTCGTTCTTGAACTGTCAGTGTATTTCAGCGCATTCAACTGGAGCGCTGCCGCACCCAACAGTCCAATAGCTAGAACAAGCAGGGCAACCAGCACCTCAATCAGCGTCGTGCCCTGTTGCCTGGAATCAATTCTGGCGCTCATCAGCAACCGCCCAATACGATACGGCCGCTCAGGCATATGTTGATCACTCGGGTGATGGTGCCGCGTGTGTAGGTGATGCTTACGGCAGCGGCCGCCGTCGGCACCGGTGCGGCCAACCCCCCCAGGTTGTTGAAGTCGATCGCAGTAGGATTTCCGCTCACTGCCAGCACTGATGCAGAGTCCATCGCTGGCAAAACTCGCAGAATGGGAATCGGCGCCGTTGCCGCAGGATCAATGGCACTCAGCTGAGTATTCCAGGCAGTGCCCGCCACCGATGGTGTTACACGGATGACAGTGCCGCTGTTTATAGCCTGTTGCCGGGCGTAATTAAGGAAACGCTGGAAGTCGCTTACCTCGGTGTCGGCCTTGGAATTCTGGATGGCAGTACTGAAACTGGGAATGGCGATCGCAGCAAGAATGCCGACCAACGTGATGGTCACCAGCAACTCGACCAGCGTAAAACCCCGACACCCTTTAGCCATTTAATCTCTCCTTAATGGAGAAACTATATAGCAACCGGTTGTTTCAATATTTGCCGGGGGGATGTGTGGCTGTTTTCGGCGGACGAACGCCCTGACGCGCGGCGCCGTAGCCGATCTAGGTCATCTCACCGCCCCCAACACCCAGCCACACTGGCAGCCCCGGACATTCCAAGATTGTCGCGCCTGCCGGTGTGTTTCAGCACAAAGCTGCCGCAGGCATCGCCCGCCATCATCCCCCCGCCCATCGGCGACGCGGTCAGCGTAAATGTCCGCTCCTTGCGCTCAGCCCCTATCCGATAAAATGCATTTCCCACTGACACCTCATGACTAAACGCCGGCGGCCCACTGACGTCCGAGTACTGCCCTGCCCGCGAATGAAACCGCTCCAGCTTCTGCGCCTCTTCAACCAGCACCCCAGCGATCTCGGAGCGGCGAGTTTTACGGGTGTATTCGCTGTACTGCGGGTACGCGACGGCGGCGAGAATCGCGACGATGGCGATGGCAATCAGCAGTTCAATCAGGGTGAAGCCTGCGGTTGCTCTGTTCATTGCCGCTGCCGCCACATCACGCGACGCTCCTGGGTGTGGATGCTTTCGAGCACGGTGCGTGAGTCGCCCTCGATGCCAACAGCCGTCACGCGATACAAGTTCCAAAACTGACCGTCGGCGCCACCGGCTGGTTGATCGGTTTTGCCGACATGCTGAATGCCGTAGAAACCACCCCGTGTCGCGACCCAATCCACGCCCGACGCCGCGCCCGTTCCGCTGCTGGAAAGGGTCAACGCTTCAGGCGGTGGCACACATTTGGCTGGCGACGAACAAGCTGGCAGGGAAAAACCCGGTGCCAGGATTTTCGCTTCCGCAATGCGCAGCGCTGTCTCGGCGGACTGAAACGACGCATCGCGCAGCTTTAGCGTGCCGGCCACTTTTTCCTGGAGCGTGGCGTTTTGCATCGACGATGTGGCCAGCAGGGTCAACAACAGCAGGAACACCAAACTGACGATCAACACCGCCCCACGTTGTGCATTCATGTTCATGTCCTCACCCCAGCCGGTTACGGATGGCGGCGACAACGTCGACGGTTTGTTCCTGCGCTCGGTCTGCAGGGTCGAACAGGGTCAGTGTCAGCCTTACGCTGCGGATTAGGGAGGGTTCGGCAGTGGCGGCGTACCGCGAGATGGAGCGGTCGTTGATGGATCCGGCGACGCCAAACAACACGCTGAACGCACGCACGTTGCTGACCAGAGGCTGGCCGTTCAGCGACAGCTCATTGCGTGCCTTGTTGAAGCGATAGACCTGCCGGTGAATCGGCATAGCGGTCTCACCCACGGCAAGTCGAGGCGCCCGGCCGTTGGAGTACGCGGTGGCGGATGAAATGCAGTCGGTGTGAATGACCCAGGTCGACCAGCCGCCGCCCTCCCCGGTTCCGGCCGTGGCGAGGGTCAGAGTGTGCGAATTGGTGTCCCACGTGATGGGGTCTTCAAACGCCCTGGAGAAACCATTACTGACGCTGGCGTCTTCGACCTTCCCCAAACAGCCGAACATCCCTACCAGCTGCACTTCCTGGACCATTTTGCTGAGCACGAATCGTGCGTCTTCCTGCAGGCTGGCGGACGATGTCTGACTGGCATAACTGCTCTTTGAACTGATAAATATCTGCGCCAAGGCCAGCGACATCACCAACCCCAGAACCAGCGCCAACATGACTTCGACGAGGCCAAAGCCCCTCTCCAGAGTCTTCATGGCCGTGCGCCCCGCTCGGCAGCGACATCGGCGATCAGCGTAAGTGTTTGCTTGTCCGCAAGCTCCTGGCTGGCACGGGAATCGTCCCACTTCAATGTAAGGGTCACGCTCGATCCCGCCACCGCAATCGATGCCTCGGCGTCGTCACCGACCGCGCGTTTCAACTGCGTCGCGAAGTCGTACAGGTCTTGCTGGCGGGGCACGGCGAGACTGCCGGAAGTAGGCGCCTGACTCAGCGAAGCCAGCGCGTAACTGGTCCCCGGATTGGCGCGGATGCGCTCGAACAGGTCATGGGCGATGAAGCTCACGTGCATGCTGCGCATCGAGCTGTCGGTGTATTTCAGGGCGTTGAGCTGCAACATCGCCACGCCCAATATGCCGACACTGAAGATCAGCAACGCGACCAGCACTTCGATCAATGTCATCCCTGATTGCATCGTCTTCCCTCGCATCGTCCACCCCTGCCATCCGCTGTGCAGCCACCAGTGAAGCCGATGCGCGGCGGTTTGCCCGGAGGATGTGTAACGGCGGCTTGCGGACATACCGGCTGACAATCGACCCGGTTGTCAGCGCGGCCAAGCGGGTGTTTGCTTGAGCGCCGCACTCAACGGAAGACGCTCGTGAAACAGCAAGGATTGACGCTGATTGAACTGCTGGCAGGGTTGGTGATTGTCGGCATCGTCGCCACGCTGGCGATCCCCGCCTTCGGGCAACTGATCGATTCTCAACGCCGTCAGGACACGGCTCAGCAACTGGCCAGTGGGCTGCGAATGGCTCGCACGGAGGCGATTCTGCGCAGTCAGCCGGTGGTGATGCAGGCGCTGGACAATGACTGGAGCCGAGGCTGGAATGTGTTCGTTGACAGCAACCGCAACCAGTTCAGGGACGAGGGCGAGCTTTCTCTGGCCGAGTTCGCCAGCCACCGAAATGTCAGGGTCGTCGGCAACAGCAAAGTAGCTGCGCGGATTGGTTTTGATAACACGGGGCGGCTGCTGAACAACGCCAACGGCACCCTGGCGGTGTGCCTCAAAGACGCACCCGCCAGTCGCTATCAGTTGGCGATCGCGGTGACCGGCAGGGTCACGCTGCGATCCGAGGGATTCGGCAGCGAGCCCTGCGCATGATGCGGTGACAGAATGACCGGATTACAGCAGTGACTTGACGCGCAATTCCTTCGGCATCGAGAAGGTGATGTTTTCCTCGCGCCCGGCCAGTTCGTCCGCGCCGGTCGCGCCCCAGGCGTGCAACTGCTCAATCACGCCACGCACCAGCACCTCGGGCGCCGAAGCACCGGCGGTAATGCCGATGCGTCCAACGCCGTCGAACCAGCTGCGCTGCATGTCTTCGGCACCATCAATCAAATAGGCCGGGGTCGACATGCGCTCAGCCAGTTCGCGCAGGCGATTGGAGTTGGAGCTGTTCGGGCTGCCGACCACGAGCACCACGTCACACTCATCGGCCAGAACCTTTACCGCATCCTGACGGTTTTGCGTGGCATAGCAGATGTCGTCTTTACGCGGACCGCCAATGGCCGGGAATCGCGAGCGCAAGGCGTCGATCACACGGCTGGTGTCGTCCATCGACAACGTCGTCTGGGTCACGAAAGCGAGGTTCTCGGGGTTGCCCACCTGCAGCTTGGCGACGTCCGCTTCGTCTTCGACCAGATAGATCGCGCCGCCATTGCTGGCGTCGTACTGGCCCATCGTGCCTTCGACTTCCGGGTGGCCGGCGTGACCGATGAGGATGCACTCGCGGCCATCGCGGCTGTAGCGTGCGACCTCGATATGCACTTTGGTCACCAGCGGACACGTAGCGTCGAACACCTTCAAACCGCGACCTGCCGCCTCGGTGCGCACCGCCTGTGACACGCCGTGGGCACTGAAAATCACGATGACGTCGTCCGGCACCTGCTCGAGCTCTTCGACGAAGATCGCGCCACGGCTGCGCAGGTCTTCGACGACGAATTTGTTATGAACCACTTCATGGCGCACGTAAATCGGCGGGCCAAAAACTTCCAGCGCGCGATTGACGATTTCGATCGCACGGTCCACCCCGGCGCAGAAGCCTCGTGGGTTGGCGAGTTTGATTTGCATGATGTGCCTCGTGTCTACGCGCAATGAAACATAAAAACGAAAAGGCCCCGAACAGTGCCGGGGCCAAGCGCTCTGGCGATGCTCAGAGTGCCTTCACCTCGAAAATTTCCACTTCGAAGGTCAACGTCTTGCCCGCCAGCGGGTGGTTGAAATCGACGGTGACCTGATCATCATCAATCGCCTTCACCACACCCGGCAGCTCGGTATTCGCCGCATCGTTGAAGATCACCAGCAGCCCTTCGGACAGCTCCATGTTCTGGAACTGCGAGCGCGGCATGATCTGCACATTCTGCGGGTTCGGCTGACCGAAAGCGTTTTCCGGCGGCACCTGAAGCGTACGTTTGTCGCCGGCTTTGAAGCCAAAGATCAGCGCTTCAAAGCCCGGAAGAAGGCTGCCATCGCCAACCTTAAAGGTCGCTGGGGCCTTGTCGAAGGTGCTGTCGACGGTGTCACCGTTTTCCAGGTGCAGCGCGAAATGCAGGGTGACTTCCGTGTTCTGACCGATGCGTGTTTCCTGTGCTGCCTGTTCGGTCATCAACTGATCAGTCATTGACGGTTTCTCCGGTTTTCTTGCTCTTGAACATGTCCAGAGCCAGCATGATCGCGCCAACGGTGATGGCGCTGTCCGCGACATTGAAGGCCGGGAAGCCGTGTTCTTTCCAATGCACGAAGATAAAGTCTATGACATGGCCGATGAAGATTCGGTCATACAGATTGCCGAGCGCCCCACCCAATATCAGGGCAAGGGCAATCGCCAGCCAGGTTTCGTCACGCCCCAGGCGCTTGAGCCAGACCACCAGCACCCCACTCACCACGACCGCAATCAGCGCAAACAACCAGCGCTGCCAGCCGGAACTGTCGGCCAGGAAGCTGAACGCAGCGCCAGTGTTGTAGGCCAGCATCCAGCTGAAGTAGTCAGGAAGGATGACGATCTGCTCGTACAACTCCAGACGGTTTTCGAAGTAGAACTTGCTGGCCTGGTCAATGACCACCACCAGCACGCTCAGCCACAACCAACCCAGTCGGCCCATACGGCCAGCCGATGCATTAGGCATAGTGACGAACCTCGCCTGCACCGCTGATGTTGTCGACGCAACGACCGCAGATTTCCGGATGCTCAGGATTGACCCCGACGTCCTCGCGGTGATGCCAGCAGCGCGCGCACTTGGCGTGGCCGGATTTGACGACCTTGAGCTTCAGACCGGCCACTTCGGTAACCACAGCATCGGCAGGCGCGCTGACGAAAGGCGCGACACTGGCCGTCGAGGTGATGAGCACGAAACGCAGCTCGTTGCTCAGTTTGGACAGATCCGCTACCAGCGCGTCTTCAGCGTACAGCGTGACTTCGGCCTGCAAGTTGCCGCCGATGGCCTTGGCCGCGCGCAGGTTCTCCATCTCCTTGTTGACCGCGACCTTCACCGCCATGATCCGCTCCCAGTAGGCGCGGTCCAGCTCGAAGCCTTCTGGCAGCTCGCTCAGGTTCTGGTACCAGGTGTTGAGCATGACCGACTCGTTACGCTCGCCCGGCAAGTACTGCCACAGCTCGTCGGCGGTAAACGCCAGGATCGGTGCGATCCAGCGAACCAGCGCTTCGGAGATGTGGAACAGCGCGGTCTGGCAGGACCGACGCGCCTTGCTGTTGGCGCCGGTGGTGTACTGGCGATCCTTGATGATGTCGAGATAGAAGCCGCCCAACTCCTGCACGCAGAAGTTGTGCACCTTCGAGTAGACGTTCCAGAAACGGTACTCGCCGTAATGCTCTTCCAGCTCACGTTGCAGCAGCAGCGCGCGATCCACGGCCCAGCGATCCAGCGCGAGCATGTCTTCGGCGGGCAGCAAGTCGGTCGCCGGGTTGAAGCCGGTCAGGTTCGAGAGCAGGAAACGCGCGGTGTTACGGATGCGACGGTACGCATCGGCGCTGCGCTGCAAGATGGTGTCCGAGACGGCCATTTCGCCGGAGTAATCGGTCGCCGAAACCCACAGACGCATAATGTCGGCGCCCAGCGTGTCGTTGACTTTCTGCGGTGCGATGACGTTGCCCAGCGACTTGGACATCTTGCGGCCGTTCTCGTCCACGGTAAAACCATGGGTGAGCAATTCACGGTACGGCGCGTGATTGTCGATGGCGCAACCGGTCAGCAGCGACGAGTGGAACCAGCCACGGTGCTGGTCGGAGCCTTCCAGGTACAGGTCGGCGCGTGGACCGGTTTCGTGGCCCATCGGGTGCGAGCCGCGCAGCACATGCCAGTGCGTGGTGCCGGAATCGAACCAGACGTCCAGGGTGTCGGAGATCTTGTCGTACTGCGGCGCTTCGTCACCCAACAGCTCGGCCGCGTCCATCTTGAACCAGGCTTCGATGCCTTCCTGCTCGACGCGCTGGGCGACTTCTTCCATCAGCTCAACGGTGCGCGGGTGCAGCTCGCCGCTTTCCTTGTTCAGGAAAAACGGGATCGGCACACCCCAGTTGCGCTGACGGGAGATGCACCAGTCAGGGCGGTTGGCGATCATCGAGTGCAGGCGCGCCTGCCCCCATGCCGGGACGAACTTGGTTTCTTCGATGGCTTTCACGGCGCGGTTGCGCAGGGTGTCGCCCGACGCTGGCTGCTTGTCCATGCCCACGAACCACTGCGCGGTGGCGCGGTAGATCAGCGGCGTCTTGTGGCGCCAGCAGTGCATGTAGCTGTGGGTGATGGTTTCGGTGTGCAGCAACGCGCCGACTTCGGTCAGCTTGTCGATGATGGGCTGATTGGCCTTGAAGATGAACTGGCCGCCAAAGAACTCCAGCGACGGGCTGTACACGCCGTTGCTCTGCACCGGGCTGATGATGTCGTCATTGGTCAGGCCGTAGGCTTTGCAGATCACGAAGTCATCGACGCCATAGGCCGGCGAGCAGTGAACCACACCGGTACCGGCACCCAGCTCGACGTAGTCGGCCAGATAGATGGGCGACAGACGACCGTAGAACGGATGACGGAAATTGATCAGCTCAAGCGCCGAACCCTCGGCCGTCGCCAACACCGAACCTTCGAGGTTCCAGCGCTTCAGGCAGGACTCAACCAATTCCTCGGCCAGCACCAGCAGACGCTCGCCGGTATCGACCAGCGCGTAGGTGAATTCCGGGTGAACGTTGAGCGCCTGGTTCGCCGGGATGGTCCACGGGGTGGTGGTCCAGATCACGATGGCAGCAGGTTTGCTCAGGCTTGGCAGACCGAAGGCGGCAACGAGCTTGTCGGCATCGGCAACCGGGAAGGCCACGTCGATGGTGGACGATTTCTTGTCCTGGTATTCGACTTCTGCTTCAGCCAATGCCGAGGCGCAGTCGAAACACCAGTTGACCGGCTTCAGACCCTTGAAGACGAAGCCGTTCTTGACCATTTCGGCCAACGCGCGGATTTCCCCGGCTTCGTTGGCGAAGTCCATGGTGCGGTACGGGTTGTCCCAGTCGCCGAGTACGCCCAGACGAATGAACTCGGCTTTCTGGCCTTCGATCTGCTCGGCCGCGTAGGCACGGCACAGTTCGCGGGTCTTGTCCGCAGGCAGGTTTTTGCCGTGGGTGACCTCGACCTTGTGCTCGATCGGCAGACCGTGGCAATCCCAGCCCGGAACATAAGGCGCGTCGAAGCCCGAAAGGGTCTTCGAGCGAACGATCATGTCCTTGAGAATCTTGTTGACCGCATGACCGATGTGGATATTGCCGTTGGCGTACGGAGGCCCGTCGTGCAGCACGAACTTGGGCCGATCCTTGCCAATTTCGCGCAGCTTCTGGTACAGGCCAATGCTGTCCCAGCGCTGCAGAGTTTGCGGCTCGCGCTGGGGCAGGCCGGCCTTCATCGGGAAGGCGGTGTCCGGAAGATTAAGCGTGGCTTTGTAGTCGGTCATTTCAGGCTCTAAAGTTTAGCGGTTGGTCGTGCCAGTGGGCACGAGCGGCAGCGACATCCGCATCGATCGCCGTCTTGAGCGCCTCAAGGGAGGCAAAGCGCTGCTCATCACGCAGCTTCTGGTGGAATACCACCGTCAAACGCCGGCCATAGATATCGCCGGTAAAATCCAGAAGGTGAATCTCCAGGTGGGGACGTCCATCGCCCGCCACGCTGGGACGCACGCCAATGTTGGCGACGCCCGGCCACACCTTGCCGTCAATCTGTGCGCTGACCAGATAGACACCGGTCAATGGCACGCGACGACGCTTGAGTTGCACGTTGGCGGTGGGCGTACCCAGCTGACGCGCCAGTTTCTGGCCATGCAGCACGCGGCCGGAAATCTCGAACGGGCGGCCCAGCAAATGCTCCGCCAGTTTGAAGTCTGCGGCGGCCAGCGCGGTGCGCACCTTGGTGCTGCTGACGCGGAAGCCGTCGATCTCGACAGTCTGTGCCGCTTCGACGGTAAAGCCCTTCTCGGCGCCTACGTTTTGCAGGAAATCAAAATCACCGATCCGGTCGCAGCCAAAGCGAAAGTCGTCGCCGACCTCCAGATGCTTCACGCCCAGGCCATCTATCAGCACGGTGTCGACAAACTCGGAGGCGCTGAGCCTGCTGAAACGCTGGTTGAATGCCAGACACAACACCAGATCAACGCCCTCGCCAGCAAGCAGATCAAGCTTGTCACGCAGTCGGGCCAGGCGGGCCGGCGCCGTCTCGGGAGCGAAGAACTCGCGCGGTTGCGGTTCGAAGATCACCACACAACTGGGCAAACCCAGCTCGACGGCACGCTCACGCAGGCGCGCCAGGATAGCCTGGTGACCCCGGTGAACACCGTCGAAATTGCCAATGGTGGCGACGCAGCCCCGGTGCTGCGGGCGCAGATTGTGAAGGCCTCGAACCAGCTGCATAACGCGCTTCTTGCTCATAAAGTGGCCGATTATAACCACACACCGCCGTCAACGACAGGCGACACATCCGGGCAAACCGCAACAATCGACGTTAACCGGCAGAAAACGACGACTGATCCTACAGGATCGCCTTGCGGGCGAAATGCCTGACCCGGAAACCCAACACCAACAAGGTGCCGAAATACGCCAGGACACCTGCCAGCACCAGCGCACCCAGGCGCAGGAAACGCTGCAGCATCTCACCGTCCGACCAGGCGGGCATCACATGCATCAGGGCCAGCAGCACGGCGGACATCACCGCCACGGCGACAATCAGCTTGCCCAAAAACACCGGCCACCCTGGCTGCGGCTGAAACAGGTCCTGCTTGCGCAACTGCCAGAACAGCAGCAAGGCGTTCAGGCATGCGCCCGCGCTGATCGCCAGCGCCAGACCCGCATGAGCCAAGTGGATGACGTAGACGAAAAGCAGGTTGAACAGCTGAGTCACTATGAGGGTGAAGATCGCGATTTTCACCGGCGTGCGGATATTTTGTTGGGCATAAAAGCCGGGGGCCAGCACCTTGATCACGATAATGCCCAGCAACCCGACCGAATACGCGACCAGCGCGCGCTGGGTCATTGCGGCATCTTCGCCGTCGAACTTGCCGTACTGAAACAGTGAAACCGTCAGCGGCTCGGCGAGCAATCCGAGCGCCAGGGTACACGGGAGCACCAGCAGGAAGCACAGGCGCAGGCCCCAGTCGAGGATGCGCGAATATTCGTGGCGATCCCGGCTGGCGTAGGTTTTCGAGAGAATCGGCAGAAGAATCGTCCCCAACGCCACGCCGAGCACACCAGAAGGCAGCTCCATCAGACGGTCGGCGTAGTACATCCAGGACACCGAGCCGGCAACAAGGAACGAGGCGAAGATCGTGTTGATGATCAGCGATATCTGACTGACTGACACCCCGAGCATGGCCGGCAGCATTTGCTTCATCACCCGCCAGACACCGGTGTCGCGCAGATTGAGGCGCGGCAGCACCAGCATGCCGATCTTCTTTAGATGCGGCAGTTGGTAAAGAAGCTGCAGCAGCCCGCCCGCTAGTACCGCCCAGCCCAGCGCCATGACGGGCGGGTGGAAATACGGCGTGAGAAACAGGGCGAAGAAGATCATCGCCAGATTGAGCAGCGTCGGCACGAACGCCGGAACGGAGAAGCGATTCCACGTATTGAGGATCGCGCCGGCCAGCGAAGACAGCGAGATGAGCAGTATATAAGGAAAGGTCACCCGCAACAGGTCCGAGGTGAGCTGGAATTTCTCCGGCGTGTCGGCAAATCCCGGCGCAGTCGCCCAGATGACCCAAGGGGCGAACATGACGCCCAACACAGTGACGATCGCCAGCGCCAACGTCAGCAAGCCGGTTACATACGCAACAAATGTGCGGGTTGCCTCCTCACCCTGCTGGCTTTTGTATTCCGCCAGGATCGGCACGAATGCCTGGGAAAAGGCGCCCTCGGCAAAGATCCGGCGCAGCAGGTTAGGCAGTTTGAAGGCGATAAAGAAGGCATCAGTGGCCATGCCGGCGCCGAATGCGCGCGCGATGATGGTATCGCGGACAAAGCCCAGCACCCGCGAAAGCATCGTAATAGAGCTAACGGCGGCAAGCGATTTGAGTAGATTCATCGAAAGGTTGTACGCCTGACCAAAGGAAGCGCCAAAGCGCGTTCCATATATGCGATACTCCGCGCCGCAAAACAGCTCAGAGCCAAAGCCCGCGAGTTTACAGGTCGCACGCCGGAAAGAAATCACCTCGGCACCACACCGCGACCACTCAGCGGAACGCATCAACTGCCCTTGACAAGCGTCAATCTCATCGGCATGATTCGCGGCCTATTTTGTTAGCTATTTCCCAAGTCTTTCGAGGAGCTCGACGGTGGCCAACACACCTTCCGCCAAAAAACGTGCAAAACAGGCTGAGAAGCGTCGCAGCCACAACGCCAGCATGCGTTCCATGGTTCGTACCTACATCAAGAATGTAGTTAAAGCCATCGACGCTAAAGACGCTGAAAAAGCGCAAGCTGCTTATGTTCTGGCCGTGCCAGTTATCGACCGTATGGCCGATAAAGGCATCATCCACAAGAACAAAGCTGCTCGCCATAAAGGTCGCTTGAATGGCCACATCAAGGCTCTGAACCTTGCTGCTGCAGCCTAAGCGATCCGCTTGTTAAAAAACCGACCTCAGGGTCGGTTTTTTATTGCCTTCGATTTGACGCTTCAGCATCAAGGCGCGGGAGCAGGCGCCCACGGCAGAATCGGGATCGCGGTCACGGCATTCTGCGGACTGCCCTCGATCACCTTGTCGCTGTAGACGAGGTACACCAGCGTGTTGCGCTTCTTGTCGAGGAATCGCACGACCTGCATGGTCTTGAACACCAGCGAAGTCCGCTCCTTGAACACCTCATCACCGTCCTTCAATTGCTCCTTGAAGTGAATGGGACCGACCTGCCGACAAGCGATGGACGCCTCTGCACGATCTTCAGCCAGACCCAGACCGCCCTTCACCCCACCGGTTTTCGCGCGGGACAGATAGCACGTCACGCCATCGACTTTGGGGTCGTCGAAAGCTTCGACCACGATCCGATCGTTCGGACCGACCATCTTGAACACGGTCGATACCTGGCCGATCTCTTCAGCCGACGCCAGCACTGGCAACATCAGTAACGCGCCTACCAGCCCTTTCATGACTCGCATGTATGCTTCCTTCTTTTGATAATGCACTTCAGACCAGAATCAAGTTGTCACGGTGCACGAGCTCAGGCTCAGCCATGTAACCCAACTCTTTGACAATGGCGTCAGAGGGCAGGCCGATGATCTTCTGCGCCTCGAGCGCACTGTAATTGCTGAGACCGCGGGCGATCTCGCGACCGTCAGCCGCCACGCACACGACCATCTCGCCGCGACGAAAGCTGCCCTGCACCAGCTTGACGCCGACCGGCAACAGACTCTTGTGGCTTTCGGTCAGCGCCCTCACCGCGCCCTCGTCCAGCACCAGCGTGCCACGGGTTTGCAGATGCCCAGCCAGCCATTGCTTGCGAGCCGCGAGCATTTCGCGCTCAGGGGACAGCAACGTGCCCAAGCGCTCGCCGGTTTTCAGACGCGCCAGGACGCGCTCGATGCGGCCACCCACAATCACGGTGTGCGCGCCGGAACGAGCGGCGAGTCGTGCAGCACGCAATTTGGTCTGCATGCCACCACGACCCAGCGCACCGCCGGTGCCGCCGGCCACTGCATCAAGGGCGGGATCATCGGCGCGGGCTTCATAAATGAGCTGCGCTTCAGGATTGTTGCGAGGGTCGGCATCGAACATGCCGTCACGGTCGGTCAGGATGACCAATAGGTCGGCTTCAACCAGGTTGGCCACCAGCGCCGCCAGGGTGTCGTTGTCGCCAAAACGAATCTCGTCGGTGACGACCGTGTCGTTTTCATTGATGACAGGGACGACGCCCAGCTCAACCAGGGTGCGCAACGTGCTTCGGGCGTTCAGGTAGCGCTTGCGATCAGACAGATCATCGTGGGTGAGCAGAATCTGCGCGGTGTGGCGCTGATGCTCGGCAAAGCTGGATTCCCACGCTTGCACCAGCCCCATCTGACCGATTGCTGCAGCGGCCTGAAGCTCATGCATGGCACTCGGTCGCGCAGTCCAGCCCAGACGACTCATGCCGGCCGCTACCGCGCCGGACGACACCAGGACCAGTTCGACACCTGCCTCATGCAGCGCCACCATCTGCTCGACCCAAACACCCATCGCGTTGCGATCCAGACCCTTGCCGTCCGCCGTCAGCAGCGCACTTCCGATCTTCACCACCCAACGCTGGGCACCTGTCACCTTGCTCCGCATGATCTTTCAACCTTAAGCCAGAGAGTCCGAATTCTAGATACTAAAACGCCGCTTCAAGAGCGGCGTCGTAGTTTACTGCAGTCGATCAGTCGCGGACGTAAATGATTTCCGGACCATCTTCGTCTTCCACGTCTTCCTCATCCCAATCGTCATCGCCGATGTCATGCACGCTCTTCACGCCGCTACGGCGCAGAGCACGCTGATCATCCAGCGCCTGCAGCTGGGCACGGGCTTCGTCTTCGATGCGTTGATCCAGCTCAGCCAGCTCGGCAGCGTAGGCCGGGTCATTGGCCAGACGGTCAGCGCGATCTTCGAGGTAGCGCATGATGTCGTGTGTCAGGCGATCGGTGCCTTCTTTGGCGATGGCCGAGATCACGTAGACAGGGCCGGTCCACTCCAGGCGATCAATGATCTCCTGCTTGCGGGCTTCATGCTCTTCTTCGAGGATCTGGTCGCACTTGTTCAGCACCAGCCAGCGATCACGGTCGGCCAGCGCAGGACTGAACTTGACCAGCTCGTTGACGATGACTTCGGCGGCATCCGGCGCGCTGCTTTCATCCAGCGGCGCCATGTCGACGAGGTGCAGGAGCAGACGCGTACGCGCGAGGTGCTTGAGGAAGCGAATCCCCAGACCGGCACCGTGGGAAGCGCCTTCGATCAAGCCGGGAATATCGGCGATGACAAAGCTTTTCCAGCGATCGACACTGACAACGCCCAGGTTCGGCACCAGCGTAGTGAACGGGTAATCAGCAACCTTTGGCTTGGCAGCCGATACCGAACGAATGAACGTGCTCTTGCCGGCATTCGGCAAACCGAGCAGACCGACGTCAGCCAGTACTTTCAGCTCCAGCTTGAGGTCACGCTGCTCACCCGGCTTGCCCGGAGTGGTCTGACGCGGCGCGCGGTTGGTGCTGGATTTGAAACGCGTGTTACCCAGACCGTGCCAGCCACCATGGGCTACCAACAGACGCTGACCGGCTTTGGTCAGGTCACCGATGACCTCTTGGGTACCGGCGTCGATCACGGTGGTGCCGACCGGCACGCGCAACACCAACTCTTCACCCTTGCGACCGGTGCAGTCGGTGCTGCCGCCGTTCGAACCGCGCTCGGCGTCGAAATGGCGGGTGTAGCGGTAGTCGACCAGGGTGTTGAGGTTTTCGTCAGCGATCATGTAGATCGAGCCGCCGTCACCACCATCACCGCCGTTGGGACCACCGTTCTCGATGAATTTTTCGCGGCGGAAGCTCATGCAACCGTTACCGCCATCACCGGCCTTTACTCGAATGGATACTTCATCAACAAATTTCATAGCGCACGCCTCCCGTCACAAAGACGAGCAAACAACATTGATTCATAAGGCTCTTGCAAAGATGAGCGTTGCGATACCGATCAAAAACCAGCGACTTCACACCACAACGGCCCACACAAACAGCTTTGCAAGAGACTCACCAGAAACAGGACCTTCTACAAACGAAAAAGCCCTGTCATCGACAGGGCTTTTCAGCTCAGGAGGCGTGAAGGTCAGGCCCTCACACCCCCTGAACGCAAGATTATGCCGCGACTTCAGTCTTTGGCACGATGCTTACATAGCGACGACCGAAGGCGCCTTTAACCTGGAACTTGATCACGCCTTCGACTTTAGCGAACAGGGTGTGATCCTTGCCCATGCCAACGCCGTAGCCAGCGTGGAATTGGGTGCCGCGCTGACGCACGATGATGTTGCCCGGAACGATAACCTGGCCGCCATACATCTTCACGCCAAGGCGTTTGGCTTCTGAGTCGCGACCGTTACGGGTACTACCACCAGCTTTTTTGTGTGCCATGAGTCAATTCTCCTAGTGAGGATTAGGCTGAAATTAAGCCTGAATACCGGTGATTTTGATCTCGGTGTACCACTGGCGGTGGCCCATACGCTTCATGTGGTGCTTACGACGACGGAACTTGATGATGCGGACTTTATCGTGACGACCTTGGGAGATCACTTCAGCCACAACGGTAGCGCCTGCAACAACTGGAGCGCCGATGTTCACGTCGTCGCCATTGGCAACCAACAGAACGCGATCAAAGGTAACGGATTCGCCGGTAGCGATTTCCAGTTTCTCAATCTTCAGGTATTCACCTGGGGCGACCTTGTATTGCTTGCCGCCAGTAACGATTACTGCATAAGACATGGTGTATCTCCGATAATCCTGCTCACCCAGCTCTTTATAGGAAGAGGTATTGGCTGGCATGGCTGCACAAGGCTGGAAGGCCGACATGCAATTGCGTAAGGCAGGTGCTGCCCAGGAAGTTAGGGTGCGCGATTGTACGCAAGCGATCAACGCCTTGCAAGCTGCGTTATGTCACGCCTTGACAGGGTGGGGCCTGCAACCTAGCATGCCGCGCAACCCTTCTGGAGCACGTCTCGCTGATGCAACCCCAAGCCTTCTACACCGCTGTGGCAGACGACTTTACCGCCGTCGACCACATTATCAAGAAGCAGCTGACATCGCGCGTGCCGCTGGTCTCCAAAATCGGCGACTACATCACTTCTGCTGGCGGTAAACGCCTGCGCCCGTTGCTCGTTCTGTTATGCGGCAAAGCGCTGGGCTCTGGCGGTGATGACCTGCGCCTGTTGGCCGCAACCATCGAATTCCTGCACACCGCGACCCTGCTGCACGATGACGTCGTCGACATGTCCGGCATGCGCCGTGGCCGCTCGACCGCCAACGCGATGTGGGGCAACGCACCGAGCGTGCTGGTAGGGGATTTTCTGTATTCGCGCTCGTTTGAGATGATGGTCGAACTGGGCTCAATGCAGGTGATGCAGATCCTGTCGAAGGCTACCCGGGTTATCGCGGAAGGCGAAGTGTTGCAGTTGTCCAAAGTGCGCGACGCCAGCACCACCGAAGAAACCTACATGGAAGTCATCCGCGGCAAAACCGCGATGCTCTTCGAAGCGTCGACCCACAGCGCCGCCGCACTGGCCAATGCCGGTCCCGAGCAAAGCGAAGCACTGCGCACCTTTGGTGATCATCTGGGGGTCGCTTTCCAGTTGGTCGACGACCTGCTGGACTATCGCGGCGACGCCGAAACCCTCGGCAAGAACGTCGGCGACGACCTCGCCGAAGGCAAGCCTACCCTGCCGCTGATCTACACCATGCGTGAAGGCACCCCTGAACAAGCCGCGCTGGTTCGTCAGGCCATTCAGAAGGGCGGCCTGGAAGATCTCGAAAGCATCCGCGATGCTGTGGAAAAGTCAGGCGCCCTCGAATACACAGCCCAGCTTGCACGCGACTACATTGCTCGCGCCATTGCCTGCCTGGATGTGCTGCCCCCGAGCATCTACCGCGACGCCCTCGTCGAGCTGAGTGAATTTGCGGTCGCGCGCACGCACTGACCGCTGCCCTGCTCCACCGAACGCCCGTCCACGTGACGGGCTTTTTGTTGCCTGCGATTCAGGACCGTTTGATAGACCTAACGCTCTAATGCGAATTAATCTCAAATAGATCCTTGCTATTCCTCAGATAAGAATTATTCTCATTGAAACACTCAAGGAGAATCACATGACGTATCTGATTGATGCCTGGCTTGATCGCCCACAGCCCTACCTTCGCATTCTGGATCGCGAGACGGGCAAAGTGTGTGCAGTGCTGGAGGAAGAGGCGCTCGACGAGTTGCGTGATCAGGGGGATCTGGATGTCAGCAGCTTGAGCTCAAGCGAACCCGGTGTTCAGAAGGAGATGGTGCGAAGTCTGTTTCTGTTCTGCTATGCGCGGGCATTGCGCCCGGCCATTGAACTGCATTGATGAGAACAGATAAAACGACGATGCCGAGCCAGCGCGGGGCTGACTCGGCATCTGTCGAGCGTGAATCGTGAACCTTACAGAACGTCGAGCAGCTCGACGTCGAAGACCAGGACGCTGTGTGGCGGAATGCTGCCAACGCCTTGAGCGCCGTAGGCCAGTTCGCTAGGAACGTACAGGCGCCATTTGCTGCCGGCCTTCATCAGTTGAAGAGCTTCGGTCCAGCCTGGAATCACGCCGCCCACCGGGAATTCAGCCGGCTCGCCACGATCGTAGGAGCTGTCAAACACAGTGCCGTCGATCAGCATGCCGTGGTAATGGGTGCGCACGTTGCTTTCGCGGGTCGGCTGAGCGCCCTCGCCCGCAGTGATCACTTCATATTGCAGACCGGAGGCCAGAGTGGTCACGCCATCACGCTTGGCGTTTTCAGTCAGGTATTCCTTGCCTGCGCCAGCCGCTGCTTCAGCTTTGGCTGCTGCTTCGGCTTGCATGATTTCGCGGATGACTTTGAAGCTCGCGCCCATTTCTTCTTGGCCAACACGGCTCGGCTTGCCGGCGAAAGCGTCGGTCAGGCCAGCCAGAATAGCGTCCAGGTCGACGCCCGGTGGCGGGTTGTCACGCAGTTGGTCGCCCAGTTGACGGCCAATACCGTAGCTGACGCGGGTTTCGTCGGTGGACAGATTGACTTCGGACATGAGACTGCTCCGCTGAAGAGCGCCCTCAGGCGCCCGTATTTAAAGGCCGGGCAGCCTAGCACAAAGCGTAATACCCGTAACCTCTACCAGGCGGATCGAAAAGCCAGGGGGATTTTGACGTCTTGATTCAGGTCGTCGTTCACGCCGCACATCTCGTCGTGAACCACGGCGTGGACCAGATTGAACGGCATCGGCGCAACCGGCTGCAGCAGTTCGCGTGCGTGCTCGACTGAGCGCAGGTGCAATGCCTTGTTCTGCGCATCGACCAAACGATGCGCGACGCCCTGCATCCTGGCTTCCAGCAAGTAAATGCCGCCTTCGATGGAGATCAGATTGAGCTCTTCAACACCTCTGGTGCTGGCGTGGGAAATGAGTTCCTGAAGGTTCATGGCAAATCCTCGCGGGTCGCAGGAAGTCGATCAGTGCTTGGTGACTTTGTCCAGAAAGCCCATGGCGCAGGCCGACACAACAAAGGTCATGTGGATGATCACGTACCACATCAGGTACTGCGGCTCGATGTTCTTGGCGTCCATGAACACCCGCAACAGGTGAATGGACGAAATCGCGACGATGGACGCGGCGACTTTCATCTTCAGCGACGAAGAATCCATCTTGCCCAGCCAGTTGAGCTTTTCCTTGCCTTCGTCGATGTCCAGCTGCGACACGAAGTTCTCGTAGCCGGAGATCATCACCATGACCAGCAAACCACCGACCAGCGCCATGTCGATCAACGACAGCAGCACAAGGATCAGGTCAGATTCGGCCAGCGCGAATACGTTGGGGATGATATGGAAGATTTCCTGGAAAAACTTCAGCGCCAGCGCCAGAAGCCCCAGAGACAAACCAAAGTAGATCGGCGCCAGCAGCCAGCGGGAGGCGTACATGGCATTTTCGATAAAACGTTCCATTGAAGCTCACTGATAATTTAAAAGCTCGCGAGTATAGGGCGAGGGCCGATTAGCACAACCCACTGCGAAAAGAGTTGAAACAATAACGCCCGATCGGGCATGGGGGAAGCTCGGCAAATCCGCGTCTGCAGACCGTAGAAGGCAGACGCGGAACGCCTCGAAACGAAGGGGTCAGTTGGCGGGAGACGTCCGCTGACCCACGGCGGCGTCGCTGTTGATTCTTCGCAGCTCCCCCTGGAGGTGAAGCCCCCAGATCGGGATCTCCTCCGCCGTTTGATAGCCATGCAGCAGGAGGCTTTCGGCAATGGCATCAAGGACCGATTCGGCAGCAACCGGTCCATGAAAAGGCCCCTGAGCCTTGAGTGCGGAGGGCTGTTCGCCAGACATCCCGGCGGCGAACAGCAAGGTCCACATTCCTTTATCGCCTGACAGCGGGCGAACAACACATTCGATTCGGGTCACCAGACCCAGGCAATGGCGAGTAAGGCAGAGGCTGCGCGGCATGGCGAGCTCCTTATTGATTGCAGTATTCATATCCTTCGCATAACGAAGGAAACGCGTCAGTCCCTTTGACAACTGCTGCAACCCGACAATATCGAACAACTACCCCGTTGGAAAAGCGCGAAAACGAAAAGGGCGCCGAATGGTCATTTGGCCATCAAGCGCCCTGTTTCATTGACGTCAAAGGCCTAGCTTTTCAGCTCGGGCTGTAATTGTGGCGCCTCCTTTTCGAGCTCTTTGAGGTCGTCGTCGCTGAGCATTTCAGCGATGTCGCGCAGACGGTCCACCACCCTGCCGTTCACCGAATCATCGGGGAATTGACCGTCTTCGTCCGCTTCACCCACCGGCATGCCGACCAACAGACTCAGCGCCTCATCCACCTGACGCACGGCGTACACGTGGAACTGCCCCGCGCGCACGGCCTGCAGCACGCGCTCGTCCAGCATCAGCGTGGCGACGTTGGCGTGGGGAATGATCGCGCCTTGATCGCCCGTAAGACCTCGGGCTTCGCAGAGTCGGAAGAAGCCTTCGATCTTCTCGTTAACGCCGCCAACCGCCTGGACTTCACCGAACTGGTTGATCGAGCCGGTGATGGCGAAGCACTGTTTAAGTGGGGTTTTCGACAGCGCTGAAATGAGCGTGCAGACCTCGCCGAGTGAAGCGCTGTCGCCATCGACGTAGCCGTAGGACTGTTCCAGCGCGATGCTCGCGGAAATGGCCAGCGGGAATTCCTGGGCGTAACGGCTGCCCAGATAACCGGTGAGGATCATCACCCCTTTGGAGTGAATCGGCTGGCCCAGGTTGACCTCACGCTCGATGTCGACGATGCCGCTACCGCCCGGGTAAACCGTCGCCGAGATGCGCGCCGGCACACCGAACGCCGAATCACCCACTTCCAGCACCGTCAGGCCGTTGCACTTGCCGACTGCCGCGCCCTGAGTGTCGATCAGGATGATGCCGGCGAGCATGTCATCGAGAATTCGGGCCGACACACGTCCGGTGCGGGTGGCCTTGGCTTTCAACGCACGCTCGATATGCCCGGCGTCAGTGCGTTCATCACCGGCCACGCTGCGGATGAAGTCCGCTTCGCTGACCAGTTGAAATAGATCGCCGATGCGCGCCGACAAGCGCCCCTGATGCTCGGCGAGACGCGCGCTGTACGTGGCAAGACGCGCAACCGCATCCGCCGTCAGCGGCGCCATGCCCTCTTCCGAGGTCCGGGTTTTGAGCAACTGGGCGAACTGCTCCAGACTCTCGTCGACCATCGGGATGTCTTCGTCGAAATCCACCAGCACCCGGAACATTTCCTGGAAGTCCGGATCGAGGTCCTGCAGCGTGTAATACAGCGACCGCGCGCCAATGATGATGACTTTGACCTGCAGCGGGATGGTCTGCGGGGTCAGCGTCACGGTGGCCAGACGACCCAGTTCGCCCAGCGGCGCTTCCATTTTCAGTTTGCGCGATTGCAGGGAGCGCTTCAGCGCGTCCCACACGAATGGCTCGCTGAGCATTTTCTCGGCTTCCAGCACCAGAAAACCGCCGTTGGCCCGGTGAAATGCTCCGGGGCGCAGCTGACGATAGGTGGTGTAAAGCGCGCCCTGGTCGGTGCTGTATTCGATGCGACCGAAGAGGTTGTCGTAAGTCGGGTGCGGCTCGAATACCACCGGCGCGCCGCCGCTGGCGGAATGCCCGACCATCAGGCTCGGGCAGTATTGCTCTTCGAGCAGCTTGCGCGCCTGGGCATCGGTTTTGCTGTCGTCGACCAATTGCTCGACCACGGTCCTGAGCAGATTGACCTGCACCGCCTGAAGGTAGGCGCACACCGCGGCGTTCTCGGCGTACTGCTCGGACAACGGTGCCAACAAAGGCTGGAGCGCGAGGATGATGGTCTCTTCATTGAGCTCACGCATCTGGTTGTTGGACTCGCGCTTCCACTGCGGCAGGCTGGCGAGTTCTTCATTCAACCGCTCTTCCAGCGTCGAAATATCGGTGTGAAAACGCTCGCGCTCGGCTTCCGGCAATTGCGAAAACTCGGCCTCGTCCAGCGCCTTGCCTTCGAGCATCGGGGTGAACGCAATGTTGGTGTTGTCGCGGTACAGCGCGATGTCCTTTTCCAGCGCAAGACGTTCGATGACATCGAGGGCGCGGTCGTAGCGCTGATTGAAGGCGCGGTCAATCGAGCTCTTCTTCTGCTGGTAGGACGGATGTTCGAACACCGCAGGAAACGTCGACAGCAGGTTGTCGATCAGTCCGTTGATGTCGGCAATGAACGCACTGGCGCTGCCGGGCGGCAGTTCAAGGGCGCGCGGCTCACGGGCGTCATCGAAATTATTGACGTAGACCCAGTCCGACGGCGTCTGCATGCGCTTGGCTTCGGCCTTGAGGTAGCGCTTGACGAAGGAGAAGCGGCCGGTGCCGGGCTCGCCCATGACGAACACGTTGTAACCAGGGCGCGGCATGGCGACGCCGAATTGCAGGGCTTCGACCGCGCGCTCCTGGCCGAGTACGCCGCGAAAGGGTTCCAGATCGTTGGTTGTCGTGAAGCTGAACTGTTCAGCGGAAAAGGGACGGGTCAGCGCTTCGGGCGCAAGTCGCAAGCTGGCAGCAACAGAATCGGGCATCGGACATCCTTACATCAGGCGGGGCAGATGGGCGCATTCTGGCGCTCGCCGCACCGCACTGGCAAGGCATGAACCACCTGATCGCTTTTCCGTATGAGGAACCGGCCTACACACCCGGCGGAGGCGGATTACACACAACAATCTGCATTTACTCACGGAACGTTCATATCGTGCCTAAACTCCAACTTGCGCGACCGGTAACAATTTAAATAACCGGTCCGCCCTGGCGCCCTACCGGCCAGGAATCCGACCCTTGGTTGAAACAACAGAGACTAAAGCTATGAAACGGATTCTTCTTGGTACTCTCTTCGCCGCTGTGTCCATCAACGCCATGGCTCAAGCTCCTGGCGGTCCGGACTGCGGCTGGGGCAACATGCTGTTTGAAGGTCAACGCGGCACTCCAGCTCACTTCCTCGCTTCCACCACCAACGGTACTTCGGGCAACGCCACCTTCGGCATGACCTCGGGCACCAACGGTTGCTCCACCAACAGCGCGCTGACCTACGGCGGCAAATCCTGGATTGCCATGAACGGCATGATGGACGAGCTCTCCAAAGACATGGCCATGGGTCAAGGCGAAGCACTGACCACGTACGCGGTCGTGTTGGGCGTTGCACCGGAAGACCGTGCGCATTTCGCCGCAGTCACCCACGAGCACTATCAGCAGATCTTCACCAAGGCTGACGCCACTGCTGAAGATGTTCATACCAACACCATCGACGTCCTGAAGAACGATCCGACTCTGGCTAAATACGCGACCCAAGCTTAAAGTCGTGCCGCCTGCCTTCCTCCCCGGAAGGCAGGTTCTCCGCCCTGCCCACTTCTGACTAGTTGCCAATCTATGCTCAAACGCCTTGCCTGGCTGGTGCTCTGTGTCTGCGCCCCGCTGTCCGCCGCGCCCCACGTCGACAATGATCGTTTGCAGCAACTGGCCAATTCCAGGTTCTGGATCTCCATTGGTCACTACGAAGCCGGCAAGCTGGGTGGCTGGCGCAGTTATGTCGATGACCCTAAGTTTTTCCTCGCCCAGAACGGCGCCCATGATCCTAAAGCCGAGCTGGCCGCGACGCTTGAGGCGATCTACCGTCCTGTCACTCAAGGCCAGGAAAACGCCCACCCGCAATGCGTTTACCCCTCCCGCACGCGCTTTTTGCGTGACGAATTGAAGCTGACCGATTTGCCTGTGGTCGACTGCAAAGAATTCAACAAATGGTTTTCCGATGTGGCCCCGGACAGCACTGTGCTGATTTTCCCGGCGGCGTACCTGAACAGTCCGTCCTCCATGTTTGGGCACACCCTGCTGCGCATCGATCAGGCCGACGTGCAGGCGAACAAGACCGCTTTGCTCAGCTACGCGATCAATTTCGGCGCCTACATCGAGGGCTCCGACAACAGCATTTTGTACGCATGGAAAGGCCTGGCGGGCGGCTACCCTGGGCTGTTCGCACTGGTTCCGTACCAGGAAAAGCTTTCTGAATACCGCAGCCTGGAGAACCGCGATCTGTGGGAATACCGCCTCAATCTGACGCCGGAAGAAACCCGGCGCATGGTCGAGCACGTTTGGGAACTCAAACAGATTCGCTTTGGGTATTTCTTCTTCGACGAGAACTGCTCCTATCGCCTGCTTGAGCTGCTTCAGGTGGCTCGCCCGAGCCTGGACCTGACGCCGCAGTTTCGTCTGACGGCGATTCCCACGGACACCGTGCGCGCGGTTAAGGAAGCGGGTCTGGTCGAGAAGATCGACTATCGCCCGTCCAGGGAGCGCGAACTGCTGAGCCGCGCCGAGCCGTTGAACCACGACGAGCAACAGTGGGTTTTGAAAGTCAGCGCGGACCAGAAGCAAATGCAGAGCCCCGAATACATCGCGCTGCCGAAGGAACGTCGCGCGTTGATTCAGGACGCGGCCTACAGGCTGGAGCGGTATCGCGCCAACGGCCAGGAGCGAGACCCTACCAGCGCGCAACGCAGCTATGACTTGCTGCGCGCAATCAGCACCAATCCACCGCCTGCGCTGGAGATTGAGCGCCCGGGTCTGCCGGAAGACGGGCATGAGTCGCGCACGTGGCAACTGGGTGCGGGCACGCGGGATGACAAGGCATTTGCCGAATACGGCCTGCGCATGGCGTATCACGATTTGAATGACAACGCGTACGGCTTCCCGCTGGGTGCGCAGATCGAGATTCTGCAGCTCAAGCTGCGCCAATATGAAGACAGTCACTGGCAGGTGCAGCGCCTCGATCTGGCGACCATCCGCTCGCTGACACCGCGCAACGAGCTGTTGCAGCCCTGGTCGTGGCAAGTGGCGGGTGGCCTTGAGCGGGTGTTGGGCAAGCATGGCGACGAAAACCTGGTCAGTCACGTCAACGGCGGCGCGGGTGGTACCTGGAAGCTGGGGGATGACGTGCTGGGCTTCGCCATGGGAACGGTGCGAGTCGAGCACAACAACGATTTCTCCGCGCTGGTTTCGCCGGCGGCGGGCTTCAACACCGGCGTGCTGTGGCGTAATCCGCTGGGTAACTTCAGCCTAGAAACCAAGGGCGATTACTTCACCAACGGCGAAGTGCGGCGCAACATCAGCCTGAACCAGCAGTGGGAGCTGTCGCGCAACCTTGGCCTACGGCTGAGCGCGCAGCGGGATTTTAGCCAGCTGACCTCGCCGGTGAATGAAGTGATGCTGGAGCTGAAGTGGTACCACTATTGAGTGGCAGGCGCCTGAATTATTCAATGTGATGCCGGACGCCTTCCCGGCTGAAGCCGGTCCTACGATGCGCGCGACGGTTCTGTAGGACTGGCTTTAGCCGGGAAGAGGCCAGCGCTGCTATGTGCGCGTCGTGGCGTAACCTTCTTCTTCGATCAATTCCACAATCTGCTCGGCGCCAAGCTGGCTCTGGACTTTCACCTCGCCTTTCGCCAGATCAACCTGCACCTGCGCCGTGGGGTCTTGCCCCTGGATGGCGCTGGTCACGGCACGCACGCAATGCGCGCAGGTCATGCCTTGAACGTTGAATACCTGCATGTGCTGACTCCTCTTCTCATCGAAAACACGTGATGGCGCCATCTAAGACCTTCCCGTCGGGGCAAGGTCAAGTTTCCGGGGGATCTGCCGGGCTGGCATTCATCTGCACTCTGCGCCAGAGTGCGCCTACAACCGTCATATCAGGAGAATCAGCCATGCGCTGGTCAGCCTTTCGTATTGCAGGTTTCGCCGGCCTGTTGGCGTGCGCATCCTGGGCTCATGCCGATCAGGACTACGGCGTGCTGATCATTTCCCGCGAGCGCCTGGAGGTTTCCACTTCCTGCGAAATCGGAATTTTCATGCAGGACCAACTGGTCGGCCGTCTGTACCAGGAGGAGTCGCGCTCATTCAATCTGCCTGCAGGCGATGTGTCGGTGCGCTTGCGTGTGCTCCCGGGTCAGACGCCGGGCTGCTCGCCAGGCATCGAAGCGCAGAACACCACGCGTCTGCACATCAATGCGGGTGACGTTTTGAAATACCGCATTGCGTCGGGTCCGAACGGGATGTATCTGAAGAAAGCGGATTTGAATTATTGAATCGCCTCCTGGTGACATCAATGCCCAAATAAGAACCGACCCAACGCGTAAGCTCACGCAAAGCGAATGGTCAGCGGGGACATGGTCGGAAGACTACGTTATGTAGCCTTCATCCCTGGACTGGGGGGCGGAGAGGCGTCTGCTCATCGGCGCTATAACTAAATGTCACCTTGCCGGCTGCGGTAGTGGGGAGGGTAATTTTGATAACCGGTATCCAGACTCCGTCAGTATCTATGAGATCGCTTTGGTTGTGCTGAGCGACAGGCAATCCGGCTGAGCCTGCCAAGTAGAAAAACGCTTCGAGCGGTAATGTTTTTCCCAAGCCGCTATCCCAGACGGCGAGGACAAGCTCATTGTTCTCTACAAAAGCCTGAGATCCCATTAAGGACATCGCTTCTAATCCAGCAACAAACGCGGGACCTGCATTGTTGTTTCGATCGTCGCTCACGTCGAATCCGCACTGCGCATAGTGTAAATTGCCAGGCTGCGATGTGTAATGAGTCCACCATTGCGCTGCAGTTGTAACGTTCTGTAAATGGCAGGGACGACTGCCTACTGTTCCTGGATGCTCACCACACCCCCTGTCAGCCCTGCTCCCCGTGCCTGCGTCAACCGGAAATAAGCAAAGCAACTCAGGATGCAGCTTCCCCTCGGCAAATAAATAAGCCGTCAAGATGTATCCGTTGTTATACCCCCAGGCCAACTTTCTGAAGTTAGCGTCAGACCTTAAGTAAGACGCGGACACGCCGCCTCGTGTAATACTTGCTGGACTGTTGTCCCATACGTGATACGCACCGGGACTATTGCTCGTACCGCGGATCATTACCCCATTACACAAAAACGCTGGTTGCGACGGCGTTCCGCAATTTGCAGCTGTGTCGGCGTAACGATTGGTGAGGTGCCTGACCCCGTCCTCCCCAGAGTCTTGCTGTATCGTAGCGCGGTGCGCGACATGCGGAATAGGACGCTGAGTTGTATCGAAGCCCGATCTTTGCTCACTGACACAAGCAACAAGGACGACATACACAAGTAAAAACACCACCTTATTAATCTTTCTCATAATGGCCTCCGAAGCCAAAACACGAAAACTTCTAGAATAATCCAAAAAGACCATTGCACCTTCTCGGTTTCGTTACACCACAAGCTGCTATGAAACAATTTAAAACTGAACACTTCGTCAAATATTCATCCAAAGATCTGTGAGCTAACATCAGGAGTAATGGATGATGACTACGACTTCGTAATAGCCTGATCTCCTGCACTGTAAGTAAACGTCGCCTTGCCCCCTTCACTCGCCGGAAGTGTGAGCTTTATCACAGGTATCCATACCCCATCAGTACTATTGAGATCCAGCTGATTACGTTGTGCGACAGTCAATCCAGGCAGGCCAGCCACGTAGAAAAAAGCTTCCAGCGGGAGGGTCTTGCCCAATCCATTTCCCCAGACTGCAAGGATGAGCTCGTTCTGCTCTCTAAACGACTCAGGCCCCATCAAACCCATTGCCGCCAATCCCGCAGCGAAGGCAGGTCCTGCCGCCGAGTTTCTGGCATCGGTAACATCAAATCCGCATTGGTAGCTATGGCGACTGCTGGCGTGTGAGTTGTAATGCGTCCACCACTCCGTTGCGGTGGTAATGCCCTGTAGATGGCAGAGGCCGCTACCTGCATGACCAGGGTAATCACCACATCCCTTGTTTGTACGGGCCGAGGTACCCGCATCGATCGGAAAGAGGCACAGCACCTCGGGGTGCAGTTTCTCAGCCGCATAAAAATAAGCGGTCAAGATATAGCCGTTGTTGTACCCGTAGGCGAGTTTATTGTAATTAACATCCGACCTTAAGTAGGAAATAGAGACGCCACCCTTTTCAATAGAAGCAGCACTGTTCTCCCATACGTGGTAAGTCGGTTCACTGCTGGTGCCCCTAATCATCACTCCATTGCACAGAAAGGACGGCGGTGAAGGCGTTCCGCAATCTGCAGCTGTCTTGCTGTACCGGTCTTCTAGATGTCGCGCAACATCATCGCCGGTATCTTGCTGAATAGCAGGACTCTGCGTAAATCGAGGATCATTACCGTGGGGCCCGTTTAATGAAGGCTGCTCGCCTACACATGCAACAAGTCCGATATAGATAAGTGCAAGCGCGACAGATCCGAATCTATTCATGCTGATCTCCTGATGATAATCAATGGCAATCCATGTCAAAAAATGATATTCGGCCGTTCAAGCATCATTCACTGGACGGGCTTTGCCAACTGACACATATGACAGTGATCGATACCGCTTCGAAATAATCCATGCAGCGCTTATCGCAAATAGCTCTAGCCACTTGGCAACCGCACATGGGCAAGACAAAATTATTAACCTATTAGAGACAGGCGACCAACTACTCAAGAAAAAATAAAAACAATGCGTAAACTTGACGATTTAAACCCCTCTTACTAGCCTTCACTTCTCACCTTATAGTTTGCAAACCGGCAAGGAGCTGTTCATGAATTTGCCCACACCTTCTAATGACCAATCGTCACAAAACGTGGACCTGATTAATATTTACGATGGCGAAGCCCTGCTGGGCACAGCTACAAGTAACGGTGCAACTTGGTCATTCAACGCCCGGAATCTTCCACCGGGCTTGCACACTTTTACCGCGCGCACCATCACAGGTCGCTCCAATGAGTGGCGTATTACGGTGACCGAGGCAGCGATGAATCTGGTGGCACCTCATGTGAGGGAGGCAACCTTGGTTGCGGATAACAGGGAGCGGCTGGATTATTACCAGGTAAACGATGTTATTCACTGTATCGTTCCTAACTACAATATGAAGTCTGGCGATACCGTGAAAGCGTATTGGGTGGGTCGGAACATCACTATTGGTTCACCCATCCAAACGGTGGGAAGCCCACCGTCGCTGCAACCGTTTCCGATATCGAAATATGAAGTCATTGATGTCATAGGCCACAACGCATCTCTCTACTACACCGTAAAACGCCCCCCCGACACAGAGACTTTTACCTCGTTGACACTCCTCCTCACCGTAGAAGGACATTCATTCCAAGTGGATGCCCCGACCATCAACGATGGACACGATAATCTGCGGGTAAAAAAGCAGCCCGAGTTCAATAAAGACAGCACCGCTGGCGTTCGCGCCATCGGCGCTGATGGTGATCAATGGTCCGCAGACATAACGCCTGCGTTTGGTAGCGACCCTCATCTAAACTTCAAGATTGATCCATCTTGGCTAGCTCGAAACAGGGGAAAGCCGGCAGTTTTCAATTGCAGCGTAGGGGTCAATCCGGGAGACCCTCACTACCTGTTCTCGCAACTGCTCAGAGTAGCATCGGTGTGAACGCAAAAACCCGGCCTGAGCCGGGTGTTTTTCTGGGTCGATTACTGCATCCAGGGCGGAGGCGGTTCTTCGGTTTTGTTCGGCGGCGCATCGTCCGCCGTTCTCGCGGCTTGGCGTCTTGCATCGTCCAGTCGCGCCGCTTCAATCTCGCGCAACACACTGCCGACGTCGGCAATCTCGTCCGGATCAGCGAACTCGCCCGTCAGCACGGTCGCTGGGGACAACGTGCCCGCTTCGAAGTGGGACCACATCTCCCGGGCATAGCGCGTCTGCTTCAGCTCCGGCGCGAAGCGGCCGAAGTAGGACGCCATGTTGCCGACGTCGCGCTCCAGCATGGTAAACGCATGGTTGTTGCCCGCCGCATCCACCGCTTGCGGCAAGTCGATAATGACCGGCCCCGTGGGCGTGAGCAGCACATTGAACTCGGACAGGTCACCATGCACCAGACCGGTACACAACATCAGCACGATCTGCTGAATCAGGAACGCGTGGTATTCGCGCGCCTGATCCGGCTCAAGCGTCACGTCATTCAGACGCGGCGCGGCATCACCGTATTCATCGGCGATCAGCTCCATGAGCAGTACGCCCTCAAGGAAGTCGTACGGCTTGGGCACTCGCACGCCGGCGCCTGCCAGACGGAACAGAGCCGCGACTTCGGCGTTCTGCCACGCGTCTTCGGTTTCCTTGCGGCCGAACTTCGAACCCTTGGCCATGGCGCGGGCCTGGCGGCTGTTGCGGACCTTACGGCCTTCCTGATATTCCGCTGCCTGACGGAAACTACGTTTGTTGGCCTCCTTGTAAACCTTGGCACACCGCAGCTCATTGCCACAGCGCACCACATAAACAGCTGCCTCTTTACCGCTCATGAGCGGGCGCAGCACCTCGTCCACAAGACCGTCTTCGATCAGGGGTTCAATGCGTTTAGGAGTCTTCATCAGCTTTTATTGGGGGTCCTTCGTTGCCAAACACGCGATTGTTGCTCGTTATACGGCAATCCTCTGCCAGCGAGTAGGGGGTCAGGTCGATTGACTGTATGCCAGCTGTCTCACGATATCCCTGACACTTCGCCAAGCAGCATTCGTGCCGACGCATATCTACACCGCTTGACAGCCTCTACCACCGCGCTTGTCGACGAGCGACTACAGCGCAACCACGCAAGCTTCGCTCATCATCCGCGAAACAGTTCGCCAGGTGTCCTCCCGAACAGCCCTTTGAAAGCAGCAATAAAAGCCGACGTCGAATCGTAACCGCAATTGAGCGCCGTGCTCGTAACGCTCACCCCTTCCTCCAAAGCATTGAGTGACGACAGCAAGCGTGCCCTCTGCCGCCAACCCCGAAAGCTCAAGCCGGTTTCGCGCTGAAACAATCGTGTGAGCGTCTTTTCCGACATGTTCAAACGCGCCGCCCAGTCATTCAGGGTGACCGCTTGATCCGGCGTTTCGATCAGTTCACCACACAGTCCCAGCAAGCGTGGATGACGAGGTAGCGGGAGCGAGAAACCCACCTCGGGCAAATTCGCCTGCTGGTCGAGCAATACCTGAACAAGGCGGGACTCGGCGCTATCCAGCTCCGGGTAATCCGCTGGCAACTGACAAAACGTCTTTATCAACTCCCTGGCGAGTGGCGTGACTTCGAGCACCCGGCAACGATCTGGCGCCCAATCGCAATCCTCTTTGCGCACGTAAAGGCTGCGCATCTCAGCCCGGGTCGACGTGACAACTTCATGCTCCAGCCCGGCGGGAATCCACACGCCCCACTGCGGCGGCGCGAAGAAACTGCCGTGGGGTGTATGCACGCCGAGGACGCCGCTGATGGCGTAGGAAAACTGCACCCAGTCGTGGCGGTGAGTCGGTGTCCAGGAACCTGCGCCAAGGCTTTCGGCGCGGGCGTAGAGCGGGCGCGAAAGGCCTTCAAGCGAAGGGACTTGTCGCTCTGTTTCGGGGTTTCGCGGGGAGATGTGTGCGGTGGCGGGCATGGACTGGCCTTTGGTGTGAGGCGGCAGTTTACGTTTTTGCCGCGGATGGGTACCAGATGCGGGTCATCAGGGGCGAAGCTGAGGGTTAGAACGATTGTTCATTAAGCTTGGCTGGTCTCGAGGTTAGCCACTACCAACTTCCTGTTTTCGGGCGCCTGCGACGCCTCCGTGATCTGTGCACTGTCATTTGTGACAGCAGACAGATGCTTACGCCGGGTAGATGATGACCTTGCGTCGATTATTTAAAGCTCACTACCGCCCCAAATCGACGCGCATCTTTTAATGGGCAGCGACCTACCCACGGCTCTCCTCAAGGAAGATTGTCATGTCCAAATTCAAAAATGCGTTACGCCACACAGCGACACAATCCGGCGAACCGCGGCATCAAGACCCGTTTTACCCTAAGCCCTTAGTCACGTTAGCGACCAATGCAGTATTAGACCCGACGCAGGTAAGCCCCGCCGGGATGGAGATAAAGGTTTCTTACCCGACGATCAAAACTGGCGATGTAATCGCACTCATATTTAACCGTATCGACACATTCGTTCCAATTGAGGTTGGCGATGAAAGAGTGGTTTCTTTCTGGATATCTGCTTCATACATCGTTCCGACGCTAGGCGAAACGGTGGAAATCTATTACAAGACTGTCAGCAGTGAGGGTGATGTGAATCAGTCGGAAGTATTGCAGCTAACTGTGCTGCCATTTATGGACGGAGATTTGAAAATGGCCAAAGTTGAACAAGCATCAGATGGCGCGCCGGGCGAGTTAGATCTTTCTAAATTTGCCGGTGATGCAGACATTTCCATCGAGCCATGGCCTCTGATAGCCGCGGGACAACGCGTATGGCTCGACATGGTGAGCAACAAAGGCACCTCGAACATTCTTAAAAGCTATTCGGTAACGAATGCAGACATTTCCGCGGGAATTACACACGGCATCAGCAGGACTGAACTCCTGGAGATTGCAAATAATAGCGAAATTACGTTTCCGCTGAAGGTGCAGTTTGATGGAACCGATACAGTCGTGGGTGCGAAGGAATTTTCGACTCTGAAGCTGCGCCTCTTGGGCACGGCAGGGGGAACCGAGTACTCTGAGAATTTCAACGACCTCGTACCGCGAGTACTTGACCACGACCTAAACACTTTGAACATGAAAGTTTCGTTTGGCACAACCCGTCATCCAAATGAAATCGCTAGTGAAAACGGATCCATCTATTTAAAAATGCATACCGCTAAGACTGGCGGCATAGTAATTATTACATTCAACCGTGGAATTACCCCTTCTTACGTATCATTTGACCTAGCAGTGACTGATGGAGCATGCGTAGTTTATTGTTACAATGACTCCGACACAATCCCCCAAGAGCGTGGGGTGTCAGATTTCAAAACCATGAGATTTGACGCACCCGGTATAAAAGAACTGCGATTTTATGCCATTAACGCCATACCCATGGAAACTGAATTTCTTTTAGATAATTTCAGATTTAACGACACGACGGGAACTCCATTCCTCCAGCTGTGACGCTGCTTGCAAACTTCGGGTTATTTATGACTGTCCAAAATACCGGATATCCCGGCGCCCCGTCGGATAGCGGTAATCACAAGGACAGGATTATGACTGAACCAGATGGTCAGCACTCTCGCAAACCTTCAAGTACGCCTGGACCTTCGAATGATGTAAAAAAAGGGTCGAATTTATTCAAATTATCGAGTCCCTGGCGAGTGGCGTGACTTCGAGCACCCGGCAACGATCTGGCGCCCAATCGCAATCCTCTTTGCGCACGTAAAGGCTGCGCATCTCAGCCCGGGTCGACGTGACAACTTCATGATCGAGCCCGGCCGGAATCCAAACGCCCCACTGCGGCGGTGCGAAGAAACTGCCATGGGGTGTGTGCACGCCGAGCACGCCGCTGATGGCGTAGGAAAACTGCACCCAGTCGTGGCGGTGAGTCGGTGTCCAGGAACCTGCGCCAAGGCTTTCGGCGCGGGCGTAAAGCGGGCGCGGGAGATCTTCAAGCCAAGGGACTTGTCGCTCGGTCTCGGGGTTTCGCGGGGAGATGTGTCCGGTGGTGGGCATGGGCTGGCCTGCTGTAAGAGGCTGCAGTTTACGTGCTTGCTGCGAATGGGAACCCGCAGGGCTGATTAAGTGCGGTGTTCAGGCCTTAGATGGATTTTTCATTACGCGTGGCTCATTCCGCGATTAGCTGCCTATACCCCCTGTTCTCAGGCGCGTGAGTCGCCTACGTGATTTGTGCACTGTCATTTGTGACAGCAGACAGATGCTTGTCCGGCGCTGATGATGGTCCTGCGCCAGAGATTAAAACGTCCTTGCGGTCAGCCCTCAACCAGCCTTCAAGTTTCGACGGGGTGAAGACGTGCAAGGGATACCCTTCAAGGAAGCGTCTCATGTCTAAACCCAAAAAAGCGGCGAACTCGCCAACGGGCAAATCCGCGAGTCCGCAGCGGCTTAACCCGATCTACCCAAAACCTACCGTTCCCGTGGCGCTTGGCGAATTTCTGTCGCCGAAGCAAGTGACCGCTGCGGGTTTGGAAGTGGTGGTGACTTACCCATCCATAAAGCCAGGGGATGTGATCGCACTGAAGTTTAATGCTGACGACACCTTTGTTCCGATAGAGGTGGAGAACCATACTTCTGTTTCTTTCTGGGTTTCGGTGCCGCACATCATCAAAGCCCTTGGAACAACTGTCGACATTCAATACACGCTTAGCGGTGAGAGCGCTGGACAGAAGTCAGACATCTTGCAGCTGACAGTGCTGCCTTTCATGGAAGGAGATTTGAAAATGGCGAAAATCACGGAAGCCTCACCACCGACACCAGGTGTACTTGATCTTGCTACGTTCACGGGCGATGCAGAAGTTAAAGTGGCACCTTGGCCAATGATTGAAGCGGGACAGACTGTTTGGTTAGACCTTGAATACGAGGGCCAGGTCAGTGCTATTCCCATTATCGCTGGGGAGAAGGTGACTACTGCCGAGGTCGGGACCGGAATTACTCGCTCTATCCTTAGAACGGATTTGGAAAAAGCGCCGCATGACAAGTTGATCAATCTGCCTTTGAAAGTGAATTTTAGTGATGCTGCAATTATTCCGTTCCCAGCGCTTGAATTAGTGGTGCTGCAGAAAGGTGGCGGTGAGGACATTGAGAACTTTGACGGTGAGTCGCTGGGCTTGATTAGCGGAGGTTTCCTGAACACACCACTCATTAAGTTCGAGTTCCGCGCCACGGAGATGAGGCCTGAAATCGTAGGCGTGCCGGGTGCGAAGAAACTTCAGTTCATTGCCTTTAATAATGTGGCGACCGTGGCGGAATTCATAAAGAAAACCTACTCTACCGTCACGTTTGACTTTTATACAGCTGAAGATTCTGTAATTGAAAGCTACGGCAGCGATCCGCAAGACAATAGAACGCAATTTTTCGAAGCTTTGTCGACAACGACCGTAGAGATTCTTACAGAAAACGTAGACCGCATTGAGTTTAGGGGGCCCCTCCTCAGTACAATGATGACAATCGACAATATCATAATGAAATAAAGATACTAAAAAAACGCCAGCCTTCGGATGAGAGATAACCACGCTAAGCTTTTTTGCGATAAAGGCGGTCTTATTTATTTAAATAACGGGGGCCGATTAATTTACGGTGGAGCGTTGTGAATAAATCAGTCCCCTTCCTACTGCGCCTTTGTACGTACATACAAGCTGCGCATCTCCGCGCGAGTCGACGTGACAACTTCATGATCGAGCCCGGCCGGAATCCACACGCCCCACTGCGGCGGCGCAAAGAAACTGCCATGGGGTGTGTGCACGCCAAGCACGCCGCTGATGGCGTAGGAAAACTGCACCCAGTCGTGTCGGTGAGTCGGTGTCCAAAACCTAACCGATGGTTCGACGTTAAGACTGATACTCGAAATGTCGTTTGATGGCGGGCTAACGCGTCAGGCGTTTCCAGTGCAGAGTTATACTGTGATTGCTAAACCGATACCTGAGCCTTTGACGATTGACCAGACGACGATGATTCTAGATGGCTTATATGTAAGAGGTAGCCCAGAGTGGACGCTAAACGGCAGTGACACTGCCGGTAATACTCAGGTAAGAAAAGCCTCAGGGGGGACGCCGCCTTACACATATTCATCAAGCAGTACACGTTATGCCTCCGTGGATTCTCAAGGAAAAGTCAAAGGTAGAGGATGGGGCAACAGCACAATAACCGTAACGGACGCTCTTAATCAAAACGTCAGATACACCGTTAACGTGTCTAATATTTACGTTATGAGGCAATACGAGACTTGGCAGGCCACTCATGCTCGAGCAGTCGAACAGTCACAAGAACACAACCTTAAGCCTGTAGAACGGAGACATATATCAGTTCTTGCAACCCTGTATGGAGCTCCGTTTCCACCTGACCGAGGGGGATATGGCAAATGCTGGTGCGGCTCACCAACTCCAGAAGTTTGGGATTTCCCATCTACAAGTGTCTACCAGGATTCACCGAGCAACCTTAACTTCGTTAGAGTAATAGGTATACTTGAAAGCTTGGACGACCCACCTACCTAGAAAATAAAGAACCTATAAAAGGTTCTTATAAAGGGTCTGATTCATCTAGGTCTTGTAGGGGTCAGATTTATTTATATCCTTAAATACATCAGGCCCCTCACGTTAAGCCTCAGACCAATTCCTCATAGCGCTCATTTCCATCCGCGATATACGCCGCCAAGCCGTTGCTTTACCGGCTGACTGATTAATAGACCTCGGCCGTACTGTCATTTCTGACAGTAGTCAACACGGCGTATCGCGCGTCTTTAAACCACCCTTTAAAAACATCATGTTTCGATAATGGCCGTCACGCCTTGCCCACCCGCGGCGCAAATCGATATCAATCCACGCCCTCCTCCCCTCTTGCTAAGCAGTTTCGCCAGGTTCGCCACAATCCGCCCACCCGTCGCAGCAAACGGATGTCCCGCCGCCAACGAGCTGCCTTTCACGTTCAGCTTGCTGCGATCAATCGACCCCAACGGCGCGTCCAGGCCCAAACGGGTCTTGCAGTATTCGGGGTCTTCCCACGCCTTCAACGTACACAACACCTGCGCGGCAAACGCTTCGTGGATTTCGTAGTAATCGAAGTCTTGCAGCGTCAAACCGTTGCGCGCCAGCAGGCGGGGGACGGCGTAGACCGGGGCCATCAGCAGACCTTCGTTGCCACGCACAAAATCCACGGCGGCAGCCTCCCCATCGCGCCAATAGGCCAGAATCGGCAAGTTACGCTCACGCGCCCACGCTTCGCTGGCGAGCAGCACCAGCGAGGCGCCATCGGTCAGCGGCGTCGAGTTACCCGCCGTCAGTGTGCCCTTGGCGCTGCGCTCATAAGCAGGCTTGAGCGACGCGAGTTTTTCCAGGCTCGCGTCGGTGCGCAGGTTGTTGTCGCGGGTCAGGCCGAGGAACGGCGTGAGCAGATCGTCCTGCCAGCCCTCCGCGTAAGCAGCGGCCATTTTCTGGTGACTTTCCAGCGTCAGTTGGTCCTGCGCGTCGCGGGGGATGTTCCAGGTCTGCGCCATAAGTTCGCAGTGCTGGCCCATCGACAAACCGGTGCGGGGTTCGCCGTTGCGCGGCAGCTCCGGCTTGAGGTTATGCAGGCGCAATTGCGTCAGCGCCTTGAGTTTGTCAGCCGTAGTTTTGCTGCGATTGACCTGCAACAGGATCTGCCGCAGGTCTTCGTTGACGCCGATGGGCGCGTCTGAGGTGGTGTCCACGCCGCCAGCGATGCCGCACTCGATCTGGCCGAGGGCGATTTTGTTTGCCACCAGCAGCGCCGCTTCGAGCCCGGTGCCGCAAGCCTGTTGAATGTCGTAGGCAGGGGTTTGCGGCGACAGCCTTGAGCCGAGCACGCATTCGCGGGTGAGGTTGAAATCACGGGAATGCTTGAGGACCGCGCCGGCAGCGACTTCGCCCATGCGCAGGCCATGCAGGTTGAAGCGCTCGATCAGACCCTCCAGCGCAGCGGTCAGCATGTCCTGATTGCTGGCGGTGGCATACGCGCCGTTCGAGCGTGCGAACGGAATGCGGTTGCCGCCGACAATGGCCACGCGTCGTGTCTGAGTCATCGAAATCTCCTTTCTCTTTTTTGGATGCGGGCATCGGTTGCGGAAGCACGACCGCAGCAGGCCAGGCGTTCTTGTGCCGCCTGACGAAAAGCGATCGCAAGCACGCTCACTCCTACAGAGTTCGCCAACTGACAGCGTAGGACCTATTACCCACCGGTGCGGTCAACTGATTTGAACCCAGACTCAAGGAGAGTGTTCCATGGCATCCGATCGCTACATTGACTTCGTCAACTCCGACCTCGGCCGCAAGCTGGTCGGCGCCATCGGTTTGCCAGCCCCCGCACGTCTGGAGCGCTGGCAGGCGGGGCGTCTGCGTCCGGTCGAGGGCGCGCTGTTGCTGAGCACAGGTCCATTGGCCGAGCGGGTGAGCGCCTTTGCGCAGCGTCTGACTGATGTGCTGTTCAGTCATGGCGGCGAAGTCACCGGCGCCCACCCCTGGAATGCCGAGCAGAGCGCGAAGATCAAGGCCGTGGTGTTCGACGCCAGCACGCTGCTGCACACCTCTCAGCTGAGTCAGTTGCGTGAGTTCTTCCAGCCGATCCTGCGTCATCTGGACAACAGCGCTCACATCGTGATGCTTGCGCGCGCGCCGGATGCTCAATCCGATCCGTTGGCCACCAGCGCGCAGCAAGCCATCGAAGGTTTCAGCCGCTCACTGGCCAAGGAAATGCGTAACGGCGGCACGGTTCAGCTGCTGCAAGTAGAGGACGGCGCCGAAGGTCAACTGGAAGGCGCGCTGCGGTTTTTCCTGTCGCCGAAGAGCGCGTTTATTTCCGGTCAAGTCATTCGCCTGAGTGCTTGCGATCAGCAGGTTCAGGACTGGACCCGCCCACTGGCCGGACGCAAAGCGCTGGTGACCGGCGCCGCCCGAGGCATCGGCGCGGCCATCGCGGAAACCCTCGCCCGTGATGGCGCCGAAGTAATTCTGTTGGACGTGCCCCAAGCCAAATCGGATCTGGATGCCTTGGCTGCGCGTCTGGGTGGGCAGGCGCTGGTCCTGGACATCTGCGCACCGGACGCTGCCGCTCAGTTGATTGAACACCTCCCCGGCGGGCTCGATATCGTCGTGCACAACGCCGGCATCACCCGGGACAAAACGCTGGCCAATATGCCGGCGGACTTCTGGGACTCGGTGCTCGACGTCAATCTCAACGCGCCTCAGGTGCTGACCCAGGCGCTGCTCGACAGCGGCGCATTGCACGAAAACGGCAGCGTGATTCTGCTGGCGTCGATCAGCGGGCTGGCGGGCAATCGTGGGCAAACCAACTACACCACCAGCAAGGCCGGCCTGATCGGTTATGCCCGAGCGATGGCGCCGACACTCAAAGCCCGCGGCATCAGCATCAACGCCGTGGCCCCGGGCTTTATCGAAACCAGCATGACGGCGCACATGCCTTTTGCCCTGCGCGAAGCGGGCAGACGCATGAGTTCGCTGGGCCAGGGCGGCCAGCCGCAAGACGTGGCGGAAGCGGTGGCGTGGCTGGGTCAACCGGGTTCCGGCGCAATGAGCGGCCAGGTGCTGCGGGTGTGCGGCCAAAGCGTGCTCGGCGCCTGAGCTGGCATTAAGAAAAAAAGTGTCTGAATAGGCGCCCCGTCGATCCGAGGCCTGCCTGATCTGTAGCATGACCACAGGAGTAGCTCGATGAGTGTGCACTGGCGGTATCTGGACACGCCCCCGGCCCTTCCCGGCCTGTTCATGCAAGCGGCGCTGCGGCGCAAGGTCAGCGGCACGCAATTGCCGGATCAGGGGCTGCGGTGCTGGATGTCGGTGGACCCGGACAGGGTGAAAGCGTTTGCCCACGTCTGCGGATTCGTGCCCGGCAGTCTGCTGCCGCCAACCTATCCCCATGTGCTGGCTTTCCCGCTGCAGATGAAGCTGCTCACCGACAAGGACTTTCCCTTCCCGCTCCTCGGATTGGTCCACCTGCATAACCGGATCAGCATTCGTCGGCCCCTTGGCAGCGTGATCAAGGTTCAGGTCAGCGTGCGTGTCGGCCACCTCAAGCCCCACGCCAAAGGTGCGACGTTCAGCCTGATCACCCAGATCGAGGACGCGCTGGGCCTGCTGTGGGAGGAAGAGAGCACGATGCTGTGCCGAGGTGTTCAGGTGGACGGCGAGATCGAAGGCGATTACGAACCCGCGCCACTGCCGATGACGGAACTGGCGACGTGGTCGGCGCCGTCGGACATTGGCCGTCGGTACGCGAAGGTCAGTGGTGATTACAACCCGATTCACCTCAGCGACAGCAGCGCAAAGCTGTTTGGTTTCCCCAAGGCGATCGCCCACGGGCTGTGGATAAAAAGCCGCGCGTTGGCTGCGCTTGAAGATCACCTGCCGGCGTCGAATGTGGAGATATCGGTGGAGTTTCATAAACCGGTACGGCTGCCCAGCGGGGTGACGTTGTCGGCCAGCGCGGCGGGGTCCCATGGGCAGTTCAAGCTGGAAGGGGCGGAAGGGATCGTGCATATGCTGGGGAGCTGGCGACCGGCGTCGGAGTGATGGCTGCGCCTATCGTGCGCCAGTGGTTTTGCGGTGTGACATCTGACGCCTTCCCGGCTAAAGCCGGTCCCACTAAGTACGCAGACTGTAGGACCGGCTTCAGCCGGGAATCGGCGCACCGCCGTAGCGGGTATAAAACATGCGTCCCGGAGCATCGCGCCCCCCTTGCGTCAATCGCCTATCCCCCTGAAGCTACGCACCTTCAGGAGACCCCCATGAACCTCGACGAACTCACCCAACGCCTGCATCGCATCCGCGACAACAACGACTGGCGGCAATTTCACAGCCCGAAAAACCTGGCCATGGCCGCCAGCGTCGAAATGGCCGAGCTGGTGGAGATCTTTCAGTGGAAGACCGAGGATCAGTCGCGTCAGCTGCCCGCTGATGAGCTGGCCCACGCCGGGCAGGAAGTCGGGGATATCGTGCTTTACCTGCTGCTGTTGTGCAGCGAACTCGGGCTGGACATGGATGAAGTGGTGCGCGCGAAACTGGCGGACGGCGAACGGCGGTTCAGCAAATGAGTGACCGTCATTTCGATCAACTGGCGACGCGTTTCGCTGAAAAAATCTACGGCGGTGCCAAGGGTGCGATCCGGTTGGCGGTGCTACAAGCTGACCTGATCGAAAGCCTGCCGGACCGTCCGTTGCGCGTGCTGGACATCGGCGCCGGGCTTGGGCACATGTCGCTGTGGCTGGCCGAGCGCGGTCATCACGTCACGCTGGCCGAGCCCGCGGCGCCCATGCTCGAAGGCGCCCGCCAGCGCTTTGCCGACGCGGGGCAGACGGCGAATTTCATTCAGGCGCCGTGGCAAGCACTGCCAGATATTCTGACCGAGCGTTACGACTTGGTGATCTGCCATGCCGTGCTGGAATGGCTGGAAGAGCCGTTCACGATTCTGCCGGTACTGCATCAGCTAACCAAGCCCGCAGGCTGGCTGTCATTGGCCTTCTACAACCGCGACGCGCTGATTTATCGCAATCTGCTCAAGGGCCACTTCCGCAAAATGCGCAAGAACACCCTGGCCGGCGAAAAACAGAGCCTGACCCCGCAGGAGCCTGTTGATCCCCGCGAACTGGCGGCGCAACTTGGCTCCCTGTGGCGAGTCGAAACCCAAAGTGGCATTCGGGTTTTCCATGACTACATGCCGGTCGAGTTTCAGGCCAAGGCCGATCTTGCGGATCTCCTGGAAATGGAGCTCGCCCATCGTCGTCACCCGGCCTTCGCCGGACTGGGACGCTATCTGCACTGGATGTGCCGGGCTGTCTGACCCACGCTGGTTGATACACGCTGCTTAACACACGCTGCGGAGACCCTCATGAAACGCCGTCTCGCTTTGCTTTCCCTCTGCCTGGGCCTCGCCGCCTGCCAGAGTCCCAATCCTTATCGTGCCGTGTCTGCAGCCATTCCACCGGCGCCGCCTCAGGCCGCCAATGCCATCGACATGAGCGCCTACCCTGCGGCGCCGCGCGACTATGGCCGCTATCGCAACTGGGCCTGGCTCAACGGTCAATTACCGCCGGGCACCCTCTGGGCTGACTCGGCTCAGCTGGCTGAAGCCGTCAGCAACGGGCTGGATCAACGGGGTTTGCGGCCTTCGCAGAACCCGCAGGCGGCGGACTTGCGCGTCGCGGCTGATGCCCACGCCGAAACCCGGATTCGTCAGGTGCGCGACGACTATTACGATCCGTACTACGGCGGTTCAGGTGTGGGCTATTACGGTGGTAATGGGTACCGCAACGGTTACGGCGGTTATGCCAGCGTCCCGATCGTGCGCACCTATCAAGAGCAGGTGGTCGTGGTGCGCATCAGCCTGTTCGATGCCCGCAGCGGCCAGCCGGTCTGGAGCGCGAGTGCCGAAACCGCCAGCGGCGGCGACCAGTCAACCCGCGCCAAAGCCCTGCGCCAGGCCGTACAACAAGCCCTGACGGCTTACCCACCGTCCTGATTTCACGCCCGTTGGCGTTTTGTTTTCACGCTGGAGAAACCCATGTATCGCCGCATTGCTGTCCTCTGTGTCGCCCTGCTGCTCGCCGCCTGCCAGACCGATCGGGTCAACCGCGACTTCGACGCCCAGCGGGATTTCGGCGCCTATCGCTCCTGGGCGTGGAAAGAGCCCGGCTTGCAATATCAGCCTAACGATCCGCGCATCAAAAGTGATCTGACCGAGCAGCGCATCCGCCAGGCGGTCGGCGAGCAACTGGAGCAACGCGGCCTGCGCATGGCAGCGCCCGGCGTGAAAGCGGATGTTCAACTGCAGGCATGGCTGATCGTCGAGAACCGCCAACAGACGGTGACTACCAACTATGGCGGCGCTGGCGGTTATTGGGGTAATCCGTGGGGCGGCTACTGGGGCGGCCCGATCGGCACCGAGACGCGCAACATCGATTACAAAGTCTCGACCCTGCAGATCGACATGCTCGACGGCAAGGATGGCAAGCTGGTGTGGCGTGGCAGCACCGAGCAGATGGTCAACGACAGCAATACCAACCCTGCTGCACGCGAGCAGGCCCTGCGCCAGACCGTGCAGCAAATTCTGCAGCAATATCCACCGCATTGAAGGTTGATCAGTGCTCAGCCTGTGAGGTCCATGTAGGAGTGAGCTTGCTCGCGAAGAAGGTATTTCAGCCGCTGAATCTTTAACGGATGTGCCGACCATTCGCGAGCAAGCTCGCTCCCACACTCCGTGCTTCAACAGATACATCTGCGGCGTCCTCTGACACCGCGCTATCTCTGAGCTGACACATCGCATGTAGGAATGAGCTTGCTCGCGAAGACGGTATTCCAGCCGCTGAATCTTTAGCGCATGTACCGCCCATTCGCGAGCAAGCTCACTCCTACAATCCGTGCTTCAACAGATACATCTGCGGCGTCCTCTGACACCGCGCTATCTCCCAGCCGATACATCGCACGTAGGAGTGAGCTTGCTCGCGAAGACGGTATTCCAGCCGCTGAATCTTTAGCGGTCGTACCGCCCATTCGCGAGCAAGCTCACTCCTACAATGGATTGCACCCAGTTGAGCGCCCGCAGACAGAGTCCAGGGCATTGCCTCACTCCACCACACTGAACTCCACCCGGGCGGTCTGCCCGCTTTCATCCAGCACGCTCAGTTGGTATCGCCCCAAGCGCGTGAAGGTGTGGGTGTAGCTGTCCTGACTGGCGGTGTCGCCCACCGGCGTGCCGTCGATGAACCACCAGCGCCGGCCACTTCCGCCCAGCGCCGACAGCGTGGGCCGCAACAGTTGCTGACTGCCGGCCGGCAAGCGCAACTGATCGCCCTCTCGCACCCCCACCACGGACAACGGCGGCGCCAGGCTCAATCCCTGGGGCGGGCATGACGGGTCGATGTCCGGCAAGCGCGCCTCGCGCCGCTCGGTTTTCGGCAGCCAAGGCTCAAGCGGCGCCGGCCAGAGGGCAATGTCTTTTGGTTGAGCCTGTGGACAACTTGCCGCGACACGCAGGCCCTTATCATTCAGCCAGACTTTTTCCGTGAGCCCCAATCCCAGCGGCTGATCGGTCGCCTGCAAGGTCGGCGGCGTCGTGCCGTCGAGGGTCCAGGCGAAACGCTGACGGCGGCAGTTCGGATCACTCTTGCTCATCGGCTGCCCCAGCGGCCAGCAGATCGCCGCGACGCCAACGTTGAGCGGCACCGGCAACACGGGCGGCAGGATGTTGCGCTGGGCGTCGCGGTTCACCAACAGGTCGTGAACCTGCAGCATCAGCGGCGCCGCCGACGCCAGACCGAACTGCCCCGGCACCGGCGTCCCGTCGGGCCTGCCAATCCACACGCCAATCAGAAACCTTGGCCCCACGCCAATCGACCACGCATCCCGAAAGCCGTAGCTGGTGCCGGTTTTCCAGGCCAGTTGCGGCCGCTGCACAAGCTCGGCATGGGGGTCGAGATCAGGTCGTGACTGGCCGCTGAGAATCCGCCGGATGATCCACGCCGCCCCCGGCGACATCATCGGTCGGTCACGCAGACGATCATCGGGCTGCAAGCGAATGTCCGCGCTGCGCCCGCCCCGCGCAAACGCGCTGTAGCCGCCCACCAGATCCTCCAGTCGGCTGCCCGCGCCGCCGAGAATCAACGCCAGATTGGGTTCGGCCAGAGGCGGCAGGGTCAGCGGCACGCCGCCGTTGCGCAATTCGGCAGCGAAACGCTTGGGTCCGTAGGCTTCCAGCAACTGCACCGCCGGCAGGTTGAGCGACATCGACAGCGCCGAACTCGCCGCCACCGCGCCGTTAAACCCCGACGAGAAATTGCCGGGACGATAGTCGCCGTAGCGCCGGGGCACGTCCTGCAGCAACGATTCGGAATGGATGAGCCCGGCGTCGATGGCCTTGCCGTAGAGAAAGGGTTTGAGCGTCGAACCGGGGGAACGCAGCGCGCTGACCATGTCCACATGACCAAAACGTTTGGCGTCGCCGATGTCCACCGAGCCAACGTACGCGCGGACGGCCATGTTCTGCGCTTCCACCACCAGAATCGCGGCGGACGTTCGCTCGGGCAAGCGTGCGCGCCAGCCCAGCAGCAGGTCTTCGAGACGACGCTGCAGGCCGGCGTCCAGCGTGGTGCGGATCAGGGGCGGGCTGTTCGGGCGGTTCAGGCGCCGGGCCAGCAAAGGCGCCAGGCTCGGTTCCTGACGGGGCGCAAGCAGCAGCGGTTCTTCCAGCGCTTCGTCGACCGCGCCCTGAGGCCACGTGCCGAACTCAGCCAGACGCCGCAGCACCTTGTCCCGCGCGGCCTGGGCTCGTTGGGCGTGACGATCCGGGCGCAGACGACTCGGCGCCTGGGGCAATACCGCCAACAGCGCCGCGTCGGCACGGGTCAGTTGTTGCGGGGACTTGCCGAGATACGCCCAACTGGCCGCGGCGACGCCCTGCAACGTGCCGCCAAACGGCGCGCGATTCAGGTACAGCACCAGAATGTCCTGTTTGGACAGGTGCCATTCCAGCTGCGCGGTGCGCCACAGTTGACGAAGCTTGCCCGCCAGGGTGCGCGAATGGGGGTCGAGCAAACGCGCCACCTGCATCGACAGCGTACTGCCCCCGGACACCACATGGCCGCCGCTGAGGTTTTGCCAGGCGGCGCGCGCCAGCGCCATGGGGTTCACGCCGGGATGCTGATAGAACCAACGGTCCTCGTAGGTCAGCAGCGCTTCGAGGTAATAGGGCGACACCTGATCGACCGTCACCGGGTAGCGCCAGACGCCATTGGCATCGGCGAATCGCCACAGCGGCGTGCCGTCTTCGGCGAGCACCACGCGGGCCAGATCATCCTTGGGCAAGGGCAGCGGCCAGATCCGGTCGGCGAGCCAGAGCAGCAGACACACGATGAGCAGGCTGCCAATGAGCCAGGCCAAAACGCGAGTACACCGTCGTCCCATTCGCGAGCACGCTCGCTCCCACAATGGACTTGTGAATCCCGGGCGGTTCCTTCGCGGCAATAATCGCGTGATCTTCACAGAAAGCCTTTACCCGACAGGGAACTCGCCCGGACAATCAGCAGCCAAAGCGGGCAGTGCCGTTTTTGGTCCACGTCCCTCATCAGGAAGCAGATATGCAGGTAGAAAGCGTTTTCGAATGGCTCGGCCAAGTGATTGGCGCCGTGATCCGCTTCGTCGTCGACGGCTTAAGCTGGTTGTTCAACATGTTCACTCACGCGGGCGGCAATTTCGTTGACGGTCTGTCGCGCACGCTGGGCATGGACACTTCAATCGTCAGCATCGTCGCCCTGGTCGTCGGACTGATGCTGCTGTATTCAGCGATCCGCGCCTTCATGCGCGCCTCGATCATCATGGGGATCATCTGGCTGTTTCTGGGGTTGTGGCTGTTGAGCTGGATTATTCATTGATTGCTTTGATCGTTCCCTCGCGGCGCTGATCGTCCGCTCGGCGCTGATCGTTCCCACGTTCCGCGCGGAAATGCAGCCCAAGACGCTCCGCGTCCCCTGACGCAGAGCGTCGACCGAGGTGCTACCGCGCAGAGCGTGGGAGCAACCAGCGTCACCCCTCTTCTACTTCTTGCCCTTCACCACCAACTGCGCTGGCGCTTCGCCCAGTGCCTGCCAGTTCGGCCGGTACATCGACTCCACCTGCGGCGGCGGCACGCGGTACACGCCCGGCGTCACAGCACGCGCCAGATACAGCAGGTGCACCGTGTTGAAGCCCTCCAGATCCACCGCAGCCACATAACGATCGCCACGGAATTCCTGATGCTTCACGCCAGCGTTTTCCATCGATTCGCGCCACTGCTTCACCGACTCGCTGGCGTCTTCCAGACTCGCCGAACTCTGCGCCAGATTCTGGTTTTCGATCTCCAGACCTGCGGGCAGCAGATCCACTACCAACGCATCCGGCACGCGCTCTTTGGCCTTGATCTCAAGGTGCACCAAGACCAGTTCACCGCTCTTCAAGGCATTGAGATTCAGCGCCTCGCCGTCCATGCCCAAGTAGTCGCGAGTGATAGACAAATTCTCGCCCCCGGCCGCCGGCGGCTGCGACGGATAACCGGAAATCGTCATCTGCTGGTACAGCGTGTCGCCACCGGTGTTCTGCACCGTCAACGGCGCGGCCAGCACTGAACTGTCGAGTTTGACGCCCGGTTGGTCGTTGCTCAGTTCGCGATTGTTGCTGCCGCTGGTCAAGGTCGCCGCCCATTTGCCTTCCGGCTTGCCCAGCAGATCGCGACCGGCGAGGAACAGCGAATTGCGCTCCTGGGTCGACAGATAACGGTTCGCCGCGACCTGATCGGACAGCGCAAACAGCCGCCCCTCGACTTTGTCCGGCGCCAGTTTGTTTTCTTCCAGCAGTGACAGAATCAACGCCTGATCACGCAACGGGCTGCCGTAATCGGCGAGCCAGTCGTTGGCCTTGCGACCGGCTGCCAGCCCGGCAAGCAAAGCCTGATCGGCGCGGGGTTTGTCGCCCATTTTTTCCAGCGCGATGGACAGCTGCACCAGCGGCAGGCCCGATCGCGCATCGCTGCGACGCTCGAACAGACTGCGCAACGCACCCAGCGGTGCCTGCTGACTGCGCGACAGCACGAGACCTGCGTAAGCCTGCACGGCGAAGCGGGTGTGGTCGGCGTTTTCGCTGTAATTCACCTCGATCTGATTGCGCTCCTGCAAGTAACGCAGCAGCCGCTCGTTGGCCTTCTTCAGCGCATCCGGCGGCACGGCAAAGCCTTGGTCGCGGGCGCGCAGCAGGAAGTCGGTGACGTATGCGGTCAGCCAGTATTCCTCCTCACCGTCCGCCGCCCACAGGCCGAAGCTGCCGTTGTAGCGCTGCATGCCGATCAGTCGCTCGATGCCCAGCTCGATCTTGCGCTTGCGGTCGGCATCGGACTCGCCTTGCAGGCCCAGACGCTTGAGCGTTGCGGCGTCGGCATAAAGCGACGGGTACAAGCCGCTGGTGGTCTGCTCCAGGCAACCGTAGGGATAGGCTTTCAGCGCGCGGATCTGTTCGCCGAGGTTCAGCGGCGGACGGTTCGACACCGACAGCAGCGCCTCGCGTCCCGCTGGCTCGAACGCCTCAAGGGCGCCGTCCGGCAGGCTCCATGCCTGATCCTTGAGCACCGCGCGGTATTGCTTGAGCATCGCCGGGTACGCAGGGCGCACGCCGATGGTCCATTCGCGGCTGAAGGCTGGCAGGTTCTCGCCCGGCAGGTCCAGACCGTTGACCGTGACCCGAATGACGCCCTGACCGAATCCGCCCAGCGCCTTGACCGGAATCTGCAGCGTCGTGCGTTGCCCCTGATTCAGGCTGATGGCTTTGGCGCTCTCGCCTTCGGCCAGACTCAACTGCCCTTCTGCGACGACTTGCACGTTGAGCTTCTGCGCCTTGCCGGACAGGTTCGACAGGTCCAGCGCCACCTTGGTCTGGTCGCCACCCGCCAGGAATCGGGGCGCCGACAGCTCGGCGATCAGCGGCGCCGCCACCACGGTTTTGGCTTCTGCCATGCCGTAGCGCTCGTCGGTCCAGGCTTGGGCCATGATCCGCAGCTCACCGTTGAAATCCGGGATGTCGACGCTGACTTCCGCATCGCCCTGCTCGTTCAGGGTCACCGGCGCGCTTTGCAGAGCGACGATGGTGACGCTGGTTTCCGGGCGCTTGCCGCCTTTGGCCAGCGCCGCGTCACCGCCGAAGGCCAGGCTGGCGAGGCGATTACGTCCGGCCTCGATCAACTGGCCATAGATATCCAGCTGATCGGCGCCGTACTCCTTGCGGCCGAACATCGCCGCGAACGGATCCGGCGTGGCGTATTCGGTGATGTTGAGAATGCCGACGTCCACCGCAGCGACCAGCACATGCACGCTCTTCGGGATCGTGCCGTCGGCGTTCTTCGCATTGACCTTCAGTTTGAGCGGCTGCTTGGGCCGCATCTTCTCGGGCGCCGTGACGGTCACCGCCAGCTTGCGCTGCGAGCGGTCCAGCGGAAGGTGCAGGACGCCCACGGCGCGTTTCGGCGTGACATTGGCTTTGCGTTCACCCGGACGAATCACCAGCGCGCTGACGTAGAGGTCATGCCGCGCCCATTTCTTGTCCATCGGGATGTCGTAGGTTTTGCCTTCGGCCGGCACGTCGATCTCTTGCCACCACAGCGGCCCTTCGCTCGACTCCACCAACAGATAGCCCTTGCCCGCCGACGGCGGCGTGACGGTGACTTTTGCGGTGTCGCCGTCGGCATAGGCCGGTTTGTCCAGCGCCAGCTTGACCTGATCGGGACGCACGGCGCCGCCTTCGGCATTGTCCTGCCAGCGATAACCAGCCCAGAAACGCACGCTGCTGATCAGGCCGGTGGCCGGATCCTCGACTTCGACGCGATAAGGGCCCCACTCCACCGGGAAGCTGATTTTCGCCGTCGAGTCCTTCTTCACGCTGAGGGTTTCTTCGGAGAGGTTGAGAAACTTCTCGTTGAAGTGGTAACTCCAGCCATCGCTGTCGGAGTAGTTCCAGTAGTAATCGCGGCGCTCGCGGACCAGCCGCACCTTGAGGTTGTCGGCAGCCAGCTTGTGGCCCTGGGCGTCGGCCATCAGCACTTCGAACTCAACCGGACCGTCGCCGTCGGTGGCTTCGCCGTCGAACAAACCGCGCAGGCCCGGCATGGCATCGGCGGGCCAAACCGGTTGGGTCAGACGCCGCGTGATCGGACGCCCACCCGACTCCTGCAAACTGGCTTGCAGCACCAGCTCAAGCGGTGAACGGGCCTTGGCCCATTGGCTGTCGATGCTCAGGTCCAGCTTGCCGTTGGCATCGAGCGTGCTGTCTTCGATCTCCAGGTCCTGCTTGAGGTCTTCCTCGGTCACCGAACCAAACTGATAACCCGGCAGGCCGGGCACGGCTTCCCGCAGCGGACGCACATACAGCTGACCGTTCAGGCGATTGCCCGACGCGGGTGCGCCATAGAGGTATCGACCGGTAATCGCCACATCGAACGGCGCATCGGGCGCCAGCGGGGCGTCGCTGCCCTTGAGTTCCAGCGCCATGCGTTCTGGCAGGAAGTCTTCGACCTGGAATTCATACAGCTGCGGCTTGCCGTCACCCAGATCAAACACCAGTTGCCAGCGACCCGTCGGCGCTTCTTCCGACAGCTGCAATTGATATTGATACAGCCCGGTGGCGTCAGCGTCCCACACGAACTTGCGACTGACCTGCTCATCCGGTCGGCGCACTTCCACGGTAATCGGCTGAGGCTTGACGCTCTTGCCGTCGCTGTCACGCAGCAAACCGTTGAGCAGCACCACTTCGCCCGGGCGATAGAGATCGCGCGGGCCGAAAATAAAGAATTGCAGCGGGTGGGCCTTGGGGCCGGTGATGTCGAATTCCGCCAGATCCAGCGCGGCGCTGTTCAGGCGCAGCATGCTGGTCTGCTCGCCTTGGTGGGCCAGCAACACTTCAGCCTTGGCCGGCAATGGCAGCTCGGCGTGGCCGGCGTTGTCAGTCTTGCCCTGGCCGATCACGCGGCCTTTCTCGTCATACAGCTCGACGTCCACGCCGCTCAGGGCTTTGCCGCCTTCCAGCGCCTGAGTGAACACGTCCAGACGATTGGCGTAACGATGCGCCGACAGACCGATGTCGCTGAGGGTGAACAGCGTGGCAGGCTGGGTGTAGTTGTAGGTCCCGGAGGCGCGCATCACGGCCAGATAAACGCCCGGTTGTTGCAGCGGTTTGAGGCCCGAGATCGGCAGCAGCACGGTCTCGCGGGTGTTGCGCGCAGGGTTCAGGTCGAAACGGCCGCTGTAGACCAGATCGGCCAGGGGCAGCAGTTCTTTGGACTGGTAGCTCTCAAGACTGGACGAGCCTTCCCAGGAGCCAAGAAACGCAGGCAGCGACTCAGGCTTGATGCGGAAGAATTCGACGTCGACTTTATCGACGTTGAGGGCGATTACCGGCAGGCCTTCAGCGAGCCGGGTCGGCAGCAGACTGCCGCGACTGGCGAAACCCACGGTCGCCTGGAGATCGGAGGTTTCCAGCCGTGCGGAATACTCTGCCGCCAGGGTGTTGTTGTTCACCGCCACCAGACCCGGGTCGATGGTCAGCACCAGCTTGCGCTTGGGCTCGAGGTGACGAAGGCGCAGCTCCATGAGGTTGTCCGACAGCTCCCAGGCGCCATCGACCTTGCCGTCCTTGCTGTCGACCAGGTGCACTTTTTCAGCGAATTTCTGATCGGGGTTCAACGGCACCGAGAAGCTCAACGACAGCGTGCTGGCGCCATCAAGCTGAACTTCGGAGACGTCCACCACCGTCAACTCGCGTCCGGCGTAGCGCTTGCTCAGCGCAGGAATGTCTACTGCAGGCTTGGGCTTCGCGGACTCGGCGGCGCTTGATGAAGCCGCAGCAACCGGAGGGGTGGCCGCCGCTGAAGCGGGCTTATCGGAGGTGGAGGAATCGCAGGCACTGAGCAGTACCAGCGCGCAGGCCAGGAACAATCCTTTGTTTAGCATGAGGCACTCATTTGGACGGCAGCGATGAGGGAGCAGAAGTTATAGCACCGCTTTGGCAATCGTAAAGCGCGGCGCGCAGATAGACCGCGGGTTTGTGCGTTTGTTCTCGAGGGGGAACGCAGCCATGGTTCCTACCCTTGCGGGAGTCGACTTGATTTCTCGGCCATGCTCGGGGACTGGTGGGAGTGAGCTTGGTCGACTCGGAATCCAGCCCACTCCCACACTATTGGGTTTCGGCTCGAGTTCTCAATCACGCCCCAGGACTGGTGGGAGCGAGCTTGCTCGCGAAGGCATTTTCGCTCCCTATGGAGATGCGCTGAATGTACTGACGCTTTCGTGAGCAAGCTCACTCCCACACTATCGGGTTTCGGCTCGAGTTCTCGGCACGCTCGGGGACGGGTGGGAGTGACCGGGGTCGACTCAAAAACAGGGCGCGCCCCGAGGCTGGTGCACGGGAATGCAGAAGTCCTGCATTCACGCGTCGTCATCGCTACACTCGCGCGCTTGCCCGGGAGTCTTCATGTCCAACTTCTTCAACGACTGGCGTCAGCGCGCGACGCATCGACAGGTGTGGGCGCTGGCGGCGCCGATGATTCTGTCGAATATCTCCGTGCCCCTTGTTTCGCTGGTGGACAGCACGGTGATCGGTCACCTGCCCCACGCTCACCAGCTCGGCGCTGTCGCGGTCAGCGGTACGCTGTACAGCTTTCTCGCGTGGGCGATGGGTTTTCTGCGCATGGGCACGACCGGTTTCGCTGCCCAGGCCGCCGGCCGCAACGACGGAGCGGCGCTGCGCCAGGTGCTGTTGCAGGGCTTACTGCTGGCGATGGGGTTTTCTGTGCTGCTGGGGCTGATCGGCCTGCCGTTCCAGCACCTGGCGCTGGAAATGATGCAGCCCTCGGACGATCTCAACGAGCTGACCCGCGACTTCTTCCATACCCGCCTGTTCGGCTTACCCGCCGCGCTGGCCAGTTACGCGCTGGTGGGCTGGTTCCTCGGGCTGCAAAACGCCCGAGCGCCGCTGGCGATTCTGCTGACCACCAACCTGGTCAACATCGCGCTGAACCTGTGGTTCGTCATGGGCCTGGACTGGGGCGTGGTCGGCAGCGCGCGTGCGTCGGTCATCGCCGAATGGACCGGCGCCCTGCTTGGCCTCGCCCTCACCCACAGAGGTTTGCGCGCATACCCGGGACAGCTGGCAGTGTCCGTACTCAAGCGCTGGCAGAGCTGGCGACCACTGCTCACGGTTAACCGCGACATCTTCATTCGCAGCCTGATCCTGCAATCGGTGTTCTTCCTGATCACGGTGCAAGGCGCTCGACTGGGCGACGCCACCGTTGCGGCCAACGCGCTGCTGCTTAATGGGCTGTTGCTGATGGCCCACGCGCTGGACGGACTGGCCCACGCCGTCGAAGCCCTCTGCGGACACGCCATCGGCGCGCGGGACCGCGGGGCGTTGCGGCGCTCGTTGAATGTCTCGGGAGGCTGGTCGCTGATTTGCAGCGTCGCGTTTGTGGCGCTGTTTCTGCTGGGCGGGCACCTGTTCATCGAGATGCAGACCGACATCACCGCAGTGCGCGACATCGCCTTCGTCTATCTGCCCTATCTCGCCGTGCTGCCCTTTGTCGCGGTCTGGAGTTACTTGCTCGACGGCCTTTTCATCGGCGCCACCCGCGCCCGCGAGATGCGCAATGCCATGGTCGTCACGGCCTTGATCACCGCACCGTTTGCCTGGCTGGCAAGCGGATTCGGCAACCACGGTCTGTGGCTGGCGTTTTTGCTGTTCATGGCATTAAGGGCGCTGACGCTGGGGTATCTGGCGTTGAAGCTCAACCGCAGCGGCGCTTGGTTCAACGGCTGACCGAGACGCTCGACACCGGCGCCTGATCCTGTGCGTGGATAAAGGCTGCGACCTCCTCCAGCACCGGCGCCAGGCTGCGCAATGGGCGGGCAAGTGCACCCACCAGCGTGCGGTGACTGGTGCGAGAGAAATACACCTCGCGCACTGACACGCCCTGAGCGCGCAAACGACTGGCCATGCCCCCCGTGTTGCGTTGCGGGTTCACCTCCGTGTCATCGGCGGAAGCGATCAGCAACGCCGGCGGTGACGCTGCGCTGACATGGTTGATAGGCTGCGAGTCGGGCGGCGAATTCGGGAAGTAAAACACCGGCTTCACTTCCGGGTCGTCGATGGGCAGAAAATCATAGGGCCCGGCCAGACCGATCCAGCCCTTGATGATGGAAGGCGTCGTACCCGCTGCCGCCAGCCATTTTGGGTCCAGAGCAAGCATCGCGGCGTTGTAGGCCCCGGCACTGTGGCCCATCACATACAACTTCCCCGGATCACCGCCGTACTGACGAATGTGCGCGTGGGTCCAGCCCACCGCTTGGGCGCTGTCCTGCAGCAGTTCCTGGTAATGCACTTGCGGGTACAACCGGTAATCGGCAAGCACCGCAACGATGCCCCGGGACGCGAGCGCCTCACCGACGAAGGCGTAGTCACCCCGCGATCCGCTGATCCAGCTGCCGCCATAGAAAAACACGACGACGGGCGCGTCCGGCGCTGCATCTTTGGGCGTGTAGATGTCGAGTTTGTTGCGCGGGTCCGGGCCGTACGCCAAGTCAGACGTTCTGCTGAACGTGCTGCTCGGGGTAAACGCGTTGAGCACCTTCAGCGGCGTGCAAGCCATCAGCAAGGTCATCAACCAGGCGGCGAACACCGCTTTGAGCGCCAGCTTGATCATCATTCATGCTCCCGAAACAGTGAAGGACGCCTGACTGTGCAGACAACGAAAACGGGCCACAAGGGCCCGTTTTTGGGAGTCGCTACCTCATCACGACGACAGGTAGGACGACCGCGTCAGGCCCAGACGCAAGGCATCCAGAAACTGGGTGCGCTCGCGCGGGGTGATCTTGGCGCTGGCGACTTTGTCCCGGTAATGGGTCATCAGTTCTTCCGGCGACAAGTGCACGTAACGCAGCATGTCTTCGATGGTGTCGTGGGTTTCGATCCCGGCCGAATACGCGCTGCCATCCTGGTTCTGGTAGATGTTCACCGAATCGGTGTCACCAAACAGGTTGTGCATGTCGCCGAGAATTTCCTGATACGCGCCGACCAGGAACACGCCCAGCAAGTAGTCCTCACCCTCGTTCAATGAGTGCACCGGCAGGCTGGTCTCGATGCTTTGCTCGTCGACGTACTGATTGATCTTGCCGTCAGAGTCGCAGGTCAGGTCTTGCAGCACGGCGCGACGCAGTGGCTCTTCGTCCAGACGATGCAGCGGAATGATCGGCAGCACCTGATCGATCGCCCAGGTGTCCGGGAGGCTCTGGAACACCGAGAAGTTGCAGATGTACTTGTCGGCCAGCTTGTCGTTGAGTTCGTCGAGCACCTGACGATGGGAACGCTGGCGGGCTTTCAGCGAGTTGTGCAAACGACGGCACACCGCGAAATAGCACTGCTCGCCCAAAGCCTTCTGCGCCAGGGTGATCTTGCCGTCGGAGTACTGCGACGCGATGTCACTCATGTAGTGCGTGGCGCGCCAGTAGGTCTCGGTGACCATTTCGATGTCGGTCGGGCCGAGCAGATCGATCAACCACTGCAGGGTTTCCGGCAGGCTTTCCTTGTCGGTGATTTCAGGCACTTCGTCGTTGTGACGCTCGACGTCGGTGACCTGGATCACCAGCATGGCGTGGTGCGCGGTCAGCGAGCGGCCGCTTTCCGAGAAAATGTGCGGATGCGGCAGGCCCTGGGCGTCGCAGAACTCCTTGAGCATCCCGACCACGACGCCGGCGTAATCGTCCATGTCGTAGTTGATCGAGCTGGCGTTGCGCGAGTGCGTGCCGTCGTAGTCGACACCCAGACCGCCGCCCACGTCGATGTGATCCACCGGCAGGCCAAGGTTGCGCAGCTCGCCGTAGTAACGAATCGCTTCCTTGAAACCGTGCTGGTAGTCCGCCAGGTTGGCGATCTGCGAGCCCATGTGGAAGTGCAGCAGACGAATGCCCTGATCGAGGCCTGCCTTGGTGAAGCGGTCGACGACCGACAGCAACTGCGCGGCGGACAGCCCGAACTTGGACTTTTCGCCACCGGTGTCGGCCCACTTGCTCGACGCCAGGGACGACAGGCGCACACGCAGACCTACTTGCGGCGAGACCTTCAGCTCGGCGGCTTCTTCGATGACCAGTTCGACTTCGGACTCTTTCTCGATGACGATAAAGACGTTGTGGCCCAGCTTCTGACCCATCAAGGCCAGACGAATAAACTCGCGGTCCTTGTAGCCGTTGCAGACGATGGTGCCGCCTTTCGGCGCCAGGGCCAGCACGGCCATCAGCTCAGGCTTGGAGCCGGCTTCGAGGCCGATGGACACGTTTTGCGTGGCGATGATGTTTTCCACCACCGCTTCCTGCTGGTTGACCTTGATCGGGTACAGCGCGGTGTACTTGCTCTGGTATTCCAGGCGGGCGATGTTCTCGTCGAACGCACCGGTCAACTGACGCACGCGGTCCTGCAGAATGTCAGGGAAACGCACCAGCAGTGGCAGGGACAAGCCGCTCTTGCGCAGCTGATCGACCTGCTCGTAAAGATCGATGGGCGAACTGGTCGGCCCATTGGGGCGAACTTCAACGCGGCCGGCTTCGTTGATTGCGAAATAACCGGCCCCCCAATGACGGATCCCGTAGACACTGCGGCTGTCTGCCACGGTCCATTGGCTGCCATCGTCTTTGCGTGTGCGTCGTACGGACATCAAAGTCCCCTATAGAAAAGTCATAAAGCCCCGGCCTGACCGGCTGGGCGCAGTGTAGAGCGTGGAAATGACGGTTTGGCGCCTGCTCGCTGTGGGCAGTAGACCCGCATTGCGCAGCAGAGTTTGCATGGATGAATGCGGCCAGACCGACGACTAAATCAACGGGCTCGAAACAGTCGGCTCAACCGCCCGACTTCTTCGCCTTGAAACCCTGCTTGACCAACTCGGCCAACAGCGTTTCGACGTGGTCACCCTGGATCTCGATCACGCCATCCTTCAGCGCGCCGCCGGTTCCACACCGTTGCTTGAGGGTCTTTGCCAGGTCCTTGAGCGCGTCTTCGGCCAGCGGAACGCCGGCGACGGTCGTGACAGTCTTGCCGCCCCGGCCTTTGCTTTCGCGGCGCACGCGGGCAATACCATCACCTTCCGGGATGAGCGTGCTTTTGCAGGTACAGGCGTGGACGGGCTGACGGCAGTCGGGACAATGCCGACCGGCGTCGGTTGAAAATACCAGGCCACCGAGGGCGGCGAAGGATGCGGCTTTTTTGGCCACCGGCAATCCTCTTGTTGAGGAGCGAAGTCTGGCCGGCGGGAACCGACCGCGAAGCCCCACTCAGGCAGGGGCAGCGCTACCGGATCGAAAGAACGGTCCGGCGTGAAAAGTCGCGCAGTGTAACGGCAAAAGGCGCCGATGCTAAGAGCAAATATGCGCCAATTTACGGGACTTTTGCGACGCCTTCCAAATAGCGCCTGAAGGCGGCCAGCGAGTCCGGGCAGTAAGGCTTTTCGGTGGTTTCGCGCAGCACCTGATCGATGCTGAGAAAGCGCGCTTCCAGCACTTCTTCCGGCTGCAGTTTCAGCGGTCCGTCCCAGACTGCAGAGAACACCGCGCACCACAGTCGGTTATCCGGCTGATCGAAGAAGAAACGTTCGTGAGGGGTAAGCGGCACGCCAGAGACGCCCAACTCTTCCTCCAGCTCGCGCGCTGCCGAAAGCTCGTAGCTTTCATCGGCCTGTACCATGCCGCCCGCCGCCACATCCCAATACCCGGGATAGATCGCCTTGCTCAGCGTGCGTCGATGCACACACAGCTCACCGGCCGAGTTGAACAGCAGGATATAGGTGCCGCGTCCGATGAGACCGCGCTCACGCAGCTCTGCCCGGGGCAGCGCGCCGAGGGATTGATCGTGACGATCAACCCAGGCAATCAGCTCGGCGTCGGAGGCCGCACGGTGGGCGGCCTCTTGATCGGAAACGCTCATCGATCAGCCTTGGGACAGCAACTGGCGCAGGTCAATCACCGCCGCGTTGGCACGGGACAGGTAGTTGGCCATGACCAGCGAGTGGTTGGCGAAGATACCGAAAGGGCTGCCGTTGAGGATCATCGGGCTCCAGATCGGCTCTTGCGAGGCTTCCAGTTCACGAATGATCTGACGCACGCTGACGGTTGCATTCTTCTTCGCCAGCACATCGGCGAAATCGACTTCGATCGCACGCAGTAGGTGCGACAGCGCCCAGGCCTGACCGCGTGCTTCATAGAAGACGTTGTCGATCTGCATCCATGGGGTTTCAACGATTTCTTCGTCAACCTGCGGCACTTCGCCCGGTTTGACCGTGACCGTGGACTGCGCCTCGGTTTTCAGGGTGCTGTTCAGCTTGACCCGACCGACGCTGGCGGACAGTCGCTGGGACAGAGAGCCCAGTCGCGTACCCACGTCGCCCAACCAGTTATTCAGGTTGTCGGCGCGGGTGTAAAACAGCGCGCCCTTTTGATTGGGGTCAGACAGGCGCGCCTGGTAGCGGCTCAGCGCAGCGATGCCGTCGCGGTATTGAGACTCGCTCGAAGGCAGCACCCAGCTTTTATTGTCGAAGTTGAACAGTGGCTCGGCGCGCGCCAGATCGCCGTCTTCGGCAGACTGCGACTGCGAGCGGGCGAAGTCCTTGCGCAGTGCGCGGCTCAGGTCGCGCACCTGGACCAGCACGCCGTACTCCCAGCTCGGCATGTTGTCCATCCACAGGCCGGGCGGCGAACGATCGTTGGAAATGTAACCGCCCGGCTTATCCAGCAAAGTGGACGCGACGGTCTTCAGGGTTTCGACGGTGGTGTAGCCCAACACCATCTGCTTGCCTTCACTTTGTGCGGCGGCCTGGGCTTGCTGCTGGACCGGAAACAGTGGCGGTTCGCTGCTCCACCAGATGCCGAGCACCACGGTGACCACCAGATAAATACCCACCACGGCCCCGACGGCACGACTGAACAACAGGCCGCCCCAATACCCCCGAGAACCCCGAGGCGCCTTGCCCATCGGCTTTTCGTCAACGCGTTCAGTTCCCGCGCTGCCCGAGCGCTTCTTCCAATCCAGCATGGCCTTGTCCTTTCAATCACGGAATTCAGTGCTTCTGACCGCAACCTTACAGCAAGGTGCGTTTGGCAGGAATGTAGTGGCAGGTGCAATTGTTTAGCAGCTGAGTCGAGCGCGTCCCCGGCCAAAGGCACCTTATCCATTCTCCTATCCCGCTATCCGCAGCTACGCTTCCTGCCTTGAACTGAACCAACTGGTTCGAACACTCAAATGGGTTTAAAGATAGAAATTTGACGGATAAAACCGTCAAAAATGACGAGAAAATGACTTGCGGCAATCCTGATCCGGAGAAGTAGTGCTAGCATAGCGCCAGCATTTATATCGGGGTTTCCCCTGTAAAGAAGTCAGCACATGACCGAAGCAGAAGATCCGAGCCGCGACCGGCTCAAACACCACTTTGCCCAACGCGTTATCCATCAGGCCCGTCAGATTCTTGAGGTGTGGCAACGCCTGCAGCAAAGTGAATGGTCGGCAACGGACATGGCTGAACTCAGCGAGGCCAACCAGCGCCTGCTGCGTTTCGCCGAACGCTTCGAGCAGGCCGAGCACGTGCAACTGGCGACCGCGATCAACCTGGCGTTGCTTGACGTCGAGGCCAACCGAGGCCGTTTGAGCAGCGCCCTGATTACCGACCTCAATCGCCTGATGCAACGCCTGTCCCGAACCGGCCTCAGGCACGGCGACCGCCTTGAGCAAACCGCCCTGCCGCCCCTGCGCAAGCCGATCTATATCGTCCTGCAGGATCATGAACGCGGCGAACGTCTGGCCAAGCAGCTGGAGTTCTTCGGCCTGAGCGCGCAGTCACTCGCAAACGTCGACTCCTTCCACATGACCATGGCCGAGCGCTTGCCCGCCGCCGTCGTCATGGATGTCGACTTCGGTGGCCCGGGCCAAGGCCTGAAGCTCGCCACTCAAATGCAGGAAGGACTGGAGCAAAAACTGCCGCTGCTGTTTTTCAGCCATCACGAGACGGACACCCCCACACGCCTTGCGGCCGTGCGCGCCGGAGGGGAAGAATTTCTGACCGGCACGCTTGAGGCCTCCAGCCTGCTGGAGAAGATCGAAATCCTGACCCGGGTCGCGCAGTACGAACCGTACAAAGTCCTGATCATCGATGATTCGCGCGCCCAGGCCACACACACCGAGCGCTTGCTCAACGGCGCCGGAATCGTCACCCGGACCCTGCTCGACCCGATCAAGACCATGGCTGAACTGGCCGAATTTCAGCCTGACCTGATCATTCTCGACATGTACATGCCCGGCTGCACCGGCACCGAGCTGGCCAAGGTGATCCGCCACAATGACCGCTACGTCAGCGTGCCGATCATCTACCTCTCGGCTGAGGACGATCTGGATAAACAGCTGGATGCGATGAGCGAAGGCGGCGACGATTTTCTTACCAAACCCATCAAGCCTCGCCACCTGATCACCACCGTGCGCAATCGTGCGGCACGGGCGCGCAACCTAAAAGCGCGCATGGTCCGCGACAGCCTGACCGGCCTGTACAACCACACGCACATCCTGCAATTGCTCGAAGATTGCAGCTTCCGCTCGCGGCGGGAGAACAAGCCGCTAAGCTTCGCCATGCTGGACATCGACCACTTCAAGAAGGTCAACGACAGCCACGGCCATCCCATGGGCGACCGTGTGATCAAGAGCCTGGCGCTGTTCCTCAAGCAACGCCTGCGCAAGACCGATTACATCGGTCGCTATGGCGGTGAAGAGTTCGCGGTGGTCATGCCGGACACGGATCTGGCAGCCGCCCACGGCGTGCTCGACGAAATCCGCCAGCGCTTCGCCGAAATCCACTACCCCGCGCAGCCCGTTGATCTGTTCTGCACGTTCAGCGCCGGGGTGGTGGAAATCGCCGAGGACGACGATGCGCTGATGATGGCCTCGCAAGCAGACGAAGCGCTGTACCGCGCAAAAAAAGCTGGCCGCAATCAGGTGCATGGGCTCAAGGAGCGCGTTGCAGTGTCGCCCTTGAGCAAAAACACCCAGCCGGACACTGTTTGACCGCTGCGTCTTGACCGCTGCGTCCTACATCATTTTCAGACCGAAGCAGACCGAAAAACTCAAGCCCTCCCTGCACGCCCGCAGCCACTCCGCTATCATGCGCGGACTTCTGTGATGCGAGACCGCCATGCGCCGCCTGCTTTGTCTGCTACTGCTGATCTGTGCCCTCCCCGCTGTCGGCGCGAGCTTTCTGGAGAACAGATCGAGCCCCACACTGGGCAGCGCAGCAGTCGACAACAGCAAGGATTTCCTCCCGGTTCGCCAGGCGTTCCAGCTGAACCTGGGCGACACCACCGCTGACTCCATCAAGTTGCAGTTTGTCGCCACCGAAGGCTACTACCTGTATCGCCATCGCTTTCAATTTCGCACCGAGCCCGCCGACATCGGCCTCGGCGCCGCGCAACTGCCAGACGGCGAAAAGAAACACGACGAGTACTTTGGCGACGTCGAGGTCTATCACGGCATTCTCGACGTCAACTTGCCGCGCAACGCCGGGGACGACCGCCCTTTCACGCTAGTCGTCACCTATCAGGGATGCGCGGACAAGGGGCTCTGCTACCCGCCGGAAACCCAGCGCTTGAGCATCGGCGGCAGCGCGACCTCTTCTGCCGTCGCATCGGCTGCGGCGCCATCAGGCAATAAGCAACCGGTACCCTCCTTCAGCTGGAAACAACTGGCTCTGTTTTTCCTCGCCGGCGTCGGGCTGACCTTTACGCCGTGCGTATTGCCCATGCTGCCGATCCTCTCCGGCGTGGTCCTGCGGGGGCAGATCGGCGGGCTACGCGGTTTCTCTTTGTCCCTAGCCTACGTGCTGCCGATGGCGGTCTGCTTCGCCATCCTCGGCGCACTGATGGGCATGTTTGGCGCCAGTCTCAACCTGCAAGCACGCCTGCAGTCGGCATGGGTCCTCGTGCCGTTCGCCGGGTTCTTTGCGCTCTTCGCTATCGCCATGTTCGGCGCGTTCGAGCTGCGCCTGCCCCGCGCGCTCAATGACCGGCTGGACCGCATCGCAGGCAATACCCAGGGCGGATCCTTGTGGGGAGCAGCGGTTCTGGGCGTGGTTTCAAGCCTGCTGGTCTCGCCTTGTGTCTCGGCACCATTGGCCGGCGCACTGCTTTATATAAGCGCGAGCGGCGATGCGCTGGGCGGAGCTTTGAAGCTGTTCGCTTTGGGCCTGGGCATGGGCGCTCCACTGGTGATGGTGGCGACGGGTGGCGCGGCGTGGCTGCCGAAAAGCGGGCCATGGCTGGTTGCGGTCAAGAACGCCATCGGCGTGCTGTTGCTGGCCCTGGCCATCGGTTTGCTGAGCCGGGTGATTCCGGGGCAAGCCACGTTGCTGTTGATCGGGCTGCTAGGAGCCGGCGTTGCGGTCTTTCTGGGTGCGCTGGAGCTGGGCGAAAAGACCACCCGAGGCCGCATTGCCCAATTGCTGGGTCTGTTCCTGCTGGTGTACGCCCTCGCGTGCTGGTACGGCGCGCTGAGTGGTCAGACTGACCCGATGCGCCCGCTGGGTCAGGCTCAAGTCATTGCGAGCGGGGCCCAGCCAAAGTCCGACAGCCGCTGGCAGACGGTGACCCAGGCGAGTGAACTGGACCGAATTCTTGCGGAGTCCAAAAGCGCAGGTCAGCCGGTCCTGGTCGACTGGTACGCGGACTGGTGCATCAGCTGCAAGGTCATCGAGCACGAAGTTCTGCCGGACCCGAAAATTGCCAGTGAGCTAGGCGCTTTCAGGCTGGTCCGTTTCGACATGACCGACAGTAACGCCGAGCAACGCGCCTTGCTGGATCGCTACAAACTGTTTGGCCCTCCAGCGCTGCTGTTTTTCGGAAAAAACGGCAACGAGCTGGAAAACGTGCGTGTCGTCGGCGAAATCGACGTCGAAGCCTTCGCAGAGCGCCTTTCTAGAGCAAATGACCAAATTTAGCGTCATGGTCACAAACTTCGCGCGAACATCGGGCATCGTGCTGAATATTGTGGGTAACTGGACAGTCCATCGTACTTTCCGGCATAGTCGCTGCCCATCAGCGGCTCACTCTGTGCGTGAGCGTCGAAAACGCGAACAACAAGGAACACTCGATGGCGACTTTTCTGGTTCTTCACGGACCTAACCTGAACCTGCTGGGAACCCGTGAACCGGGAATCTATGGCTCGGTCACGTTGGCCGATATCAACCAGGATCTGGAACAGCGTGCGCGCGAAGCCGGTCACCACCTGATGTACCTGCAGAGCAACGCTGAATACGAGCTGATCGATCGCATCCACGCTGCGCGCGATGAAGGCGTGGACTTCATCCTGATCAATCCGGCTGCTTTTACGCACACAAGCGTTGCGATACGTGACGCGTTGCTGGGAGTGAGCATCCCATTCATCGAAGTGCACCTGTCGAACGTGCACAAGCGCGAACCTTTCCGCCATCACTCCTACTTTTCAGATGTTGCTGTAGGCGTGATCTGCGGCCTTGGCGCCAGCGGTTACCGACTGGCCCTGGAGGCCGCCCTGGAACAATTGGCCAAGAGTTCGAAAGCGTGAACGGCACAGTCCCGCACTGAGCCAGACCGCCTGAACCGGCTACCAAATCCCCCTGACCGTCCCTTGGGAGTTGATGATTAATGGATATCCGTAAAGTCAAGAAACTGATCGAATTGCTGGAAGAGTCCGGCATCGACGAATTGGAAATCCGTGAAGGCGAAGAATCCGTACGGATCAGCCGTCACAGCAAGACTCCAGCACAGCAGTACTACGCGCCTGCTCCGGTTGCCGCTCCGGCACCTGCCCCGGTTGCAGCGCCAGTGGCCGCCGCGGAAGCACCTTCTGCTCCGAAGCTCAACGGCACCGTCGTCAAATCTCCAATGGTCGGCACCTTCTACCGCACCCCGGCGCCTGGCTCGCCAGCGTTCGTTGAAGTCGGCAAGACCGTCAAGAAAGGCGACACCATCTGCATCGTTGAAGCGATGAAAATGATGAACCACATCGAAGCTGAAGTCAGCGGCACGATCGAATCCATCCTGGTAGAAAACGGTCAGCCGGTTGAGTATGACCAGCCGCTGTTCACCATCGTTTGAACCGGGGAGAGCCTGCGATGTTGGAAAAAGTCCTGATCGCCAACCGCGGCGAAATCGCCTTGCGCATCTTGCGTGCCTGTAAAGAACTGGGCATCAAGACCGTCGCGGTCCATTCCACGGCAGACCGTGAGCTGATGCACCTTGGCCTGGCAGACGAAACCGTCTGTATCGGCCCGGCGCCAGCCAACCTGTCGTACCTGAACATTCCGGCCATTATTTCGGCAGCTGAGCTGACCGGCGCCACGGCGATTCACCCGGGCTACGGTTTCCTCGCGGAAAACGCAGACTTTGCCGAACAGGTCGAGAAATCCGGCTTCGCGTTCATCGGCCCGAAAGCCGAAACCATTCGCCTGATGGGTGACAAGGTTTCCGCCAAAGACGCCATGAAGCTTGCCAAGGTGCCAACCGTTCCCGGTTCCGACGGCCCGTTGCCGGAAGACGAAGAAACGGCGCTGCGCATCGGCCGTGAAGTCGGCTATCCGGTGATCATCAAAGCCGCTGGCGGCGGCGGTGGTCGCGGCATGCGCGTGGTGCACAAGGAAGAAGACCTGATCGAAGCGGCCAAGCAGACCCGTGCTGAAGCGGCTGCCTGGTTCAGCAATCCGATGGTCTACCTGGAAAAATACCTGACCAACCCACGTCACGTGGAAGTTCAGGTGATTTCCGACGGTCAGGGCCACGCGATCCACCTGGGCGATCGCGACTGCTCTCTGCAGCGCCGTCACCAGAAGGTCCTGGAAGAAGCGCCGGCGCCCTTCATCGACGAACAAGCCCGCAAGGACGTGTTCGCGGCCTGTGTCAAAGCGTGCATCGACATCGGCTACCGTGGCGCTGGCACGTTCGAGTTCCTGTACGAGAACGGCCGCTTCTACTTCATCGAAATGAACACCCGTGTTCAGGTGGAGCACCCGGTATCGGAAATGGTCACAGGTATCGACATCGTCAAGGAGATGCTCAGCATCGCCGCCGGCAACAAGCTGTCGTACACCCAGGATGACGTGGTCATCACCGGGCATGCGCTGGAATGCCGGATCAACGCTGAAGACCCGAAAACCTTCGTTCCGAGTCCGGGCCTGGTCAAGCATTTCCACGCGCCGGGCGGCAACGGCGTGCGTGTGGATTCGCACCTGTACAGCGGCTACAAGGTTCCGTCCAACTACGACTCGCTGATCGGCAAGCTGATCACCTGGGGCGCCACTCGCGATGAAGCCATGGCGCGCATGCGTAACGCCCTGGATGAAATCGTGGTCGACGGCATCAAGACCAACATCCCGCTGCACCGTGATCTGACCCGCGATGAAGGCTTCTGCGAAGGCGGCGTCAACATTCACTACCTGGAACACAAGCTGGCCGCTGACAAGCATTGATCCGCCAGTAAGTGCGACAGACCAACAAAGCCGCTCTCGAGCGGCTTTGTTGGTTTTAGCAGGACCGGCATCGCTGCGACACCCGCTTTGTTGTTTCCCCGCGAACCCCGTAAACTTGCCGGTCTTTCGTGGCCGTCGGCCCCCTTTCAATTTTCCAACTCGAAGGTCACCCGCCATGCCTTGGCTGCAAGTCCGTCTCGCCATTAGCCCAGAACAAGCCGAAACCTACGAAGACGCGCTGCTCGAAGTCGGCGCCGTATCGGTGACGTTCATGGACGCTGAAGACCAGCCGATCTTCGAGCCAGAGCTGAACACCACGCCGCTGTGGTCGCACACGCACCTGCTGGCGCTGTTCGAAGCCGACACCGATGCCGATCACGTGCTCGCTCACCTGAGATTGCTCACCGACGCCGAGCTGCCGGAACACACCCATGAAGTGATCGAAGATCAGGATTGGGAACGCAGCTGGATGGACAACTTCAACCCGATGCGCTTCGGCCAGCGGTTGTGGATCGTGCCGAGCTGGCACGCCGCGCCGGAACCCGACGCAGTCAATCTGTTGCTCGACCCGGGCCTGGCGTTCGGCACGGGCACCCACCCGACCACTGCGCTGTGCCTTGAGTGGCTCGACGGTCAGGACCTCGCCGGCTGTAATGTGCTGGATTTCGGCTGCGGTTCCGGCATTCTCGCCATCGCCGCGTTGCTGTTGGGCGCCGAACAGGCGGTCGGCACCGACATCGACGTCCAGGCCCTCGAAGCCTCGCGCGACAATGCCGGCCGCAACAACGTCCCGGCCGAGAAATTTCCGTTGTACTTGCCTGAAGACCTGCCCCAGGTGCAGGCCGACGTGTTGGTCGCCAATATCCTCGCCGGCCCGCTGGTTTCTCTGGCGCCGCAGTTGGCGAGCCTGGTCAAGCCCGGCGGCCGTCTGGCGCTGTCCGGAATCCTTGCCGAGCAAGGCGATGAAGTCGCTGCCGCCTACGCCGACACCTTCGAGCTGGACCCGATTGCCAACCGCGAAGGCTGGGTACGGATCACCGGTCGTCGCCGCTGACAGCCAGTTGCCCTAAGATCCAACCATCAGGCGCTCTTTAACCCCGGATACCCGCATGACCGACAGCTTCGTCACTCAGTGCCCGCATTGCCAGACCAGTTTCCGCGTCAGTCACGCTCAGTTGAGCGTGGCCCGAGGCATGGTGCGCTGTGGCTCATGCCTGCAGGTGTTCAACGCCGCAAAGCAGCTGCTGGAACAACGCGGCGGGAGACCCCCGGAAGCGCCGCTGACTTCAGTGCCAAATACTGAATCCGTTGAGAAAAAACCGGAAATTCTCGCGTCGCAGTCACTCGTTGTCACCCAGCCAGCGCCACTGCCGGTCAAGCGTGAAGAGCGTGAAGTCGATCTGGACAGCCTGGACCTGGACGATCTCGACGTGGAACTGGCCCGTCTCGAACAGCGCGAGATTCAGCTGCCCGAGTCCTTCGGTCGTGTCAGCAAGGCGCTCGATCAAGACGAAGTCGAGTCCTTCAGCGCAAGGCGTGACGAGCCTGACGTCGCGCAGGAGTCGTGGGCCCACGGCATGAGTCACGACGATGTCGACCGGCTCCCCGAACTGCGCGCCGAAGTGCTTGAGGAACGCGAAGAGCATACCGACCACACGATAGACGAAGGCCCGCTGGACGAGCCGATCAACCCGCAGGACCGTCATCGCACCGAGCCGTCATTCTCGCTGACCCCGGACGACCTGGACGACGAATCGGCTCGCCCCCACTCGCTCCAGCCTCAAGGCGAACCCGATGATCAGCCGTCGGAACGCTTCTCCGCCCTCGACACCCATGACGATCAGGATCGCCTCAGCGCCCGTCACGATGATGAAGACGACGAGGCCCCGCTCGCTGCTGCCGGCGGCAAGCGCGGCGGGCGCAATGAACCGGGTCTGCGGGACAGGGCGTTGCTCGATCTGACGGATGATCCGCTGCAGTTGTCCTGGCAAAAACCCAAACCGCGCTGGGGTCGGCGCCTGCTGTGGATGCTGTTGATCCTGATTGCGTTGGGCGCGCTGGCCGGGCAATACGTTGCCTACCACTTCGAAGAACTCGCGCGGCAGGATCAGTACCGCCCCCTCTTCCAGGATCTGTGCCCGACACTCGGCTGCAAGGTCCCGTCCAAGGTCGATATCAAACTGCTCAAGAGCAGCAACCTTGTCGTGCGCAGCCACCCCGAATTCCAGGGTGCGCTGGTGGTTGACGCGATCATCTACAACCGCGCGTCCTTTTCCCAGCCGTTCCCGCTGCTCGAACTACGCTTTGCCGATGCGACCGGTCAGTTGATCGCCAGTCGTCGATTCAAACCGGGCGAGTACCTGAGCGGCGAGCTGGCGGGCAAGGACGAGATGCCGCCGCAGACGCCGATTCATATCGCACTGGACATTCTCGATCCGGGCCCCAAGGCGGCGAACTACAGCCTGAGCTTCCGTTCGCCGGAGTAAAACACCGCCCGTTGCGGGTTTGTCCGCACCGAAATGCAGCACCCTGCGCGGGACGGGATGCCCGAAATCCGACGACACTTTTATGACAATACCGGCCTAAACCTAACCGTTCGCGATAAGAACGGAGCTGTTCAGATTTTATCCAATTCAGCCTTTATCCAGTCATCGAGAGCGGGTATCATGCCCACCCTTTTTCATACTCTGGGTCCCGTCTGAATTGGCGCTGAAGCACTTTTCGGACCAGACCTCGTGATTCGGCCCCACAACAGGTCACCCTATGTCGGCGGTACGCATCGGCCCTTACACATTGCAAAACGGCTTGATTCTCGCCCCGATGGCGGGTGTCACCGACCAGCCCTTCCGACAACTCTGTCGCCAGCTCGGCGCAGGCCTGGTGGTCTCGGAAATGGTCACCAGCGACATGAGCCTCTGGAACAGCCGCAAGTCGCGGTTGCGCATGATTCACGAAGGCGATCCCGAGCCACGCTCGGTACAGATCGCTGGCGGGGACCCGCAGATGCTTGCGGATGCAGCACGCGCCAACGTCGAACTCGGCGCGCAGATCATCGACATCAACATGGGTTGCCCGGCAAAAAAGGTCTGCAACAAGGCCGCTGGCTCGGCGCTGTTGAAAGATGAACAGTTAGTGACCGAAATCCTGCACGCGGTGGTCGCGGCAGTCGAGGTACCGGTCACGCTGAAGATTCGCACCGGCTGGGACCGGGCGAACAAGAACGGTCTGACCGTCGCCAGAATCGCCGAGCAAGCCGGCATTCAGGCACTGGCGGTACACGGGAGAACCCGTGCCGATCTCTACACCGGTGAAGCCGAGTACGACACCATCGCCGCCATCAAGCAGGCGGTGTCCATCCCGGTGTTTGCCAACGGCGACATCGATTCACCGGAAAAGGCCCGCTACGTCCTCGACGCTACCGGCGCTGACGGGCTGTTGATTGGCCGGGCCGCCCAGGGGCGCCCATGGATTTTTCGCGAGATAGAACACTACCTGCAGACCGGGGAAAAACTTCCGGGCCTGCCCGTCGGTGAAGTGGAACGCATTCTGCTAGAGCATCTGGCTGCGCTTCACACGTTCTATGGCGACGTGATGGGCGTGCGAATCGCCCGCAAACACGTCGGCTGGTACCTCGCAACGTTGCCGGGCGCCCGGGAGTTTCGCGCCCTTTTCAACCGTTTGGACGATACAGAAGCACAGTGCGCCAACGTTCGGGAGTTCTTTTCCCAGCGCGATAAATCCCGCCCGGCAGGGAACGAAGAAGAGGTGGCCGCATGACGATGATGACTGAGACTTTAGTGAGTGGAACAACACCCGTGAGCGACAACGTCAATTTGAAACAACACCTCAATACGCCGAGCGAAGAGGGTCAGACCCTGCGCGGAAGCGTCGAGAAGGCGTTGCACAACTACTTCGCTCATCTGGAAGGTGCGGCCGTCACTGATGTCTACAACCTGGTGCTCTCGGAAGTCGAGGCGCCGTTGCTCGAGTGCGTGATGAACTACGTGAAGGGCAACCAGACCAAGGCCTCCGAGCTGCTGGGGCTGAACCGCGGCACCCTGCGCAAGAAACTCAAGCAGTACGACCTGCTGTAAGCATCCGAAAAACAAGCGACCTCACTTCAATGCGGTCGTTTTTTTTGCAAAATTCTTTTGCTTTTGATGGAAGTTGAGATGACCGACCAGACGACCCGCCTGCCGATCCGCCGCGCCTTGATCAGCGTATCCGACAAGACCGGCATCCTTGAATTCGCGCGTGAACTCGAAGCCCTCGGTGTCGAGATCCTCTCCACTGGCGGTACGTTCAAGCTGCTCAAGGACAACGGCGTTGCCGCAGTAGAAGTCGCCGATTACACCGGCTTCGCTGAAATGATGGACGGCCGGGTCAAGACGCTGCACCCGAAAATCCACGGCGGCATCCTCGGCCGTCGCGGCATCGACGACGCCATCATGAGCGAACACGGCATCAAGCCGATCGACCTGGTCGCCGTGAATCTCTATCCGTTCGAAGCCACGGTTTCCAAGCCGGGCTGCGACCTGCCTACGGCCATCGAGAACATCGATATCGGCGGCCCGACCATGGTTCGCTCCGCCGCTAAAAACCACAAAGACGTCGCCATCGTCGTCAACGCCAGCGATTACACGAACGTGCTGGAAAGCCTCAAGTCCGGTGGCCTGACTTACGCGCAGCGCTTCGATCTGATGCTCAAGGCTTTCGAGCACACCGCGGCCTACGACGGCATGATCGCCAACTACTTGGGCAGCGTTGACCAGTCCGCTGAAACCCTGAGCACCGAAGGCCGCAGCGAATTCCCGCGCACCTTCAACACTCAGTTCGTCAAGGCGCAGGAAATGCGCTACGGCGAGAACCCGCACCAGAGCGCGGCGTTCTACGTTGAAGCCAAGCCCGCCGAAGTGGGCATCGCCACCGCGACCCAGCTGCAAGGCAAAGAGCTTTCCTACAACAACGTCGCCGATACCGACGCGGCGCTTGAGTGCGTGAAGAGCTTCGTCAAACCCGCGTGCGTGATCGTCAAGCACGCCAACCCGTGCGGCGTTGCAGTCAGCCCGGATGCCGAAGGCGGGATTCGTCAGGCCTACGAACTGGCCTATGCCACCGACAGCGAATCGGCGTTCGGCGGCATCATCGCCTTCAACCGTGAACTGGATGCCGACACGGCCAAGGCCATCGTCGAGCGTCAGTTCGTCGAAGTGATCATCGCCCCGAGCGTCAGCGCCGAAGCCCAGGCCATCATCGCCAGCAAAGCCAACGTGCGCCTGTTGACCAGCGGCCAGTGGGACGCCGAGCGCGCGCCGGCCTGGGATTACAAGCGCGTCAACGGTGGACTGCTGGTGCAGAGCCGCGACATCGGCATGATCGGCGCCGACGACCTGAAAGTGGTCACCCAACGTGCGCCGACCGAGCAGGAAGTCCACGACCTGATCTTCGCCTGGAAAGTCGCCAAGTACGTGAAGTCCAACGCCATTGTCTACGCCAAGAACCGCCAGACCATCGGCGTCGGCGCAGGCCAGATGAGCCGCGTGAACTCCGCGCGCATCGCGGCGATCAAGGCCGAACACGCCGGTTTGCAGGTGCAGGGCGCTGTCATGGCTTCCGATGCGTTCTTCCCGTTCCGCGACGGCATCGACAATGCGGCCAAGGTTGGCATCACCGCAGTGATCCAGCCAGGCGGCTCGATGCGCGACGCCGAGGTGATTGCGGCAGCGGACGAAGCAGGCATCGCGATGGTATTCACCGGCATGCGCCATTTCCGTCACTGATACGGTTTACGCTGTTGGCTTTTGTAGGACCGGCGTTAGCCGGGAAGGCGGCATGACTGACCCGACAGATGTGTCGGATGTACTGTCCTCTTCCCGGCTAAAGCCGGTCCCACAGTCTGCGTTCGGCGTTCCACACTGTTTGCCTTCGGATTTTTACGCGTTGTCGTTATTGAGGTTTTGGAAATGAATGTTTTGATCATTGGCAGCGGTGGCCGTGAACACGCTCTGGCCTGGAAGGTCGCGCAGGACGCTCGTGTCGAGAAAGTCTTCGTCGCACCGGGCAATGCGGGTACTGCCACTGAAGCCAAGTGCGAAAACGTTGCCATCGACGTATTGGCGCTTGAACAACTCGCCGACTTCGCCGAGAAGAACGTCGCGCTGACCATCGTAGGCCCGGAAGTGCCGCTGGTGGCCGGTGTTGTCGACCTGTTCCGCGCCCGTGGCCTGAACTGCTTCGGCCCGACCAAGGGCGCCGCGCAGCTGGAAGGCTCCAAAGCCTTCACCAAGGATTTCCTGGCGCGCCACGCTATTCCCTCCGCCGACTACCAGAACTTCACCGAGATCGAACCGGCACTGGCGTACCTGCAAGAGAAAGGCGCGCCGATCGTCATCAAGGCTGACGGCCTGGCAGCAGGCAAAGGCGTAATCGTCGCGATGACCCTCGCGGAAGCAGAAGACGCCGTGCGCGACATGCTGGCCGGCAATGCCTTCGGCGACGCGGGTTCGCGGGTGGTGATTGAGGAATTCCTCGATGGCGAAGAAGCCAGCTTCATCGTCATGGTCGACGGCAAGAACGTGTTGCCCATGGCCACCAGCCAGGACCACAAACGCGTCGGCGACGGCGACAGCGGCCCGAACACGGGTGGCATGGGCGCATATTCCCCGGCCCCTGTGGTCACCGCCGAGGTTCACCAGCGCGTGATGGATCAGGTCATATGGCCGACCGTCAGGGGCATGGCTGCCGAGGGCAACATTTACACCGGTTTCCTCTATGCTGGTCTGATGATCGACAAGGCTGGCAACCCGAAAGTCATCGAGTTCAACTGCCGCTTTGGTGATCCGGAAACCCAGCCGGTCATGCTGCGTCTGCAGTCGAGCCTGGTATCGCTGGTTGAAGCCGCTCTGGCGCAAACGCTGGATACAGTGGATGCTCAGTGGGATCCGCGTCCGAGTCTGGGAATCGTACTGGCAGCCGGCGGTTACCCGGCCGACTACGCCAAGGGCGACGAGATTCACGGGCTGGATGCTGCGGCCGCGTTGCCGGGCAAAGTGTTCCACGCTGGCACCGCGTTGCAGGATGGCCGTATCGTGACCTCCGGCGGTCGCGTGCTGTGCGCAACGGCCCTGGGCGACACCGTTGGCGATGCGCAGAAACAAGCGTACGAACTGGCGGCAAAGATTGACTGGAACGGTTGTTTCTACCGCAAGGACATTGGCTACCGTGCCATTGCCCGGGAACGCGGCGAAGATCTAGCGTGAGCCTCGGCCCGATCAGCGACTCCTCGTTGAGTCGCTGATCGTTCATCCGGTGCCCCAGAGTTAAACAGGCTTCATTCACGAAGGGATTTCGCCGTGCGCTGGCTCAGGATTGCCACTCGTTTGACCGTCACATTGCTGACCCTGCTCTGTATATCCTCCGCCGCCGCCGAGGTCAGTGCAGGCTGGTCAACCCTTGTCGACGACCAGGCGAACCTGAACCTCAGCGACGTCCGCTCCCCCCACTACGAATCCCAGTTCAGCCCGGTCGAACTCGATCAAGTGCGCGCGACCAGCCGCGACGCCGCATTGTGGCTGCACTACCGCCTGCCCCCGACCACCCATGAGCAACTGGTGCGGATCTTCGCGCCCGACCTGGCGACGGTCGACATGTACGTGCTCGACGGCGACAGCCTGATCGATCATTCGCGCTCCGGTAACCGGGTGCCGCGCGGAGCCCAACCCCTGCCGTCACTGGACTTCCTGCTGCCGGTGCCCCAGAGCGACAAGCCCCTCGACCTGTATTTGCGCCTCAAATCCGAACAGGAACTGCGCCCGAACATCACTCTGCAGTCCGCCGTCACCAGTGCCGCAGACGAGCGCCGCCCCCTGCTGCTCGGCCTGTTCTTCGGTTCGCTGGCCATGCTGATCGTGCAGAACCTCACGCGCTTCGCCCAGTCCCGCTCGGTCAGTAGCTTGTGGCTGGCAGCGTGCGAGGCGTTTCTGGGGCTGAGCGCCTTACTGCTGCTCAACCTTCAGGCGCCATGGCTGCCGCGCTGGCATCTGGCGCAGACGCCGAGCGCTCACCTGGCTCTGCTGCTCGCCGCCGCGACAGGCCTGATGTACACGTACTGTTTCTTCATTCAGCGCGGGGTCGAGATGCTCAACCGGCTGCTGATGGGCGTGCTGCTGGTGGTCGGCTTTGGCGCTCTGCTGGTGCTGTTCGTTGAAACGCTGCCACTGAACATCATGACGTTCCTGCTGGTGGCATTGACCACGGTCAGCATCACCCTGGTGTCGATCTACCACCTGCAGAAGGGTTACTCCCCTGCCCGACCGTTTGTGATCGCCATGATCGCGTTCAATCTCGGCAATCTCGTGGTGCTGCCGGCCATGCTCTGGCTGACAAGCTTTCCCGCGCAGACGCTGATCATCGGGGTATTGGCGGTGTTCTGCCTGTGCGGCCTGCTGATGAGCATCGCTCTCAGCGAACGTCATCGCAGCATCACCGAAGACAATTTCAGCATCAGCCGCGAACTGGCGGCGAGCACGGCAGAGATCAACGCCAAGGCCGAGTTTCTGGCGAAGATCAGTCACGAGATTCGCACCCCCATGAACGGCGTGCTGGGGATGACCGAGTTGCTGCTGGGCACGCCGCTGTCGGTCAAACAGCGCGATTACGTGCAGACCATTCACAGCGCCGGCAACGAACTGCTCACCCTGATCAACGAAATCCTCGACATCACCAAACTGGAGTCAGGGCAGATCGAGCTGGATGACGTGCAGTTCGACCTCAACGCGATGATCGAGGATTGCCTGAGTATCTTCCGCGCCAAGGCCGAGCAGCAAAGTGTCGAGCTGATCAGCTTCATTCAGCCCCAGGTGCCGCGCGTCATCAGCGGTGACCCGACACGCCTGCGGCAGACGCTGCTCAGTCTGCTGGAGAACGCCTTAAAGAAGACCGACGAGGGCGAGATCCTGTTGGTCGTCGCCCTCGACTCCCGCGGCGGCAAGCCACGGCTGCGCATCGCCGTGCAGGACAGCGGCACGCCGCTGACGGCCAAGGAACGCGACGCACTGCTGCACGCCGAGCTGCATAGCAAGAACTTCCTGGCTGCCAGCAAGGTCGGCGGTCACCTGGGGCTGGTCATTGCCCGACAGCTGATCCTGTTGATGAACGGTGAGTTCGGCATCCAGAGCGGCACCAATCAGGGCAGCACGCTGTGGCTGAGTCTGCCCCTTGATGCAGAACGACTGGAGCAGCCACCCGCCGATCTGGACAGCCCGCTCAAAGGCGCGCGGGTTCTGGTGGTCGACGACAACGACACCTGCCGCAAGGTGCTGGTCCAGCAGTGCAGCGCGTGGGGGCTGAACGTCAGCGCCGTGCCATCGGGCAAGGAAGCACTGGCGCTGCTGCGCACCAAGGCTCACCTGCGCGACTACTTCGATATCGTCTTGCTCGATCAGAACATGCCCGGCATGACCGGCATGCAACTGGCCGCCAAGATCAAGGAAGACCCGAGCCTGAACCACGACATTCTGTTGATCATGCTCACGGGTATCAGCAACGCGCCGAGCAAGGTCATCGCGCGCAATGCCGGGGTCAAACGCATCCTCGCCAAACCGGTCGCCGGGTACACGCTGAAGACCACGCTGGCGGACGAGCTCAATCAGCGCAACAAAGGTAACGCGCCCTTCCCTGCGGTGCCCGGGCTGATCAGCGACATCGATGTGCCCAGCGATTTCCGCATTCTGGTCGCCGAAGACAACAGCATTTCCACCAAGGTCATTCGCGGCATGCTCGGCAAGCTCAACCTGCAGCCGGACACCGCCAGCAATGGCGAAGAGGCGCTGCTGGCGATGAAGACCCAGCGCTATGACCTGGTGCTGATGGATTGCGAAATGCCGATCCTTGACGGGTTCTCGGCCACACAGCAGTTCCGCGCCTGGGAAACCGGCAACCAGCGCATTCGCACCCCTGTGGTGGCGTTGACCGCGCACATCCTTGCGGAGCACAAGGATCGCGCGCGCCAGTCCGGGATGGACGGCCACATGTCCAAACCGGTGGAGCTGTCGCAGTTACGCGAGCTGGTCGAATACTGGGTGGAACAGCGTGCCCGGGATGAGGCGACGCGCGCCACCCGTGGCGAAGACCGCTACGAGCAAAACTGACCGCCAAGTGTCCGTGACGGGCTGATAGACTTGGCGCCGTCCCAGTCTGCTGCCATGAGCTCAAACCATGCTTCACGTGCTGTTCAGCGTTTACCTGAAGATGCTGGTGCTCTATAGCCCGTTCTTCGTCCTGTCCTGTTTCATTTCCCTGAGCCGCGGTTATTCGCGCAAGGAACGCCGGCAGCTGGCCTGGAAGATCGCCTTGGCGACCCTGGTGTCCAGCGTCTTGCTGTACCTATTCGGGCGGGTGATTTTCGGGGTCTTCGGCATCACCGCCGACGCCTTCAGAATCGGCGCCGGCAGCGTGCTGTTCATCTCAGCCCTGGCCATGGCCCAGGGTAAATCCGGCGTGCAGACCGACAACGTGCAGCAGGACGTTGCGATCGTGCCGCTGACCATCCCCATCACCGTCGGCCCCGGCACCATTGGCGCACTGCTGGTCATGGGGATCAGCCAGCCCCATTGGGATGACAAACTCACTGCCATCGTCAGCATCGCGCTGGCCAGCCTGACGGTGGGCGTGATCCTTTATCTGTCCAACAGCATCGAGCGAATTCTGGGGGATCAGGGGCTACAGATTGTCAGCCGCCTCATGGGCTTGTTTGTGTGCGCACTCGCGGCCCAGATCATCTTCACGGGCATCAAGGGCTACCTGCTGACCTGAGGCGCGCTCAGAGCGCAAATGTCTGAATGGCCCTCGACCCATGGGCGTCCAGCTCCCTGGCGACGGCATCGCGATGCGTCGCATAATCTCGACGATCAAAACGGTAGGCCCCTCCCGTGATGCGCAACATCAGCTCACTGCGTGAGTCAGACCAGAAGTCGAAATCCCGCGTCTCGACGTGACCTGTCATCTGGATGCCGCACAGCAGCACCATCACAGCGCCTGTCGTATCCACTGCGCATGGAATGACCTGAAAACCCGCGATGACGCTGTTCCCGTTGATGCTTTCAAAAAAGTGCTCCGCGTAGTGGTGAATCTGCATGGCCTGAAGCGACGCCTGCGCCTGTCGCGCCAACCGAGCGGACCCGTGTGATTCGATAACACGGAAGCTAATTTCCTCTAGCTCCGACGCGCTCCGGATCACCATGGGTTCATGCATGATCGGACTCAACTTGACGAAACTTCGTTGCTCCAGTGCCTTGCCATACCGGTACGCCCAGTAGGTGAAATGCTCATCCCGACTGACCTGACCGGCCACGCGCTCGGCTCGCAGCAAGCAGTCAAACAGATCCTCGCGGTCCTGCTTATTGATGCCGGTGGACAGCGACACCAGACCGTTACCGACCACCGCACCTGTAGCGCTCATGCTTCTGCTCCTTCCAGCGCAGACACCAGATGGGGTCGACGATCCTCCAGCGCCTGGCTGATCTTTTGCCGAAACGGCGAGTAGACCAAATCCATCAGGCGAAGAGAGTAGAACCGTAACTCAACATTGCCGATGATATCGCCGGGCAGCAGAGGCTCGAAAAGAAAGTCATTTTTCAGCGGCAAGCGGTGAGTAAAGGTGACAAGGACAACCGAGAGCGCTGCGTTTTCATCCAGGAAAGCGATTTGCATCGCCACTTTCTGCTCGATGCGGATCTCCCCCAGAATCGCCGTCGTCATCGGTTCAAGCACCTGCGCGGCCAGCAGGTCGAAGGCTGGCTGAGCGGGATGGCTGGATAGAGCGCGCCAGGCGGCGGATTCACCCTCGAATACCATATCGCTGGGCATGAAGAGCGGTAGTCTGATTTTCATCCATGCCCACACAGAGCCGGGACCAAGCTCCAGAGCTGGGCAGCTGATTGCCTCATGGGCTTTCAGCACCCCGCCAAAGCGCGTGAAGGCCGCGAGCCAGGTCTCGTTCCACGCAGGCGTTGCGGCAAACCGTTCGTGTTTTTTTGTGGCCGCCAGTTGCGTGTACAACACGCAGTCAGCGATATCGCTCTTTTGGGTTTCAGTGCAGTCACGGTGCATGAACAATAAGCACCCTGCGCTGATCCGGGTTTCAATCATTCCCTGATGCATGGCACATCTCCAGAGAAAAGGAGGCGCATGGCGCCTCCCTTTTGTTCAGATCTCGAATTCCGAGATGGCCAAAGAAGCGCTCTTGCTCAATTGGTCCTGAACCTGGTTGCGGACCCGCGCGTAGGCGCGGGTGTTGAACACCAGCATATCCTCGCCGCGGAAAGTCGAAACGTCTGCGCTGTTCCATGTCCAGAAGAGCACGTCGGTGACGGTCGAGTTGGCGGAGAAGTTGACCGCGCCCAGCGCCATCGTGACGGTTCCTTCAGCAGACTCCGCACATGCGCCGACCCGGAAGTTTGCACCCCGATGAGTCTTGGTCTGACGTTCGAACAAACGCAGCGGTTTTTCCTGAGCCCTAAGTGCCGCGATGGCATCGCCAGCCACTTTGAGCATTGCGGCACTGGCGGGTCCGGGCAGAGCCGCAGCAGCAATGGCGGAGCCCAGGATTTCAAGCCCCGCTTGTTCCATGCTGAAACGCTGGTGGGTGGAGCGATAACGAGCGTAATTCCAGTTGGTTGAAAACCAGCCCTGGGTTGACAACACTCGGTTAAAACGTCCGTACCACTCCTGACTCTGAGTTTCTGGATTGAACGCTTTGTTAGCCACCATCGTCGCGAACAGGAAGGAATCCATAACGTCTTGCTTGTTCTGTCGCGAAACACCTTCTGCAAAGGCGAGGAGATTGCTGCCGACAACAGCGCCCTGAGGTGGACTGTCCAAGGCCGGCACATCCATCTTTGAAACGTGGTCAATCAGCGAGTGAGAACAGTCGGCCAGTTGGCAACCGGCGATATAGGCGCGGCGTTCAGAGTCGGTCAGGCTTGCTTCATGTGTCATTTCGTTATTCCTTTAACTGGTGGGAATGTCCGTCGTGGACACAACCGAGGTTAACGGAATTTTCTGGGGTCGCAACGCAGTGGCAAAGAGCCCGTCGCGCTGTGTGTGTGCGCAGCATGTCCTACAGCAAAGCGTTGAATTCAGGGAAACATGAAGCCCCTGAACCTCAAGAAATACGGATGCTCTCGAGGTTGGGGCTCAGTCAGCGCGGAACCAGACGACGTAACCCGGAGCCGGCCCAACGGGATTTCCGCAGGCGTCTGCAGCGGTTTCGTCATGGCGTTGCCGTCAGGCCTGCGCGAGTTATCGGACCAATCCCACAGAGCAAACCGAACCGTCGCTCACGTCGGCTTGGCACCGTACCAGCGCGGCGTGTAGACCCACGACTCACCATTGGTGCGCGGGAACACGCAGGTCAACGACGACCCCACCAGCACCATCGTGCGCATGTCGACGTGCTCCGGCCTCAGCTCGCCAAGCGTAATGACCCGCAACGTCTGCGCCGGCCGACCCACATCACGCCCCAGCGTCACCGGCGTCTCAGGGCTGCGATGCTGGCGCACGATTTCAAGCGCCCGCCCCAGCTGCCAAGGGCGAGAGCGCGAGATCGGGTTGTAGAACGCCAGCGCCAGATCGGCCTGACAGGCCAGATCCAGGCGCTTCTCGATGATCTCCCATGGCTTGAGGTTGTCCGACAGGGACATGACGCAGAAGTCGTGACCTAACGGCGCACCCGCCAGCGCCGCCGTCGCCAGCGAGGCAGACACCCCCGGAAGGATGTGCAGATCAACCCGGTGCCAGTCGGGATTATCCGATTCGTGCAGCGCTTCCAGCACCGCCGCGGCCATGGCGAACACGCCGGGGTCACCCGATGAAACCACCACCACCGAACGGCCTTCAGCGGCCAGCTCGAATGCATGCCGAGCGCGCAGCATTTCTTCGCGGTTGTCGGTGCAGTGCAGCACCTGGTCGGCGCGGAACGGCCCGGCCATGCGTACATAAGTCTCGTAGCCGAGCACGTCATTGGCGCGTGCGAGCTCGGCTTTAACAGCAGGAATCATGAAGTCAGTGGCGCCCGGGCCAAGCCCGATAACCGCCAGTCGTCCTCGTGCACAGCCGATCTGTTCAACTTCTAACGGCTGCGGCGCCACGGCAATGGCGATGCCCGCCGCCGGGGTCAACGGTGGCAACAATTGCGGCAGGACCTGCCGGGTCATGTCGGCGGGCGTACCGGCGGAGGTAAAACGCAACGGTACGCCCAGTGCGTCGGCAGCCGCGTGCAGCGCCGGATTGGCCATCTCGGCTTTGCTGGCCAGTAAACAGCCCAGCGCCTGCACGGCGATGCGCGAATCATGCAGCGCGGCTTTCACGGTATCGGCGGGATCTGCCAGATCACCGCTCACCGCCACCAGCACGTTGCGCGGGTAGATCAACAGTTCGTGGTCGCTGGGCTCGCGCTCGGCGTAACCGACGTGAATAGCCAACTGCGCCTGGTCATCTTCAGGCAACTGTGCCTGAGCCAGCCACGGCGCCGCGCCCTCGACGCGCACGCTTTCCCCCGACAGCAAATCGCTGACGAAGCGCTTGCCCAGCTCAAGATCGCCCAACGCATAGCCGGCGGGAGGATTAAGCAGACAGGTGCCGAAGCGCAGTTCGCCGCTGGTGGTGATGGCGGCTGCGGTGTTCAGCGAGGCGGCGATTTCCCGGGCCATGACATTGACGCCGCCCAGTCCGCCAAGCAGCGGCACCACTGCGCTGCCATCTTCGGCGACGGCCAGCACCGGCGGCTCGACGCCCTTCTCCAGTAACACCGGCGCCAGCGTGCGGATGACGATACCCGCCGCGCACAGCGCGATGATCGGCGTGTCTTGCTGATACAGCTGGCGCAGCGTCGCGCCAAATTCCGAATAGCGGCGGTCGACGTCTTCGACACGTCCGGCCAGCCCATAAATCAGCGCTTGGGGGTACAGCTGCTGAATGCGTCGCGCCGTCGCCAGCGCGCCTTTGCCCAGAATGACAATGGCCGGGGCGTTGAGAGGGGTTGTGCTCATCAGCCCTGCCACCGTTCACCGGGGACAATGATCAGCGAGAAATACGGCGATGACATCGGGTCGACCTCGGCCAGCGGCACGATCTTCTGATTGGCCATGGTCGCGCGCTCGACGTACAGCGCGCGCTCGGCCAGCCCGGTTTCAACCAGCACCTGGCGCACTTTCGGCAGATTGCGCCCCAGTTTCATGATCACCGCAGCGTCGGCGTCCTCAAGCTTGCGTTTGAGTTCCTCGGCGGACAACACGCCGGACAGCACTGAAAGGCTCTGATTGCGGTACACCAGCGGCGCACCCAGCACCGACGCACCGCCGAGCATCGAACAGACGCCCGGGATGACTTCGGCGTCGTAGTGATCGGCCAGACGATCGTGCAGGTACATGTAGGACCCGTAGAACATCGGGTCGCCTTCGCAGATCACCGCCACGTCGCGTCCAGCGTCCAGATGCGCCGCCAGATCAGCGCTGCAGCGGTCGTAGAAATCGCTGATCACTTGCTCGTAAGACATGTGAACGGGCAACGCCTCGGTGGTCACCGGGTACACCAGCGGCATCAGCGTCTGGGCCTGCTGCAAATGGCCTTCGATGATGCCGAACGCATTGCCCTTCTTGCCCTTGGCGACGAAGTACGCGACCACGGGCGATTCGCGCAGCAGGCGCAGCGCCTTGACGGTGATGAGTTCCGGATCACCCGGCCCCACGCCCAGGCCAATCAGACGACCCCGTGGTGCCATCATTCGATCTCCGTGGCGAGTGAGTTGACTGCCGCGGCGGCCATGGCGCTGCCACCACGACGACCCTGCATGATCACGTAGGGCACGCCGCGACTGTCGGCGGCGAGCATGTCCTTGGATTCAGCGGCGCCGACGAAACCTACCGGGAAGCCCAGGATCAGCGCAGGCTTGGGCGCGCCGGCATCAAGCATTTCCAGCAGATAGAAGAGCGCAGTCGGCGCGTTGCCGATCACCACGACCGCCCCTTCCAGGTGCGGCCGCCACAGCTCCAGCGCCGCCGCCGAGCGGGTGTTCCCCAACTCACGGGCCATCTCGGGCACGCGTTCGTTTTTCAGGGTGCAGATCACTTGATTGTTGGCGGGCAGGCGCGTGCGTGTGACCCCCTCGGCGACCATGTGCGCGTCACACAGAATCGGCGCCCCGGCCGCCAGCGCGCGGCGGCCGGCCGTGCCCGCACCGGGGGAGAAGCGCAGGCCCTCGACCGCATCGACCATGCCACAAGCGTGAATCACCCGAACGGCGAGTTTTTCCAGGTCGGCCGGGATGGAATCGAGCCGGGCTTCGGCACGAATGATCGCGAAGGAGTTACGGTAGATCTCCTGGCCGTCGCGGATGTAATCAATCATCGGTGTTGCTCCGTGAGTCGGCGGTCAACAACGCGCCGACTGCTTCAATAGTGAGGTCACGTGCATGCAGATCGCCGAATCCGGACACTCCTGCATGACGAAAATAAAGGTCGTACCGACCGGGCGACGCTGCCAGCAAGGTCACCGGCATCACGTGCGCAGCGGCGCATGAACGCGCGCAGCCGGACAGATGCACTGCGCGGCTGATGGCGTTTTCTTGCAGCAGTGCGGCCAGATGCAGGGCATCGGCCTTGGTGTCCGCCAGCCCTTTCGCGCAGGCAGCGGAGCCGGTGCAGGCGACGATTTTCGACAGCGACTGAGCGGCATCGACGAGCAAACCCGCTTGGCTCAAGCCTTCCATCACGGTCACCGAATGGCCTGCCGGGACATTGCGCAGCATCAGGCTTTGCCATGGCGTCATGCACAACTGACCGTCGCCGAACGCGATCGCCAGTCGGGCGGCTTCGCGCAACATGGACGGCCGCAGACGCCCCAACGGCACGCCTGCGCCCACGGCCATGATGCCGGCTGTTGCCTGGGAATACGTGCCGATGTGCGCGAAAGACCGGGCAGGCGAACGCCGCCAATCGGTTACTTTTTGATCAATCACCAGTCGCTGCGGCAAACGCGCGGCGACGTGTTCGATGAGTCGCGCAACGGGCACTTCTTTCAGCAGATCACGCATGCGGGCATGTTCGGGGCGAGCGAGATTCAGAAAGGTTTCCAGCACCGCGACCACCAATGCATGCGCGGCTTCCGGTGCCACCGCCGCCACCGGCGAATCGGTGGCCGGGCAACCCGCGAATCCAAATCCCAGCAGCGTCTGGCCATCGACCTGCAACGGGGACAGCCAGAGGTCATGGGGATGCTCGAGCATCGCCAACCCCTCGCCGCCGTCCAGCGACAGCGCGAACTTGGGCGACAGCTCATGGAAACGCGGGTGGTGCTCAAGGGAATGCAGAATCTGCCCGGCCAGCGGACGCACGTCGAGCAGCTGCTGCGGGTCGATGCCTGCGGTCGGGCTGAGCATCAGGTTGCGCACGTCGTCACTGGCGGGATTGCTCGGCCCCAGACCGGCATCGAGCAGGCTGGCAATCAGCCCGTCGTGGTCGGCGCCGATGCCGCGAATCTGCAGATTGCCGCGATTGGTCGCCTCGATCACGCCACTCGCGAACCCCTCGGCGGCACTTGCCACGACCATCGCCTGTTCCGCTGAAAGCACCCCGCCCGGCAGCTTGATCCGGCAGATGCCGCCATCCAGCGCCGGGACGATACGCAGCAACCCCGGGCAGGCCGAGGGGCGAATGGGCGTAGCGGATGGGCGAGCAGACAACGGCTCGGTCAAAGGATCACCTGGTGCGAACGGGCGGACGCGTAGAGAAACGAAAAGTTACAGGGGCCGTATTATGCCTGCTTTGGCCGTTGCCATGAAAAGACGCTCTGTCGGATTCACAAACCCGTACGAACCGGGCCCGTCGGCGCGGTATCATGCCGGCCACTTTTACAGGCCGAGCAGGCGGGCCTGTTGCACGCAATCGGGTTGAGGGCAATTCATGTCGCCGTGGCTGACAGTCGTGGGAATCGGTGAGGACGGCTATAAAGGCCTGGGCCGAAACGCTCGGCACGCGCTGTTGCAGGCGAGGCAGGTGTTCGGCGGCGCGCGGCAGCTTGCCTTGTTGCCTCCGTGCATACAGGCGGAGCAGCGCCAGTGGCCGAGCCCGTTTTCCCTGAGCCCGGTGCTGGAACAACACGGCGCCCCGGTCTGCGTGCTGGCCAGCGGCGATCCCATGTTGTTCGGCGTCGGCGCAAGCCTGTCCAAACTCGTCCCCTTCGATGAAATGCGGGTAATTCCCGCGCCGTCGTCTTATTCCCTGGCAGCGGCGCGCCTGGGTTGGGCGTTGCAGGACGTGGTGACGCTGTCGGTGGTCGCCCGCCCGATCGCCGCGCTGAACGCCCACTTGCAGCATGGGCTGCGCCTGCTGGTGCTGAGCAACGACGGTTCGAGCCCCGCGGCCATCGCGGCGCAGCTCAAGGAACGCGGTTTTGGTCCGAGTCCCATGATCGTCCTCGAACACTTGGGCGGCAGCGCCGAGCGACAGATCGAGGGCACTGCGGGTGAGTGGAACGCCACCGACATCGCGGCGCTGAATCTGGTCGCCATCGAGTGCCGCGCACAGCCTGATGCACTGCGCCTCTCGCCGCTGGGCGGTCTGCCGGACGAAGCGTTTCGGCATGACGGCCAGCTCACCAAGCGCGACGTGCGCGCGATTACCCTGGCCCGCCTCGCCCCCGTTCCCGGTGAATTGCTGTGGGACGTGGGCGCAGGCTGCGGTTCCATCGGCATCGAGTGGATGCGCGCGCACCCGACCTGCCGCGCCATCGCTGTCGAGGCTGACGAGGGACGGCAACACTTGATCGAATTCAACCGGGATACGCTGGGCGTGCCTGGCCTGCAGCTGATTCGTGGACGTGCGCCCGATGCCCTTGAAGGCCTTGAGCAACCGGACGCCATCTTTATCGGCGGCGGCGTGACGCGCGAAGGTGTGTTGCACGCGTGCTGGCAAAACCTGCGCTCGGGCGGTCGACTGGTGGCCAATGCCGTCACGCTGCAAAGCGAGGCGATGCTGGTGAGCTGGCGCGAGCAATACGGCGGTGAACTGACCCGCATTCATCTGGCCCACGCCAAGCCGCTGGGCGAGTTCGACACCTGGCGTCAGGCGCTGCCGATCACCCTGCTCGAAGCGATCAAACCCTGATGCGCGACGAAACAGCCGAACAACCCGCGCCATTGCGCAGCGGCTTGACCACCGGCAGTTGCGCCACGGCGACGTCCCTCGCTGCTGCGCGCCTGTTGCTGGCCGGCGAAACCAACGATGCGATCGAAATCACGCTGCCCAAAGGCAAGTGCGTGCAGATGCGCCTGGAATTCTGCCGCCTGATTGCGGGCGGCGCCGAGGCCGGCACGCTCAAGGATGCCGGGGACGATCCGGACGTGACCCATGGCGCGCTGGTGTCTGCTCAGGTCAGGCTGATCCCTGAGCCGGGCGTGCGTTTTGTCGCGGGCGAAGGGGTCGGCACCGTTACCCGCCCGGGCCTGGTGCTGGGAGTCGGCGAGCCGGCGATTAATCCGGTGCCGCGCAGGATGATGGCCGAACACCTCACGCAACTGGCCCATGAGGTCGGCTATGGCGGCGGGTTTGAAGTGACGGTCTGCGTCGAAAACGGCAGCGAACTGGCGTTGAAAACCATGAACCCGCGACTGGGGATTCTTGGCGGGCTGTCGATTCTGGGCACCAGCGGCATCGTCCGGCCCTTTTCCTGCGCGGCGTACATCGCGTCGATCCACCAAGGCATCGACGTTGCGCGCACCAACGGTTATCAGCACATCGCCGCTTGCACCGGCAACGCCAGCGAAGACACGATGCGTCGGGTGTATCAGATCCCCGACATCGCGCTCATTGAGATGGGCGACTTTGTTGGCGCCGTCCTCAAGCATCTGCGCAAAACTCCGGTGGAGCGGCTCAGTGTCTGCGGCGGCTTCGGCAAGATCAGCAAACTGGCGGCAGGCCACATGGACCTTCACAGCCGGCACTCCAGCATCGATCTGCATCAGCTTGCGCGATGGGCTGCCGAGGTGGGCGCCGATGCCGAGCTGCAACAGAACATTCGCGAGGCCAACACCAGTCAGCAAGCGCTGGCCATGGCCTCCGCCTTCGGCATCGCGCTGGGTGATGCGGTGTGTCAGCACGCGCTGAATTTCGCCCGCAGCGTGGTGCCGGCGCAGGTTCAGGTCGAGGTTTTTGCCATCGACCGACAGGGCGGGATCGTCGGGCACGCGGGGGGCTTCGTTTGAAAAAGGCAGCCATCAAACGCGTGCTGTTGCTCGGCGGCGTGACCGACGCGCTCGCGATCGCCCGCACGCTGGGGCCTCAACATATTTACAGCCTGGCGGGCGTGGGTCGCGTGCCCACCGACTTGCGCTGTGAAGTGCGTGTGGGCGGGTTCGGCGGCGCTGAAGGTTTGGCAAACTTCGTACAGCAAACTGGCATCGATCTGATCCTGGACGCAACGCACCCTTACGCTGCGCAGATGAGCCAGAACGCTGTCATGGCGGCAAAGCTGACCGGTGTCCCCTGCTGGGCGTTGCGTCGACCCGCGTGGCAGCCGGGGCCAGACGATGACTGGCGCGAAGTCGCGGACTGGGCAGAACTGATCGCCGCCCTCGCCCCCTTTCAACGCCCCCTGTTCACCCTGGGCCGCGAGCCTTTGCAGCATCTGCACGAGATTCCAGCCCATCAGTTCTGGACGCTGCGCGCCCTGGACATCTACGCCGGAAACGAACGCTGTGAAGTGATCGGCGCCCGCGGGCCTTTCCGCCTGGAGGACGAGCGCGAGCTGTTCGAGACTCGCAACATCGACGTCCTCATCAGCAAGAACAGCGGCAGCACCGCGACCGAGCCGAAGCTGGAAGTGGCGCGGGAACGCGGGATGCCGGTGTTGGTGTTGAAGCGGCCGGTGTTGCCGGAGGTGGATCGGGCGTTCTGGAGTGTGGGCGAGGTGCTGGATGCGTTGCGGGACGTTGGCTGACGCATGCCAAAGATGCCGTGAACATCGTCCGGGTTTGCGGATCGGTCTGACTTCCACCGTCTGACTCGCCTGACATCGGAAATGTATCCTCCGGGATACCTTCCCTTGTGTTTTGTGCGGAACGCTTCACGGCGAGGGAACAATGATGAAAGAAGAATTCAAACCGTTCGACGCAGCGGAATATCTGGAAACACCCGAAGACATGGCAGGCTATCTGGACGCGTGCCTTGAAGAAGACCATGGCGATGGTGTGCTCATACGCAAAGCTCTGGGCAACACCGCGCGGGCTTATGGCATGTCTCAGATCGCACGTGATACTGGGCTGGGTAGAGAGAGCCTGTACAAAGCGCTGAGCACAAACGGCAACCCCGAATTCGCCACCATCATGAAAGTCATCAAAGCCCTTGGCCTAAAACTCCACGCCTCCACCGCCTGACCCCCTGCTGAACCCTGACTGAACCAAACCCGCCGCGCGACATAACGTCGCGGGCGGGCTTTTTACATCTGGCGGCCGATCAGGCTAAATGGCCGACATGAAAAAACAACAAGATCAAATCATCACGCAGAAGCGGCGCCGGGCCTTTGCCTGGGTGGCCTGTTTCGCGTTGCTGTTCGGCGTGCTGGCAATGCCAATGACACCGACCATGCCGCGCCCCGAGGGTGAGCGGCTGGTTTGGGGAAGCGCCTGCACTGGCGCCGCGTCACGACTGGCCATGACGCCCGTTGAAGTCATCGACAGACAATCACCCTATCACCCCGACATCGCCTTCATGCAGCACTGCGCCTGCTGCACACACGCCACGCCACTGGTTGCAGTGCCGACCCGCATCGGTTTCGGACTGTTCGCCCTGGTCGAGCCGGTGCGTTTCCCTGTCGCGGTGCTGGTGCTGCGCGCGGCACCACGTCAGCACTGGCCTGACCGTAATCCTCACGCATCGCCCAAGGTCTGATGTCCCGATCGTGCCGTCGCGTACCTGAATGAACCGGAGACCTGCGTAGATGCTGAACAAAATCCTCCTGCTGATCGCCCTCGCGCTGCCAGCCGGTTTCGTTGAAGCCCAGGATTACACCAAGGGGCAACTGACCGTCGCGCAGCCATGGTCCATGGCGCTGCCGCCCAACGCGCCCACCGTCGCGGCCTATTTTGTGATCACCAACAACGGTCCTGACGCTGACAGACTGGAAGCGGTCGACAGCCCCATCGCCGGTGCCGCCCAGTTGCATCAGCACGTCAGCCAGGACGGCCTGATGAAGATGCAGCACGTCGAGACGGTGAATATCCCTGCCGGTGGCACCGTGACATTCGCCCCCATGGCCTATCACGTCATGCTGCTGGATCTGAAAGACCGCACTCGACTCATCGACGGCCAGACCTTCCCGCTGACCCTGCACTTTCAAAAAGCGGGCGACCTGACCGTTGACGTCGTGGTACTGAAACAACCACCGGTTGCTGCCGCTCCGGCCCACGCCCACTGACCCGCTGAATACCGACACCACTCCACTTGAACCGCCTGCCCGCGACCCGCGCCAGATCCGCCACCGCCCCTCGTCATCCGCAGGGCGCCTGGCTGAGCCTGTTCGCCATGCTGATGATCTTCATCGGTCCGCTGATCTCGCAATCCATGCCGATGGAGCATCACAGCGGCATGGCGATGCCTGCGCCGACGTCCATGTCGATGCATGGCGGAATGGACATGTCGGTGTCGATGGACATGGGCGCAGGCGAACACAGTAGTCACGCCAAGGCCGAGCAAAGCGCCGGCGTCGATCACGTCATCTGGGCCAAGTGCGGCTATTGCACGCTGCTGTTCAGTTGCCCGGCGCTGACCAAAACCGTGGCCGTATTGGCGCCGATCCCGCCTAAGCCCGGGGACTTCTACAACGAGGCCACGCAACACGGTCACGCTCAACGCAACGTCTTCCCCAACGCTCGCAGTCGCGCGCCACCCCTCTCGTCAGTCGCCTGAACACCACAAATTGATTCGTACCCGCTGACGGCTTCCCGGCCGCCAGCGGGTTGCGCCGTGTTTTCCCTGACGGGAGCGTTGCACCATGTCCAAACCGAATGTGTCTTTCTACAACCTGGCGTGGCGATGGCATTTCTATGCCGGCCTGTTCGTCGCGCCGTTCATGATCCTGCTGGCGGTCACCGGGATCATTTACCTGTTCAAGCCTCAGCTCGACGCGCTGATGTACAGCGACCTGCTGACAGTCCAACCCGCGCACCACTCACTCAGTGCCGATGACCTGCAAAACCGCGTGCTGACCGCTTATCCACAGGCGCAAGTGAGCAAGTACCTGCCGCCGCTGAACGCCGAGGGCAGCGCGCAGTTCGTGGTCAAAAATGACGGCCGCGACGTGAACGTGTTCATCGATCCGTACAGCGGCACGGTGCTCGGTACCCAGGACGCCAAGCAAAACCTGCAAGCCATCGCGCGCGAACTGCACGGCGAACTGATGATTGGCACCGTCGGTGATCGGCTGGTGGAACTGGCGGCTGGCTGGGGCATCGTGCTGGTGGTTTCAGGTGTGTATCTGTGGTGGCCGCGAGGGCGATCACCGGCCGGCGTGCTCTGGCCTCGCCTCACAGCCCGTGGTCGCATTCTCTGGCGCGACCTGCACGCGGTGACCGGATTCTGGGGTTCGGTGGCGCTGCTGTTCATGCTCCTGAGCGGCATGACCTGGACCGGCATGTGGGGAAAGGTCTACGCCGACGTGTGGAACACTTTTCCGGCGGCCATGTGGAATGACGTACCCAAGTCGGATAAGCAAGCGGGCGCCTTGAACAGCGCGAGCGTGCAAACCGTGCCGTGGGCCATGGAAAACACGCCGATGCCGGTGTCGTCCGGGGATCACGCCGAGCACATGAATCACATGCACATGTCCAGCGCTCCCGCAGCGCCGGGCATCTCCCTTCAGCAAGTGGTGGACATTGCCAAGGCGCACCATATCGAGCCGGGCTACAGCATCACCCAACCGAAAACGGCTGACGGCGTATTCACCGTTTCCGTATTCGCCGACGACCCGCGAAATGACGCCACGCTGCACGTCGATCAGTACAGCGGCAAGGTGCTGGCGGATGTGCGTTACAGCGATTACAGCACGGTGTCGAAGGCCACTGAACTGGGCGTGATGCTGCACGAAGGCAAGATGTACGGCTGGGTGAACCAGCTGCTGATTCTGTTCATCTGCCTGATGGTGCTGCTGAGTTCGGTGAGCGGAATCGTGATCTGGTGGAAGCGTCGCCCGCAGAACGGCTTTGGCGTTCCGCCTTTGCGCCATGACTTGCCGCGCTGGAAAACTGCGACGGCGGTGATGATCGTGCTGGGCGTGGCCTTCCCACTGGTGGGCGTTTCGATGCTGGCGGTGTGGCTGCTCGATCGAATAGTGCGTTCGCGCTTTGCCAAAATGGCGACAACAGCTTAGATTGCGTCTCGCGGGGCCTGGAACCTCTTTTGGGTGGTTTAGTGATGAATTCCTCCTCATTTCGGGTTTCAGGCTCCGCACCTGTTTTATCTGCTCACTGAGCGCTGCCTTTCTCCCCCGAAAAATCCTACTTGCCTGGTCGCTTTCCCTTCGCGCTCAGGCCAGAGAGTGCCTACAGACGCACGCCCCAAGCCCTGACTCCATGCAATGAGTTGCCGAACCCAACGGTTCTGCGAATCATCCCCCATGCAATGAACAGGCACCATGAATCCCACAACCGTCACTCCCTCAACTACGTCTACCTCCACACCCATCGCTGACAGCCCCGCGCTGACACGCTACGAGCTGCCCGATTTCACCCAGGCCCTTGAACAGACGTTTGCCGAATGCCTTCGCCTGACCCATCCCGGTCTTGTGGTTGACTGCGCCAGTGCGCGGCTCGTCTGCCGAGAGCGAAACCCGCAACCTGCCGCAACGGCGACCATCAGCAGTTACCCGCTGCTTGCCAGCCTGGTTGCCCATTTCACCGGGCTCTTTGAATGGCAGAACGTCGAGTCTGCCGGGCTCTACGCCACAGAGTTTCCTTCGTCTGACACGCCCTCCCTTGGCGGACTGGACCGCGACGCGCTGGCCGCTTTGTACACCTCCGTCGCACAAACGCTGGCCGAGCGGTACAAGCAACGGCTCTCGGATCACTGGGCAGAGATTCAGCCTTCCGGCAAAACCCGGCGCGATGACTTTCTCGCCGACCGGGTTCAACTGCTCAGGCTGGAAGGCCAGATGCGTGTCGAGCGCGGCCAGTTTCAGCCGCATCTGCACGGCATGCTTAACGACACGCTGGATTACGGCGTCGACACCTCGCCCGAGCCGTTGCAGAAATACGATGTGTTCAGCTTGTCGCTGGGTAGGAGCGACGGTCCGCTGTTTCCTCTGACCGGCACGTTTGTGATCACCGAACAACGCAGCGATCAGGTTCCGGCAACCGACGACGCGTCACTGGGCGAGGTCATTCTGTACACCCCCGCCGACAGTCTGGAGCGATTCGATTCACTGCATCAGCTCACCGAGACTCTCACCCGACGCCTTGCCGAGGACACTCAACGCGGTCGGCTGCTGAGCCATCTCACGCTCGATGACGTGGTGGCACTGGCGCTTCCCGGCGTTGAAAACGCGCAGCCCGCTCTGCGCTGGAGCTTGCAGAGGCTGGGCAACAATTTCATGAGCCTGCTGCTGACATTGCAGATCATCAAACAGAAGGCCGACTTTGATCACGCGGTGAAAATCGCTCAGTCCCTCAGGCTGGATCAACCCTCATTCCAGCGGCTGATTTTCGAGCTGATGGCCTCGGAACAGCTGTTCGATAACCACCGCATCGAGCGCCTGCTGGATTGCGATGTGGTGCGCGAGCAGATGCCTGAGTGGTGGCAACGGATGAATGAAGATCAGCACGTCGAATGGGCGCGACACGCGACGGTGTACGCGCAGGCGATCCGCGCAATCCGGCGCATCAGCCTTGATCACTTCAACACACCACAAGCTGACAGCCTGCACGTCCTGAGGGCTTACGCCGATGCGACGGTCAGCGCCGCACTGGCAGAGAAAAACATTCAACTGTCGCCCCGACAGATTCTGGTAACGGCGATGTTCCACCAGCCCATCCCGGTACGCTTTTACCCTATCACCGTGATGGAAACCGAGACTCACTCGCAGACCTTCTCACTGCACGCACTGGCCCACGACAACGCACTGCGGGTGACCGCTCAGGATGCCAGCGAGTTGCGGGCTGCAGACGGGCACGGTGCAGAAATACCGGGGCTCTCCGCAGAATTCACGCGCGAGTTGCTGGCGCGAATCGACATGCCAAAGCGACTGGATGACTACCTTGCCGAACACTTTGACCACTCTGATTTCGCTGACCAGTTGAAGCATCAGCACCGCGAGTTGCTGTTGGCGCGCCTGGGCATGGCGTATATCGAGAGTGAGCTGAACGGCTTTCCTGAAAACCGGCTGGCCTGGATCAAAGCGGTACTGGACGGTCCCGATTCACAGCGGCGTCAGGGGGTGGACGGGGTCAGGATCGAGGTGCGATTACTGCAGATCAGCGGGGTAAAAATCCCGGACATCATGCTGATTGCCCCGGTCGGCAAATTCGACAGGGGGCCTCTGACCCTTTGCACGCTTAACGCGCCGGATAACGTGGTGTTCCGCACCTTTGACAGCATGTTCCATCTCACCCAGGCGTTTCTGGAACAAGACGTGTACAAATCCTACGTGGCGAGGTTGATGCCATTGGCCGACAGGCGCCTGGCCCGGGTGATGCTCGATTATGAGGAGTGGCTCAAGCACTGGCGCTTTCCAGACGCGTTGACGTCGCTGCCAGGTCCATTTCCCGCCCCGTCCCATTTGATAAAGCCAGTGGTCTTCGTGACGCAGACCGGCGACCTGTTTGACGAGCATTTCAGGATCAGGATCCGCCAACTGAAAGAAGAAGCGAAATCCCTGTTGGTCCAGCCTGGTGGTGGCAATTCCCGAAAGCAGGTATTCGACATGGTCGTGAGCATCGCACTGCTGCTGTTGCCCCCGCCGGTCATGGTTCCGCTCGCACTGGGGCTGGGCCTTTACAACGCCTGGAGCGGCTTTCAAAAAGTGGATGAAGACGACTGGGAGGGTGCAGCCCAAGAGTTTACGGACGCGGCCGGTTATTTGCTGACTGCCGGGATTGGTCGAGCAAGCGCCGCAGCGCTGAAGGGGCCTCAACTGGCGATGATAAAACGCCCGCATCTGGTCCGCCGCACCGGACGCCATGGGCAGGTGCAAATCGGCTATATGCTGTCACCCGCTGGTGCGCCCTTCTTTGCCGAGTCGGGCATGGTCACGCGGCTGGACCCGAACAAATTCACCGAAATCACCTTCGGCTCTGAAACGGGTTACGTGGGTCGACGCTTCAACCTGTTCGGACGATCTCGCCTGTATCGCCCCTATTCTCGGGATCCAGCGCTACTGATCCATGAGGATGAATATGTCGTCCGGTCAAGCGCCGGGGGCTGGAAGAAGGTCTCGCAACCGGTCGTGCGCCTGAGTCCACAGGCCGACCGACAGGCCCGGCATGACTTGAGCCGATTGCTCAACGGATGGCCTACTCCAATCGAAGGCATTTCCATCACTGAACCGTCCCTTGATGAACCGCGCTTCCTGGCCCTCGCGAACCACGCCAAAGCGGAGCTCTACCCCGAACTGCTCGACTATATCGAAGGGGGCTCGGCCGAGATCAACCGACTCTTGAGAAGCGGCGCGCGAACACCCCGCACGCAGGCATTCCTCAACCAGTTCCACCGCCTGCGCTCATGGAAAGGCGATGCGTTCCGCGCCGCGCACGTAACAGACGAGGGCCTGCAGCAATTGCGACGCGAGCTCGGTGCGGTGTTCGTGGATGCGGGCGTGCAATCGGCGTCGATCAGCCGAACCAATGCCGTGCGCTGGAGCCTGGACAGCTTCGTGACTGACCCGGCGCCGAGCAATACGCATCCGGTGTTTCTGATCTTCGCGCCGTCGGTTCCGAAGAAAAACATGTTCTCGGGTTTTCTCGGTGATCACGTCGCCATCCCGCCTGGCACCCGCCTGCAACTCAGGGCGTTCAGAGAGGTGAATGGAGAAACGTTCGCCTATTTCACCGCGCCGGACAGGCTGGTGTACGAAACATTCGATCTGTTCACCGGCGAGCGTGAGCTTTTTGTGAGGTAGCCCTTCTCGCCAATCGCGTCAGACCACCCAGCCTTGCGGCTCCAAAGGGATCGCACCAGTTGGGCGCACCTGACGCACCACCTGACTCGCACCGATCCACATTGGTGCGGGGCGCCCAAAGCTGGCGACGTTTTCATTCCATTTTGCGACGCGCGCGGCCTTGGCCCAGCGTTTGCTAAAGCCTAAGCAGACTCAACTCTGCACCGCCAACAGCCGTCATCTAAAAAAATCAAAGAATGGAGCTAGCCAATGAAGCGTCGTAGTTTGCTGAAAGCGTTCACTTTGTCTGCATCGATCGCAGCGATGGGTTTGACCTGGACCGCTCAGGCGGCCGAGACCATCAAGGTCGGCATTCTGCATTCTTTGTCCGGCACCATGGCCATCTCCGAGACCTCGCTCAAGGACATGGCGCTGATGACCATCGATGAAATCAACGCCAAGGGCGGCGTCAACGGCAAGATGCTTGAGCCTGTGGTGGTCGACCCGGCGTCGAACTGGCCGTTGTTTGCGGAGAAAGGTCGTCAGTTGTTGACCCAGGACAAGGTCGCCGTGGTGTTCGGTTGCTGGACTTCGGTGTCGCGCAAATCGGTGTTGCCGGTCTTTGAAGAGCTGAACGGCTTGCTGTTCTACCCGGTGCAGTACGAAGGCGAAGAGATGTCACCGAACGTGTTCTACACCGGCGCCGCGCCTAACCAGCAGGCCATTCCTGCGGTTGAATACCTGATGAGTGAAGACGGCGGCTCGGCCAAGCGCTTCTTCCTGCTGGGCACCGACTACGTCTACCCGCGCACCACCAACAAGATTCTGCGCTCGTTCCTGCACTCCAAAGGTGTGGCGGACAAGGACATCGAAGAGGTCTACACCCCGTTCGGTCACAGCGATTACCAGACCATCGTGTCGAACATCAAGAAGTTCGCGGCAGGCGGCAAAACCGCTGTGATCTCCACGGTCAACGGCGACTCCAACGTGCCGTTCTATAAAGAGCTGGGCAATCAGGGCCTGAAAGCCACCGACGTACCGGTGGTGGCGTTCTCGGTCGGCGAAGAAGAATTGCGCGGCGTCGACACCAAGCCGCTGGTGGGCAACCTCGCCGCGTGGAACTACTTCGAATCGGTGAAGAACCCGGTCAACACCAAGTTCGTCGCCGACTGGAAGGCCTACGCCAAGGCGCACAACCTGCCGAACGCCGACAAGGCTGTGACCAACGACCCGATGGAAGCCACGTACGTGGGTATCCACATGTGGGCGCAAGCGGTGGAGAAAGCCAAGTCCACCGACGTGGATAAAGTCCGCGAAGCCATGGCCGGCCAGACCTTCGCCGCGCCGTCGGGCTTCACCCTGACCATGGACAAAACCAACCACCACCTGCACAAGCCGGTGATGATCGGCGAGATCAAGGCCGACGGTCAGTTCAATGTGGTCTGGCAGACCAAAGAACCGATTCGCGCCCAGCCGTGGAGCCCGTTCATTCCGGGCAACGACAAAAAGCCTGACTACGCGGTGAAGAGCAACTAAGGAAAAAACAGGGTAAACGGTCGGTTGAAATGTTCCGGCTGAACCTATCCCTGTAGGAGTGAGCTCGCTCGCGATCGCGATCTGCCTGTGACGATGATGTCGGCTGGTATACCGCCATCGCGAGCAAGCTCACTCCTACAGGTTCCTCGTCTGACGTTACGTCATGCGGGTGCTCTCAGGATTCGATATGCCCAGATACTTCCATCACCTTATTCTCGCGCTGTGCCTGTGGCTGCCCTTCGCCGCCCACGCCAGCGAGGCCGGCGACTTTGTTGCGGCCGACTCCTCCGAGCGCGCCCAATTGCTGGAAAGCTGGGCCGCCAGGCCTGACCCGGCGCGCGTCGAGTTGCTGGTTGCCCTGCAGGATGGCCGCGTCGCTGCCGACAGCAGCAACCGGGCGTTCATCCAGAACGGCGACAGCTTTATCGCCGTCGACCCGGACGCCCCCGCGGTGGCCGATGCACCCAACCCCGATGCGCCCCAAGCCATCAGCCTGAACAACCGCCTTCGCGGCCTGATCAATACCGCGCTGGCCAGCCATCAGCTTTTAGCCGCCGACCCGAAAGTCCGTCTGGCCGCCGCGCAGGTCCTGCAAAAAAGCGCCCGTCCGGCGCAGTTGCCCTTGCTGGTGCAGCAAGTGGCGAGCGAACAGGACGACAGCGTTCACGCCGCCCTGACCCTGGCGCTGGCCAATCTGCAACTGGTCGACATCAGCCCCACCGTGCGGCTCGCCGCCGTGCGTCTGCTCGGTGAAACCGGTGATCCGCTGGCCCGCACCCGTCTCGAAACCCTGCTCGAACCCAACGTCGAAACCGACGCTACCGTGCGCCTGGCGGCCGAAACCAGCCTGGCTCAGGTCAAACGCAAATTGATGTTCGGCGAGATCCTCGGGCAAGCCTTCGCCGGCCTGTCGCTGGGGTCGATTCTGCTGTTGGCGGCGCTGGGACTGGCGATCACTTTCGGCCTGCTCGGTGTGATCAACATGGCCCACGGCGAGATGCTGATGCTCGGCGCCTACGCCACCTACGTCGTGCAGATGATGTTTCAGCGCTACGCCCCCGGCGCCCTTGAGTTCTATCCGCTGGTGGCGCTGCCGATCGCGTTTTTCGTGACTGCGTGCATCGGCATGGCGCTGGAGCGTACGGTCATTCGCCACTTGTACGGTCGCCCGCTGGAAACATTGCTGGCGACATGGGGCATCAGCCTGATGCTGATTCAGCTGATTCGCGTGGTGTTCGGCGCGCAGAACGTCGAAGTGGCCAACCCGGAATGGCTGTCGGGCGGCATTCAAGTGCTGCCCAACCTCGTGCTGCCCTGGAACCGCATCGTCATCATTGCGTTCGCGCTGTTTGTCGTCGTGCTGACCTGGCTGCTGCTGAACAAAACGCGCCTGGGCCTCAACGTGCGCGCCGTCACCCAGAACCGCAACATGGCCGCCTGCTGCGGCGTACCCACCGGGCGCATCGACATGATGGCCTTCGGGCTCGGCTCCGGCATCGCCGGTCTGGGCGGCGTGGCGCTGAGCCAGATCGGCAACGTCGGCCCTGACCTGGGCCAGAGCTACATCATCGACTCCTTCCTCGTGGTCGTGCTCGGCGGCGTCGGTCAGCTGGCCGGCAGCGTCACGGCGGCCTTCGGGCTAGGCATCGCCAACAAGATCCTCGAACCGCAGATCGGCGCGGTGCTGGGCAAGATCCTGATCCTGGCGCTGATCATTCTGTTCATTCAGAAACGTCCGCAAGGCCTCTTCGCACTCAAAGGACGGGTGATCGACTGATGAATCAGCCATTGATGGTCACTGCCGCGCAACGCGCCGGCACCAAAATCACGGTCGCGGTCGGCGCGGTGATTCTTGCCCTGCTGATCGCCCTGCCGTTGTTGTCCCTGCTGCCTGAAAGCAACGGCCTGCAGGTGTCGGCCTACACGCTGACGCTGGTGGGCAAGATCCTCTGCTACGCGATCGTCGCGCTGGCGCTGGATCTGGTCTGGGGTTACGCCGGCCTGTTGTCCCTGGGCCACGGGCTGTTTTTCGCCCTCGGCGGTTACGCGATGGGCATGTACCTGATGCGCGAGGCGTCGGGTGACAGCCTGCCGGCGTTCATGACCTTTCTGTCGTGGACCGAACTGCCGTGGTACTGGGTCGGCACGCAGCATTTCCTCTGGGCCATGTGCCTGGTGGTGCTGGCGCCGGGGTTGCTGGCACTGGTGTTCGGCTTCTTCGCCTTCCGTTCGCGGATCAAGGGCGTGTACTTCTCGATCATGACCCAGGCCCTGACCTTCGCCGGCATGCTGCTGTTTTTCCGCAACGAAACCGGCTTTGGCGGCAACAACGGCTTCACCAACTTTCGCAGCATTCTGGGGTTCAGCATCACCTCCCAGGGCACCCGCGCGGTGTTGTTTCTGCTGACAGTGGCGTTGCTGGCGGGCAGCCTGTTTGTCGGCTGGCGTCTGGCGCGCAGCAAGTTCGGCCGCGTGTTGACCGCCGTGCGCGATGCGGAGAACCGCCTGATGTTCTGCGGCTACGACCCGCGCGGCTTCAAGCTGTTCGTGTGGGTGTTGAGCGCCGTGTTGTGCGGTTTGGCCGGGGCGTTGTATGTGCCGCAAGTCGGCATCATCAACCCGAGCGAAATGTCGCCGACCAACTCCATCGAGGCGGCAGTCTGGGTCGCCCTGGGCGGGCGCGGCACGCTGATCGGCCCGCTGCTTGGCGCCGGTGTGGTCAACGGCATGAAGAGCTGGTTCACCGTGGCCTTCCCTGAATACTGGCTGTTCTTCCTCGGCGCGCTGTTCATCGTGGTGACGCTGTATCTGCCCAAAGGCGTGATCGGCCTGATCAAGAAAAGGGGCGAGCAATGAAAAGCACTCCGACGCCCGCATTCGATCCGGTGCTCGACCCGAACAGCGATGCCGGTACCAGCCGCGACGCCATCGGTCTCGGGCAGGTTGCCGGCAAGGGGCTGAACACCCTGCACGGCACGATCCTGACGCTGGAAGACATCAGCGTCAGTTTCGACGGGTTCAAGGCTCTCAATGATCTGAATCTGTACATCCGCGTCGGCGAGCTGCGCTGCATCATCGGCCCCAACGGTGCGGGCAAGACCACGCTGATGGACGTGATCACCGGCAAGACCCGCCCCAGTCACGGCAAGGCCTGGTTCGGCGAAACCCTTGATCTCACCAAGATGAGCGAAGTGCAGATCGCCCAGGCCGGGATCGGGCGCAAGTTTCAAAAACCCACGGTGTTCGAAGCGCTGAGCGTGTTCGAAAACCTGGAGCTGGCGCAGAAGACCTACAAATCGGTATGGGCCAGCCTGCGGGCGAAGCTCAACGGCGAACAGCGCGACCGCATCGACGAGGTGCTGGAAACCATTCGCCTGACCGCGTCGATGTCGCGCCCCGCCGGGCTGTTGTCCCACGGCCAGAAACAGTTTCTGGAGATCGGCATGTTGCTGGTCCAGGACCCGCAATTGCTGCTGCTCGATGAGCCCGTCGCTGGCATGACCGACGCCGAAACCGAATTCACCGCCGAGCTGTTCAAGAGCCTGGCCGGTAAGCACTCGCTGATGGTGGTCGAGCACGACATGGGCTTCGTCGGCACCATCGCCGACCACGTCACCGTGCTGCACCAGGGCAGCGTGCTGGCGGAAGGATCGCTGGAAGACGTGCAGGCGGATGAACGAGTGATTGAGGTGTATCTGGGGCGGTAATGCGCTCCCCTTGTAGGAGTGAGCTTGCTCGCGATTGCGGTGTATCTGACACATGAACGGTGACTGATCCACCGCAATCGCGAGCAAGCTCACTCCTACACAGAATTTTGAGAATTCAGCCATGCTCCAAGTCGAAAAGCTCCACCAGTACTACGGCGGCAGCCACATCCTCCGAGGCTTGTCGTTTGACGTAAAAATCGGCGAGGTCACGTGCCTGCTCGGTCGTAACGGCGTGGGCAAGACCACGCTGTTGAAAGTGCTGATGGGGCTGCTGCCCGCCAAAGAAGGCGTGGTGCAGTGGGAAGGCAAGCCGATCACCGGTTTCAAACCCCACCAGCGCGTACATTCCGGGATCGCCTACGTGCCCCAGGGCCGGGAGATTTTCGGGCGACTGACCGTTGAGGAAAACCTGCTGATGGGCCTGTCGCGCTTTCCCGGCTCGGAAGCCAAGGAAGTCCCGGCGTTCATCTACGAGCTGTTCCCGGTGCTGCTGCAGATGAAGCACCGGCGCGGCGGCGACTTGTCCGGCGGTCAGCAACAGCAACTGGCGATCGGTCGCGCCCTCGCCAGTCGCCCTCGCCTGCTGATTCTTGACGAACCCACCGAAGGCATTCAGCCCTCGGTCATCAAGGAAATCGGCGCGGTGATCAAAAAGCTCGCGGCGCGCGGCGACATGGCGATCCTGCTGGTCGAGCAGTTCTATGATTTCGCCGCCGAGCTGGCGGATCAGTACATCGTCATGTCCCGCGGCGAGATCGTCCAGCAGGGCCGCGGCGAAAACATGGAGACCGAAGGCGTTCGGGGCCTGGTCACCATTTGATGCGCCGATCAGCTAAGGTACGGTCCTTCGATAACACGATAATCGACTTATGAATCTTCCTGCCCACACCGCCCTGTTCACCCCCAGCTGGCATGCCGAGCTGGAGCTGGCGTATGGGCGTTTCGGCGACAGCACGCGCCCGACCCAGCGACGCCATAAAGGTCCGTTGCGGGTGCAAAAGCATCTGTACGCCGAAGGCCCGCAGGTCTGCCAACACATCATCGTTCACCCGCCGGGCGGCATTGCCGGCGGCGACCGGCTGGACATCAGCGCCAGCGTCGGCGCCAACGCCTGGGCGCAACTGACCAGTCCCGGCGCAGCGAAGTGGTACCGCGCGGCGGGTCCGGCCTATCAGCAACTGGACATCAAAGTCGCTGCAGGGGGCACGCTGGAATGGCTGCCGCAAGAGAGCATCGTGTTCAGCGAGGCCAAGGCTGAACTGACCACGCGAATCGACCTTGAAGGCGACGCCCGGCTGTTTTATTGGGATGTGGTTGCGCTGGGCCGGCCGGCCAGTGGCGAGCGCTTCGATCACGGCCACTTTCAGGCACATCTGGATATTCGGCGCGATGGCCAGCTGTTGTGGCACGAGCGCCAGCGCATTGTCGGCAATGACGGCTTGCTGAATTCGCCGATCGGCCTCGGTGGCAAACCGGTGTTCGCGACGCTGATCGTGACCGGGGAAATCGACGCTGAGTTGATGGAGCGCTGCCGCGAGCTGGCCGAACATTCCCCCGTGCGCGGCGACCTGAGCCAGCTGCCCGGGCTGATCATCGCCCGTTGCCTGGCAGACGAAGCCCTGCATGCGCGGGCCTGGCTGATTGCATTATGGAAGCTGCTGCGCCCTTCCCTGTTGGGCCGGGAAGCGGTGGCGCCGCGGATCTGGAGCACTTGATGGGACGCGTTGCCCGACTCGCTCCCTCGGGGCACGCATAGACATGCTGTAGGAGTGAGCTTGGTCTGGGCCGCATCCGGACGATAGCGATTCATCAGATAGGGACATGTCTCCGACACACCGCTATCGCGAGCAAGCTCACTCCTACAGATACATTGCAGCGCTGACTTATTCAGTTATTTAAGACGGACAAAACCCATGGACCTGACACCACGCGAAAAAGACAAGATGTTGATCTTCACCGCAGGCCTGGTGGCCGAGCGGCGGCTGGCACGCGGTGTGAAGCTCAACTACCCGGAAGCGATGGCCTTCATCTCCGCCGCCCTGCTGGAAGGTGCGCGGGACGGCCAGACCGTCGCCGACCTCATGCACTACGGGACCACTCTGTTGACCCGTGAACAGGTGATGGAGGGCATCCCGGAAATGATCCCGGAAATCCAGGTCGAGGCCACCTTTCCGGACGGCACCAAGCTGGTCACCGTGCATCAACCGATTGCCTGAGCGGCGCATTGACGCTGAGATGCCCACTGAAACAGCCACACAGGAACCCGTGGAAACGAACATGACCTATTCGATTCGTGACGCACTGCTGACGGACATGCCGGCCGTGCTGGCCATCTACAACGACGCCGTGCTCAACACCACGGCGATCTGGAACGAGCAACCGGTGGATCTCGCCAACCGCGAAGCCTGGTTCGCCGCGCGCCAGGCCCAGGCGTACCCGATTCTGGTGGCGGTCGACGCCGACGATCAGGTGCTGGGCTATTCGTCGTTCGGCGACTGGCGGCCATTCGAAGGCTTTCGCCACACCGTTGAGCACTCGGTTTACGTGCGTGCCGATCAACGGGGCAACGGCCTGGGTCCGCTGCTCATGAAAGCGCTGATCGAACGCGCCGGCGCCTGCGACAAGCACATGATGGTCGCGGCCATCGAAAGCGGAAACGCGGCGTCGATTCACCTGCACGCGCGCGAGGGTTTCATCACCACCGGGCAGATGCCCCAGGTCGGCACCAAGTTCGGCCGCTGGCTGGACCTGACCTTCATGCAGCTGGACCTGTCGCCAGGCGCCTCTGCTCCACCCTCGCAAGCGCCCGGCATCAAGCCTGTCGCCTGAATGTTCATTCTGAAAGGATTTCGTCCATGAATGCCGCCCACTTACGCCGCGTCACGCCAGAAAGTTTTGCCCACTACCGCCCGGGGCTGGTGGCGCTATTGCTCGACGCCGTGCAAGACGGCGCGTCGGTCGGGTTCATGGCGGATCTAGGCGCCGAGGAGGCTGCCGACTGGTGGGACGGCGTCAAAGCCGAGGTCAGGCAGGGCAACGTGCTGCTGTGGGTGGTGGCAGAAGAAGACCAGGTGCTGGCGACGGTGCAATTGGCGCTGTGCCAGAAGGCCAACGGCCTGAACCGCGCCGAGGTGCAGAAATTGCTGGTGCTCAGTCAGGCGCGTCGGCGCGGGCTGGCAACTCAATTGATGACCGCCGTGGAACAGGCCGCGCAGCAGCATCAGCGCGGGCTGTTGTTTCTGGACACGCTGGCAGGTTCCGATGCTGAAGATTTCTATCGCGCGCTGGGTTACGAGCTGTCGGGTCTGCTGCCGGACTACGCCTGCAACCCTGACGGCGAATACAAGGCCACGGCCATTTACTACAAGTTACTGTCGAGGAAGAGCGCATGATTCCTGGTGAGTACCAGATCCAGCCCGGCGACATCGAGCTCAACGCCGGTCGCCGCACCATCACCCTCAGCGTCGCCAATAGCGGCGACCGACCGATTCAGGTCGGCTCGCACTTTCATTTTTTCGAGACCAACGACGCCCTGACCTTCGACCGCGCCGCCAGCCGGGGCATGCGCCTGAACATCCCGGCCGGCACCGCCGTGCGCTTCGAGCCAGGGCAGGCGCGGGAAGTGGAGTTGGTGGACCTGGCCGGGTTGAGGCGGGTTTTCGGGTTTGCCGGAAGAGTTATGGGTGAACTGTAAAACGCGTTCACTTTCCAGCCAGGTCAAGCTGCAAGCGCCAAGCTACAAGCGCCAAGCACAGCAGTCCGCGGCGTACACAACATTCGCTTTTACTCGCAGCTTGCCGCTTGAGGCTTGCCGCTTTGATTCGAGGAACGAAGTATGAAGATCAGCCGACAAGCCTACGCCGACATGTTCGGCCCCACTGTCGGCGACCGTGTGCGTCTGGCCGACACCGAGCTGTGGATCGAGGTCGAGCAGGACTTCACGGTCTATGGCGAGGAAGTGAAGTTCGGCGGTGGCAAGGTCATTCGTGACGGCATGGGCCAGGGCCAGGGCGTGGCTGCCGAAGTCGTCGACACGCTGATCACCAACGCACTGATCGTCGATCACTGGGGCATCGTCAAAGCCGACGTCGGTCTCAAGGACGGGCGCATCGCTGCCATCGGCAAGGCCGGCAACCCGGACATCCAGCCCGGCGTGACCATCGCCATCGGCGCGGCGACCGAAGTGATTGCAGGCGAAGGCATGATCCTCACCGCCGGCGGCGTCGACACCCACATCCATTTCATCTGCCCGCAGCAGATCGAAGAAGCGCTGATGAGCGGCGTCACCACCATGATCGGCGGCGGCACCGGCCCGGCGACGGGCACCAACGCGACCACGGTCACGCCCGGCAAGTGGCACATGATGCGCATGCTGCAGGCCGCCGAAGCGTTCCCCATGAACATCGGCTTCACCGGCAAAGGCAACGTCAGCCTGCCCGAGCCGCTGATCGAGCAGGTCAAGGCCGGCGCCATCGGCCTCAAGCTGCACGAAGACTGGGGCACCACGCCAGCAGCCATCGACAACTGCCTGAGCGTCGCTGATCAGTACGACGTGCAGGTGGCGATCCACACCGACACCCTGAACGAATCCGGCTTCGTCGAAACCACCCTGGCGGCGTTCAAGAACCGCACCATTCACACCTACCACACCGAAGGCGCCGGGGGCGGTCACGCACCGGACATCATCAAGGCCTGCGGCTTCCCTAACGTGTTGCCGAGCTCGACCAACCCGACCCGGCCGTTCACCCGCAACACCATCGACGAGCACCTGGACATGCTGATGGTCTGCCATCACCTGGACCCGAGCATCGCCGAAGACGTCGCGTTCGCCGAGAGCCGCATCCGCCGCGAAACCATTGCCGCCGAGGACATTCTTCATGATCTGGGCGCATTCTCGATGCTCAGCTCCGACAGCCAGGCCATGGGCCGCGTCGGCGAAGTGATCATGCGCACCTGGCAGACCGCCGACAAAATGAAACGCCAGCGCGGGCCATTACCCGGTGACGGCGAGGGAAATGACAACTTCCGCGCCAAACGCTACATCGCCAAATACACCATCAACCCGGCGATCACCCACGGCATCAGCCATGAGGTGGGCTCGGTGGAAGTGGGCAAATGGGCGGACCTGGTGCTCTGGCGCCCGGCTTTCTTCGGCGTGAAACCGACCCTCATCCTCAAGGGCGGCTCCATTGCCGCGAGTCTGATGGGCGACGCCAACGCCTCGATCCCGACCCCGCAGCCGGTTCACTACCGCCCGATGTTCGCCAGCTACGGCAGCTCGCTCCACGCCAGCAGCCTGACCTTCATCAGCCAGGCGGCCTTTGATGCCGGCGTTCCGGAGCAGCTGGGGCTGAAGAAACAGATTGGCGTGGTGAAGGGCTGCCGCAGCGTGACCAAGGCCGACCTCATCCACAACGACTACCTGCCGAACATCGACGTGGACCCGCAGACGTATCAGGTCAAGGCCGACGGCGTGCTGTTGTGGTGCGAGCCGGCCGAGGTCTTGCCGATGGCGCAGCGGTATTTTCTGTTCTAAGCGCAGAACTCACTTTGTTGTGGGAGCGAGCTTGCTCGCGAAGGGGCCGGCGCATCCACCCACTCTTTCAGTGGCTGAAATGCCGCCTTCGTGAGCACGGTGGGGCGCGACCCCGGTCTCCTATATGGCTTGTTTTGGCTGCCTGACAGCGCTTCAACTGGACGGCAAGCCAACACTAAGAGGAAGCGCACGCAAATGCGTGATGCTTCCTGCAACAACATGGCGGTACTATGCGCGCTCTCATTCAGCGCCCCGCCAGCAAGGTAGTCCCCCATGCGTCTTTCGGACTTCATCGTTCAGAATGTGGATCGCATCGTCGATGAGTGGGAACGGTTTGCGGCCACGCTGACGCCCGCAGCCGCCCAGATGAGTTCAGTCGAGCTGCGCGACCACGCCGAGGCGATCCTTCTCGCGGCGGCGCGTGACATGAACACCGCCCAGACCAAGGCCGAGCGCATCGCCAAGGCTCAGGGCGAAGACATCGGCAAAACCCCGACACTCGATCAGGCCGCCTCCAGTCATGGCGAGCTGCGGCATATCGTCGGGTTTGATCTGGTGCAGATGACCTCCGAATTCCGTCACCTTCGGGCCACGGTCGTGCGCTTTTGGGCAGAAAGCCAGAAGGAGCCGCAGGCCAGTCATCTCACTGACATGATCCGCTTCAACGAAGCCATCGACGAAGCCCTGGCCGAGTCGACGGCCGCCTACGCCGATCGCGTGACGCGTTCCCGTGACATCTTTCTCGCCATTCTCGGCCACGACCTGCGCGCGCCCTTGCAGGCCATCGGCATGTCGTCCGAAGTGCTGATGCGCAAAACCGCGCTGACGGACGCCGATCTTGCGTATATCAAGCGCATCAAGAGCAGCAGTCTGTTGATGGGAACGATGATCAGCGATTTGCTGGAGTTCGTTCGAAGCCGTCTCGGCGTCACGTTGCCGGTCGAACGCAAGCCGATGGAGATGACCCTCGCCTGCCGTGAAGCCATTGACGCGGCCACGGCGGGGCAGCCCGATTGCAACGCAGTGTTCACCAGCACCGGTGAGACCCGGGGCGAGTGGGATCAGGCGCGCATCGCGCAATTGCTGCAAAACCTGATTGGCAACGCCTTGCAGCATGGCGCGGCGACGCGTCGGGTCACCGTCACGCTCACCGGCAGCGAAAACCACGTGAGCCTCTCGGTGCACAACGACGGCGAGCCGATTGCGGAAGAAGCCATCGGCAGCATCTTCGACCCGCTGGTGCGCTCGGCCAATGAAAAGGCCGGCATCCACAACCCGTCCACCAGCCTGGGCCTGGGACTGTTCATCGTCAAAGAAGTGGTGAACGCCCATGGCGGCGGCATCACGGTCGTGTCCAACGTCGGAGACGGTACGACGTTTACCGTGGAGCTGCCGAAGAAAGGCTAGCAAGCGACTGCGCGAAATCCGCCAAACACCGCGCTGTTGCAGGGGCGCTCACTCCCACAATGACGTCGTCAGCAGGAAGATCGCTATCTGGCAGAAACGCAGCACTTGTGGGAGTGAGCTTGCTCACGAAGGCGGCAGTCCTGCCGCCGAAGATGTAACGAATGAGAAGGCCTCTTCGCGAGCAAGCTCGCTCCCACACCGCCTTTCAGGCCAGCCTGTCAGTCGAGAAACCGCCCCAACCGCTGCCTGAGCATGCGGTTTTCGGCCCTCACGTGTTCAAGCTCGTCGAGCAGGTTCAGCGCCAGGGCGACGCCGTCCCACTCCAGCTGCAATTCGTAATGCAATTTGACCGCGCGTTTGGCAATCGACAGCGCCGCGCTGTCGAACAGCCATTCGTCCGGCTGCCTTCCCTGGGGTTCGAGAATGCCATGTTCGACAATCTCGATGACGAAGGCGGCCGGCAGGTCGACCACCTGACAGAACTCCTGCATGTCGATGACCAGGGTGTTGCTCATGATCAGTTACTCCATTGAGCCCTCGGATCGAACGCGGCCTGCTCGGCCAGCTTTTCCCACAGCGCTTTGGTAGCCTCATCGGTGGATTTGGGCATGACGATTTTCAGTTGTGCGTACAGATCGCCGCGCTGGCCTTGCTTGTTCAAAAGACCATTGCCTTTGACCCGCAGCCGCTGGCCGTTCTGACTGTCCGGACGGATGGTGAGATTGATCTTGCCGGTCAGTGTCGGAACGGCGACCTTGGTGCCCAGCGCCGCTTCCCACGGCGCGATCGGCACCGTGATGATCAGGTCGTGGCCCTCGACGTCGAACATCGGGTGCGGCGCCAGACGAATGATCAGATAGAGATCGCCCTTCTCGCCACCGGCCACGCCGGGAGCGCCCTGCCCTTTCAAGCGGATGCGCTCGCCATCGGTGACGCCCGCCGGGATCTTCACGTTCAGCGTCTTGGTGATGTCCGCCATGCGCTGGCCGTTGGCGCTGTGCTGCGGCACCTTGAAGCTGATCTGCTTGGACTCGGTGGAGAGCGTCTCCTCCAGAAACACCGCCAGTTCCATCTCCACATCCTGCCCTCGACGCCCCGGGCTCTGCGCCCGACCGCCTTGCTGACCACCACGATTGCCGAAGATAGAGCTGAAGAAGTCGGAAAAATCTCCGTCCTCGAAGCCGCCGCCGCCAAAACCCGGCCCTGCGCCCGCGCCGCCACGGCCCTGCCAGCCAGGCGGCGGCTGGAACCGGCCCTGACTACCGTACTTACGGATCTCGTCGTATTCGGCGCGCTTTTCCGGATCGCTCAGCGCTTCATAGGCTTCGGAAGCCTCTTTGAATTTGTCTTCCGCGCCAGGCTCTTTGCTGACGTCGGGATGATACTTGCGCGCGAGCTTGCGATAGGCGGTCTTGATTGTCTTTTCGTCCGCCGTCGGCTCTACGCCAAGGATCTTGTAATAGTCTTTGAAGTCCATCTGACGGTCACCCAATTCTGGAATATCCAGCCCAGTCCGCACCGCGTTTCACATGTGAACGCTGGCAGCGTTGAACGTTGCAAGGTTATCGGCACGCAGTCGCGCGAAATGAAACGCTGTCCAGACCGGCCAAAAGCATTAAAGAGTTGCCTGCTAGATTGGGGCTCGGGGCCGCAGTTCAAGACACGCGCGCGAAATAGATGCCCAGCGGCTGATAAACCGACGTTTCGCGCTACGCATCCGGCGCGCACTCGCATACACTGCGCGGCCGTTTTTTGACTGGTATGCAAAGCAGATGAGCACTCCATCCCCGGCCCGTGCCCTTGGCATCGATTTCGGCACGTCCAACTCCACGGTCGGCTGGCTGCGTCCCGGAGCGGAAACGCTGATCGCGCTGGAGGACGGCAAGATCACGCTGCCTTCGGTGGTGTTTTTCAATATCGAAGAGCGCCGCCCGGTCTACGGTCGCCTCGCCCTTCACGAATACCTCGAGGGCTACGAAGGCCGCCTGATGCGCTCGCTCAAGAGCCTGCTGGGTTCCAAGCTGATCAAGCACGACACCAGCGTGCTCGGTACGGCGATGCCGTTCAAGGACCTGCTCGGGCTATTCATCGGCGAACTCAAGAAACGCGCCGAAGCCTCGGCCGGTCATTCCTTCGAGCAAGTGGTGCTGGGCCGTCCGGTGCATTTCGTCGATGACGACGCTGCCGCCGATCAAGAGGCCGAAGACACCTTGGCCGACGTGGCGCGCAAGATCGGCTTCAAGGACGTTTCCTTTCAGTTCGAGCCGATTGCGGCGGCGTTCGACTACGAGTCGACCCTGGACCGTGAAGAGCTGGTGCTGATCGTCGACATCGGCGGTGGTACGTCGGACTTCTCGCTGGTGCGTCTTACCCCGGAGCGTCGGTTGATCGATGACCGCCACAGCGACATCCTCGCCACCGGCGGCGTGCACATCGGCGGTACCGACTTCGACAAGCAGCTGAGCCTGCAGGGCGTGATGCCGTTGTTTGGTTATGGCAGCCGGATGAAAAGCGGCGCCTACATGCCGACCAGCACGCACATGAACCTGGCGACCTGGCACACGATCAACTCCGTGTATTCGCAAAAGTCGCAACTGGCGCTGGGCAGCATGCGCTATGACATCGAAGACACCCAGGGCATCGATCGGCTGTTCAAGCTGATCGAGCAACGCGCCGGTCACTGGTTGGCGATGGAAGTGGAAGAGACCAAGATCCAGCTGACCGAAGCGGACAGCCGTCTGGTGCCGATGGACCGCGTCGAACCCGGCTTGAGTGTCGACCTGACGCGGCAGCTGTTCGAATCGTCCATCGATGCGCTGCTCGAACGCGTGCGCGGTAGCGTGACGAACCTGTTGAATCAGGCAGGCGTGGGCGTGACCGATGTCGACACCGTGTTCTTCACCGGCGGCTCCAGCGGCATCCCGGCCCTGCGCAACAGCGTCGCCGCCATGCTGCCCAAGGCCCGGCACGTCGAAGGCAACATCTTCGGCAGCATCGGCAGCGGTTTGGCGATCGAAGCGAAAAAACGCTACGGCTGATTCGCAGCGGTCTTGCCCTCAGTGGGACCGCATGCTCTTAGTGGGACCGCATGCACTTGTAGGACTGGCTTTAGCCGGGAAGACGCCGGGTGTCACGCCGCAAATCTTATGGCTCACCCACTGGCCCCTTCCCGGCTGAAGCCGGTCCTACTAAGACACCGCGTGCACATGTAGGACTGGCTTTAGCCGGGAAGACGTCGGGTGTCACGCCGCAAATCTTATGGTGCACAAGCCGGCCCCTTCCCGGCTGAAGCCGGTCCTACTGACCGCATGCAGCGGTGAAAAGGGTTCAGATATCTTGAGCACCAGTCGCTATACCAACTCCGCCCGGCGCAGTTCGCTTTTCAGGTACGCGTAATAAATCGGCCCTGCGACCACGCCCGGCAGGCCGAAGGCGGCTTCGAAGATCAGCATCGCCAGCAGCAATTCCCACGACTTGGCGCTGATCTGCCCGCCGACGATCCGTGCGTTGAGGAAATACTCGACCTTGTGGATCACGATCAGGTACCCCAACGCCGCCATCGCCACCCAGATCGACAACGACATGCCGACGATAAAGATCAGCGTGTTGGACATCAGGTTGCCCACCACCGGAAGCAGGCCCAGCAGAAAGGTCAGCACGATCAGGGTTTTGGTCAGCGGCAGGTGCACGCCACAAAGAGGCAGGATCACCGCCAGGAAGATCGAGGTGAACGCCGTGTTCAGCAGCGAGATCTTGATTTGCGCGAAGACGATATTGCGGAAGGCTTGGGTCAGCAGGTGCAGACGCTCGAACAGCGCCGCCGCCAATGGCTTACGCTTGGTGACATCGGGGATGCGCTGCAAGGCGATGATCGCGCCCAGCACCATGCCGATCAGCAGCGTCACGAACATGTGCGCCGCGCCCTTGCCGAGCAGTTGCAGCTCGCCGAGGTGCTTGGTCAGCCAGGCACTGAGCGACACCTGAAACTCGGTGGCGCTGGCCGGCAGGTAGTTGTCGATGAAGGGCGGCAGCTGACCGCGGGCGCGGTCCACCAGAATCATGAATTTATCCAGCGACGCGCCGGGGTTTTCCGCTTCGTGCAGCAAAAAGCTGATCGCGCCGGCAAACAGCAACGCCAACACGGTCACCACCAGAGTGCCCAGCAACGCCACCGCCAGCCACCGCGCGCGCTCGCCGGCAATCAGCCGTTGCAGCTGCGGCGTGAGCATGTCGACCAGCTCATACACCAGCAAACCCGCCAGCAGACTGGGCAGAAGGTTGAGCGGCAGGACCAGCAGCAACCCGCCGAACACGAGAATGCAACTGGCCAGATAGACTTGACGGGGCGTAAACGTTGGCATACAGCCTCAAAACGAGCGGCGTGAAGGATGGGCAGTCTGCCAGCGTTCTGAGTGGAGAACCAGCGACGCGAAAGCCCTTGAAGGCTCAAGCGTGAGGAGGCTGCGATTGCAGGCCAGATCATCGGCCGCAATCGCAGAAAGTACAGGGGCTGGCGCCGCTTTTCAGCGCCTGGAATCGGATCGGAAAATTATTTCTTTTTAAGACAATCGCTCATGAATGCCTTGCGCGCATCGCCCTTGAGCGCCTGGGTGCTGGCCGTGGCGTTGCAGGTTTTCATCTTCTCCTGCTGGGTGGCGGCAGGCGCAGGCGCGGCCTTCAGGCAGGTGCTCATGAACGCCTTGCGCTCGTCGCCCTTCAGGGATTTGGCCGAGGCATCGGCGTTGCAGGTGGTCATCTTGTTTTGTTGCGCGGTGGCGGCAAAACCCTGGGCGCTCAGCAGCAGGCCCAACACCAGCAGAGGAATACGCAGCATCGTCATCGGTTTTCTCCGGAAGCGCCAGGCACCTGCATGGCTTTCAAAGCAGTGTAGTCAAAGAATGTTGCTGCATATTTCTGCAAATGCACAGCGTGCGCTGGACGTGCGGACTGACAGGCCGATAATGGCGCCTCATTCAACAGCCGGTTCGCTCATGCAATACCTTTATCCACTGCTGACCGTCATGATCTGGGCGGGCAACAACGTCATCACCAAGGCCGCCGCAGGGCGTATTTTCCCGGCTGAAATCGGCTTCTATCGGTGGTTGCTGGCGGGGGTGTTGTTCACGCCGTTTCTGCTCGGCCCCGTGCTGCGCAACCGGGCGCAGATCAAACCCATCATTGGCAAAGTGGTGGTGCTGGGCGTGCTGGGCATGGCGATTTATCAGAGTCTGGCGTACTACGCGGCGAATATCACGACGGCCACCAACATGGGCATCATTCTGTCGCTGGTGCCGGTGATGACGCTGGGCATGTCGATCGCCAGCCTCGGCACGCGGCTGACTGCAGGCGCACTGGTCGGTGCAATTGTGTCGTTTGCCGGCGTCTTATGGGTGGTGTCACAAGGGAGCTGGAGCTTGCTGGTTGCCCATGGCATCAACATCGGCGACGTGATGATGCTCGTCGCAACGCTGGCCTACGCGACCTACAGCACGCTGCTGAAGAAATGGCAGTTGCGCATGCCGCCATTGCAGCTGCTCTATATGCAGATTCTGGTGGCGATCATTGCGCTGTTTCCACTGTTCGTGATTTCACCGAAGACTGGATTGAATGCGAGCAACATTCCGTTGGTGCTCTATGCGTGCATTCCGACTTCAATGCTCGCGCCGCTGCTGTGGATGAAAGCGATTTCCATCCTCGGACCCAGCCGTACCACGTTGTTTTTCAACCTGGTGCCGATCCTGACGGCGCTGGTTGCCGCGCTCGCGCTGGGCGAGCAGCTGGCGTCGTATCACTTTATCGGCGGTGCCCTGACGCTGGGCGGGGTGATCCTGGCAGAACGCTGGACCACACCGCTGCGCAAGGCCGCGATCGGTTAAACCTGTCTGTCGGATGAACCCGGCAGTCAGGCTTTGTCGTGATCCTCCGCAGCGTGAATCGACACATCGGTAATGCCCAGCACATGGGGCAGACCGATGGTGTCTTCGCCGGTATCGAAGGGGTCATCTTCAACGGCCACGTTGTGCTTGAGCGCCAGCTCGTGCACAACCTCGATGATCGGCACGTCGAGGTTTTCAATCAGATCGACATGGTGCTCACCGGCCAGCGTGTACTCGATTTCATAAAGCTCTTTATCGCTCATCGCATCTCTTCCTACGCGACCTCACGGGTCGACTGATCACGAACTACGGCCAAATAAGTCAAAGACCGGCGGCTTTGAGACGCGCGGCGTGTTTCAGGAACCACCCAGGGGATTGGCTCCCTTGCCCACCAGACCGAAGTGCTGGTTGACGATGTCGAAATGGTCGAGCGGGTAGTCATCGCTGATTTAAACCAGGTGAGAACTGCATCTCCCGACCATGCCATCAGATTGACCTCGCTGTTTCGCGAACGTGCGAGCAATTTTCGGCAGGTGAGATTTGACGATAATCAGCCCAGGATGGCCCGGAATTGTCCCTAAGCGCGACAGGTGCGGGTAATGCCCCATCGCCATCAATTTGATCGAACTCTTTTGCCTCTCCAATGCTCCTAAGAGCAACGGGCCAACAATGGCCTTTTTCGCGGAGCGATTCGAATGTTCAAGCAATCCCTGGCAGTAGTGATTTCCATGGCCGCATTGGCTGGTTGCGCATCGACCACCCTGCCCAACCCGGTTGATTACGCGACCTATCGCAATGAGCGGCTGGTCAAGCAAGCCGAAGAAGGCATGACCAAGGAACAAGTCCTGACCATCGGCGGCACGCCTTCCACAACTGTTCAGCGTCGCGCCCACCCCGGCACTTGCAACAACTACGTGCTGAATCGCGAAGGCCATCAGCAGGCTTACTACGTCACCTTCGACAACAATGGCCGCGTCAACAGCAAGGGCTTCATGACGTGCGAACAGCGTGACGCCAACGAACGCGCCATGTGATCTGACGCCATTGGTTTGAATGGATGAGTCCTCTCGCAATCACTGGCGCCGGTGCATCGCAAGGATGCCCGGCACTGCCGTGATCGCGGGGGATTCGTCCTGAAGCACGCTCGCCCTGCTTTGCCCCACGCTGAAAAGCCCCCGCGTCAAAAAGTCCCTCAACAAAAATCAAACTTTTGCCAGTGCCCACCACTCACACCTTAAGACCCCGATCCTGCCGGGCGCCTGCTTCAGGCATGGCGCAACAGAGCGCGACGGAAAAAAACCGGAACAGCCCTGGAGAAATCTGATGATCAATCTGCACCCAATGACCGACGTCGCCACCCTGCGAGAGCGCGCGCGCAAAAACGTTGAAGACGGCGCCGTCACTGAAGGCTACAACGGTGATCGTGATGAAGTCCTGCGTTTGCTGAACTCGTCGCTGGCCACTGAACTGGTCTGCACCCTGCGTTACAAACGCCATTACTTCATGGCCAAGGGCATCAAGTCTCACGCCGCGGCTGACGAGTTTCTAGAACATGCCAATCAAGAACTCGAACACGCTGACAAGCTGGCCGAGCGCATCGTGCAGCTGGGCGGCGAGCCGGAATTCAACCCGGACCTGCTGAGCAAGAATTCCCACGCGCAATATGTGGCCGGCAACACGCTGAAAGAGATGATCACTGAAGACCTGGTGGCCGAGCGCATCGCGATCGACAGCTATCGCGAAATCATTCAGTACATCGGCGACCAAGATCCAACCACCCGCCGCATCTTTGAAGAGATCCTGGCGCAGGAAGAGGAGCACGCCGACGACATGGCCGACCTGCTCGACGGCCTCTGATACGCAACACGCAATGCAAAAAGCCAGGGCACATGCCCTGGCTTTTTTGTGGATAACTTTCAGGCGGGATGTTTAGGGTATACCGAGCTATTCGCGAGCAAGCTCGCTCCCACAAGGGCCAGATCAACCAGACGCTGAATCAGGCGCCGAACCCGGTTATGTGTGAGCGAGCTTGCTCGCGAAGAAGGCCCTCACATCCGACGCATGTCAGGCGGCCGTGATGCCGCCTTCGCGAGCAAGCTCACTCCTACAGGACCGGGTACAACGCAAGCCCGCGCCGAAGCCGGGCATATTGTGGAAGTGAAGACGGCACAGAATCCTCTGCCGAACTCACTTCACCGTTTTCGGCGCCTTGCCCGAGCGCATTTGTTCCAGCAACGCGGTGCACTGGTTAGGCGCGTCCCCGCTGCTCGGCGCTACGAGTGCCAGCAATCCCGCCGCCGGCCCCACTGCCGCGCCCAGCAGCACCATTCCCGCGCCACGCAGCAACAGCGGACCCGACTCCACACCCGCATTGGGCTTGCTGAACGGCCCGCGCACGTACAGCGGCGAACGCAGGGAGAAGACCCGAAAGCCTTTCGATTCCGGCGTGATCTTCATGTCCAGTTGTTCGGTCTTCAGGTTCGCCGTGCCGTCGACGTAAATGATCGCGTTCTCGGTATCGAACACGAACACCTTGGTGCTCGCCAGGCCGTCCTTGAAGCCCACATCAGTGGCCGCGCAGTTGATCTTCACGTCCTTGTCGCCAAACAGCTTGCCGACCACGTAGTTACCCACGTTCAGCCCGGCAATCTCCATCAGGCCACGGCTGACAGCGCCGTCGTTCACCAGCATTTTCAGCTCGCCGTTGGAGGTGCCCAGCAAGGCAGCGACCGAGTTGCCGCGGCCACTGAGATCGGCATCACCGTTGAGCTCACCAAAGCTGGTTTTCATCGGTTCGAAGGTCGGGAACAGCTGCTTGAGCTTGAAACCTCGAGCCGACAACCTGGCGCGGCCTTCCAGCGGCTGGGTGTGACCGTTGAGCTTGATATCGGCGTCGAGCTTGCCTCCGGCGACACCGAAGCGCAGCGGCTGCAGGCTCAGTACGCCATCGTTGAGCACTACATGGGTGTAAAGATCAGTGAACGGCAGGTCGGCGCTCTGCACGATGCGCTTGCCGGTGAACTCAACGTCGGCGTCCATGGCAGCCCAGCGGTCGGTCTTGAATTCCTCGACCGGCAGCACTTTGCCTGTCGGCTGTTTGCTCTCGCCGCCGCGGGTCTTCTGCTCGGCGTTGGAATCGGCGCCGATCAGCGGCTTGAGGTCAGTCATCAGCAACTGATTGGACACCAGCGCGCCGGTCAGCTTGGGACGCGGTTCGCTCGCCACGTAGCCGAGATCACCATGGATATCGCTGTCACCGATCTTGCCGTTGAAACCCTTGTACTGAAACGACGCACCGGCCGGGTCATGCAGTTTGGCGACGAGGCGGCCATCGGTGGAGTACGGCGGGGAATCCGGCAGGGTCACGCCGGTCAACGGATACAGGTTGCTGAGGCTGTCGCCGGACAGTTTCAGGCGCAGGTCCAGTTCACCGAGGTTCTGCGGATCGGTCACGGTGCCCGCGATGGCGACACGCAAGGCGCCCGCACTGACGTCGGCCTGTACCGGGAATGGCAGCGCGGCGTCTTTCAGCGCCAACAGACCACCCACTTTGCCGCTGCCGTTGAGTTTCTGGCCGTGATACTGGCCTTTGGCGGTAAAGCCGAAAGCGTAATCCTGAGCCGAAGCGCCCTTGTCCTGGACCTTCTTCGCCTCGCTGCTGCCGACGATGTCGCTGTAGGGAATCGGCTTGCCCAGCGGGTCGATGACCACGTCAACGGCCGTGTTGATCTTCTGGTCGTTGTAGCTCACGAAGCCTTTGTCGAAGCCGATCGAGCCGATGTCCACCACCCAGCTAGAGGGTTTGGCGTTCGGGTCGCTCTTGGGCAGATCGAACACCCAGTTGGCGCGGCCATCGGCCAGGCGCTCGATCTTGGCGTTGGGCTCGGTCAGGTTGATACGTGGAATGACCACGCGCTGGGCCAGCAGCGGCAAGGGAGACAAGCGCAGATCGACGCGCTTGAGCGTGACCATCTGCGGCGTCTTCGACCATTCCGGGTTGCCCAATGCGATGTCTTCCGCCGACATATGCGGCCACGGCACCCAGGCGCGCCAGCCGCCTTCGTCGGGCTCACGGTGCCAGTTCACGGCCAGATTGCCGTTGATGGCAAAGGGGCGATGCAGTTCTGCAGACACCTTCTCGTTAATGGTCGGCTTGAGCCGGTTCCAGTCGAACGTGGCGATCACAATGATCAGAATCACCAGCAACAGCAGCAGGATTGCGGCTGTCCAGGCGAAAATTTTACGGCCTCGCGTCATTGCGTCATCTCCCCAAAACCGACGCGCCGTCCAGGGCGCGTCTCGTACGTCGTAACGGTTCGACTGAGAAAAGCCGCGTCGGTTTGATGAAATCTGTATTCAGGGTCAGAAAAGTTCCGCCCCCCGCCCATACCGTACGTCCAGACGAGCGCCACTGTTGATCCGAAACGCGCTGAGAAGCCCGCCCGGCAAGGGGTCCGCAGCCGCATCATTTCTGTCGATGGTCACCATCAGCCCGCTGAACTTCTTTATCCACAGGTCAGCGGTAAAATCGCCAGCACGTTCACACAACCCTTTACACCCGAGCATCCTTCCATGAAACGCCAATTGATTGCCCTGACCCTTTCCCTACTTGCCTCGAGCGCGTTTGCGATGCCTGCCAGCGAACAAGCGATCCTTGGCGAAGCGAAGGCGACGCAGCATTCCGGTTTGCCGACCGTTGCGCAGGACGGCCCGGATCGATTGATCAATCAATACCAGCGCGTTGCCGACAACGGCCCTGATCGGCTGATTCAGCAGTATCAGCGGGTTTCCTGATTCTTACCCGTTGCATCGAAAAGCTTCCCGGCTAAAGCCGGTCCTACGGAAACAACGCGGCGCTGGATTAGTGGGACCGGCTTTAGCCGGGAAGAGGCCGGTTTGAGCACCCTCAATCCGCCAGCATAAGCGCGAGAACCGCCCGGCCTTGATCGCCGGGCTTTTTATTGCCCGACGTGAAACCGGGTTCGACGCCACGCAAATGCATTTGCTAGAGTTGCAGCCCATGCCTTCATCAGATACACGCCCCATGCTGCCCCGCGCCGAACAGAAACAGCAGACCCGCCATGCCCTGCTCGATGCAGCCCGAGGCCTGATGGAGAGCGGACGTGGTTTTGGCAGCCTGAGCCTGCGCGAAGTGGCGAAAACCGCCGGCATCGTGCCCACCGGTTTCTACCGGCATTTCGATGACATGGACCACCTGGGCCTGGCGCTGGTCAGCGAAGTCGGTCAGACCTTCCGTGAAACCATCCGCCGCGTGCGCCACAACCACAACATCGACAGCGGCATCATCGACGCCTCTATCCGCATCTTTCTGGATGTCGTGGCCGCCAACCGCTCGCAGTTTCTGTTTCTGGCGCGCGAGCAATACGGCGGCTCGTTGAAGGTCCGTCAGGCGCTTGGTGCACTGCGCGAAGGCATCATCGCCGACCTCGCGACCGACCTGGCGTCGATGCCCAAATTCCAGCACCTGAACACCGACGACCTCTCGGTCATGGCCGACCTTGTGGTCAAGAGCGTGTTCGCCATGCTCCCCGAGCTGATCGACCCGCCGCCCCCGGCGTTGGCCGCACACCTGACCCCGCGCGCGAAAATCACCCAGCAACTGCGCTTCATCTTTATCGGCGCCAAGCGCTGGCAGGGACTGGGCAGCACCGAGTGAACCGCGAGCGCTCACTGCTGTGCATCACGCCATCCCCCCACCACCCTGCACCACCGAAGTGCATCGCTGCGATTGATGCACCGGTAAGACGCAACCGATGGCTCGGCCCATCCATCGCTGCACCGTATTCAGGCAATTTCTGCGCTGCACGCCTGTTGGCAAGGCACTTGCTCTAGCCCTTGCATCGCACATTGCTGGAAGCTTTCTGATGCTCGTCATTCATCAAAGAACCGAACCTCAGGCTGAATGGGCCGCAGAGCTGCATTTGATTTTCGAGGCCCGGAGCAAAAGCCGGCTGCGCTGTTTCAGTGCCGAAGGTGAAGACGTCGGGCTTTTCCTTGAACGGGGTCAGCCGCCGTTGCGTGACGGAGATTTCCTCAAGGCTGAAGACGGCCGGATCGTGCGCGTCTGCGCTCGCCCTGAACAACTGATGCACGTGACGTGTAGCAACGCGTTCGAACTAACGCGCGCGGCGTATCACTTGGGCAACCGCCATGTGGCGCTGCAAGTGGGCGACGGCTGGCTGCGTCTGCTTGACGACTACGTGCTCAAGGCCATGCTCGATCAACTGGGCGCCACCACCGAATCCATCGAAGCGCCCTTCCAGCCCGAGCACGGGGCCTACGGTGGCGGCCATCACCACTCCCGCGCCGGTGAAGAAGACTTCAATTACGCGCCGCGCATTCATCAATTCGGCGTGCGCACGTGAACGCTGCCTGGGCGCTGCTGCGTCTGGCGAGCCCGCAACTGCCGATCGGCGGTTACAGCTATTCCCAGGGACTGGAAATGGCGGTCGAGCAATCCACCGTTCACGACTCGGCCAGCGCCGCCCGCTGGATTGGCGACCAATTGCTGCTCAACCTTGCGCGATTCGAAGCGCCGCTTTTACTGGCGCACTGCACGGCGGCTGCCGAAGACGACTGGGCGACGTTGCTGCAATTGAGCGACGCACACCGCGCCAGCCGCGAAACCCGCGAGCTGCATCTGGAGAGTCGGCAGATGGGTTACTCGCTGCAGCAATTGCTCAACGGCCTGCCGGAAATGGATCAGCCCGCACGGGATTTTCTGCAGCGCATGGGCGAGCCGCATCTGGCGCTGGGCTGGGCACTGGCTGCGCGCGCCTGGCAGATCAGTCCTCAGGACGCGCTCGCCGCCTGGCTCTGGAGCTGGCTGGAAAACCAGCTGGCGGTGCTGATGAAAACCCTGCCACTGGGGCAGCAAGCCGCCCAGCGGCTGACCAGCGAGTTGCTGCCGCTGCTGCAGAACGCCCAGCAACACGCGACCGCGCTGAATCCTGAACACATCGGCAGCGCGCCATTCGGTCTGGCGCTGGCGAGCATGAACCATGAGCGGCAGTACAGCCGCCTGTTCCGATCATGAGGTGGCCGCCATCGGCGCAGCGCCTCGAACCGCACAACATGCTTAACGGAGAGAACGAATGAACAGCCAACCTTTGCGCGTCGGCATCGGCGGTCCGGTCGGTTCCGGCAAGACCGCCCTGACGCTCGCGCTGTGCCTGGCCCTGCGAGATCGCTACAACCTGGCGGTGGTCACCAACGACATCTACACCCGTGAAGACGCTGATTTTCTGGTGCGCAACGAAGCACTCGCGCCTGAGCGCATCATCGGCGTGGAAACCGGCGGCTGCCCGCACACGGCGATCCGCGAAGACGCGTCGATCAATCTGGAAGCCGTCGACCAGCTCAATCGGCGCTTCGAGGGTCTGGACCTGATCATCGTCGAATCCGGTGGCGACAACCTGTCCGCGACGTTCAGTCCGGAGCTGTCGGACCTCACCATTTATGTGATCGACGTGTCGGCGGGTGACAAGCTGCCGCGCAAGGGTGGCCCCGGCATCTGCAAATCCGATCTGCTGGTGATCAACAAGATCGACCTCGCGCCGCTGGTGGGGGCCTCGCTGGAGATGATGGACCGCGACACGAAGAAGATGCGCGGCGACAAGCCGTTCGTGTTCAGCAACCAGAAAACCGGTCACGGGCTGGAACAGATCGTCGCGTTCATCGAGCGCCAGGGCCTGCTGACTGCGGCCTGATTCGTACATCTTAAGGACTCAAGGAATTCATTCATGAACGGCAAAAAAGTATTCGGCGCGTTGGCGCTGCTCCTCGTTCCGGCGCTGGCCTTCGCCCACCCCGGCCACGACGAAAGCGGTCTTGCGGCAGGCATCAGCCATCCATTGGGCGGCATCGATCACCTGCTGGCGATGATTGCTGTCGGGCTCTGGGCTGCACAGCAAAAAGGCGCCGCGCGCTGGGCGCTGCCGTGCACGTTTGTCGGCACCATGCTGCTCGGCGGCTTGCTCGGGTTTGAAGGGCTGGCGCTGCCTGCACTGGAAAGCGGTATTGCGGCCTCGGTGTTTGCGTTGGGCCTGGCGGTGGCGCTGGCGGTGCGTCCGCCACTGTTCGTGGCCGTGGCGGCGACGGCGCTGTTTGCGCTGTTCCACGGCGTGGCCCATGGTCTGGAGCTGCCGGAGATGTCGAGCCCTTGGGGTTACGCCCTCGGTTTCGTCGGCGCGACCGCTGCGCTGCACGCAGCGGGTTACGCCGTGGTGCGCTTCCTGCCAACGGCGGCGGCCCCGGTCGTGCGGATCGCAGGCGCCTTGTCGGCGGCGACCGGCGCCTGGTTGTTTGCGGGCTGAATCACGCTGCGATAAAACCAGACCGCAGATATATGTCTACCGACAGGTCAATTGTGGGAGCGAGCTTGCTCGCGAAGAGGTCCGAACATCCGCTCAATCTTCAGCGGTTGAAATACCGTCTTCGCGAGCAAGCTCACTCCTACAGGGATCGCGTTTTGCGTTGAACGGCAGGCATTTCCGATAGGGCTTGGCGGGGATCAATTGATCCCCGCTGCCCCGCTCGTCTCACCTCCTGCTACCATGTCGCGCAATTTGCCACTGCCGTGACGCCATCCAATGCCTGACGCTTCCCTCCCCACCGCCAAGTCTGAACTGTCCGCCCTGTTCACTGAGCTGCAGCAGCACTTCATGGGCGTGGTCGTGCCGTTGTGGCAAGGCCCGGGGTGGAATGCCGAGATGGCGTTGCCGTTCGAGGCGCTCGACGCTCAGCATCGGCCTCTGCCGCCACAGCGCTACCGGGCCATGGCCTGTGCGCGCCAGCTGTTCCTGTTTTCAAGCCTGATCGATCACCCCGACGTCCCCGACGCCGCTACCCGAGCAACCGCGCTGTTTCGTTCGTTGCAGCAGCACTTTCACGATGCCGAGCACGGCGGCTGGTTCTACAGCATTGATCCACAGGGCGCGCCGCTGGATCGCCGCAAGGACCTCTATACCCACGCCTTCATCGTCTTCGCCTGCGCGCATTACTGGGGCAAGGTCCGTGAGCCGCTGGTGGAGTCGGTGCTCAATGCCGCCCTGAACGTGGTCGCCGAGCGCTTTGCCGACGGCGATGGCTTGTATGAATCCGTGCTGGCCGAAGACTGGTCTTCGCTGAACGCCGGCCCGCTGCAGAACCCGCTGATGCATCTGGCCGAAGCCTTTCTCGGCACACTGGCCGTGCGCGACGACGCTGACACGCGGGCGGCGCTGGATGGGTTGGTGGACGCCATGCAACGACGCTTTGTCGATGTTGAGCATGGGGTGATGCTGGAGAAACCGCTGGACGCTGTGGATAACTGGTCCGAGCCGGGTCACCAGTTCGAATGGTTCTACTTGCTGGCGTCTTCCGCGCGGCTGCGGGGCACGCCGCTGTATCGCTCGCTGGAGACCGCGTTCGCCCACGCCGAGGCTCAGGGCGTCGATCAAACCACTGGCGCCGTCGCGGCGATGCTGGATGTGGACGGTTCCGTGAAAGACGGCACGCAGCGCATCTGGGCCCAGGCTGAATACCTGCGCGCGTTGACGTTACGGCCTGATAGCGAGTACCTGCTGGCGCGTCAGTTGAGAGCGCTGCAAGCACAGTTCCTGCACCCCACCGGCTGGAACGAGTGCCTCGACAGCCGTGGGCAGATCAGCCGCAGCGACATGCCGTCGACGACGCCGTATCACCTGGCGACCTGCTATATCGGGCTGGCCGAGTATTTCAGCGGCTGAACTGATTCCCTGATGGAGATCCCATCAGAGATTGGCGACTCCCCCGGTGGGAGCGAGCTTGCTCGCGAATGGGCAGGTACATCCGCTAAAGATTCAGCGATTGAAATGCCGTCTTCGTGAGCAAGCTCACTCCCACAATTTGACCGCGCTCGGCACCTGATTCTGCGCCTTACTCAAACCCGTGGGAGCGAGCTTGCTCGCGAATGGGCAGGTACATCCGCTAAAGATTCAGCGATTGAAATGCCGTCTTCGTGAGCAAGCCCACGCTCACATGGACGGCGCTGCTTTCTAAAACGCGCCGCGTGCCGGGCGGCGCTAATCACCTAAAACCCTACTTACTTCTCCCCACGACTGCGATCAATCGCAAAGCCGGCCCAGGTCTGGCTCACAGGCATCAGCTCCAGGCTGTTGACGTTGACGTGGGCCGGGGTGTTCATGATCCAGAAGATAGTGTCGGCGATGTCTTGGGGCTGGATAGGCTCTGCACCCGCATAGGTCGCGTCGTACTTGGCCTGATCGCCGCCGAAACGTACCAGCGAGAACTCGCTTTCACACAAACCCGGCTCAAGGTTAGTCACGCGTACGCCGGTGCCGACCAAGTCGTTGCGCAGGTTCAGCGAGAACTGTCCGACGAACGCTTTGGTGCCGCCATAAACGTTACCGCCCGGATACGGATAATTCCCCGCCACCGAACCAAGGTTGACGATGCTGGCGCCGCGGCCGTAAGCGATGAGGCGTGAAAGCAGCGTGCGCGTCGTGTAAACCAGCCCTTTGACGTTGGTGTCGATCATGGTGTCCCAGTCATCCAGATCGCACTTGGGTGCAGGATCGATCCCCAGCGCCAGGCCAGCGTTGTTGATCAGGCCACGAATCTTCGCGAATTCAGCCGGCAGGCTTTCCACAGCGCGCTCCACGCCTGCGCGATCGCGCACGTCCAGCGTCAGCGTGTGCACCTTGGTCTGTTTCGACAATTCAGCGCTCAGCGCCTGCAAGCGGTCTTCACGGCGACCGGTCAGCACCAGTGACCAGCCCGCCTCGGCAAAACGACGGGCGCAGGCTTCGCCGAACCCGGAAGTGGCCCCGGTAATGAATACGGTAGAGGTCATTTCTTTCTCCTGACTAAAGATGCGGGCTTATCAAGCCAAGCGGGAATGTCACGCAAGCTGCGTTGCGTGTAAGAAGGTTCTGGAGAATGCCCGCGCAGACAGGCCGGGATCAAGCACCATCAGCAACATCGTCATACAACTGCTTTGCTGTATAAAAAACAACCAATGAATCCAAGGCCTTATGCCATATGGCCTGTAGACACTTTTGCCCACCTTATCCACAGTCAGACAACCATTTTCTGGGGGCAACTCGAAACGCCGGAAGCCCCGGCATACGGGGCGTGTGGGTAACTCGAACGATGTTTTTACTTGACCGGCCATGGGCCATCTGCCGTCCAATTCCCCCAGGACTTGGGTGCGCGGACAGGAATGACGCGTCGAGGCCAGAGATTGCGCTATCTGCGGCGGTCTTTCCAACGGTTGCGCACAGACTTATCCACAGGGAGGCGCTGCCTAAAGACTGTATAAAAAACCAGCCAGAACAACGTTGACAAACCCCCGCAAAATACCGGCCGAAACGACTGGTCAAAAATTGATCAGAAGGCTGTAAGCCACGTAAACAAAGGCCTGCAGCCAGCTGCTGACAACTTATTCACAGTCACCTCCACAGTAAAACTGAACAAGTCAAAAGCGTGACAAAACAGCGATTTGCAGCGGCTATATGTCGCGTTTTCGCAACTGCCCAAAATTGTTTTCCACAATTCGACTTCCCCACAAAAAAGCCCCGGGAGTTATCCACCCGGGGCTTGGTTTAACAGCAGGATCAGGAATCAATGACCGCCGAGATAGGCGTTCCTGACCTCCTCGTTGGTGAGCAATTCCTTACCCGTGCCGGTCAGACGAATCTCGCCGTTGACCATCACGTAAGCGCGGTCCGACAGCTTCAGCGCATGGTTGGCGTTCTGCTCGACCAAGAAGATGGTCATGCCGGTTTGCGCCAGCTCACGCAGCGTCGCGAAGATCTGCTTAACGATGATCGGCGCCAGCCCCAGGCTCGGCTCGTCCAGCAACAGCAACTTGGGACGGCTCATCAGCGCGCGGGCGATGGCGAGCATTTGCTGCTCGCCGCCGGACATGGTCATTGCCCGCTGGTTACGACGCTCCTTGAGCCGCGGAAACATCTCGAACATGCGCTGCATGTCTTCGCTGGCGTGTTTGTCGCCGATGGGGATGGTGCCCATCATCAGGTTCTCTTCCACCGACATGTCCGGGAACACGCGGCGGCCTTCCGGCGATTGCGCGATGCCGTTGGACGCAATGTAGTGGGACGACTTGTGGGTGATGTCGGTGCCCTGATAGATGATCTGGCCGCTGGCCGCCCGTGGCTGGCCGAAGATCGACATCAGCAGCGTGGATTTGCCCGCGCCGTTGGAGCCGATCAGGCTGACCGTCTCGCCCTCGTCAATGTGCATCGAGACTTTCTTCAGGGCCTGGATCGGCCCGTAATACACGTCGATCTCTTTCAGTTCGAGGATCGGCTTACTCATACCAACTCCTCTTCATCGGCGCCCAGATATGCCGCGATCACTTTCGGATCGTTGCGGATCTGTTCCGGTTTGCCCTTGGCGATCACGTTGCCGTGGTCGAGCACGACGATGTCGTCGGAAATCCCCATGACCATGCCCATGTCGTGCTCGATCAGCACGATGGTCATGTCGTGATCGTCGCGCAAGTGGCGAATCATGCCGCTCAACGCCTCGGTTTCCTGAGGATTCAGGCCTGCTGCCGGTTCGTCCAGGCAGATGACCTGCGGACGCGTGCACATCGCCCGCGCGATCTCAAGACGGCGTTGCTGGCCGTAGGAAAGCTCGCCAGCCAGACGGTTGGCGCAGTCCACCAGATCCACCACTTCGAGCCAGTAAAACGCAGTGTTCATGGCGTCGTCTTCGGCCTTGCGATAGGCCTTGGTGTTGAGGATGCCGGCGAGCATGTTGCGGTTGACCCACATGTGCTGTGCGACCAGCAGGTTCTCGACGACGGACATTTCCTTGAACAGGCGAATATTCTGGAAAGTTCGCGCAAGCCCCGCACGGTTTACCAAATGTGTGCCGCCGAACATCTTGTAGTACAGCCGGCTGCCGAAGCGCTTCGGCGAAGCGAAGTCGGCGGCGCGAAACTGCTCGCCGAGCAACTGAATGACGTTGGTTTTCTTGCCCCGCGCATTGAGCTCGATGCGCCCGCCGGTGGCTTTGTAGAAACCGGTCAGGCAGTTAAACACGGTGGTCTTGCCGGCGCCGTTCGGGCCGATGAGGGCGAAGATCGAGTTGCGCCGCACTTGCAGGCTGACGTCGCTGAGGGCCTTGATGCCGCCGAAGTGCATCATCAGGTTTTCGACGGACAGAACGATTTCGTCGCTCATCACGCGCCCTCCACTTTGGCCAGCACGCCTTTGCGTGGCTGCACGCCGGTACGGCTGATGCGGATCAGGCCACGCGGACGCCAGATCATCATCAGCACCATGAGGATGCCGAACAGCAAGACGCGGTATTCAGCGAAGCTGCGCAGCAGTTCCGGTGCGACGGTCAGCACGAACGCCGCAATGACCACGCCGACGGTCGAGCCCATGCCGCCGAGCACGACGATAGCGAGGATCAGCGCCGACTCGAAAAAGGTGAACGAGGTCGGGTTGACGAAGCCTTGATAACTGGCGAAGAACACGCCCGCCAGACCGGCCGTCGACGCGCCGATGGTGAAGGCCGACAGCTTGACCAGCACGTGGTTCAGGCCCATCGAGCGGCAGGCGATTTCGTCCTCACGCAGCGCTTCCCACGCGCGGCCGACTGGCATCCGCGTCAGGCGGTGTTTGACGTACAGCACAGCCAGCACCACCAGGAACAGCACGGTGTAGATGAAGATGAATTTCAGGTCGGGGTTGTATTCGAAGCCGAAGTACTCGTGGATCGGGATGCCGCCGTCTTTGGCGCGACGCCCGAATTCCAGCCCGAAGAAGGTCGGCGAAGGCACCGGCACGCCGTTCGGTCCGCCGGTGAACGACAGCCAGTTATTGAGCACCAGACGGATGATCTCGCCGAAACCGAGGGTCACGATGGCCAGGTAATCCCCGTGCATGCGCAGCACCGGAAAGCCGAGGATGCAACCGGCAAGCGCCGCGGCGATGGCTGCCAGCGGCAACGCCGACCAGAACCCCAGGCCCAGATACTGATAACCCAGCGCCAGGCCGTACGCGCCAATCGCATAGAAGGCCACATAACCCAGATCGAGCAAACCGGCGAGGCCGACCACGATATTAAGGCCCAGGCCCAGCAGCACGTAGATCAGGCCGAGGATCACCACGGTCAGCACGTACTTGTCAGCGAAGATCGGGAAGATCACTGCGATGAGAATCATCAGCGGAATGATAAAACGCAGGCGCGTCTTGTAACCCGGCGGCAGCACGTGCACGCCGGAGCCCGAGCTTTCGAAACTCTGCGCGATGGCCACGCCCTTCGGCGTCTGCAGGAACAGGCTCATGAAGAAACGACCGACAACGACAACGCCGACGAGCACGGCGACGCGGCCCGGTTGCAGGTTGAAGCCATAGCCATCCAGCACGATGCCGACAATCGGGCCGAACACGATCAGCGCCAGCAGCCCGGCGATCACCGCGTCGATCAGGCTTTGTTTGATATCAATGGGTTTAGTAGGTGCAGACATGGTTATACCTTCGCCACAAGTGGGCGACCCAGCAGGCCTTGGGGACGGAAGATCAGAATCACTACCAGCAGGCCGAAACTGAACACATCTTTGTAGTCGGAGTTGATCAGCCCGGAGAACTGCGACTCGGCAACCCCCAGGATCAGGCCGCCAAGCATGGCCCCCGGCAACGAACCAATGCCGCCGAGTACCGCTGCGGTAAACGCCTTGATGCCGATGACGAAGCCGGCGAAGAAGTCGAAGGTGCCGTAGTTCATGGTGATCAGCACGCCAGCCAATGCCGCCATGGCCGCACCAATGACGAATACGTAGGAAATCACCCGGTCGGTGTTGATGCCCAGAATCGAGGCCATCTTGCGATCCTGTTGCGTGGCGCGGCACATCCGGCCCAGCTTGGTGTACTTGATGATGTAGGTCAGTACGCCCATGCCGACGAAGGCAGCGATCAGGATGAAGATTTTGGTGTAGGTGATCTGTACGAAACCGCTGCCGACATCGAAGCGCATGGCGCCTTCGAGCAGGGTCGGAACGCCTTGCTGGCGTGGGCCCTGAGCGATCTGCGCGTAGTTCTGCAGAATCAGGGAGATGCCGATCGCGCTGATCAGTGGCGCCAGACGGGTCGAGTTACGCAGCGGTTTGTACGCCACTCGCTCGATGACGAAACCGTACACACCGGTCACCACAATGGTGAAGATCAGTGTGCCGAGAATCAGAAAGGGGAATGACTCAACGCCGAAGAACGACAGCACGGCAAGGCCGATGGCTGCGAGGTAGGCGGAGATCATGTAAACGTCGCCGTGGGCGAAGTTGATCATGCCGATGATGCCGTAGACCATCGTGTAACCGATGGCGATCAGGCCATAGACCGAGCCCAGTGTCAGGCCGTTGACCATTTGCTGCAGGAAAATACCGTCCATCACGCACGCTCACGAACTTGAAAGGCCGACCTGGCGCGCGCGACCATTCCCTCGTGAGGAATAGAGCGGCGCACACAGTGGCAACAGAAGAAATCCGGCGCCGCCGTCAGACAGCGCCGATTACCGGATCAGGCTGTCTCCCGGCTCACCCCCGGAAAACAGCCGATCCGACTAAGCGCTTAACTCACTTCTGCTTTTCGAGCTGGTGGTATTTACCGTCCTTGTCCCACTGGTAAACCACGTAGTCAGAGACTTTCAGGTCGCCCTTGGTGTCCCAAGCTTTCTCGCCCATGACGGTTTTGACCGGGTGGGCTTTCAGGAACTTGGCTGCGTCTTCGCCTTTGTTCGACTTGGCGCCGTTGAAGCCAGCGGCCAGGGCCTGAACCGAAGCGTACGCGTAGAGGGTGTAGCCTTCTGGCTCGTAGCCGGATTTGCGGAACTGCTCAACCACGGCCTTGCTGTCCGGCAGCATGCGCGGGTCGGCGCCGAAGGTCATGTACACACCATCGACGTATTGCGCGCCGCCAGCGGTGGTCACCAGTTCGTCGGTCACGACGCCGTCGTCAGACATGAATTTCACGTCTTTCAGGCCTTGTTCACGCAGCTGGCGAACCAGTGGACCGGCTTCCGGGTGCAGGCCGCCGAAGTAAACCACGTCAGCGCCAACGGAACGGATCTTGGTGACCAGGGCGCTGAAGTCTTTCTCGCCACGGGTCAGACCTTCTTCCAGCACAGGCTTCACGCCGCGAGCGGTCAGCTGCTTGGCGGTGGCGTCTGCCAGGCCTTTGCCGTAGGTGTCCTTGTCGTTGATGACGGCGACTTTCTTGCCCTTGAGCACGTCGACGATGTAATCGCCGGCCACGATGCCTTGCTGATCGTCACGGCCGCACATACGGAACATGGCGCTCAGGCCGCGCTCGGTCACGGTCGGGTTGGTGGAACCTGGGGTGATCGCGATGATGCCGGCTTCGTCATAGACTTCCGACGCCGGAATGGTCGAGGAGGAGCAGAAGTGACCGACAACGCCGGCAACTTTGTCAGACGCCGCCTTGTTGGCAACGGCAACGGCCTGTTTCGGTTCGCACGCATCGTCGTAGGCGGTCAGGACGATTTTATCGCCGTTGACGCCGCCCGCAGCGTTGATGGCATCGGCAGCTGCTTGAGCGCCCTTCATGTATTGCTCGCCGAACGAGGCATTGGCGCCAGTCATCGGGCCAGCAACGCCGATCTTGATGTCGGCTGCCTGCGCAAATGAAGCCGCACCCATGGCAGTAGCCACGGCGAGTGCAAGAAAGCCTTTTCTGTAGAACGTCTGCGACATGAGTTGGTGCTCCTGGGTTTTTTAATTAGCACTGCGACCACGAAGCTGCTGCGAGCAAGTGGCGTGCCATCGGTTTTTTATTCTTGAGAAACTCGTCGTTTTGTCGCTATCCGACTGATTTCTGCCCTTTTTCACGGGGCGTGCAACCGTCTAAACCGCGCAAGGTGCAACCTTGCGACTTTAAAAGAGCAACCGCAGGGAAGCAGGCGCGCAACCGCGCCGCCTTCACCTGTACAACCCTGTTGTTACAGCCTGCGTCACCGAACTGCACACCGTCGGTGCGAATCCGCTACGGGACGCACCATTTGAGGGTAGTGGATGTAGGAGAAATCGTTGTTTTGAAGAGAAAATTCTTCTCAGATCACGATTCTGAGGCACTGGCCCGCATGGTATAGCGAAAAGCCAGCCTCGTACAAAGAACTGCGCAGTCCAACGGCCGCCAGCGGCTGCATCTGCGCAAAGGGGATGGGTAAGACACTGGCGTTGCCGCTGCACAGATAATCGGCGAAGGCTTTGCCAACCACCGTCCCTGTGGTGTTGCCGCGTCCGTTGTAACCGGTGACAGCGACCAGTCCTGGTGCAGGCTCGAACATTCGCAGCAAGTGATCGGGCGTGAACGCGATGCAGCCGGTCCATGTGGATTCCCACTCCACCGGTTTGAGGTACGGGAAATAATGCTGTTGTACGCGATCGGCCCACGCCTTCAAAAACCAGCCGGGCTTCTGATTGCCATTGCCCAGACTGCCCAACAACAGCCGACCATCCGCATCCCGACGAATGCTGCTGAGCACCTGCCGCGTGTCCCAGGAACCCTGCCCGCCTGGCAAAATCTGCCGGGCAGCGTCTTCGGTCAGTGGCGCCGAGGCCACTTGATAGTAATAGCCGGGGAAGAAGTTGCGTCGCAGCTCGGTCCACTCGCCCTCGGTGTAGGCGTTGGACGCGATAACAACTTGCTCGGCAAGCACCGCGCCGTTTTGGGTGATCACGCACCAGCGCGAGCCCTGACGTTCAAGGCGTTTGACCGGCGAGTGATCGAAACGCTGACCGCCCAATTGCGCGACGGCCGCCGCCAGCCCGCTGGTATAGGCCATTGGGTTGATGGTGCCGGCGCGGTGATCGAGCAAGGCGGAGGTGATCTCGGTGGTGCCGGTAGCTTCCTGACAAGCCTTGCCAGTGAGCAATTCCACAGGCGCGCCGCGACGTTTCCATTGTTCCTCACGGCTGCGCAGGTCCAGCTCACCCTTGGCGTTGTGGGCCATGTGCAGCGTGCCTTTGCGCGTCGCCTGACACTCGATGCCGTACTTTTCGATCAGACTGAACACCAGCGACGGCGCATTGCCGAGCATGGTGTTGAGCTGGCTGCCGACTTTCTCGCCGAAGCCGGCTTCAATCTCGTCAGGCGGAATCCACAGGCCGGCGTTGACCAGTCCTACGTTCCGGCCGGACCCGCCCTGCCCGGTGCGATGGGCTTCGACGACAGCGACGGTCTTGCCCTGCTCAAGCAGATGAATGGCCGCCGACAAACCGGTGATGCCTGCGCCGATGACGCACACATCGACAGTCACTTCCCCGCGCAACGCGGGCGCTTCCGGCCTTTGCGGCGTCAGCGTTTCCCACAGACATTCTTCGCGTAACGGCATCGCAAACCCTCGGAAAGAGACAGCCAGACCTGATCGTTCCCACGCTCCGCGTGGTAATGCAGCCGATGACGCTCCGCGTCACAGAAACCGGGCGCAGAGCGCCTGGGGATGCGTACCCACGCAGAGCGTGGGCACGATCATCTATCAGAACGCGCTCGACCAGATGGCATCAATCAAACGTAATCCCCTGCGCCAGCGGCAGTTCGCGGGAGTAGTTCACCGTGGCGGTCTGGCGACGCATGTAGCCCTTCCACGAATCCGAGCCGGACTCGCGACCGCCGCCGGTTTCTTTCTCACCACCAAACGCGCCACCAATCTCTGCACCACTCGGGCCAATGTTGACGTTGGCAATGCCGCAATCGCTGCCCAACGCCGAAATGAACTGCTCGGCCTCGCGCACGTCAGTGGTGAAGATGCATGACGACAAACCTTGGGGCACGTCGTTGTTCAGGCGCACCGCCTCGCTGAATTCTTCGTAGCCCACGACGTACAGAATCGGCGCGAAGGTTTCGCTGCGCACGACATCGCTCTGCTCCGGCATTTCGACGATGGCCGGCGAGACGTAGTAAGCGTTGGGAAATTTATCTTGCAACTGGCGCTTGCCGCCAAACACCTTGCCGCCTTCGCTTAGCGCCTGCTCCAGCGCCTCCTGCATGTTTTCATAGCTTTGCTTGTCGATTAGCGGACCGACCAGATTGCCTTCCAGCGGATGCCCGATACGCACCTTGGCGTACGCCGCTTTCAGGCGCTCGACGAACTCGGCCTTGACCGACGAGTGCGCAATCAGACGACGCAGGGTGGTGCAACGCTGACCCGCCGTACCGACAGCGCTGAACAGCACGGCACGCACGGCCAGGTCCAGATCGGCACTCGGGGTCAGAATCATCGCGTTGTTGCCGCCCAGCTCCAGAATGCTGCGGGCGAAACGTGCGGCGAGTTTCGGCGCCACTTCGCGGCCCATGCGCGTGCTGCCAGTGGCGCTGATCAGCGCGACGCGGGCGTCATCCACCAACGCCTCACCCGCTTCGCGGCCGCCGACGATGCATTGGGTGAGGTACTGCGGAGCGTCCGAGAACTCAGCCGCGACTTTATCGAACAGTGCCTGGCAGGCCAGCGCTGTCAGCGGGGTCTTTTCCGACGGTTTCCAGATCACCGAGTTACCGCAGACCAGCGCCAGTGCGGTGTTCCACGACCAGACCGCAACGGGGAAGTTGAACGCGCTGATGACGCCGACGACGCCCAGCGGGTGCCAGGTTTCACGCATGTGGTGGCCCGGGCGCTCGGAAGCGATGGTCAGGCCGTACATCTGACGCGACAGGCCGACGGCGAAGTCGCAGATGTCGATCATTTCCTGCACTTCACCCAGCCCTTCCTGTGTGATCTTGCCGGCCTCCCACGACACCAGCTCGCCCAGGTCGGCCTTGTGCTTGCGCAGCGCTTCGCCAAACAGGCGGATCAGCTCGCCACGCCGGGGCGCAGGCACTTTGCGCCACGCTTCGAAGGCGTGGTCGGCGCGGGTGATGCGCTGCTCGACTTCGGCGGCGCTTTCCCAGTTCACCGACGCCACCTGACTGCCATCGATAGGCGTGTGAACAGGCTTGTCGCCCTGTTGATAAAGCGCGGCATCGACACCGAGTCGGGTAAGCAGGTCGTTGAGCATGGTTTCTCCTGGAACTGATCGTAAGCGCGAAAGCGGAATGCCAAATATGGGTTATTTCGTCAGCCTCTAGTAATAGCTGGCGGGCGGCACTGCAACAAACGACGATTAAGCGAGATATCATTCCGTTTTTTCATGCTGATGCTTAACGAGCCGAATATGCTGAGCAAACGCCATCTCCCGTCGGTCACCGCGCTGCAATGTTTTGAAGCGGTGACCCGTCACCTGAGTTTTACCCGCGCGGCCGAGGAGCTGAACCTCACCCAGAGCGCGGTCAGCAAGCAGGTCGCCCAGTTGGAAGAATTGGTGCAACACCTGTTGTTTCGAAGGGTTCGGCGGCGCCTGCAATTGACGCCAGCCGGTGCGCTGTACCTGGGCGAAGTGCGCAAAGTGCTCACGCAGATGGAAATGTCGACGCACTTCCTGCGTTCCTACGGCGGCGAAACCGAAGTCCTGCGGGTGTCGACACCCTCGACCTTCGGTGCTCGCTGGCTGGTGCCGCGCCTGAAGGGCTGGCGCATGCGTCATCCGCACATTCATCTGGATCTGGTCAACGAACAGGAAAGCGATGACCTGGCCCAGAGCCGCTGCGACCTGTCGTTCTATTTCGGCGGTGGCGCCCGGCCCGGCGCCGAGAGCGTGAGGCTGTTCAGCGAAGAGCTGATCCCGGTCTGCGCCCCCGGCAGTTTACCGATTGAGCCCTTCACAGATCCTACGCAATTGACCGATCTGGTTCTGCTGCAAAATGCGCATCGTCCACAGGCCTGGCATGACTGGTTCGAGAGTCAGGGCTACCAGACGGAACACAGCTACCACGGGCCGCGTTTCGAAACGATCTACATGTGCATTCGCGCGGCGCAAGTGGGATGCGGCGTCGCGCTGCTGCCCCGGTTTCTGGTCGAAGAAGAACTGGCTGACGGCAAACTGATCATCCCATGGCCCCATGCCCTGCCGAGTCAGGACGCCTATTACCTCGCCTATCCGGAGCACGCGGCCGAAGTGCCGAAGATTCGCGTGTTTGTGGAATGGATGCTCGAACAGCTCAACGAGCCAACGCCGCAGTGAGTTAGGGGGGCCCGCCTGTCGCACTGGATACACGCGGTGTTCGTAGGACCGGCTTCAGCCGGGAAGAGGCCCTTTTGCATACGATCACATCTGCGGCGTGACCACCGACGCCTTCCCGGCTAAAGCCGGTCCCACAATCGCTGAAACATTTCTGCCCCTCTTCCACGACGACTGGCATTATGTCGGCCATCGTCAATAACAAACCGGACGTACCGCCACAGCGCTACCGCAAGGTTGTATGCGACACCCAATTGAATCCCGGGCCGCACCTTGGCGGCCCGCTGCTGGCTGGAGCGACACAATGAGTGAGAGCGCTTTCGCGGACCGCATCGTGCAGAACCTGCTCGATACCGACCTCTATAAGCTGAGCATGATGCAGGCCGTGCTGCACAACTACCCCAACGTCGAAGTCGAGTGGGAGTTTCGCTGCCGCAACGGTGAAGACCTCAGGCCGTATCTGGCCGAGATCCGCCATCAGATCGAGCAGCTCTGCGAACTGTCGCTGAGCATCGAGGAAACCGGTTTCCTCGAACGCATCAACTTCATGAAGCCCGACTTCCTGCGTTTCCTCGGGCTGTTCCGCTTCAACCTGCGCTACGTCCAGACCACCATCGAAAACGACGAACTGTGCATCCGCCTGTCTGGCCCATGGCTGCACGTGATCCTCTTCGAAGTGCCCGTTCTGGCCATCGTCAGCGAAGTCCGCAACCGCCACCGCAACCCGGAAACCCTGCTCAGCCAGGCCCGCGATCAGCTGTACCGCAAGTTCGACTGGCTGACCGCCACCGCCACCGCCGATGAACTGGCGGAATTGAAAGTGGCTGACTTCGGCACGCGCCGACGCTTCTCCTACGCGGTGCAGGAAGACGTGGTTTCAGTGCTGAAAAAGGATTTCCCCGGCCAGTTCGTCGGCACCAGCAACGTGCACCTGGCGCGCAAATTCGACCTCAAACCTCTCGGCACCATGGCCCACGAATGGATCATGGCCCACCAGCAACTCGGCCCGCGCCTGATCGACAGCCAGATCGCCGCGCTTGATTGCTGGGTGCGTGAGTACCGTGGCCTGCTGGGTATTGCGCTGACCGACTGCATCACCACCGATGCCTTCCTCGGTGATTTCGACCTGTTCTTTGCCAAGCTCTTCGACGGCCTGCGCCACGATTCGGGCGATCCTGTGCAGTGGGCCGAAAAATGCATCCGTCATTATCAGAAGCTGGGCATCGAGCCGATGAGCAAGACGCTGGTGTTCTCCGACGGCTTGAATCTGCCCAAGGCGCTGGAAATATTCCGTGCGCTGCGGGGTCGCATCAACGTCAGCTTCGGGATCGGCACCAACCTGACGGCAGACATTCCGGGGATCAAGCCGATGAGCATCGTGCTGAAAATGACCGCCTGCGCCGGCCAGCCCGTGGCAAAGATTTCCGACGAGCCCGGCAAAACCCAGTGCAAGGACCCGGAGTTCGTGTCCTATCTGCGCCACGTATTCAAGGTGCCAGCCTGAGTCGAGCACCGACCGCCGCCCCTTTTCCATGCCATTCCTTTTTTGCTCAAGGAGTCAATCATGCAAGACGTACAGCGCGAGATCGCCCGGCAGCTCAACGTCCAGCCGCCTTTCGCCAATGACGAAGCGCTGCAGGCGGAAGTCAGCCGCCGCGTGCAATTCATCAAGGACTGCCTGAACAACGCCCGCCTGAAAGTGCTGGTGCTCGGCATCAGTGGCGGCGTGGATTCGCTGACAGCGGGTTTGATGGCCCAACGCGCCGTCCGCGAGCTGCGTGAGAGCACCGGCGACAATGCCTACACCTTCATCGCCGTGCGCCTGCCGTACCACATCCAGCACGACGAACATGAAGCCACGGCATCGGTGGATTTCATCAACCCGGACGAGCGCCACACGGTGGACATCGCGCCCTCGGTGAAAGCGCTGGTTGATCAGATCAAAGCCTTCGAAGGCCAGGCCGCCAGTGCCGTGGATTTCGTAAAAGGCAACATCAAGGCCCGGACGCGGATGGTCGCGCAGTACGCCATTGCCGGCGTGAAAGGCGGTCTGGTAATCGGCACCGACCACGCCGCTGAAGCGGTCATGGGCTTCTACACCAAGTTCGGCGACGGCGCCTGCGACCTGGCGCCGCTGAGCGGTCTGGTGAAAAACCAGGTTCGTGCGATCGCCCGCAGCTTCGGCGCGCCGCAAAACCTCGTCGAGAAAGTCCCCACCGCCGACCTCGAAGAACTGGTCCCCGGCAAACCGGACGAAGCGGCCCACGGCATCAGTTACGCAGAGATCGACGCCTTCCTGCACGGTGAGCCGGTGAAGCAGGAAACCGCCGAGATCATTGTCAGCACCTACCGCAAGACCCAGCACAAACGGGATCTGCCGTACGCGCCATAAGGCTCGGTAATGAAGATGCCCGATGGGTTTGGATGAAAATCCATCGGGCAGCATTCAAAAACGGAATGAACCCGTTATTTCTTTTCGCTTGATGGCGCTCGCCATCACGGCTTACATAGCGCTCTGACTTCCCCGCCCAGAGCCGCTATCCATGACTGCTTTCCAAGGCCTCTTCTCCCTCGTTGCGTCCACCGTCGGCCAGCCCGCTGCGGCATGGCTCGAACACCGCGTCGAGGTGCCTCAGGCGCTGAGCGGATTTTCATGGTCTGACGAGGCGGTCCATCGGGTCTGGCTCGCTGAAGCGTTGAACCTGTGCCTGTTCCACAAGCTGGTGGAGGCCGTGCCTGACGGACTTCGCTACGTGGACGAGCAATCCGAGGGCGGCCGCAAGGTGGTGTTCGACCACGGCGCGATCCGCACCGTCGACTGGGCGGACAACGGCGAATTGCCACGCGGGCGTCAGGCCTTCTCGCGCCTGCTGGAGCCGCTGGGTTTCACCGATGTGCGCACCTATCCGCTGACCAAACTGAACATGACCGGCTGGGGCTATCGCCAGATGGACCTGCCGGAAGACATCGCGCAGTTCTTCGTCTCCGAACTGCACCCCGGCCGACTCAGTCAGCCGTTTCAAGAGGCGGTCAGCCGTGTCGTCGGTTCGAGCCGCGACCCGTTGAGCCCGGAAGACCTGAGCATCCTCAATCGCCTGCGCACCACCCGCCATTGCAGCGTTTCCGAAGCCACGCAGCTGCTACCGGCGCTGTATCGCGCGTTTGGCCGCCAACACGGCGTCGTTCGGGAAGATGACTATCGCAAGCTACTCAGCGAGAGCGCGGAAATGGCGTGGATCGCCACCGAAGGCAACAGCTTCAATCACCTGACCGATCGGGTGGTGGATCTGGAAGCGACGGTGGCCGAACAGCATCGGCGCGAGCGGCCGATGAAGGACAGCATCGAGGTGTCAGGTTCGGGAAGGGTCATGCAGACCGCGTACAAGGCCTGCACCGTAAGCCGAGGGCTGTTGAATGCCGAGGGCGTCGCGGTGACGCACAAGGTGCCGGGCTCATTCGTGGAGTTCATTCAGCGCAAGATCGACCCTGACAACGGCAAGATCGATCTCAACTTCGACAGCAGCAACGCCCAGGGCATCTTCAAGATGACCGACTCGAAGCAGGCCCAATGATCACTTCAGCGTGACAGTGCCTTTCATCATGCCGATGTGGCCCGGGAACGAGCAGAAGAAGCCATATGCCTGGGCCGGATCCAGCTTGGATACGTCGAACGTGACCGCATCCGACTCGCCTCCGCCGATGACTTTGGTGTGGGCAATAACGCGCGCGTCACCGTCCTTTAGATAATCCTTGTCGATGCCGACGCTCATGCCGTCAGTGGCGATCTGCGACATGTCATCGAATTTGCTGATGACCAGGTTGTGGCCCATGACCGCCTTCGGCAGGCTGCCCGTATGTTTCAGGTTGACGGTGAACTGCTTGCAGCTCTTGTCGATTTCAATCGCCTTGGTGGTGAACGTCATCTGGTCGGTGGAATCGACTTCGACCGAGCATTCGGCCGCCAGCAGGTGCCCACTGGCCAAAGTCAGAACGGATGCAGCGACAAGCTTGCGAATCATGGTGCGTCTCCAGGTGGGGTAGCCTTTGATTTCGTATACAAAGACAGCCCTGAATTAGAACAATTCAACAACCGTTATTGCCGGTCATCTCGGCACGGCCTCTATCAGGGCCATCGAGACAATCAAACAGTCAGCGCTAAGATGGCTGCATAAGATCGCCCTGTCACCCACCTTCAGGACGATCCCATGCAACTTTCCAGCATTTTCCGCAGCTTGCTCGCCGCTTACGCCTGCGGCGCATCGGGCAATTACGACCGCGCCAGCCAGGATTACGGCGTCTATAAACGCGCGGTTTTCAACGGCTGCGACCTGTAATGGCGGGCGACTGACCGTGATTGATGATCGGGTGAGGAAAAATACCACGCCGGTTTTGCACCATTCTCAGGCAGAATGTGCTGACTTATCGTCTGCCTCGAGGACTGCCCATGGCCAAACCCAACTATTCCTTCGCCAAACGCCAACGTGATCTGGCAAAAGAGCAAAAGAAAGAGGAAAAAGCACAGCGCAAGCAGGCCGAGAAGGCTGAAGCAGAGGCTGGAGAAGGTGCAGTCCTAGACGGCGAAAACGCCGAAGGCGCCACCGAAGCTGAGCACTCTACCGATGCTGAAGGCTCCACCGAAGTAAAAGGCTCCGCCGAAGAAAAGCCTGCTGAGTGATCATCTGATTCAGCGCAATGGGATGGATGAACGCGAAAACCTGTAGGAGTGAGCTTGCTCACGATGGGATTTTCGCCATGATCCATCCATTGGCTGACACCCCGATATCGCAAGCGCGCTCACAGCCCCGTCGATACCAACGCCCGCCTAACCCGTAATTGGCATCACCGTCACCCGCACTTCCGGATCGTGGCTCCCGCCTCCCAGAATCACCCCCCGCAATGGCGACACGTCAGAAAAATCCCTCCCCCACGCCAGACTGATGTGCTCAAGCGCAGGCTGAACGTTGTTGGTCGGATCGAAATCCACCCACCCCAACACCGGACAGAACACCGACACCCACGCGTGGGAAGCGTCGGCGCCGATCAGCCGTGGCTGGCCGGGCGGTGGCTGGGTCAGCAGATAGCCGCTGACATACCGCGCCGCCAGACCGCGCGAGCGCACGCAGGCCAGCATCAAGTGAGCGAAGTCCTGACAGACACCCCGTCGGGTTTCCAGCACTTCCACCAACGGCGTGGCCACCTGAGTCGCCTCGCCATCGAACGTGAACTCTTCGAATATCTTCTCCATCAGCGCCTGCGCACACAGCAGCATCGGCCGTCCGGCGGGAAAGCAACTGGCGGAAAACTCGACGAAGGTCTGCTTCAGATGCACGTAGGGCGATTCGAAGCGATAGCGGCAGGCGTCAAGGATATCCGGCGCCATCCTCGAGGCGCTGTAGGTCAGTCGATGCTGCGCCTCGTCCCATGGAGCGGACCCATTGAAATCCAGCTGCGGTCGTTCCAGCACTTCAATGCGCAGGCGCGCGTTGACCTGCAGCTCATCATGGGGACGTTCGAATGCCAGCCGCGTCAGCGGATTGCCGAACACGTCCAGCTCATCACGGCGGGTGGTCGGGGTCGGGCTGATGACCAAATGCTGCTCAAGGCAGCGCTGCCAGGGACTGCGCCGTGGCCACAGATGGGCGAGCTGCTGGGCCAGGGAGACCGGGCTGTCGTATTTGTAGTGGGTGTCGTGGAGGACTTGATACTGGGCGCTGTTCATCAGACCGACACCGTACGCTGGCTGACATCATCGACGTGGGCGAAATGACGCAGCGCGAGCCGGTCCGAAACGTGGCCGCTGGTCTCGCCGATGGTTTGTAGCAGATCCGCCAGCCCATCCAGTGCTGCCTTGATGCTGCTCTCACCGAACAACCCTTCTTCAAGGCAACCCAGATCGAACACCGCCAGCCGCTGAATCAGCGTCGCGAGACTGTTGTCTTGAGGCACACCGAAATCCTCGTTCATGCGCTTCACCGAGCGCGCCACCAGCTTGAGCTGAAACAACACCGCGTGGGGGTTCTGGTCGTCCAGCACCAGCAGGTCGAGCACCGGGATCAACTGCGGCAGGGCCAGATAGCGCGAGCGGTAGGTGATCCCGCTGTTGCCCAGCTCCAGCAGCCCGTCCAGGGCGTCCTGGTGAAACACCGCGTCGCTGCGCAGGAACGCCGCCAGCGTCGTACAGAGAAACTGCAAGCGCTCGATGCGCCGCCCTATCATCAGAAAGCGCCAGCCCTCGTCGCGGGTCATGTCATCCAGGGCAAAACCGGACAGCGCCGCCAGCGACATCACCAGCCGGTTGAGAAAATCCAGCAACTCACCGAAATCAGGGCTCTCGGTCTCCAGGCTCAGGGCTTCACGCTGCAATTCCACCAGCGCCTGCCAGTTCTCGCGGGACAACTTGCCGCGCACCTGGGACGCAGCCCATTGCAGGCGCTGCAAATTGGAGCGCAGGCTGAACGGCCAGTCATCACCCAACAGCGCTTCGAGCAGACGCTCATGCAGCTCGCTCGGCTCATCTTCGTCCTGGAGCGGCAGCAGATGAAGTCGCTCGGCCAGCTCGACCGCTGCTTGCAAAGCGACTGGATCATCGCCGTCGACATAGCGCGTCAGCATGATCCGCAGCAGGCGCGCGCTGTTGTCGCATCGCTCGCAATAACGGCCGAACCAGAACAGGTTTTCCACGACCCGCGACGGCAGGTACGGATCGCGGCGGATCAAGTCGTGCACGCCCAGCGAGTGACGGTTTTTCCACGGTTCACTACCCAGGGGTCGCTCGCCAAGAATCCAGGTGTCCTTGCTTGCGCCGCCGCGCTGCATCGACACCACGTCAGCGTCGGCATCGGCCGCCACGCGGGTCAAGCCGCCCGGCAGGACGCGATAGCCATCGGCCGTTGCCACCGCGTACACGCGCATGCCGATAGCGCGGGGCTGCAGCTGACTGTCCTCGCCCTGCCAGACTGGCGCGTGGGACAACTGCGCCAATTCCTGCGCGACGTAGGCATAAGGCCGGGCTTGCATACGCGCGGCCAGGGCCTGGCGGTCATCGTCGCTGAGATCGCGGCCGAAGACCGGGGCGAAACTCTGGGACGGGAACGCAGGCTTGATAAGCAGCTCCGGCATCTTCTCCAGCGCCTGGGCCAGCACCGGCGGCTCGCCGCACCACCAGGTGGCGATCGACGGCAGCAGCAGCTCTTCGCCAAACAGATGCTCGTTGATCTTCGGGAGAAACCCGAGCAGCCCCGGTGATTCCAGCACGCCGCTGCCCAGGGCATTGGCGACCAGCACGCGGCCCTGTCGCACCGCTTGAAGCAGGCCCGGCACGCCCAGCGCGGAATCCGTGCGCAGTTCGAGTGGGTCGCAAAAATCGTCGTCCAGACGGCGCATGATCGCGTGAACACGACGCAACCCGCTGAGGGTTTTCAGGTACACCGTCGCGTCGCGCACGGTCAGGTCGCTGCCTTCCACCAGTGGATAACCCAACTGACCGGCCAGATACAGATGCTCGAAATAGCTCTCGTTGAAACGCCCAGGTGTTAGCAGTACCACCAGCGGGGCTTCGTGGCTGGTGGGTGCCTGGCGCGCGAGGGTTTCCTGCAGCGACCGGAAGAAATTCGAGAGGTGCTGGACTTGCAGATCCCGGTACAACTCGGGAAACGCCCGCGACACGATCAGCCGGTTTTCCAGCGCGTAACCGGCACCCGACGGCGCCTGAGTCCGGTCGGCGGTGACCCACCAGCGACCGTCGGGCGTGCGCGCCAGGTCAACCGCGTACACATGCAGAAAAGTGCCTTCAGGCGGCTTTACGCCTTGGCATGGCCAGAGAAAGTTGTTGTGGCCGAACACCAGCTCCGCCGGCAGCAGACCTTCGGCGATCAGTTCCTGCGGGCCGTAGAGATCAGCCAGCACGGCATTGAGCAAACGCGCGCGCTGGGCGATACCGGCCGCCAGTGGCTGCCACTCTTCCAGTGGAATCACGTGGGGCAGCATGTCCAGTTCCCAGGGACGATCGGCGCCCTTGGGGTCGGCATAGACGTTATAGGTGACGCCGTTTTCCTGAATCTGCCTGGCGAGCAGCGCCTGACGCTGGATGAGCTGCGCAGGTGTGCTGCGCTGGAGATGCTCGTACAGCCGCTGCCAATGGGGCCGAACGGCGCCGCTGGCATCCAGCATCTCGTGGTAGGTACCCGGGGTGAGCGGATAGTGGTCAAGCAGGTCAGGCATGGAAGGCTCGGCAGACAACAAAAGGACTCGAATCAACTGCGCTCAGAGTAGCGCAGACAACATGACGCGCAGGGCGCTTTCCATTTTTAGACGTGCGGCACGGCGACCTGACCCACGTCAGGCCGCCGGCGCGATTACCGATGCAGGCGCAAATCCAGGGTCATCGGCAGTTCATCGTTGAGGGTTAGCGTGGGGACGTCCAGTTTGCCGGGACTGTGTCCGACCCGGAAGAACCGCGCCAGACGTCGGCTTTCCGCTTCGTTGGCGTTCACCGGCAGGGTTTCGTAATTGCGCCCGCCAGGGTGGGCGACATGATACTCGCAGCCCCCCAGCGAACGCTGCATCCAGGTGTCGAGAATGTCGAAAACCAGCGGCGCATGCACCGGGATCGTCGGCTGCAAGGCATTGGTCGGCTGCCAGGCGCGATAACGCACCCCCGCGACGAACTCGCCTACGCGCCCGGTCGGTCGCAGCGGCACCGGCACACCGTTGCAGGTGAGCATGTAACGCTGCGGCGGCAGGCCGGTGACCTTCAGCTGCAAGCGCTCAAGGGATGAGTCCACATAACGAACCGCGCCACCCGCTGCACCCTCCTCGCCCAGCACGTGCCAAGGCTCCAGGGCCTGGCGCAGCTCCAGCTCGATACCGCTGACGGTGTAATCGCCGACCTTCGGAAAGCGAAACTCCAGATGCGCCGCGAACCACTCCGCGCGCACGGGATAACCGGCGCTGTTGAGCTCGGCGATGACGTCGGCGAAATCCTGCTCAATGAAATGCGGCAGCATGAAGCGGTCGTGCAGCTCGGTACCCCAGCGCGCCAGTTTCGCCGGTGCATAGGGTTCGCGCCAGAAACGCGCGACCAGTGCCCGCAGCAACAGCTGCTGCGCCAGACTCATGCGTGCGTGGGGCGGCATCTCGAATGCGCGCAATTCCAGCAGGCCCAAGCGGCCAGTAGCGCCGTCGGGCGAGTACAGCTTGTCGATGCAGAATTCCGCGCGGTGGGTGTTGCCGGTCACGTCGATCAGCAGATTGCGCAGCAGCCGGTCCACCAGCCACGGCGCGCATTCTTCGCCCGGCGCGGGCATTTGCGAGAAGGCGATTTCCAACTCGTATAACGAGTCGTTGCGCGCTTCGTCGACCCGCGGCGCCTGGGAGGTCGGGCCGATGAACAATCCGGAGAACAAGTAGGACAACGACGGGTGGTTATGCCAGTAACTCAACAGGCTGCGCAGCAGATCCGGTCGGCGCAGGAAGGGCGAGTCGCCCGGCGTCGCGCCACCGAGGACAAAATGGTTGCCGCCGCCGGTGCCGGTGTGGCGCCCGTCGATCATGAATTTCTCGGTGGTCAGCCGGGTCAGGCGCGCCTGTTCGTAGAGAAACTCGGTGCGTTCGACCAGCTCATCCCAGGTGGACGACGGCTGCACGTTCACTTCGATCACGCCCGGATCCGGGGTAATGCGGAAGTTCGCCAGACGCGGATCGCTCGGCGGCTCATACCCTTCCAGCAACACCGGGCAGCGCATGTCCTCGGCCGTCGCTTCGATGGCGGCGACCAGTTCCAGATAGGCCTCAAGGGATTGCAGCGGCGGCATGAACAGATACAACCGCCCGCCCCGCGCCTCGGCACTCAAGGCGGTGCGGGTCAGCCAATCGGCGGACTCGTCGATCTCGGGTTCGCGCTCGACGCCCGGGTCGCTCTGCTCTGCCAAGCCGTCCAGTCGCGACTGAACCTCGTCGCGGTCGGGCAACTCGGCAAATGTCTGATTGTGGTCGGTCGGGTGGATGTAGGGATACTCGGCAGACTTGACCCAAGGCTGGGAAGCCAGTGGCAGGCGATAGCCCAGCGCGGAGTCCCCCGGCACCAGACGGCAATGCTCGTCGCGCAGGTACCAGCGACCGCTCTGCCAATGATCGTCGGCGGCGGTTCGCGCCAGCGGCAGCACGTGGCCGATGATGGTGTCCAGCCCTTGGGAAAACACTTTGCGCAGGCGCTCGCGTTCAAGGGGGTCCTCAAGACGCGACGCTTCGGCGCTGACGTTTTTGGGCAGCGCGCCCTCACGCCACAGGTAATAGAAACGGTCTTCGTAGGCCGGGAAAACGTAGCGCGCCGGCAGCTTCAGCCGCTCGGCCACGCTACGCAGGAAACTGCCCGCCATCTCGCTGTCGGCGCCATAGTCACGGGTTTCGTCAGCGACCAGCGCGTTGTTGCGCCACACCGGCTGCCCGTCCCGGCGCCAGAAACAGTTCAGCGACCAGCGCGGCAATTGCTCACCGGGGTACCACTTGCCCTGACCAAAATGAACGATGCCCTGGGGCGCGTAATGATCTCGCATGCGCTGGTACAGGTCGGCCGAGAGCAGACGCTTCTTCGGCCCCAGTGCGGCGGTGTTCCATTCATCCCCGTCACGGTCGTCGATGGACACAAAGGTCGGCTCGCCGCCCATGGTCAGGCGCACGTCGTGTGCCATCAGGTCGTTATCAATCTGCCGGCCCAGCGCCTGAATGTCCTGCCACTGCTCTTCGGTGTAGGGCTTAGTGACGCGGGGCGCCTCCCAGATACGCTGCACCGACATCTCGTGGGTGAACTCGGTGTTGCAGGGCTCGACCATGCCACTGATCGGCGCCGCCGAAGACGGCTCGGGGCTGCACGCCAGCGGAATGTGACCCTCACCGGCAAACAAGCCGGACGTAGCGTCAAGGCCCACCCAGCCAGCGCCGGGCAGATACACCTCGCACCAGGCGTGCAGATCCGTGAAATCAACGTCGGTGCCGGACGGTCCATCCAGCGCCTTCACATCGGCTTTGAGCTGAATCAAATACCCGGACACAAACCGCGCAGCCAAACCCAGATGTCGCAGTAACTGCACCAGCAACCAGGCGGAGTCGCGGCAGGAACCGGAAGCGTTTTCCAGGGTGTATTCGGGCGTCTGAATGCCCGGCTCCATACGAATCAGGTAACCGATGTCATTGGCCAGACGCTGGTTGAGGCCGACCAGAAAGTCGATCGCCGGAATCGGCGTGCGGTCGATGCTGTCCAGATACGCCTGGAATCTTGGGGTCAGCGGCAGCTTTTCCAGATAGGGCTGCAGCTCGTGATGCTCTTCGCGGGCGTAAGTGAACGGGATCTTCTCGGCGTAGGGCTCAAGGAAGAAATCGAAGGGGTTGAACACCGCCATTTCGGCGACCAGATCCACCTCGATGCGCAACTCGTCAGTCTTTTCCGGGAACACCAACCGCGCCAGGTAATTACCCTGCGGATCCTGCTGCCAGTTGATGAAATGGTTTTTAGGAAGGACTTTCAGCGAATACGACAACACGCGCGTGCGGCTGTGGGCCGCCGGGCGCAAGCGGACAATCTGCGGACCCAGCTCAACCGCGCGTTCGTAGCGGTAATGCGTGACATGGTGCAAGGCAATGTGAATCGACACGGCGTGCCTCCTGCGAGCCTGGACGGTAACGGAGCTGCGCAAGACTTATGCCACCCCGGCAAATCAGGCGCCTCCGGCGTGGAGGTAGCTTGTTCAGCCAAGCACAGCACCAAAATCGCGCCCGCTTCAACGAATGGTGCAAGGGTCGCACGGAAATGAGGCGGGTGGGGTTATTTGCACCGGAATGCAAAACGCCAGCTCGAAAGCTGGCGTTTTGTTGGAGCGAAGAAGCGTTGGCGCGAGGGCGTTAGCGTGGAAAGACCGGCTGACGCGTTGGCTTCTTGCCTTTGCCGGGTTTGGCCGCATCCGAGCGATCCTTGGCTGCCTGCTTGTTACGAGCAGCCGCCGCGGCCTTGGCCTCTTCGCGCTTGTCCCAAGGTTTGCTGCCGTCGCTGCCGCGTTGTGGCAAGCCGGTGTGCTGCGTCAGGATCTTGGTGGTCCTGGCAACCTTGTGGCTACCGGCCGGCGTCGAGTTCTTGCGGCGCGCGCTCTGATAGGTGTCGGTTTCCGGCTGGTGCAGCGGAATCAGCTGATGCTTGCCCGGCCCGATCAAATCGGCACGGCCCATACGCTCCAGCGCTTCACGCAGCATCGGCCAGCCCTTCGGATCGTGGTAGCGCAGGAACGCCTTGTGCAAACGGCGCTGCTCTTCGCTCTTGACGATGGTGACCGAGTCGCTCTTGTACGTGACCTTGCGCAGCGGGTTCTTGCCGGAGTGGTACATGGCCGTCGCACTGGCCATCGGCGACGGATAGAACGCCTGCACCTGATCCGCACGGAAGCCATTGCCCTTGAGCCACAGCGCGAGGTTCATCATGTCCTCGTCGGTCGTGCCCGGGTGGGCCGCGATGAAGTAAGGAATCAGGTACTGCTCTTTGCCCGCTTCCTTGGAGTACTTCTCGAACATGCGCTTGAACTTGTCATAGCTGCCAATGCCCGGCTTCATCATCTGGTTGAGCGGACCTTCTTCGGTGTGCTCAGGCGCAATCTTCAGGTAACCGCCGACGTGGTGGGTGACCAGCTCCTTGACGTACTCGGGCGATTCGACAGCCAGGTCGTAACGCAGACCGGAGGCGATCAGAATCTTCTTCACGCCGGGCAGTTCACGGGCGCTGCGGTACAGCTGAATCAATGCCGAGTGATCGGTGTTCAAGTTCGGGCAGATGCCAGGGAACACGCACGACGGCTTGCGGCACGCGGATTCGATTTCCGGGCTCTTGCAGGCGATGCGATACATGTTCGCCGTCGGACCGCCGAGGTCGGAAATCACGCCGGTGAAGCCGGGGACCTTGTCACGGATCTCTTCGATTTCGCGAATGATCGAATCGTGGGAACGGTTCTGGATGATCCGGCCTTCGTGCTCGGTGATCGAGCAGAACGTACAGCCGCCGAAGCAGCCGCGCATGATGTTCACCGAGAAACGGATCATGTCGTAGGCCGGGATCTTCTCCTTGCCGTACACCGGGTGCGGGATGCGCGCATAAGGCATGCCGAACACGTAGTCCATTTCTTCGGTGGTCATCGGAATGGGCGGCGGATTGAACCAGACGTCGACTTCGCCGTGCTTCTGGACCAGCGCGCGGGCGTTGCCCGGGTTGGTTTCCAGGTGCAATACGCGGTTGGCGTGGGCATAGAGCACCGCGTCGCCGCGGACTTTCTCCATCGACGGCAGCCGGATGACCGTCTTGTCGCGGGTCATGCGCGGGCTCGCCAGAATCTGCACGACCTTCGCTTCATTCGGATCCTCGACGTCACCCTTTTCCTGCTCGATGGCGCAGGCCTGGGTGTCTTGAGTGTTCACGTACGGGTTGATGATCTTGTCGATCTTGCCTGGACGGTCGATACGCGTGGAGTCGACTTCGTACCAGCCTTCCGGCGTATCACGACGAATGAATGCCGTGCCGCGCACGTCAGTGATGCTTTCGATCGTTTCGCCATAGGACAGGCGGGTGGCCACTTCGACAATGGCGCGCTCGGCGTTGCCGTACAACAGGATGTCGGCGCACGCGTCGATCAGGATCGAGTTGCGAACCTTGTCCTGCCAGTAGTCGTAGTGAGCGATGCGGCGCAGCGATGCTTCGATGCCACCCAGAACGATCGGCACGTTCTTGTAGGCTTCCTTGCAACGCTGGCTGTAGACAAGACTCGCACGGTCCGGACGCTTGCCCGCCATACCGCCCGGCGTGTACGCATCGTCGGAGCGAATCTTTTTGTCGGCGGTGTAACGGTTGATCATCGAATCCATGTTGCCGGCCGCGACGCCGAAGAACAGGTTCGGCTCGCCGAGCTTCATGAAGTCGTCTTTTGACTTCCAGTCAGGCTGCGCAATGATCCCGACGCGGAAGCCCTGGGACTCCAGCAGCCGGCCGATGATTGCCATGCCAAACGACGGGTGATCGACGTAGGCATCACCCGTGACAATGATGATGTCGCAGGAATCCCAGCCAAGCTGATCCATTTCTTCCCGGCTCATGGGCAGGAAAGGCGCTGGTCCGAAACATTCGGCCCAGTACTTCGGATAGTCAAATAACGGCTTGGCTGCTTGCATATCGATGACCAGTGTTCGTGTCTGGGGGCGATTTTCGCTTGGAAATTCGCGGGCGCGGAGAATAGCACAAATTTTGATCAAATCCGACGGCACAGGTCGGATTAGTGGTTAGCCCTGAACCGGCTACCTACTCATCATCATCAAAGTTGTAACTACCCGGCGCGAGGTTTTCGAAGCGGGTGTACTTGCCGATGAACGCAAGCCGAATGAACCCGATCGGGCCGTTCCGCTGCTTGCCGATGATGATTTCAGCGATGCCCTTGTGTTCGGTCTCGGGGTGATACACCTCATCCCGGTACACGAACATGATGACGTCGGCGTCCTGCTCGATCGCTCCGGATTCCCGCAAGTCGGAGTTCACCGGGCGCTTGTTGGGACGTTGCTCGAGGGAGCGGTTCAGCTGGGACAGCGCGACCACCGGGCAATTGAATTCCTTGGCGAGCGCTTTGAGGGAACGGGAGATCTCGGAAATCTCGTTCGTCCGGTTATCCCCGCTCGAGCCCGGGATCTGCATCAGCTGCAGGTAGTCGATCATGATCAGGCCGATGTCGCCGTGCTCGCGGACAAGACGCCGCGTACGCGCACGCATCTCCGACGGGCTGATGCCGGCCGTGTCGTCGATGAACAGCTTGCGATCGTTGAGCAGGTTGACCGCCGACGTCAGGCGCGGCCAGTCATCGTCATCCAGCTGACCGGAACGCACCTTGGTCTGGTCGATACGGCCCAGCGACGAAAGCATACGCATGATCAGCGATTCGCCTGGCATCTCCAGCGAGTAGACCAAAACCACCTTGTCGCTGCGGAGCACCGCGTTTTCCACAAGGTTCATCGCGAAGGTGGTCTTACCCATCGACGGACGGCCTGCAACGATGATCAGGTCAGACTGCTGCAAACCGCTGGTCTTTTCATCCAGGTCGGCGTAGCCCGTGGAAAGGCCAGTGATGCCGTCGCCGATATTGAACAGCGTATCGATGCGGTCAATCGCACGGGTCAGCAGGTCGTTGACGCTGACCGGGCCGCCCGTTTTGGGCCGCGCTTCGGCAATTTGAAAGATCTGCCGTTCGGCCTCGTCGAGAATCTCTTCAGCGGTGCGCCCTTCCGGGTTGAACGCACTGTCGGCAATCTCGGTGCTGATGCCGATCAACTGGCGCAGCGTTGCGCGCTGACGAACGATCTGGGCATAGGCCTTGATGTTCGCGACGGACGGAATGTTCTTCGCCAGTTCCGACAGGTAACCCAGGCCACCGACCTGGGAGGTCTGGCCTTCCTTGTCGAGCTGCTCGGCCAGGGTGACGACGTCGATCGGCTGGTTCTGATCGGCCAGCTTGGCGATGGCGCGGAATATCAGACGGTGGTCATGACGATAGAAATCGCCATCCGACACCTGATCAAGCACGCGCTCCCAGGCGTTGTTGTCCAGCATCAAACCACCGAGCACGGCCTGTTCGGCCTCGATGGAATGCGGCGGCACCTTCAGGGCAGCGGTTTGCAGATCATATTGCTCGGGAGCGGAGATGTCGTTCATGGCCACACGGAAATCAGGGGGTTGAATCAGGATACTCAGAAATGACAAAGGGCACGACCTGCGAACAGGAACGTGCCCAATGCTAACCGACCGAGGAGCGAGTCGTCAGTCGGTCAGACTTCTGCACCGAAGCGCAGAAACCATACTGCTTAAGCAGCTACAACAACAACGCGAACGGTAGCTTCAACATCGCTGTGCAGGTGCACGGCTACGTCGTATTCGCCAACGTTACGGATGGTGCCGTTCGGCAGACGAACTTCAGCTTTAGCCACTTCAACGCCAGAGGCGGTCAGTGCGTCAGCGATGTCGTGAGTACCGATCGAACCGAACAGCTTGCCTTCGTCACCAGCGGTGGCAGTGATGGTCACTTCCAGCTCAGCCAGTTGAGCAGCACGAGTTTCAGCAGAAGCTTTCTTCTCGGCGGCAGCTTTTTCCAGCTCTGCACGACGCTCTTCAAACGCGGCCACGTTGGCAGCGGTTGCAGCGGTTGCTTTGCCGAAAGGCAGCAGGAAGTTACGACCGTAGCCAGCCTTAACGTTTACTTTATCGCCCAGGTTGCCCAGGTTGGCGACTTTTTCCAGCAGGATGAGTTCCATTTGGTAAAACCTCTTAACTTTAACCTTCACCGTTCGCAGAACCGTTATCGGCATCTTTCGACGCCAGACGGCCGCGAAAATCAATCAGGCTGTCGACAATGGCAATCACCACCAGCAACGGATAGATCAGCTGCATGAACAGCAACAGCGTGACGTACAACCCCACCAGCCAGAACCGTGTCAGGCGCTTTGCAGCCACCAGACCGTGAATCAGGGCCAGGCCCGCGAACATGAGCGGTACGCTGCACAACGGTGTCAGCATCGCCAGTTGAGGACCGAAGTTCGGCCCCACCAACATGCACACCAGCAGCACCAGCATCGGTGCCCGCGGGAGTTTCAGGCTGCGAAATTCGCGCCCGAAACCGCCCGGGTTATACAACAACGCCTGCCAGTACCGCCCAAGGATCAGGCATACCACGCTGACGATCTGCAACAACGCTGCAATCAGGCCGTTGAGGACGGGTGTAATCAGTGCCCCCAGACGCGCTCGCTCTTCTACCGACATCTGCTGGTAGACATCACCGAAGACGTGGGGCAAGAGCTTTTGCAGCTCTCCCGCCATGGCCTCGATGGGCTCGCGAAACACCGCGCCCAGAACCACTGCATACAACAATCCAACCGCTACGCTGACCAGCAGCACGCGGACCCAGGACTCGCTGGCACGCAACACGGCGGCCAACCCCCAAGAACCCAGCAACACCATCAGGGTGCGGGGTTCACCGAAATACCACCAGACCAAAGCCGGCAGCAGAGCCCAGGCGAGTACGCCTAAGGCGTCACTCATTCCGCGTCGCAGGAGCACAAGGCAACCTGCGGCAGCACTCAACCAGAACAACAGCGGCAATGCCGCACATCCAACCACTACGAGAGTGGCCTGCATGCGGCCGCGCATGATGAATTCAGCCATGGCACGCATGCGATCTATCCCTTACTGCGTTTGTCGACTACCTGGTCTCAGCGGCCGTGGCTGTCGGTGTAGGCCAACAGGGCCAGGAAGCGGGCGCGCTTGATAGCGGTAGCCAGCTGACGCTGATAACGAGCTTTGGTACCAGTAATGCGGCTAGGAACGATCTTGCCGGTTTCAGATACGTAGGCTTTCAGGGTGTTGAGATCTTTGTAATCGATCTCCTTCACATTTTCAGCTGTGAAGCGGCAGAATTTACGACGACGGAAGAAACGTGCCATGTAATGGGCTCCTCAAAAGGTCCGTGGATTACTCGTCAGCGTTATCGCTGTTGTCGCTGTCATCACCATCGGCGCCATCGGCGTCGGAGTGCTCAGGACGGTCGCGACGCTCACGGCGCTCACTGCGGTTTTCTTCAGCCTTGAGCATTTCGGACTGGCCAGTAACAGCTTCGTCGCGACGGATGACAAGGTTACGGATCACGGCATCGTTGTAACGGAAGTTGTCTTCCAGCTCGGCCAGAGCCTTGCCAGTGCACTCAACGTTCAGCATCACGTAGTGAGCCTTGTGAACATTGTTGATTGCGTAGGCCAGTTGACGACGGCCCCAATCTTCCAGACGGTGGATCTTGCCGCCGTCTTCTTCGATCAGCTTGGTGTAACGCTCTACCATGCCGCCGACTTGCTCGCTCTGGTCCGGGTGAACCAGAAAGATGATTTCGTAATGACGCATGAATGCTCCTTACGGGTTGTAGCCTGCCGCCAAAGCGGTCAGACAAGGAGTGAATAACACTGGTTTATCTTGCACAGGAACAGGCACATGAGCACCTGCCATGACAGCAAGGGACGCGATTGTAGAGAAGGGGTTGGAGGGGCGCAAGGAGATTGGTGAATATTTGAACAATGGCTTTGAGCTACAAGCTACAAGCTACAAGCCGGAGCGTGACTGGCTCGAGCTTGAGGCTTGCAGCTTGCAGCTCGCTACTGACAACTACTTCATGGCAGCCGCGCGCTGGCGCAGGGCTTCGAACAGGCAGACGCCTGTCGCGACCGAAACGTTGAGGCTGCTGACGCTGCCCGCCATCGGCAGACGTACCAGATAATCGCAATGCTCGCGGGTCAGGCGGCGCATGCCTTTGCCTTCAGCCCCCATGATCAGGATGGTCGGGCCAGTCAGGTCCTGCTGATACAACTCCTGTTCGGCCTCACCTGCGGTACCGACAACCCACAGGCCGCGCTGCTGAAGTTTTTCCAGCGTGCGCGCCAGGTTGGTCACGGCCACGAGAGGAATAACCTCGGCCGCGCCGCACGCCACTTTTCGCACGGTCGGCGTCAAAGTCGCGGACTTGTCTTTCGGCACGATCACCGCCAGCGCACCGGCCGCATCGGCAGTCCGCAGGCAGGCGCCCAGGTTATGCGGATCGGTGACGCCATCCAGGACCAGGATCAGCGGAGGACCTTCGGTGCGGTCGAGCAGCTCGTCGAGCATCGCCTCGCCCCAGACCTGGCTCGGACTCACATCCGCCACCACGCCCTGGTGAACGCCCTCAACCCAGGCATCCATCTCGCGGCGCTCGGCCTGCCCCACCGACACGCGGTTCTGCGCAGCGAGCTCGATGAGCACCTGAACCCGCGGATCGCTGCGCCCTTCAGCCAGCCAGATCTGCTTGACCCGCTTCGGGTGATGACGCAACAGCGCCTCTACGGCATGAACACCGTAGATTTTTTCCAGCTGACTCATGACTTTGCCTTAGGTTTGCGAACGCTGCCACTGCTTGCAGAAGAAGCCGAGCCCGATTTCGACGAACCCTTGCGGTGCTTGCTGGACTTACCGGAGGCGCCAGCGGAATCACTCGTCGACTTTCCCGACGATGCCTTGCTACCACCCTTGGCTTCAGTCAGCAGCGCTTTTTTCATTTCACGGCTTTTGCGCACTTCAGCGTTCTTGGCAGCCGCATCACTTGGCCGATAAGCCTCGGCAACAGGCTCTTTCGCGGTCCGGCGACCGGACTTGGAAGCAGACGAGGACTGCTTGGAATCCTTGCCCTTCTCTGCAGCGGCAGGCTCTGACGTCCGACCTTTGCGGCCGATCGGCGCGCTGGTGGTTTTCTCGGACATTTCGAAGTCGATCTTGCGCTCGTCAAGATCAACACGCATGACACGCACTTCAACGGTGTCGCCCAGGCGGAAGCTGCGGCCTGTGCGCTCGCCGGCCAGACGATGGTGGACCGGATCGAAGTGGTAGTAATCACCCGGCAATGCGGTGACATGAACCAGGCCTTCGACATAGATATCGGTCAGCTCGACGAACAGACCAAAGCCGGTGACAGCCGTGATCACGCCCGGGAACGACTCGCCAACGCGGTCTTTCATGAACTCGCATTTCAGCCAGTTCGTGACGTCGCGGGTGGCCTCATCGGCACGGCGTTCGCTCATCGAGCACTGCTCGCCCAACTGCTCGAGCATTGCTTCATCGTACGGGTAGATGCGCGCTTTCGGAATGACGGGAGCACCGGCACGACGAACGTGCGGCGTTTCCTGCTTGGAGCGGATCACGCTGCGGATCGCCCGGTGAGTCAGCAAGTCCGGGTAGCGACGAATCGGCGAGGTGAAGTGGGTATACGCTTCGTAATTCAGGCCGAAGTGGCCATGGTTATCAGAGCTGTACACCGCCTGACTCAACGAGCGCAGCATGACAGTCTGGATCAGGTGGTAATCCGGACGGTCCTTGATGGTTTCGAGCAGCGCCTGATAATCCTTCGGCGTCGGGCCGTCTTTGCCCTTGTGCAGGGAAAGACCCAGCTCGCCGAGGAAGGCACGCAGCTTTTCCAGACGCTCGGGCGGCGGACCGTCGTGGACGCGATACAGCGCAGGGATCTCGTGTTTCTTGAGAAACGCTGCAGTCGCTACGTTGGCCGCAAGCATGCACTCTTCAATCAGCTTGTGCGCATCGTTGCGAGTGGTCGGGCGGATCTCGGCGATTTTGCGCTCGGTCCCGAAAATGATCCGGGTTTCCTGGGTTTCAAAATCGATGGCACCGCGAACGTGCCGGGCGCCCAGCAGCACTTTGTACAGCGCATAAAGCTGCTTCAGGTGCGGCACGACGTCGCCATATTGCTCGCGCAGCTGCTTGGCTTCGGCGGCTTTTGGATGCTCCAGCATCGAGCTGACCTTGTTGTAGGTCAGACGCGCATGGGAGTGGATCACGGCTTCGTAGAAAACGTAGTCAGTCATCTCGCCGGTTTTGGAGATGGTCATCTCGCAAACCATTGCCAGACGATCAACCAGCGGATTCAGCGAGCACAGGCCGTTGGACAGCTGCTCAGGGAGCATCGGGATCACGCGCTCGGGGAAGTACACCGAGTTGCCGCGCACCTGAGACTCAGCGTCGAGTGCCGAGCCAAGCTTCACATAGCTCGATACGTCGGCGATCGCCACGTAGAGCTTCCAGCCGCCGGAGAACAGGCGCAGCTTGCCGGGCTTGGCTTCGCAGAAAACGGCATCGTCGAAGTCGCGAGCATCTTCACCGTCGATGGTCACGAACGGAAGGTGACGCAGATCGACGCGGTTTTCCTTGTCCTTCTCTTCCACTTCTGGCTTGAGCTTGGCGGCTTCTCTCAGCACAGCCTCAGGCCAGACGTGAGGGATGTCGTAGGTACGCAGCGCGACATCGATCTCCATGCCGGGCGCCATGTAATTGCCCACCACCTCAACCACGTCACCTTGGGGCTGGAAGCGCGGTGTCGGCCAGTGGGTGATTTTCACCTCGACGAACTGACCGATCTTGGCGCCGTTGTTACGGCCTGGGGTGATCAGCACTTCTTGCTGGATTTTTGGGTTGTCCGGCTGGACGAAACCGATGCCGCTTTCTTCGAAGTAGCGACCCACCACGGTTTCGTGTGCACGGGAAATGACTTCGACGATCACGCCTTCCCGGCGACCGCGACGGTCCAGACCCGAGACGCGCGCCAGTGCACGGTCGCCGTCGAACACCAGACGCATTTGCGCAGGGCTCATGAACAGGTCGTCGGAGCCGTCATCCGGCACCAGGAAGCCGAAACCGTCACGGTGACCGCTGATGCGGCCCAGGATGAGGTCCAGCTTGTCGACCGGTGCGTACGTGCCGCGGCGGGTGTAAATCAGTTGCGCATCGCGCTCCATGGCGCGGAGCCGACGCCGCAAGGCCTCGATCTGATCTTCAGTCGTGAGGCCAAACTCTTCCACCAACTGCTCACGGGCGGCGGGCGAACCGCGCTCGGAAAGGTGCGCCAGAATCAGCTCACGGCTAGGGATGGGGTTTTCGTATTTTTCCGCTTCACGAGCGGCCTCGGGATCGAGGGACTGCCAATCGGCCATTAGAATGAGTTCACCTTATCTGGATGTAATTAGTTTGGCATATACCAGATTGAAACGCGAAGACAGCATTTGCTGGGACTTTTCGCTATTTCAAATTATTTTTGCACGGGGGCTTTACAGCCTTCAATCTCCTCCGTAAGATGCGCCCCACAACGACGGCACTGCCAAGTTGTAGTTGAAATCAAACGAAATATCGAATGAAATCAACGAACTGCCCAGATGGTGAAATTGGTAGACACGCCAGCTTCAGGTGCTGGTGACCGCAAGGTCGTGGAAGTTCGAGTCTTCTTCTGGGCACCAATTCAACGAAACCGAGCTTAGGCTCGGTTTTGTGCATTTTGCGGTTTGAAAAGTCAAGCCTGGCAAAACTGCCCTCAGCGTAGATCACTTCTCCCTGCCCTGTCCCACTCGGCAAATGAATCGCTCAACCGCCTCCCGAAGAAATTCAAAAATTCAGTTGCACTCCCACGAAAAATCTAATTAAATCAGCGCCATGCCCAGATGGTGAAATTGGTAGACACGCCAGCTTCAGGTGCTGGTGACCGCAAGGTCGTGGAAGTTCGAGTCTTCTTCTGGGCACCAAACAAACAAAACCGAGCCAAGTGCTCGGTTTTGTGCTTTCTGGGGGGCTGCAATACCCCCGTCCGTACAGGCGACTACGCCCGGAACTGCCCAAGACTCGCCTTGAGCTGAGCAGCAAGCCTGTCCAGCGTCTTGCCGCTGGCGGTTGTTTCCACCACGGCCTGCGCAGCCTTCTCGGCTTGAGCGTGAATGACTTCTACGCGCCCGCGTACTGCTTGCGCGCCTTGAGCCTGATGCTCTGCCGCACGAGTCGCTAAGCCAATCGCCGCATGAACCTGCTCAACAGACAACTGCACCGACTGCTGTAGCCGCGCGCTGTCCTTCAATACCGCCAAGCCTTCTTTGGCCTGACGCCCGGCCAGACCAATCGTTGCCACCGCTTCGCGTGCCCCGGACTGCAGCTTGGCGATGTGTTCCTGAATATCGCCCGTTGAGCTTTGCGTCTTGCTCGCCAACGCGCGCACTTCATCGGCGACAACGGCGAAACCTCGACCGGTCTCGCCCGCACGCGCTGCCTCAATGGCCGCGTTGAGGGCAAGCAGGTTGGTTTGCTCGGCGATGCCATGGATCACTTCCAGCACCACTTCAATCTGCTGGCTTTGCTGCGCCAGCCGCTCGATGACCTGGGAGCCGGTCTCCACCTGCCCGGCCAGCGCCTCAATCAGGCTGCCCACCTGATTGGAGGTGCGTGTGTTTTCATCGGTCGCCTGACGGATGTCCACCACCTGCCGCAATGCTGCCTGCATCGCCTGGCTCTCGGCCTGCGCCTCGTCAGCCATCTGCGCCAGCGCTTGAAGGCTGGCAGCCACTTCATCACGCTGCAACTCGGCGGCAGCGCCGGCGCCCGCATTGCGTTTGCTCATGGCGCCGATCTCAACCCCCGTCTGTTGCGCCACATCGCCCGCCTCTCGAACGATCGGCTGCAATTTGTCGACGAAGCGGTTCACCGCCGCAGCCATATCGCCTATCTCATCGTTGCTGTTGAGTTTGACGCGCTTGGTCAGATCGCCTTCGCCTGCTGCCAGATCATCCAGCGCACGATTGAGCAGCTGCAAGCGCAACACGACGCGGCGCCCCAGCACGATGGCCAACACCACCAGCACACCGAGTCCCACCAGAGACAGCCCGACGCCGATTCTCCAGCGCAACGTGGACGCAGCCTCCTGTACAGCGGAACTGGTATTGGCTGCCATCGCAGTGGCCGACGATTGCGCCGTTTGCAGACGCGAGCGCAATGCGGCAGAACTCTCGGCCGCAGCGCCGCCCAGACTTTCCGAAACCAGTTGATCACCGCTGCCGATCAACGCAACGAAGCGTTTGTCCAGCGCCGCCAGATTCTCTTCCACCGACGTGGTCGATACGCCCATGCGTACTTTGCCGATTTCTACGCCGTTGGGGCTGATCGACGCCTCGACGTAATAAACCGAAGGATCCTTCTGCGCCGCATTCAGGACCTTGTCCATGGCACGCTCGCCCTCGCCTTTCGCCAGCAGGGCCTTGATCGATTCGTTCTCGCGGTTCAGATAACGCGTCAGGTGCTCACCTTGAGCATCGTCGTAGACCACAAAAAGCACGTTCGGATTGCGTTGCGCACGGCGCGCGAACTCCGACAGCGTCGGCGTATCGCCATCCCACATTGCCCGTGGCGCGACAGCAGCCAGCAGCTCGGCCATGTCCGTCGCTGAATCCCGCAGGTCTTTCTCCAGCGTCGCACGCAGTTGCTTCTGTTCATCTTTCAGACGCGTCGACAGGCCCGCGCTCAGGCGCTGACGTGTATTTTGCGAAAGACTGTCCAGACTGGACGTTACGTCGCGGCTTGCCTGTTCCAGTTCGCCGGTCAAGTGTTGCGAATCTACACTCAGCCGCGCCGCCAGTTCAGCCTCGAGCGCAGTAACGGTGCTCCGAGTGAGGGCGACGGCAACCAGCACCTGCACCACAAGGGCAATACCAAGAGCAATGAATACGGGCCGCAGCAAGCGGCTGCGTAGAAGAGAAGTAACAGCCGACACAGGAAATCCCCCACAACACACGCCATTAAAATGATGGCATCGCGTAACACGTGGAATCACAGCAAGGGTCGTGCCGCAGTGGCGGGTTTGATTGAGGTGCAAGCCAACGGGTAAAACAAAGGGCCGCCGAAGCGACCCTTTGTTTATGTTTCAACGACTTATCAATCGAACGGGTGACGCAGAACGATCGTCTCGTTGCGATCAGGGCCCGTCGAAATAATGTCGATCGGTGCGCCAACCAGTTCTTCAAGGCGCTTGATGTAGGCGCGAGCGTTGGCAGGCAGCTCTTCCAGGGTCTTGGCACCCAGGGTCGACTCGGACCAGCCCGGCACTTCTTCGTACACTGGCTCCAGGCCGATGTAGCTGTCAGCGTCGGTCGGGGCGTCGATCACTGCACCGTTCTCGTTCTTGTAGCCCACGCAGATGTTGATGGTCTCGAGACCGTCAAGCACGTCCAGCTTGGTCAGGCAGATGCCCGAGATGCTGTTGACGTCGATGGCGCGGCGCAGGATAACGGCGTCGAACCAGCCACAGCGGCGGGCACGGCCGGTGGTTGCACCGAACTCGTGGCCACGCTTGGCCAGAAATGCGCCGACGTCGTCGAACAGCTCAGTCGGGAACGGACCCGAACCCACGCGAGTGGTGTAGGCCTTGGTGATGCCCAGGATGTAATCCAGGTACATCGGACCCATGCCCGAACCGGTGGCGATGCCGCCGGCAGTGGTGTTCGAGCTGGTGACGTACGGGTAGGTACCGTGGTCGATGTCCAGCAACGAACCCTGGGCACCTTCGAACATGATGTCTTTGCCGGCGCGACGCATTTCGTGCAGCGTAGCGGTCACGTCGAGCATCATCGGCTTGAGCAGCTCGGCGTATTCCATGCACTCGTCGAGTGTCTTCTGGAAGTCGATGGCCGGCTCTTTGTAGTAATTCACCAGAACGAAGTTGTGGTAATCCAGCAGCTCGCCCAGCTTGGCGGCGAAGCGTTCGCGGTGGAACAGATCACCAATGCGCAGGCCACGACGCGCAACCTTGTCTTCGTAAGCCGGGCCGATGCCACGACCGGTCGTGCCGATCTTGTGCTCGCCACGGGCTTTTTCACGGGCCTGATCAAGGGCCACGTGATAGGACAGGATCAGCGGGCAGGACGGGCTGATGCGCAGACGCTCGCGCACCGGAATGCCTTTCTCTTCCAGCTTGGTGATTTCGCGCATGAGTGCATCAGGCGCAACAACCACACCGTTGCCGATCAGGCACTGCACGCCTTCGCGCAGAACGCCGGACGGAATCAGGTGCAGGACGGTTTTCTCGCCGTCGATCACCAGCGTGTGGCCAGCGTTGTGGCCGCCTTGATAGCGCACTACCGCGGTTGCATGTTCGGTCAGCAGATCAACGATCTTGCCTTTGCCCTCATCACCCCATTGGGTGCCCAGGACTACGACATTCTTACCCATAACACTTGTCCTCATTCGCGCAAACTTGGTACCGGCAGCGGCCGGCGGGGAAACTCAAGAGGCCAGCGGCATTACCTGCCAACGCTCGCCCTGCTGAATCAATTGCCGATCGCAGTCGGCGTCTTGCGCCGCTGAAACCGGTTGGCCTGGCAAGGCCTGAACCACACGCTGACCTTCTGCGCGCAGCTGACAGACCTTCTGCCACAGCACCGCATCAGTGCTGTCCGGCATCCAGATACCGCCTGACGGTAGCTCGATCTGCGCCTGACCGCGTGTCACCAGGGTTTTCAGATCGGTGGAAAACCCCGTCGCCGGGCGGGCGCGACCGAAGTCGGCACCAATGTCATCATACCGACCACCCTGGGCGATCGACTGGCCAACACCCGGCACGAACACCGCAAACACCACACCGGTGTGGTAGTGGTAGCCGCGCAACTCGCCGAGGTCAAAATACAACGGTAGCTCAGGAAACCGGGCCGACAGACGTTCGGCGATTTCCTGCAGATCATCCAGCGCTTCGATGACCGGCGCCGGCGCATTCGCCAGACGGTCGCGAGCCTGCGCCAACACGCTACGGTCGCCACACAGATCCACCAGCGCGCGCAGCATGCTGGCCAGATCCGCCGACAGACCTTCGGTCAACGCAATGACCTCGTCGATGGCTTTGCGCTGAAGTGCATCAAACAGCTGTTGTTCTACTTCGCCGGACAACCCGGCAGCGCGGGCGAGACCGCGGTAAATCCCGACATGGCCCAGGTCCATATGGACGTCCGGCACGTCAGCCAGTTGCAGCATCGCCAACATGAGGCTGATGACTTCGACGTCGCTGCTTGGGCTCGCATCGCCGTACAGCTCGGCACCCAGCTGGATCGGGCTGCGCGAGGACGACAACGCACGCGGCTGGGCATGCAGCACGCTGCCTGCGTAGCAGAGACGGCTCGGGCCTTCACGGCGCAAAGTGTGTGCGTCGATGCGGGCGACCTGCGGCGTGATGTCCGCGCGGAACCCCATCTGCCGACCCGATTGCGGGTCGACGACTTTAAAGGTGCGCAGATCCAGATCCTGGCCCGCACCGGTGAGCAGCGATTCGAGGTATTCGATGTGCGGGGTGACGACAAACTCGTAGCCCCAGCTCTGACACAGATCCAGCACCTGACGACGCGCGACTTCAATACGCGCAGCTTCCGGCGGCAGTACTTCTTCGATGCCATCCGGCAGCAGCCAGCGGTCAACCGTTGCCATTACGCCTTTCCCCTATGATCCGGGCGGCCGGCCCTTGGGCAAGCCTTGAGTGAAGCAGACAGCGTTCTACGGGCGCAGGACAAGGAAACCTCCCCTGCCTGATGCGCCGCAATAGCGTGAACACTGTCCTCGAAAAAACTGCCGCGCACGGAACACGCCACGGCCAATCAATCGTGCAGACGCAAAAAAGCCGGGAATTTCCCGGCTGCCGCATCATACACACGTTTTGTCGCGCGATCACCCCGACGGGCAGTTTTGCCGCCCGGCGGAGTGATCAAGTGTTGATGCGATTACGGCTTGGACTTTTGCAGATAGCGGAAAAACTCGCTGCCTGGGTCAAGCACCATCACGTCGCTTTTGTTGGCGAAGCTTTCACGGTAGGCACGCAGGCTACGGTAGAACGCATAGAACTCCTGATCCTGACCGTAGGCTTTGGAGTAAATGGCGGACGCCTGAGCATCACCATCACCGCGGGCCTCTTCAGACTCGCGATACGCTTCAGCCAACAGAACGCGGCGCTGACGATCGGCGTCGGCACGGATGCCTTCAGCCAGCTCGTTACCCTTGGCGCGATGCTCGCGGGCTTCACGCTCACGCTCGGTGCTCATGCGCTCGAACACGCTGCGGTTCACTTCCTTCGGCAAATCGATGGCCTTGACCCGAACATCGACCACTTCGATGCCCAGCTCTTTGCCGGCCATGGTGTTAAGCGACGCAGTGATGTCAGCCATCAACGCGTCACGCTCACCTGAAACCACCTCGTGCAGGGTGCGCTTGCCGAACTGGTCGCGCAAACCAGACTCGAGACGACGGGAAAGGCGCTCATCGGCGATCTGCTTCAGGCCGGATGTCGCGGTGTAGAAACGCTCAGCGTCCTTCACACGCCACTTGGCATAGGCATCAACCATCACGGCTTTCTTTTCGAGCGTCAGGAAACGCTGAGTCGGCGCATCGAGGGTCATCAAGCGACCATCGAACTTGCGCACCTGATTCACGTAAGGAATCTTCACATGCAGACCTGGCGAAACATCCGCCTGAACCACGCGACCGAACTGCAGGAGCACCGCGCGCTCGGTCTGAGCGACGATGTAGAAGCTGTTCCATGCGACCACGGCCAACACGACGCAGACAATCAGGGCAACCAGAGATTTATTGCTCATCAGCGAGTCTCCCTAGTGCGCGTGTCACGCTGCTGTTGCATGTCCGCTGCCCGTGAGCCCGGGTCTGCCGGTGCAGCAGCAGCGCCGCCGGCGGTAGACGAATTGGAACCGTTACGGCTGCTATCGATCATTTTGTCCAACGGCAGGTAAAGCAGGTTGTTCTGACCTTTGTCGCCGGTCACGAGTACCTTGCTGGTGTTGCTGAAGACTTCCTGCATGGTGTCCAGATACAGACGCTCACGCGTGACTTCCGGTGCCTTGCGGTACTCGGCGACAAGCTTGGTAAAGCGATCTGCCTCACCCTTGGCCCGAGAGACCACTTCATCGCGATAACCGTTGGCGTCTTCGACGATACGCTGAGCCTGACCGCGCGCTTCCGGAATCACACCGTTGGCGTAGGTTTCAGCCTGGTTGCGTGAGCGCTGCTCGTCTTCACGGGCGCGGATCACGTCATCGAACGCTTCCTGAACTTCGCGTGGCGCCGCAGCGCTCTGCACGTTGACCTGAGTCACGGTGATGCCGGTGCGATAGGTATCGAGGAAGCGCTGCAGCCGCTCCTTGATTTCGCTGGCCATCAACTCACGACCTTCAGTCAGCACCTGATCCATGGCGGTTGAACCGACCACATGGCGCAAGGCACTTTCGGTCGCATGCTGCAGGCTGACTTCAGGCTGATCAACGTTCAGCACGAAATCCTGCAGATTGGTAATTTTGTACTGCACGGTCAGTGGCACTTCGACAATGTTCTCGTCTTCGGTAAGCATCTGGCCCTGCTTGCTGTACGCACGTTCGCGCGTCACGTTTTCGAGGTACTTGCGATCGAACGGCGGGAAATAGATGTTCAGACCCGGCCCGACGGTTTCGTAGTACTTGCCGAAGCGCAGCACAACGGCCTGCTCCTGCTCGTCGACCACATAGATTGCGTTGTACAGCCAGATGGCGAGCAGCACGACCAGACCGATGCCGAGCAGGCCAAGGCCACCGCCCTTGCTCGATCCACCGCCGCTGCCGCCGCCATCGCCACTGCGTTTCTTGCCACCACCGAACAACCCATTCAGGCTTTCCTGCAGCTTACGGAAGGCCTCGTCGAGATCCGGTGGCCCCTTGCGGTCGCCGCCCTTGCGCTTACCACCCCAAGGATCCTGATTATTCGAGTTGCCACCCGGCTCATTCCAAGCCATAGCGCTCTCCATCTGATAAAGCAAAGACGCGCCCGCGGCGCGCCGACCAATGCTACAGAATGCCCGTCAAAGCGGTACAACCGCTTTGTCAGGCTTTTATTGCAAAGTGTGTTGCTCGATGAATTCGAGCGGCTGCAGTCCTTCGCGACTCACCAGGCGATTGAATTCAACTCGGGGTAACCGAACAGCCAGAAGACTCTGGCCTTCTTCGTCGTGTTCTTCGCTCTGCACCGCGCCCAAGTTGAAAAACTGGGCACGCAACCGGGCGAACTCCTGCGTCAGGCGCAACGTCCCCACAAAGAGATCATTGCCCAATACTTCGGCGATGGCTTGCCTGAGCAAATCCAGACCGCGTCCGTCACGGGCAGAAACCCAGACCCGCTGCGGCTTGCCATTAGCATCGCGTTGAATCTGCGGCTCCACCCCTTCGAGCAGATCGAGTTTGTTATAGACCTCGAGCATCGGCAAGTCCTGGGCGCCAATCTCGCCCAGCACCACCATGACCTGCTCGATCTGCTCAAGGCGATCGGGCTCGTGAGCGTCGATCACATGCAGCAGCAGATCGGAGTTGCTCGATTCTTCGAGCGTAGCCCGAAAGGCCTCGACCAGCTTGTGCGGCAAATGGCGGATAAAACCCACCGTATCGGCCAGCACAATCGGCCCGAGGTCTTTGACTTCAAGGCGGCGCAGGGTCGGGTCGAGGGTCGCGAACAGTTGATCCGCCGCGTAGACGTCGGAGTCAGTCACCGCATTGAACAGCGTTGACTTGCCGGCGTTGGTATAGCCGACGATCGACACCGTAGGGATATCGGCGCGGGACCGGCCACGACGAGCCTGATCACGCTGACTGCGGACTTTTTCAAGCCGGCCCTTGATCTGACGCAAGCGCACGCGCAACAGACGTCGGTCCGTTTCAAGCTGGGTTTCACCCGGGCCGCGCAGACCGATACCGCCGCCCTGACGCTCAAGGTGAGTCCAGCCACGGACCAGCCGCGTACTCATGTGTTCAAGCTGGGCCAGTTCGACCTGCAGCTTGCCTTCGTGGGTGCGCGCCCGTTGGGCGAAGATGTCGAGAATCAGGCCCGTACGGTCAAGCACGCGACACTCGAAAACACGTTCGAGGTTACGTTCCTGACTGGGGGTAAGGACATGATTGAAGATGACGATATCTGATTTTTCGGTTTTGACCAGGTCGCGTAATTCCTCGACCTTGCCGCTGCCCACCAGATACTTGGCCGTAGGTCGATGTCTTGGCACGTTGACGAACGAGACAATATCGGCACCGGCCGACAGCGCCAGTTCCCTGAACTCCTGCGGATCTTCGCGCGCCTCAGGGTCCTGACCATCCAAGTGAACGAGGATCGCCCGCTCACCACCACTGTGGCGCTCAAAGAACAAAGCAGACTCCTATCAGGCGTTACCTGGCTCGGCGTCAGCCTGCTCGGATTCGGTAGCGCTAGGCAGACGAATCGGGCGGACAGGAACGACAGTCGAGATGGCGTGTTTGTAGACCATTTGGCTGACAGTGTTCTTCAGCAAAATAACGAACTGGTCAAAAGATTCGATAGTGCCTTGCAGCTTGATGCCGTTTACCAGATAGATCGAAACCCCAACCTTTTCTTTACGCAAAGTGTTCAGGTAAGGGTCTTGTAGCGAATGCCCTTTTGACATGTGCCGCACTCCTTTAAGGATCAATAGAATAAATTTCGAAAACGTTGGCTTGGGCCGCTACCTCCCGAAGGCTATCCCCCAAGGATAGACGGCTATTGCAAGGACTCAGCTCAATATGGAGACCGACCCCAGGTATTTCAAGGCGCGTGACAGATTGTCGCTAGCCAGGCTGTCCAACCAGTGCAAATCCTGCCAGCTGCGCAACCAGGTGAACTGCCTCTTGGCCAGCTGGCGCGTGGCAATGATGCCGCGCTCCCGCATCTCATCCCGAGTCAGCTTGCCGTCCAGATGATCCCAGACCTGGCGATACCCTACAGCTCTTATAGACGGTAAATTCGAGTGCAGATCACCCCTCGAACGTAGCGCTACGACTTCTTCAACGAATCCTTCATCAAGCATTTGCCTGAAACGCACAGCAATTCGGTCGTGGAGCACCTTGCGATCCGTCGGTGCGATCGCGAGATTTGCGACAGTATAGGGCAATTGATGACGCCCCGAAGCGCTCGCTTGAGCACTTTGCGCACTTTGTTGTTCACGGTGCGCGGTCATGCTCATTCCGCTCACCCGAAAGACTTCCAGCGCACGAACCAGCCGCTGAGGATCGTTGGGGTGAATTCTCGCTGCCGACACCGGATCGACGCTCGCCAGCTCATCATGCAGTGCCTGCCAACCCTGACTGGCCGCTTGCGCCTCAATCTGCGCACGAATCTCGGCGTCAGCCGCCGGCATATCGGCCAGGCCTTCCAGTAGAGCCTTGAAATACAACATCGTGCCGCCCACCAGCAGGGGAATTTTTCCCCGGGCGGTAATTTCCCCCATCGCCTGCAAGGCATCGGTTCGAAAATCCGCCGCAGAGTAGCTTTGGCCGGGGTCGAGAATATCGATGAGCCGGTGCGGATACTTTTCCAGAAGTGCCTTTGATGGCTTGGCGGTGCCGATGTCCATGCCGCGATACACCAGCGCGGAATCCACGCTGATCAGCTCACACGGAAGCACCTTGGTCAGCTCGATGGCGAGATCGGTTTTCCCGGCGGCGGTCGGCCCCATCAGAAAGATGGCCGGAGGAAGAGCACTCATCAGCGACCGCGCAGGAATAGTTTGTCCAGATCATCCAGACCCAGCTGGGTCCAGGTGGGCCGTCCGTGGTTGCATTGACCGCTGCGCTCGGTGTTTTCCATGTCACGCAGCAGGCCGTTCATTTCCGGAATGGCCAGACGCCGGTTGGCGCGAATCGCGCCGTGGCACGCCATGGTGCCCAGCAGTTCATTCATGTGCGCCTGAACGCGGTCGCTGGTGCCGTACTCCATCAGATCGCCCAGCACGTCGTGCACCAGTCGATTCGCCTCAGCCTGCTTGAGCAGTGCAGGTATCTGCCGTATCGCGAGCGTCTCTGGCCCCAGGCGCTGTAATTCGAAGCCCAGTTGCTGGAAGGTCGTCATATGCTCTTCGGCGCAGTCGGCCTCTCGCTGGCTGACCGCGATGGACTCCGGCACCAGCAGCGGCTGACCGCTCAGGCCTTCGCTGGCCATGGCGATCTTCAAACGTTCATACATGATCCGCTCATGGGCGGCGTGCATGTCCACCAGCACCAGGCCGTGGGCGTTTTCCGCGAGGATATAAATGCCCTTGAGCTGAGCGAGGGCATAACCCAGCGGCGGCACATCGCCTTGGGAGTCGGGCAACGCGACGCTGCCTGCACCCACCGGAGCCTGTGCGCCGGGCAGCGGGGCAAAGAATTCGCTGTAAGCGGCACGCGCCTCTTCAGCCGGAAGCACCGACGACGGCCGCGGCGTGTACTGATACTGATAACCTGCGCCGCTGCCAGAGCCGGGGGCGGCTCCGGCGGGCGGGTTCCAGGCCTGACCCTGCGGCGTCTCGAGCACGTTATTGGCCAGGCGCATTTCGCCCTGGGGCCCGAACTCGCCGGCATCCGGCCCGCTTGGTCTCACCAGCGCGGTGACCGAGGTCGTACCTGCAAGCTGATCCTCAGGCCGTACATCGCCGAGCGCCCGATGCAGCGTTCCGTAGAGGAAATCGTGAACCATGCGCCCGTCTCGGAACCGCACTTCATGCTTGGTCGGGTGAACGTTGACGTCGACGACCGCCGGATCGACTTCAAAAAACAGCACGAAGGTCGGATGCCGGCCGTTGAACAATACGTCGCGATAAGCCTGACGCACCGCGTGGGCAACCAGTTTGTCGCGGACCGCGCGGCCGTTGACGAAGAAATACTGCAGATCGGCCTGACTGCGGGAGAACGTCGGCAGTCCGACCCAACCCCATAACCTCAGCCCATTGCGCTCGACCTCGATCGGCAGCGCCTGTTCCAGAAACCCGGGACCGCAAATAGCCGACACCCGCCGCGCACGCGATACGTCATCCCGCGCCTCGTGCAGGCTCAGGACCGTCTTGCCGTTGTGGCGCAAATGAAAGGCCACGTCAAACCGCGCCAGCGCCATGCGCTTGATGACTTCCTGGAGATGATCGAACTCGGTCTTCTCAGCCTTGAGAAACTTGCGCCGCGCAGGAGTGTTGAAGAACAGGTCGCGCACTTCCACGGAGGTGCCGACAGGGTGCGCAGCAGGCTGAACGCGAGAAGCCATGTCGCGGCCTTCGGTCTCGACCTGCCACGCCTGATCAGCATCGCGGGTGCGCGACGTCAGGGTCAGACGGGCCACGGAGCTGATCGAGGCCAGCGCCTCACCCCGGAAACCAAGGCTCATGACGCGCTCAAGGTCTTCCAGCTCGCGGATCTTGCTGGTGGCATGTCGGGCCAGCGCCAGGGGCAGGTCATCCGAAGAAATGCCGCCACCGTCGTCGCGAACACGCAGCAGCTTGATGCCGGCCTGCTCAACGTCGACATCGATACGACGCGCGCCGGAATCGAGGCTGTTTTCGAGCAGTTCCTTGATTACTGATGCCGGTCGCTCGACGACCTCGCCCGCAGCAATCTGGTTGGCAAGCCGTGGGCTGAGCAGCTGGATACGCGCGGCTTCTGCCGCAGGCAAATCCGCGCTTACGCTGACATCCAGTTCCTGATCACCGAGCAACAGGTCAGTCACGGCTCACCTGCCAGTTCTGCGCTGGGGATTCTCAGTTGCTGGCCGACTTTTAATTCGTCAAAACTCAGATGATTGGCGGTGCGAAGCATCGGCATGGTCATGTCGTAGCGCGCCGCGATCATGCTCAGCGATTCGCCGGGACGGACCGTGTGCTCGCGCGCACCCATCGCGAGTTTGCCGTTGTCCCGCAGCCAGGCGATATACGTACCTTGCGGCGGATTCTGCTGGAAGAATTGCTTCACGCCGGCGGTGATGGAACGCGCCAACGCTTGCTGGTGGCTTGCACCTTCCAGCTTGTTCGCTTCCGCCGCGTTGGAGATAAAGCCGGTCTCGACCAGAATCGACGGAATGTCCGGCGACTTCAGCACCATGAAGCCGGCCTGCTCGACGCGGGATTTGTGCAACGAGGTCACGCGGCCGATGTTGGTCAGAACCTTCTGGCCAACGTTCAGGCTTGAGGTCAGCGACGCGGTCATCGACAGATCAAGCAGTACGCCGGCGAGCATGCGGTCTTTGTCATCAAGGCTCACGGCCCCGGCGCCCCCGATCAAGTCGGAACGGTTTTCACTGTCCGCCAGCCAGCGTGCGGTCTCAGAAGTCGCGCCGCGCTCGGACAAAGCAAACACCGAAGCCCCGAACGCCGCCGAGGAAGGCGCCGCGTCGGCGTGAATGGAGACGAACAGATCAGCGCCCTTGGCGCGTGCGATTTCCGTGCGCTTACGCAGCGGGATGAAGTAGTCGCCCGTACGCGTCAGCTCGGCGCGATAGCCCTTCTCGCCGTTGATCTGGCGCTGCAGCTCCTTGGCAATCGCGAGCACGACGTTCTTTTCTTTCTCACCGCGGCCGCCGGACGCGCCTGGGTCTTCGCCGCCGTGACCGGCATCGATGACGACGACGATGTCACGCTTGCCATTCGGCACAGGGGTGAGTTTGATTTCAGGCTTGGACGGGCTGACCGGGACCGCAGGCGTCGCCGGAGCAGCGGTGGCCGGGGTATCGGCAACCGATGGCGGCGGATTGGCATCGGCAGCGTTGTCGTACAGGTCGACGACCAGACGGTTGCCGTATTGCTGGTTCGGCGCGAGGGTGAAACTCTTTGGTGTTACCGCCTTTTTCAGGTCGATGACCACGCGCAGGTCGTCAGGCGTGCGCTGCGCCGAGCGCATGCTGGTGATCGGCGTGTTGGCTGTCGGCACGTTCAGCGGCCCACCCAGGGTGGCGCCATTGATATCAATGACCAAACGATCAGGGGACTGCAGCGTGAAGACGCTGTGCTGAACGGGGCCAGACAGATCGAAAACCAGCCGAGTGTTATCCGGAGCACGCCATAAGCGGACACTTCGTACCTGTGAAGCGGCCAACGCGTCGACAGCCAGTGTCGCCAGCAGCAGTCCAATCACAGTAACCAGCGCGCGCATGCGCATACCAAACCCCATATCTAATGAATTTCTATTTAAACGACGGCGCCAAAGCGGCACACCACTGCTCACCACGGGAGCTTTTAGGGCTCAGCGTCAGCGCTCGACCTTGATCGAGCGGCCTTATGGTAATGATCAGGTCAGGCTTTGGCAAAAAGCCTGCACCAAGATTGGGCCATTCGATGAGACAAAGGGCATTGCCTTCGAAATAGTCCCGGATGCCGAGGAATTCTAGCTCTTCTGGATCAACAAGTCGGTAGAGATCAAAGTGATACGCGCGGTTTCTCCCAATTTCGTAAGGTTCTACCAGCGTAAACGTCGGACTTTTAACCGCGCCAGTATGGCCGAGACCTCGGATGATCCCTCGGGACAGCGTGGTCTTGCCCGCCCCCAGGTCGCCCTCCAGAAAAATAATCCCATTGCTTTCAGTCACTTGGGCAATACGTGCGCCGAAGTGGGTCATGGCCTGTTCACCCATGAGCTCCAGGGTTAGCTCAGACACGGTTGGTGCTCCTCCAGAAGCTGGCGAATAACAGGAATCAGATCAGCGGCAGCGAGCCCTCGCCCGCTGGCGCCACATTGCTCACCGGCGAGGGCGTGCAGCCAGACGCCCAGACAGGCAGCGTCGTAGGCGCTCATCTTTTGCGCCATCAGCGCGCCGATGACACCGGACAGCACATCGCCCAGCCCGCCGGTTGCCATCGCCGGATGGCCGTGATCGGCCAGTGCGAGGTCACCGGCAGGGTTGGCGATCAGGCTGCCGCTGCCTTTTAAAACGCATACAGCGTTAAATTTTTTAGCCAGCGCCCGCGCCGCAGCCGGACGATCGGCCTGAATCTGTTTGGTATCGGCGCCCAGCAGCCGCGCGGCTTCGCCAGGATGCGGGGTGATTACGCTGCCCTCCGGCAGTTGCACCGTGCCGGTCGCCAGCTCATTCAATGCGTCGGCATCCCAGACCTGCGGCAACGGCGCGTTGGCAGCCGCCGACAACAGGCTTTTCCCCCAACTGTGCTGACCGAGGCCCGGACCGACCACCAGCACCGACGCGGGCTCGATCAAGGCGCGCAACTGGTTGGCCGAGCTGATGCCGGCGCTCATGACTTCGGGGAATCGCGTCAGCGCGGCGCTGACATGTTCCGGCCGCGTTGCCAGCGTGACCATGCCCGCGCCGGTGCGCAGCGTGCTTTCAGTGGCGAGCAATGCCGCGCCGCCGAAACCCCGGTCGCCGCCCACCACCAGCACGCGGCCGAACATGCCCTTGTGCGCAGTGCGTGAGCGAGGGGCCAGGGTGGGCAGATTGAAAGTATCCAGCCGTTTGACGCTCACTGGCGTCTGCCGAATGATCTCGGCGTCCGCCTGCAAGTCATCGAACACCAGCTCACCCACCAGCTCGGGCGCATCGCCGGTAAACAGCCCGACCTTGAGGCCGATGAAGGTGACGGTGAGATCGGCGTGAACGGCACAGCCGAGGGTTCGCCCCGTATCTGCGCACAGTCCCGAAGGGAGATCGATGGCCACGACCGGCAACTCACTGTCGTTGATGGCTTCGATGGCCGCAGCGTAAGGCGCGCGCACGTCGCCCGTCAGTCCAGTCCCCAGTAACGCGTCGACCACGATGCCGGCCAGCGCCTGCTGTTGCCATGACTGAATATCGACATTGGCGGCGACGGCCTCTTCATAGGCCGAACGGGCATCGCCGGCCAGCGCGTCGCAATCATCCACGGCCAGCACGTTAACTTGCCAACCGGCACGTCGGGCCAGCGCAGCAATGAGATAGCCGTCACCTGCGTTCTTGCCGCGACCGGCCATCACCGTCAGCTGTTTGTCCTCAGGCCAACGGCGGCGTATTGCCCGCCACGCGGCATGGGCGGCCCGTTGCATCAGCTCGAAGCCGGGCGTGCCGGCGGCAATCAGGCGCGCATCGAGGTCGCGGACCTGAGCGGCGCTGTACAGTGCGTCGGGAAATGGGGGTTTGCTGTGCAACATGCGTCTTTGGGCTCCGATGTCTGGCAGAATTATACGCACCTGCGCCCCGGTGTCCTCCTTGCATGTCCGCGATAACTGTAGATCCATCCACAGCCTCAACGCCCCTCTCGGCGGCCGGGCTGACCGACCTTGCCCAATCGATCAAGGGTTGGGGGCGCGAGCTTGGCTTTCAGCAAGTCGGGATCTCGGGGCTGGACCTGGCTGAGCACGAGCAGCACTTGGAGCGATGGCTCGACGCCGGGTACCACGGCGAGATGGACTATATGGCAGCGCATGGCAGCAAACGTTCGCATCCGGACGAGCTGGTGCCAGGAACCCTGCGCGTGGTGTCGTTGCGCATGGACTATCTTCCCGGCGACACGCAGATGGCCCAACTGCTGGGGCAGCCCGAGAAAGCCTACGTTTCCCGTTACGCGCTGGGCCGTGATTACCACAAGCTGATCCGCAAGCGCGTGCAGCAACTGGCGGAGCGTATTCAACAGGCGATCGGGCCATTCGGGTTTCGCGCGTTCGTCGACAGCGCACCGGTGCTGGAGAAGGCCATTGCCGAGCAGGCCGGGCTGGGCTGGATCGGCAAGAACACCCTGGTGCTCAATCGCAAGGCCGGCAGTTATTTCTTCCTCAGCGAACTGTTCGTCGACCTGCCGCTACCGGTAGACGCGCCACACGCCACCGAGCATTGCGGGCGCTGCACGGCGTGCCTGGACGTCTGCCCGACCAATGCGTTCGTCGGGCCCTACGTACTGGATGCGCGCAAGTGCATTTCCTACCTGACCATCGAGCTAAAGACGTCGATCCCCGAAGACTTGCGCTCACTGATCGGCAATCGGGTGTTTGGCTGCGATGACTGCCAGATCGTCTGCCCGTGGAATCGCTTCGCCCGGCCCACCGATCAGACAGACTTCAAGCCGCGGCACGGCCTTGATAACGCCGAATTGACGACGCTTTTTTTGTGGGATGAAACGACCTTCCTGAGCAACACCGAAGGCTCACCGTTGCGGCGCGCCGGGTATGAGCGGTGGCTCAGAAATCTGGCCGTGGGGCTGGGTAACGCGCCGTCTAGCATCCCGGTGATCGAAGCGCTGAAAGCGCGGCGGGAGCATCCGTCAGAGATGGTGCGCGAGCATGTGGAATGGGCGTTGCGGCAGCATGAAGCCAGGGCCCCAGGACGCTTGCTGTAATAACGCGCTGACTCAATGCCCATCCTTGTAAACAAACTTCGGCATTTCCCAGCGAAACCTGATCGCCAGCAGCCGCAGCAACAGCCCGCCAAACAGAGTGATCAGCGTGCCCTGCTCCACCGGCAAGCCGGCGTACTGACACAGTAAAAAGCACCACGCGGCGGCGAACGACACGCTGGCATACAGCTCGCGGCGGAAGATGAGAGGGATGTCGTTGCAGAAAATATCCCGCAGGATCCCGCCAAACACGCCCGTAATCACCCCGCTCACGGCGGCGACGGTCATGCTCAAGCCCATGTCCAGCGCGGTCATGCAGCCGATCAGTGTGAACGCCACCAACCCCAGCGCATCGAGCACCAGAAACAGCGAGCGCAGATGGCGCATCAGCGGTGCGATGAAAATCGTCACCAGCGCCGCGACGCTGGTGAGGATCAGATATTCCGGATGCTTGACCCACGTCAGCGGGTAATGCCCCAGCAGCACGTCGCGAACCGAACCGCCACCCAATGCCGTGATGCACGCGATCAGCACCACACCGAACCAGTCCATGCCGCGACGGCCTGCGGACAGCGCGCCGGTCATGGCCTCGGCCGTAATAGCGATCAGGTAGAGCATCAACAACATGGCGGCAGTCCCTGCGAGAAAGGGGCGCAGTCTAACCACTCGACCGGGGCACCAAAAGAGAGCGTTTAGCTTTGCTCCCTCTCCAGGCGACCGCGCTTGGCTGCCGGCGCCCTGTCATCAGGACTTGATGAAGTGCTCGCGATAGAAACGCAGCTCGGCGATCGACTCACGGATATCGTCCAGCGCCAGGTGAGTGCTGCCCTTCTTGAACTTGAGATCAGGCGACCAACGTGCGGCCAGCTCCTTAAGCGTCGAGACGTCGAGGTTGCGGTAGTGAAAGTAGTTTTCCAGCGTCGGCATGCGCTTGTACAGGAAGCGACGATCCTGGCAGATGCTGTTGCCGCAGATGGGCGAACTGCGCTCGGGAACCCACTGCTTGATGAACTCAAGCGTCATGGCCTCGGCTTCGTCGTTGGAAATCTTGCTTTCGCGCACGCGCTGGGTCAGACCGGAGCCACCGTGCTGGCGGGTGTTCCACTCGTCCATGCCGTTCAGCAGCTCATCGCTCTGGTGAACCGCGATGACCGGGCCTTCGGCCAGGGTGTTGAGTTCGCTGTCGGTGATGATCGTTGCCATCTCGATGATGACGTCGTTATCAGGGTCCAGACCGGTCATTTCCAGGTCGATCCAGATCAGATTCTGTTTGTTCTGCATATGTCGGCTCCTCAGCGTTGGCGCGCAGTTTAGCCCACCCGGGCGTGCTAGACTCGCTCGCGCTTTATCAAATCAGCACCTTTATGCGTCTTCAAACGGAACACTGAACACCCATGGCCAAACGCCAACTCAATCGCCGCCAGAACTGGCGCATCGAAAAGATTCAGGGCGAACGCGCAGCGCGTGCCGCAAAACGTGAATCAACCGCTCTCGAAACGCTGGAAGGCGGCGATCTCGGTCCCGAACAAACGGGGCTGGTCATCGCGCATTTTGGCGTGCAGGTAGAAGTCGAAGCGCAGGAAGGCGAGCTGCAGGGTCAGGTTTTCCGCTGCCACTTGCGCGCCAACCTGCCAGCACTGGTGACCGGCGACCGAGTCGTCTGGCGCGCGGGCAATCAGGGCATCGGCGTGATCGTTGCGCAACTGCCCCGCGATACAGAACTGAGCCGCCCGGACAGCCGGGGCCAGCTCAAGCCGGTCGCCGCCAACGTTGACCTGATCGTCATCGTTTTCGCACCGATGCCCGAACCCCATGCCAACCTGATCGATCGTTACCTGGTGGCTGCCGAGCACGCGGGGATTCGCCCGCTGTTGCTGTTGAACAAGTTTGACTTGATCGACGATCAGAACGCCCCGGCGCTCAATGCGCTGCTGGCCGTTTATCGCACGCTGGGTTACCCGGTGCTGGAAGTGTCGGCCCACCACGGCGACGGCATGCAGCAATTGCAGGACCAGCTGGATGGCCACATCAGTGTGTTCGTCGGCCAGTCCGGCGTCGGCAAATCCTCGCTGGTCAACAGCCTGCTGCCGGAAGTCGGCACCCGCGTCGGGCCGTTGTCGGAGTATTCGGGCCAAGGTACGCACACCACGACCACCGCGCGCCTGTTCCACTTCCCGCGCGGCGGCGACCTGATCGACTCACCGGGTATTCGTGAATTCGGCCTGGGCCACGTCAGCCGTGCCGACGTCGAAGCGGGCTTTATCGAGTTCAATGATCTGCTCGGCCGATGCCGCTTCCGCGACTGCAAACACGACCGCGAACCCGGTTGTGCGTTGTTGCAGGGCCTTGCAGACGGACGCGTGCAGCAGCAGCGCATGAACAGCTATCGCTCGATTATCGCGAGCCTGCCGGAAAGCAGTTATTGATTCAGCGGTAGTGGCCAATCCGATTTAGGCCTTCCCGGCTGAAGCCGGTCCTACTGACTGCGGGCCCGTTAATTGAAACGCGCACACAAAAACGCCGCGATCATCGCGGCGTTTTTGTGTCTGCAACCCAGTATCAGTTCTTGGTGTCGTCGATCTTCAACTGGCCCTGATCGAAGATGTTCAGCTTCTGCCGAATCTCGTGGGGCTGGGCATAAGCCTGTGGGTCAACGGCAGGTGTGGAAGTGGACGCCCCTGGCTGATTGGCCGGCGCTGTAGCGCCAGGTACAGGCGATGGCGCAGGAGCTCCTGGTGCATCCGGGGTTTGCGGCGCTTCACCTGAATTCTGCGCGCCTTCGATCCGCTGCTGCGCTTTCTTGGTCATCACCACAATGTCGATGCGACGGTTGATCGGGTTTTGCGGGTGCTCCTTGTCATACAGTGCAGAAGACGCATAACCCACTACGCGCGCCACCTGCTGATCCGGATACCCTCCCGCGACGAGCGCCCGGCGTGCGGCGTTCGCTCGACCGGACGACAGCTCCCAGTTACCGAAGCCATTGTTACCAACAAAGGGCGTCGCGTCGGTGTGTCCGCTGATGCTGACTTTGTTCGGCACCGCTTTGATGGTGTCGGCCATGGCCAGCAAGATGTCTTCGAAATACGGTTTGAGCTTTGCGCTGCCGATGTCAAACATCGGGCGGTTTTCGGCGTCCATGATCTGGATGCGCAAACCGTCCTGGGTGATCTCGAACAGAATCTGGTCCTTGAACTTCGCCAGTTGCGGATTCTCGTTGATCTTGGTCTGCAACTCTTGCAGCAACATCTCCAGACGGTCCTGCTCGACCTGCTCGGCGGCGGCATCCTGTTGGTCTGCATCAACGGGCACGCGATCCGGCGCAGGCGTGGATTGCACTTCCGGGTTGAGCGTCTGGTTAGGGGACATTTCCGGCGAACCGCCCAGGTCAATCACATAGGGCGAGCCGCTGTCGGAAAAACCGACCGGGTCCTTGAAGTAACCGGCGATGGCGAGCAGTTGCTCGGGGGTGGCCGACGACATCAGCCACAGCACCAGAAAGAACGCCATCATCGCCGTCGCGAAGTCGGCAAAGGCAATTTTCCAGGCGCCGCCGTGATGCCCCCCGCCGTAGCGCTTGACGCGCTTTATGATAATCGGCTGATTATTTTCCATGGATCAACGACCGCGGACAGCTTGTTCCAGCTCGCTGAAGCTGGGGCGATGGGCCGGATACAGAACCTTGCGACCGAACTCCACGGCCAGCGAAGGCGGCACGCCGGACGCCGACGCTACGAGCGAAGCCTTGATCGATTCATAGACGTTCATTTCTTCCTTGGCATCGTGGGCCAGGGAAGTGGCCAACGGACCGAAGAAACCGTACGCCGCAAGAATACCGAAGAAGGTCCCCACCAGCGCCGCGCCGACGTGCATGCCGATCGCGGCTTTGTCGCCGGAACCCAGGGAGGCCATGGTCACCACGATACCCAGTACCGCAGCAACGATACCGAAACCCGGCATGGCGTCGGCGACACCGGTCACTGCGTGGGAAGGATGCTCGAGCTCTTCTTTCATGCTCAGCAATTCCATGTCGAACAAGCCTTCCAGCTCGTGGGGTGCCATGTTGCCGGAAGACATGATGCGCAGGTAATCGCAGATGAAAGCGATCATGCGGGTGTCTTTGAGCACGCCAGGGTATTTGGCGAAAATCGGGCTGTTCTCGGGCTCTTCAATGTCGCCTTCGATGGCCATCATGCCTTCGCGGCGACTCTTGTTGAGGATCTCGTAGACCAGGCCCAGCACTTCGAGGTAGTAGCCGTGGGTGAACCGGGTGCTGAACATCTTCAAGGACTTCTTGATGACCAGCATGGTCATATAGCCCGGGTTGGCTTGCAGGAATGCGCCCAGCGCCGCACCGCCGATGATCATGACCTCGAAAGGCTGGATCAACGCAGCGATCTGACCGTGGGACAGTACGTATCCGCCGAGAACGCTCGCGAAAACGACGATGATGCCGATAATTTTTGCCATAGGTAGAGAATACTTACTGAGTCGGGTTCATGGTCATTGTGCGAGAAGCGCTTGAAACTCTTGTCCTGCTTATCGGCATGAATGCGCCAGACTATAGTCAGATCACAGGAAAATGCTGACCGATGCGTGGCGCAGGACGTTGCGTCCATGAGGGCCAGCATGATGCCAGTACCCGACATTGATCAAAACCTCCCAGCCGTACGGGTGTTGTGAATGCAATCAGATAAAGCTACTTCGCTCCCTGTTCCGCGCACCCTCGATACCTGGATAAAGCAGCTCGACAGCATCGCATTGCCGGTGCCCGCGGTGGCGTATCAGCGCGTGCAGGCGGCATTGACCGACAGCCGCCGCTCGCTGCGCGATATTGCCGATCTCATGCAGGACAGCCCGGCGCTGGTGCTCAACATTTTGCGCGAAGCCAACCTGAACAGCCCCGCCACGGCTCAGCCTGCGGAGAGTCTTGAAGTCGCCATCAACCGCCTGGGTCTGGCGCGTACCGAGGCGCTGCTGGCGCGGTTGCCGAGTGTCGATGCTCGGGATATCCCTATGGCGCTGCGCCAGATACAACTGATCAGTCAGCACGCCATGCAACAGGCTTACGGCCTGTTCGCCAATCAACTGGCCCGGCTGTGGCAGGACATCCATCTGGGCAGCCTGCTGTTTCTCTCGCCCCTCTGGCCGTTGGCGCTGGCCCACCCCAAACTGCTGGAAGAATGGGAATTGCGGGTTATCCACAAGGGCGAATCTGCCAAGACCGTGGAGCAGGCACTGTTTGGCGTGCGGCTGGTGCGTTTGTGTCAGGGGCTGGCGCAGCACTGGCGCCTGCCGATCTGGGTGACCCAGGGCTACGAACTGCTGACCTCCCAGCAACGCAATCTGGTGAAAGTGCTGCGCATCGCCCATAGCAACAACGACCCACTCAAGCAGCAACAGCAACTCGACGCCGATCTGCCGCTGCGGCGCTGGCTTAACCAGCCCGCCAATACAATTCTGCTGGCCAACGGCCTCGCGCTGTCGGCGCACCAGGCCTGGGACACGCCGCATAACCTGCGCTGGCAACTGCTGACCAGCCTGTATCTGCAACAGTCACTGGATCATCTCCAGCAGCAGGTTCACCAGAATGCGGCGGCCAGCGCTCGCCAGCATTCCGGCCCGGATATCTGGCACCCGGCGCAGGCTTTGCTTTGGCCGTGGAGTGCACGACGAGTACATAAAGGCTTGCTGCCTGCACCGCCCCCCTCGCCCGACGCCTTGCAGCTGTGGCGCAAGCACTGCGCCGATCTGTTGAAAGAGCCCGGCATTTTCATCAACGCGATACACCTGACCACCTGCGCCCGGGATGCATTGGTGGCGGCGGGCATGCAGCGAGTGGTGTTGCTGATGACCGATCGCAAGACCGACAGCCTGCGCGTGCATCAGATCGCAGGCGTGGACAAGTCGGCCGCTGCGTTGCTGGTGCCCTACAAAGACAGCACCGTGCTGCAACGCTTGCTCGCTCAACCCACGCAATTGCGCCTGACACCGGCCAACAACGCCCAGTTTTCGGCGCTGCTGCCGCCGCAGCTGCGCAATCTGTTCAGCGGCGAAAACCTGCTGATTCGCTCACTGGCCAGCAATGGCCGTGTGGTGATGATGGTGGTGGCTGATCAGGGCGGCGGACCGTTTTCCGAAGTGTCCGTCCAGGCGTTCGGAAAAACCGGTCAGTGCATCGAGAAAGCGCTGACCACCTTTAGCCATCGCAATGGCTGACGGCTGAGCTACAATTCGCAACCTTTTCGCGATCCGGAGACGCTAGATGTCTGCCTTTTCAAGCTTGCCGCTGGTCATCGAGCCCGCAGACCTGCAAGCACGCCTCAGCGCGCCAGAGCTGATTCTGGTCGACCTGACCAGCCCGGCCCGCTACGAGGCCGGCCACATTCCCGGCGCGCGATTCGTCGATCCGAAACGCACGCAACTGGGCCTGCCACCTGCGCCGGGACTGCTGCCCTCGCACAGCCATCTTGAAGCGTTGTTCGGCGAGCTGGGCCACAACCCCGATGCGGTGTACGTGGTCTACGACGACGAAGGCGGCGGTTGGGCCGGCCGCTTCATCTGGCTGCTCGACGTCATCGGACACAAAAAGTATCACTATATCGACGGTGGCCTGCTCGCCTGGCAGGCCGAAGGTCTGCCGCTGTCGTCAGAGGTGCCACAAGCAGTCGGCGGTCCGGTCTCGCTCACCTTGCACGACGAGCCCACGGCCACCCGCGAATACCTGCAAAGCCGCCTCGGCGCCGATGACCTGGCGATCTGGGACGCTCGCGCGCCAACTGAATATTCCGGCGAGAAAGTCGTCGCCGCCAAGGGAGGTCATATTCCCGGCGCCGTGAACTTCGAATGGACCGCCGGCATGGACCAGGCACGCCACCTGCGCATCCGCAAGGACATGCCGCAGATCCTCAAAGACCTGGGCATTACCCCGGAGAAAGAAATCATTACCCACTGCCAGACCCATCATCGTTCGGGCTTCACCTATCTGGTGGCCAAGGCGCTGGGTTACCCGAGGGTCAAGGGCTACGCAGGCTCATGGGGCGAGTGGGGCAACCATCCGGACACCCCGGTCGAGAAATAATCGGCGCCCGACGTGGCATAGATCCGTATTCCCTTTTTCAAACGTTTTAGGAACCTTGATGAAACAGCGTCTGTTTATCCTTTTCCAGTATCTGCTTCCCCATCATCTGCTGTCGCAACTGGCGGGCTGCGTGGCCGAATGCCGCGTGCGCTGGTTCAAAAATGCCTTCACCCAATGGTTTGCGCGACGCTACCAGGTCGACATGTCTCAGGCTCAGGTTGAGGACATCACCGGGTACCCGCACTTCAACGACTTCTTCACCCGCGCCCTCAAACCGGGCGCGCGTCCACTGGACCCAACGCCGGGCGCGATCCTTTCTCCTGCCGATGGCGCGGTCAGCCAACTGGGCCCAATTGAACACGGCCGCATCTTCCAGGCCAAAGGCCATAGCTACAGCGTACTGGAACTGCTCGGCGGCGATGCGCGCCTGTCCGCGCCGTTCATGGGTGGCGAATTCGCCACCGTTTACCTGTCGCCGAAGGACTATCACCGTGTTCACATGCCGCTCGCCGGCACCCTGCGCGAGATGGTCTATGTGCCCGGCCGGCTGTTCTCGGTAAACCAGACCACGGCGGAAAACGTACCAGAGCTGTTCGCCCGTAACGAACGCGTCGTGTGCCTGTTCGACACCGAACGCGGACCGATGGCCGTCGTGCTGGTCGGTGCCATGATCGTTGCCTCGATCGAAACCGTCTGGGCCGGTCTGGTCACGCCACCGAAACGCGAGCTCAAGACTTTCCGTTACGACGAAGCCGCGCGCGCACCCATTCATCTGGAAAAAGGCGCCGAGCTGGGTCGCTTTAAACTGGGTTCTACGGCCATCGTGCTGTTCGGGCCCAATCAGGTGAAGTGGTCCGAGCTGCTGGCGGCCGGTTCTGCCGTTCAGATGGGTCAGGGCATCGCGCTGCCATTGCAGGCCTGATTCTTGCCTTAACTCTTACCCGAGAGGCGTGATGCTGTTTTTCTGGCGCGAACTGCTTTAAGCCGTCGCGCCACATCACGCTTAACCAGGGATTGCCGGGGCTGGGCGCAGGACAATGTGCCCAGGCTGCGACCGTTGCAGGATGCTGCTAAAGTCCAGTTGTCAGCGCTGTAGGAAACTTCGCTTTCAGTGGACGTAAACGTGCTCTTTTCGCTCGGCGAGGGTGCTTGCCCCCGGAGTTGGACGCCGCCGTTCAGTCCTGTCGTCGTTGGAGTTTGCCGGTCACATGAGTAATTTAAGTCTCCCACTGTTGTTGCGCGCACCTGTGCCGACGCAGTCGAGCCTGTCGTTCTGTGACGCGACGCCCAAAGACTTGAAGCGCTGGATCGCTACGCTGCCCAAGGCCAATCTCGGTGAAATGGCCCGCCAGCTCTATCAAGGGCTCGGCGAGCTGAACCAGTTGCTCACCCCCAGCGACAACCGCATGCAGCTCCTTGAACTGCTTCGCCCGGAAGTTTTTTTCGTGTGCAAGCATCTGGAGCGTCACTTCCTGAACCAGTCCGTGGTTCTCGAAGAGCGTCCGCGCAAGGTCGCCAATCTGTGCCAGGCCCTGCAAAACCACCTCGCCATTGGCTACAAACAGATCATCGCGCGGGTGGCCGTCAAGCTCAGCAAAGACCGCATCGGCCTGCTGACCACCGCCCTTCAGCGCGCGCTCAGCTGCCTGAACGGCCCGCTGATCCGCGCCAATCAGCTTTACTGCCCGGTGCAGGACGGCCTGTGGCTTGAGCTGCACCAGATCTATCAGATCGCCCGCCAGCATCAGTTGCACAACGTGCCCGTCGCCGACAGCCTCGCCCACAACACCCAGGCGATGAGCGTTGAACAGACTTACGTCGTCGCGCTGCTGATGGGCTGCTCGCGCTGTAATCAGATGCGCCAGCACAACATCGGCAAGCTGGCAGAGGCGCTGGATGCGTGGAGCGCGATGGTTACGCTGCAGCAGCCGCTGGACAGCAACAGCCTGTACGCCGTGTCTCCGGGTACGGACACGGCACCGCGCTACGCCGCGCTGTACGACGACGATCAGCGGCCGAACCTGCTCGGCATCGACCCCCGTCCTCTGTCGGCTGCACTGGAGCGTTACACCGAAACGCCTGTTGAAGAACGCTCGAAATCCGCGCTGAAAGTGCCACCGGGGTTGTCCATTGACGTCCTCCAGCACCTTGCCGCTGCTTGGGGTGATGTCTCAGAACGTGCGTTTCAACGCACCCCGGGGCAAGGCACCCTCACCGTCTGCGTGGGCATGAGCGCTCTGCATTATTACGTCGGCGGCCAGCAGTCTTTCAGCGACCTGCTGCAAATGTCGACCCTGTCCAAAGTCGCCGAATACACGCTGCAGCCCTTGAAGCCGGTCAAGCATGATCCGTGGGCGCAGACGGCGGACGCGCAACGCAATGGCACGTCCGACAGCATGTTGCCGTTCGAGGAAATCGAATACAAACGTGATGACGCTGAAGGCAATGCGGCGTCCGACGGGCAAAAGAGTTTTCCAACGTACACGCTGCACATCGTCAATCACAGTCCGGGTGGCTACTGCCTGGCCTGGCCGAAGGAAGTCCCGGACCAGTTGCAGGCCGGTGAGATGATCGGCATTCAGGACCATGGGCACGGCTGGAGCATCGCGGTGGTCCGCTGGGTGCGGCAGGTCCGTGGCGGTGGCATGCAGATGGGTGTCGAACTCATAGCCCCTTTCGCTCAGGCATGTGGCATGCAACTGACCCGTGCCGAGCAGAGCAGTCAGTTTTTGCGCGCGTTGCTGTTGCCGGAAGTTCGCGCCATCGACGTGCCAGCGACGGTCATCGCTCCGCGCCTGCCGTTCGAGGACGGCTCCAAGGTGCTGATCAATACCAGTGGCGAACAGCGACGCGCGAGCCTGAGCAATCGTCGGGCGACGACGGGCAGCTACAACCAGTTTGAGTATCAGATTCTTGAAGGGCCGAAAAAGGTTGCGACGCCAGACGCCGGCGGCCCGGAGCAGGAATTCGATTCGCTGTGGACGGTGCTCTGAGCTATCGAGGCATCCGTTGCAGATGCCTCAACCTCCACGCTTGTTAAGCGCTGCGCCCTTCCCGGTCGCGGAACCCCAGCAAATACAGCACGCCATCCAGGCCCAGCGTCGAGATAGCCTGTTTCGCTGACTGCTTGACCAGCGGCTTGGCGCGGAACGCCACACCCAGGCCGGCGATGGCGAGCATCGGCAGGTCATTGGCGCCATCGCCCACTGCGATGGTCTGCTCCAGACTCAACCCTTCCTTGCCGGCGAGTTCGCGCAGCAGATCGGCCTTGCGCTGGGCATCGACGATCGGCTCGATCGCGTTGCCCGTGCACTTGCCGTCCACCACTTCCAGCTCATTGGCGAAGATGTAGTCGATGCCCAGTTTGGCCTGCAACTGGCGAGCGAAGTAGGTAAAACCGCCTGACAGGATCGCGGTCTTGTAACCCAGCCGCTTGAGTTCGGCGAACAGCGTTTCAGCGCCTTCGGTCAAACGCAACGAGGCGCCGATCTCGTCCAGCACCTTCACATCCAAGCCTTTGAGCAGCGCCAGTCGCTCTTTGAAACTGGCGCGGAAGTCCAGCTCGCCACGCATGGCGCGCTCGGTGATCTCCGACACGCGCTCGCCGACGCCGTGGGCCTTGGCCAGTTCGTCGATGACCTCGGCCTCGATCAGGGTCGAATCCATGTCGAACACTGCCAGACGCCGGTTGCGGCGGAACAGTGAATCCTGCTGGAACGCGATATCAACGTTCAGCTCTTGGGCAACGTGAAGGAATTCGGCCTGCATCTGCTGGGGATCGACTGGCTCGCCGCGCACGGAAAACTCGATGCAACCCTTGCTCTTCTCGGTGGGCATGTCCAGCGGCATCCGCCCGGAAAGGCGGTCGATGCGGTCGATGTTCAAGCCATACTTGGCAGTGATCGCGCTGACCGTCTGCAGTTGCTCGGCGGTGACCTTACGGGTCAGCAGCGTCACGATGTGCCGCGCCTTGCCCTGACCGTCGACCCAGTGCTGATAATCAGCTTCGGACACGTGGGTGAAACGGACTTGCTGCCCCAGTTCGTCGACTGTCGCCTGCACGTTCTGGCGCACTGCCGCGCCTGCCTCGGTGTCGGGGATTTCGACCAGGAGGCCGAACGACAGCGCGTCGTGAATCACCGCCTGACCGATGTCGAGAATGTTCACGCCGCCTTGGGCCAGCACACCGGTGATGGCCGCAGTGAGACCCGGACGGTCTTCACCGGTGATGTTTATCAGGACGATTTCGCGCAAGGCGCACCCCCGCAGTGGAAAAAAACCGCATTCTACGCACTTTCAGTGACCGCCGGGCACAGCCAGCGCTTTGCCGCCACAGGGTCGCTCGCTATACTGCGCCCCAACTTCACCAAGAGAGCCGTGCTCAGTGAACCGGCCCACGCCAGTAAAAACCGATAATTTCTTCTTGCTGATCTTCCGGGCATTGCGTCACCGACGTGTACCGATTGCTTTGCGCATCGCCAGCCATAACGTGATCCTCGTCGCGCTGGCTCTGGTGATCTACGCCTGCGTCATGGGTTTGCAATTCAAGCAAGCCATGCACGAACAGGCCGACGCATTGGGGCAAGCCCTGACCACGCAGACCGCCACCTCCGCCACTGAACTGCTGGTGTCCAACGACATCCTCAGCCTCAACGTGCTGCTGGGCAATCTGGTGAAAAACCCGCTGGTGGCCCACGCGGCTATTTATAGCCCCGACAACCGCATTCTTGCCGAAGCCGGTCAGCGTCCGAAAAACGGCTTGCTGGGCGAGGCAGAAGGTCTCTACGAGATCAAGATCACCTTCCAGGACGTGGTCGCCGGCACGCTGCGCATCAGCCTGGACATGGCTCAGTTTCAACAGCCGCTGACCATCAGCCTCCAGAGCATGGCGATTCTGGCCGGGATCCTGCTGGCACTGGCGCTGGCCTTGAGCTTGCGCCTGGGGCGCCATATCTCCACGCCGATGCTGCAACTGCGCATGTGGCTGCGCTACATCGATCCGTACACGCCGGCCACTGATCGTCAGGACGAGATCGGCGATCTGGCGCGCCAGCTGAAGACTTCCTACGCGCCGCCAGAACCGGAACCGGCTCCCATTCCCGAGCCTGCACAGGTCGAGGAAGAAGACGACGCCTCCCCCGAGTTTGACAGCAGCGACCTGAACGACCCTGACTTCGACGACGCGCCCAAGCCACGCGCGACGGTGATCCCGGCTCGACGTATTGTCGCCGAGGAAGATGAAGACGACGAGGAGGATCCGTTCGCGGACCTTCGCGATCACTCTCCCGCCGCGCCAAAGCCTGCGCCGCGTCCGATCCTTCCGGTCGTTCCATCGCAGCCGCAGTACAGCGCTGTGCTGGCCGTGCAGCTGGGTTCGCAGGAGCAACTTCGCCGCCTGCCGCGCACGCGTCTGACCGAGCTGCTCGAGCGCTACCGTGACTGCATCGATCAGGCCGCTTCGCTCTACGACAGCGAGCTGCACACCCTGAACGACGGCAGTTCGCTGATGGTGTTCAGCACCCAGGACAGCGGCGATGACTACCTGACCAACGCCATCTGCTGTGGCGAGTTGCTACGTGCGTTGAGCCATGCGTTGCAGATCGAAGTCGCCGACAGCGGCATCACCTTGCAACTGCAGCTGGGCCTGACACTGGGCGAAGGCTTGCACGGCATGAACCAGATCGATCTGCTGCTGACCGAAACCGCCCAGGATGCCCTGGCCCTGTCGCAACACAGCCGCAACCTGCTGCTGGTGGAGCGCAAGATCAGCGAAGACCCGACCATTCGCCAGCGTGCACGTATCCGCCCGATCGCGAGCCCCGAAGGTGCCAGCTGCGTGGAGCGTCTGATGGAGCCGTATCCGTCAATGCTGGAGCGCCAACTGGCGCGCATGCACGAGGCGCGCAAGGTCTAAGCGTCAGCCACAAAAAAAGCCCGCATCGCTGCGGGCTTTTTTGTGGGCGCTGAGTCTAGAAGCGGAACACTTCCAGATCGGTGCGAATCGGTGATGCCATCGGGATCTTTGGCTTGTCCTGATCAGTCCGGGTTTTTGCCGGCGTTGCGGCCTTCTTCGGCACGTCTGCCACATACGGCTGGCTGGCGATAGGCTTGACCGCGACGCTCAGCTTGTCCGCCAGGCGTTGCAGCAGAATCCCTTGAGCCTTGACCTGCGCAGCTGAAGAGCCTGCATGGGGTTCTTCCAGGTGAACCAGCTTGCTGTCGCGCACATTGCCGCGACGATCGAGCAAGCGCCACTGGGCATCCAGTACCGCCGGCTGCTTCTCGCCTGAATCCAGGCGGGTGATGGACAACACCACCTGGACATCCGGCGTGAAGTTGGCAGCGGCCGGCGCCATCACCACGCGTTGACTGTCGAGCTTCCAGGCGAGCTGGCGCAGCAGCAGTTGATCGATATCGGCAGAAAGACTGCCCGCCCAGCGACCGTCGGTGGACGCCTTGAGGCTGCCGTCCGGTTGCCGCTGTAATAATGTTTCACGTTGCAGATAGTCAGCAATCGCCACAGGGCCCAGTAAAACGGCGACCCCGCCGGTATGTTTCGGTTGCCCAGGATCGCCGCTGTCCAACTGATAGAGCGACGTGGGCTGATGAACGCTACAACCGGCCAAACCCAGAACGCCGGTCAACAACAGCACACAGGGAACACGTAGAAAATTCATCATCCCTTCCAAGTGAACGCCGTGTAACGCGTCCACGCTGTTAAATACTTTGAAAACATGAAGGCATTCCGCCATGGCGGCGCCAGAGGACGTCATATCATCCGTGAATATGCGCGTTGACTCCAGCGATTCTGCGTCGCTCTCGTGACGAAACGAAGAGCGACTGCCGAACCAACCGCTTTAGCCCGCGGTTTCCACCAACAGCGCATCGACGCGCTGGAAACCACGGGGCAGTTTGTTGCCCCGTCGTCCACGTTCGCCCTTGTAGTGCTCCAGATCGTCAGGCTTGAGCGACAGATTGCGCTTGCCCGCCTGCAGCACCAGCGTGGCGCCGTCGGGAACTACGGCCAGATCAGTCACGTACTCTTCCCGACTGGCAACGCGCTCGCCCGGAATGCCAATGATCTTGTTGCCTTTGCCCTTGCCCAGCTGCGGCAGATCGCTGATTTTGAACACCAGCAAGCGGCCTTCGGTGGTCACGGCGGCGAGCCAGTTCTGCTCGCGATCGGGCACTGGACGCGGCAGGATCACCTTCGCCCCGGCCGGCAAACTCAGCAACGCCTTGCCGGCCTTGTTCTTGGCCTGCAGGTCTTCGCCCTTGACCACGAAACCGTAGCCGGCGTCGGACGCCACCACATACAGCGAATCGTCTTCCGGCATCAGCACACATTCGAAAGTCGCACCGGGCGGCGGCGTCAGACGACCGGTCAGCGGTTCGCCTTGGCCACGGGCCGATGGCAAGGTGTGCGACGGCACTGAATAACTGCGACCGGTGGAGTCGATAAACACCGCAAACTGGTTGGAACGACCCGGCGCCAGGGCCTTGAAGCCATCCCCGGCCTTGTAAGAGAGCCCGGTGGCGTCGATTTCATGACCTTTGGCGGAGCGAACCCAGCCTTTTTCCGACAACACGACCGTAACCTTCTCGTTCGGCAGCAGATCGTGTTCGGTCAGGGCTTTGGCTTCGGTACGCTCGACGATAGGCGAACGACGGTCGTCGCCATAGGTTTCGGCATCCTTGATCAGCTCGGTGCGTACCAGTTTCTTCAGCTTGGCCTCGCTGCCCAACAGGGCTTGCAGCTTGGCTTGTTCCTTGAGCAATTCATCCTGCTCGGCACGCAACTTCATTTCTTCCAGTCGCGCCAACTGACGCAAACGGGTGTCGAGAATGTAATCAGCCTGGATTTCGCTGAGGGCGAAACGCGCGATCAGCGCGGCTTTCGGGTGTTCCTCGGTGCGGATGATGTGAATCACTTCATCCAGGTTGAGGTAAGCGATCAACAAACCATCCAACAGGTGCAAGCGACGCTCAACCTTGTCGAGGCGGAATTGCAGGCGGCGACGCACGGTCTGTACCCGGAACTCCAACCATTCGACCAGCAGTGCGCGCAGGTTTTTCAGCTGCGGCTTGCCGTCCAGGCCAATGATGTTGATGTTGACCCTATAGCTCGACTCCAGGTCGGTGCTGGCGAACAGGTGCTGCATCAGCGCATCGTGGTCGAAATGCTTGCGGGCGCCCGGGATGATCACGATCCGGCACGGGTTTTCGTGGTCGGACTCGTCACGCAGGTCAGCGATCTGCGGGGCCTTTGACGGCTTGGCCTGCATCATCGCCGCGATCTGCTCCAGCACCTTGGCACCGGACACCTGATGCGGCAGCGCGGTGACAATGATGTCGCCGTCTTCGATGTGGTACACGGCGCGCATACGCACCGAGCCCTTGCCGGTTTCGTACATTTTCAGCAGGTCGGCGCGGGGCGTGATGATTTCCGCTTCGGTCGGGTAGTCCGGGCCCTGGATGTGCTCACAGAGCTGTTCGACCGTTGCCTTGGGCTCATCGAGCAAACGCACACAGGCTGTCGCGACTTCACGCAGGTTGTGCGGCGGTACGTCGGTGGCCATGCCCACGGCGATGCCGGTGGTGCCATTGAGCAGAATGTTCGGCAGGCGCGCGGGCAAAACAGCGGGTTCGTCCAGCGTGCCGTCAAAGTTCGGCACCCAGTCCGCGGTGCCCTGCCCCAGTTCGGAAAGCAGCACTTCGGAGTAACGCGACAGACGCGCTTCGGTGTAGCGCATGGCCGCGAATGACTTGGGATCGTCCGGCGCACCCCAGTTGCCCTGGCCGTCGACCAGCGTGTAGCGATAGCTGAAGGGCTGCGCCATCAGCACCATGGCTTCGTAGCAGGCCGAGTCGCCGTGGGGGTGGAACTTGCCGAGCACGTCACCGACGGTGCGTGCCGACTTCTTGTGCTTGGCGTCAGCATCCAGGCCCAGCTCGCTCATCGCGTAGACGATGCGTCGCTGCACGGGCTTCAGGCCATCACCGATATGCGGCAACGCCCGGTCCATGATCACGTACATGGAATAGTTGAGATAGGCCTGTTCGGTGAAGTCAGCCAGCGATCGGCGTTCTACGCCATCCAGGCTGAGGTCAAGGGAGTCGCTCATGCGGGCCTCATCATTTTGTCGTCTGGCGCAGCAACAATGTGCCGCCGCGCTGTGTGAATTCGAGTTGTTTCACGGCGCTCATGCCCAGCAGTACCTGTTCACCGTCCAGACCGGGCACCACCAGGGCGCGCACGTTGTTCAGGACGATGTCGCCAATCTGCAACCGTTGCAGGGTGGTCCGGAATGCATCGGTGCGTCCGTTGGCCGTGCTCACCTGAACGCGCTCGCCGCGCTCAAGGCGCAGCGTCTGCGCGACGCTCTCCGGCACGGCGACATTGGTCGCGCCGGTGTCGAGCATGAACTGCACGGGGCGGGTATTGATTTGCCCGGTCATGACGAAATGCCCGTCACGATTGCTCGCCAGTGTCACCTCGACATAGCCGTCCCCATGTTCGGAGGCGACGATGGTATTCGGATTTTCCTGCCGCTGCTCCCACTCGCCAAAAAACCGCGTTGCCAGAAACAGCGCCGCCGCCCAGGCGATGATCATCATCAGCCGCCCGGCGCGTTTGCCGGGAAGTGCCTGGGTCAAGGCTTGCCGCTCCAGCCACCCTCGGGCGCGGCAAAGCGCCAGACGACGGGACGTTTTTCGCCATCGGCGCGGGCACCGAAGTTGTTGTCCGTACCGACCCACGCGCCTTTCTCGTCAACGATCAGCGCTTCGGTCAGGCCGTATTTCTGGTCGTACAGCCGGTTGGGCTGCAGCGCCTCTTTGGCGAACGACCAGCAGGTTTCCAGCTGACCTGTCGCCAGCGTCCGGCGGCAGATGCGGTAAGCCGCGCGCTCCAGGGTGTACAGCTTGCCCTTGTACAGCGAGATGTCGGAATAGTCCTTGGAGACCGCCTTGCCACCCAGCTCAGGCGGCAAAATGTCATTGCCCGAGTCGACTCTCAGGATGCAACTGGCATCACAGGCCCAGCCGTCCTTGCCAAGCCTGGCGGTCAGCAGGCCACGCTTGTCACGCTCGGCGGCGAGCCATAGTTGATCGCCTGCCGGGTTGACCGCGATGCCTTCGAAGATGGCGTTGAAATGCTGCAGCATCCCGGCCGACTGCGCTTCCTCGACGACCTTTTTGGGCAGATCCAGCCAGACCGGCGCGCCTTCGACTGGCACCTTCAGCACGGCGGCATAGGCTTCGCTGACGAGGTAACGGTTGCCCGCTGCGTCGCAACTCACACCTTCAAAGTCCAGATCACCGCCACGAATCAGCGCCGAGGCTTTGGCCATGCTGCGCAGGGTAGCGGACAAGCCGCTGTCCGGGATCGGCGGGACTTCCAGTGTCTGTGCCTTGGCTTTCCAGACCGTTGCCGAGGTGTCGAGGCTATAAAGCAGGGTGTCGTCGCGGTCCGAAACGGTCCACAGCACGCCGTTGCAGGACGCAAGGCCGGACAGGTTGCCGCCTATCATGTCATCCACCGGATGCTCCGACAGCAGCTTGAGCTCGGGCAATGGCGCAGCGAAAACAGGCGAAGCGATCAACAACAGCGCTGCAAACCAGCCCCGCATCAGACCAGCACCTCGGCCAGATTGCCTTTGGATTCGAGCCAGCTCTTGCGGTCGCCCGCGCGTTTCTTGGCCAGCAGCATGTCCATCATTTCCGACGTGGCTGTGAAGTCATCCAGGGTCAACTGCACCAGTCGACGGGTGTTCGGGTCCATGGTGGTTTCGCGCAACTGCGGCGGGTTCATCTCACCCAGGCCTTTGAATCGGGTGACCTGCGGCTTGCCGCGCTTCTTCTCCGCCACGAGTCGGTCGAGAATGCCGTCGCGTTCGGCTTCGTCCAGTGCGTAATAAATGTCTTTGCCCAGGTCGATGCGGTACAGCGGCGGCATGGCAACGTAGACGTGACCGGCATCTACCAGCGGGCGGAAATGCTGGACGAACAAGGCACACAGCAGCGTCGCGATGTGCAGGCCGTCGGAGTCGGCGTCGGCCAGAATGCAGATTTTGCCGTACCGCAGCTGGCTGATGTCTGCAGCCCCCGGGTCGACCCCGATCGCCACGGCGATGTTGTGCACTTCCTGGCTGGCAAGCACTTCGCCGCCGTCGACTTCCCAAGTGTTCAGGATCTTCCCGCGCAACGGCAGGATGGCCTGAAATTCCTTGTCCCGCGCCTGTTTGGCGGAGCCGCCAGCGGAGTCACCTTCGACCAGGAACAGCTCGGAGCGCATCGGATCCTGACCCGCGCAATCCGCCAGCTTGCCCGGCAGTGCCGGGCCTGACGTGATGCGTTTGCGCTCGACCTTCTTGCTCGCCTTCAGACGACGACCGGCGTTGCTGATCGCCAGTTCAGCCAGTTGCATGCCCATTTCCGGGTGCGCATTGAGCCACAGGCTGAAAGCATCCTTGACCACACCGGAGACGAACGCCGCCGCCTCGCGGGACGACAGCCGCTCTTTGGTCTGGCCGGAGAATTGTGGCTCCTGCATCTTCATCGACAGCACGAAAGCGATGCGCTCCCAGACGTCTTCGGGTGCCAGCTTCACGCCGCGCGGCAGCAGATTACGGAACTCACAGAAGTCACGCATCGCGTCCAGCAGGCCCTGACGCAGCCCGTTGACGTGGGTGCCGCCCTGGGCGGTGGGGATCAAGTTGACGTAGCTTTCCTGAACGCTGTCGCCGCCCTCGGGCAACCACAGCAGCGCCCAGTCGACGGCCTCTTTGTTGCCCGCGAACACGCCGCAGAACGGCTCGTCCGGCAGACGCAGGAAATCGACCACCGAGTCCTGCAGGTACGAGCGCAGGCCGTCCTCGTAATGCCACTCGACTTTCTCGCCGGTGCCTTTGTCTTCGAAACTGACCAGCAGGCCTGGGCACAGAACGGCCTTGGCCTTGAGCACGTGCTTGAGGCGGCTGACCGAGAATTTCGGGGTGTCGAAGTATTTGGGGTCCGGCGCGAAGTACACGCTGGTGCCGGTGTTGCGCTTGCCGACGGTGCCAACCACGGCCAGTTCGCTGGCCTTGTAGCCGTCAGCGAAGGACATTTCATATTCGTTGCCATCGCGCTTGACCCGCACCCGAACCTGGGTAGAAAGCGCGTTGACCACGGAAATCCCGACGCCGTGCAGACCGCCTGAGAACTGATAGTTCTTGTTGGAAAACTTGCCGCCGGCGTGGAGCTTGGTGAGGATCAGCTCGACGCCCGACACGCCCTCTTCCGGGTGGATGTCCACGGGCATGCCGCGACCATCGTCGGAGACTTCCAGCGAGTTGTCGGCGTGCAGAATGACCTGCACGGATCGGGCGTGGCCTGCCAGCGCTTCGTCGACACTGTTGTCGATGACTTCCTGCGCCAGGTGGTTGGGGCGTGAGGTGTCGGTGTACATGCCCGGCCGTTTGCGAACCGGGTCGAGGCCCGAGAGGACTTCGATGGCGTCTGCGTTATAAGAGCTAGCGCTGGGATTGGCCATGGGGTCTCGTCATCAAGTCGTTCATGAAATTTCGGAGTAGCACTGGTTTTACAAGACTGTTCTACATATTTGTTGCAGCAATGGCTCAGGTCAGAGCCCGCTCAGATCAACGCCCTGGAGCAATGCGGGGGCGAACCCGGCAAAGCTCAACAGCGCTGGTATTTTTGCAGCGAAGCCCTGAAAGCCGTGATCGCCGCCTGCTTCGATGCGCAATGCACAGGCCCGATAGAAGCTCTGGGCGCGGCGGTAATCCAGCGTTTCGTCGCCCGTTTGCAGCCACACCTGAATACGCTGCGGATCCTGTGGAGCAGGCACTTCCAGCTCGGCCAGCGCCGTCACGTGGTCGTGCGTCAGCTCCCAGCTCTCGCCGGTATAAAGGTTTTGTTGGGTGCCGAGAAAACCATCGAAGAGCTGATGCGGATTGACCGCCGGGTTGATCAGCACAGCCTTGAGGCCGTAGCGCTCAGCCAGGTGAGTCGCATAGTAGCCGCCGAGCGAGCTGCCGACCAGCAGCGGCCGACCGAGCTCCTCGATCGCGGCCTCCAACTGAACCAGCGCCTGCCGCGGATGATCATGCAGCTCGGGCACCCGCACGTATTCGCTCAAACCCAAACGCGCCATCAGCGTCGTCAGCTGTGTGGCTTTCTGCGACCTGGCCGAGCTGTTCAAACCATGAATATAAAGAAGCGTCGATTGATCCTGGTCCACGCAGTTGCCTCCCAAACGGCAATCGATACATCCCGGACGGGCTGGCCTGTCGGCGCTCATCAGGGCAAAGCCACGCAGTTTACAGGGTCAACTGCGTAAAGACTCGCCTGTTGATGAATCGCTGCACATCAAGGAAATGTCTTTCAATAGCCCGCGCCGTTGATGTCGACGTCGAACAGGTCGGGGGCGATGCGTGAAACACCGGTTTCGATCCGGCCATCATTGTGAAGACGCAGCCAGCGATAGCCGGGCGCAAGGTCGTCGAGCCCGAAATCCACGCTGTTCGGCGCGAACTGGATGCAGGTTGAAGGCGAAGCCATTAGCCGCACGCCGTCGCGAAGCTGATCGAACTCCTGATGCACATGACCCCAGAGCACCGCACGCACCTGGGGAAAACGCTCCAGCACAGCGAACAGCGCCTCGGGATTGCGCAAACCAATGGGCGCCATCCACTCCGCCCCGATTGGCACCGGATGATGATGCAGACACACCAGATGGTGCCGCTCCGGCGCTTCGCTCAAGGCCTGAGCGAGCAATTGAAGCTGACCGTCTTGCAGATAGCCGGGGACAGACCCGGAAACAGCGGAATCCAGCATCGTGATCCGCCAACCGCCGACATCGACGACAGGTTCGAGAAAGTCGCTGTTCTGCGCAGCAATCCCCATCTCCCTCAGCTCGTCGTGATTCCCCGGAATCCAGCGCGCGGGCGCATTCAGGCGGTCACTCGCGTCGCGAAACGCTTGATACGACTCGACCGTGCCGTCCTGAGACAAGTCACCGGTAGCCAGCACCAGATCGATCGCCGGCTGCTCGCTCAGCACAAGCTCGACCACCGCATCCAGACTGGCCCGCGTGGGCATGCCCAGCAGCGCGCCGTCGGCTTCGGCGAACAGATGACTGTCGGTCAGTTGAACGACCAACACGGATGAGGAATGAGAGGATGCGCTCGACAATGGCCATCTCCTTGAGCGGATGTGGCCGGATTATGGTGTGAGATTGATGCGGCGGCAAACCTGGAAAGAGGGCCTGGTTCTCATCTGCGCACAGAACGTCCGGCCGCAGCGTCGCGCCGTCTCAGCGAACCGCCTCAAACTCATGCCCGCAGGCCAGGCAATGGCTCAGCCATTCACCCAGAAACACGTTGAGCTGGGCCTTTTCATCGGGCTGGTGCATGTCGGCGTTGGGATAGGGATAGATGCCCTGAAAGCGGCGTGCATGTTCGGCGCCGATGACTTCGGCCATGCGGGCGTCGTGGTAGACCTGCACTTCGAGCACGGGCACCGGCAGCCACGGCAGGCTGTGTTCCTGGCGCACTTGCAGCGTGGTGGTGTACGGGCAATCGAGGATGACCTCGACCGCCAGCACGCCCAGCATCTGGTCGCCCTGGGTCACGGCGACCCGGCGGGAGCGTTGTTGATTGCGCATATCGGGCAGCAAACGCATCAAGCGCGCGTAGTTCGCCTCGCAGGCGGCTTGCAGCCCGGCGAGGTCGACACGGTAGCGCTCGCGCAGAAGATTCACGACCATAGCCCCCTTACTTCGGCGCGATTGAGCGCCAGCCATTGCATTGCAATAATAGTTGCGGCGTTAACGATGCGCCCGTCTTTGACGGCTTGCATCGCGTCGTCGAATGACCAGACCGAAACCCGGATGTCCTCGGCTTCTTCTACCAGCCCGTGCAGCCCACCTGCCCCCTCGCTGTCGCATTTGCCCAGGTACAGATGCACAAACTCGTTGCTGCCGCCCGGCGATGGAAAGTATTTGGTGATCGGCCAAAGGGCGTTGAACGTCAGCCCAGCTTCCTCTTGTCCCTCGCGGTGAGCAACCTCCTCGGGCTCCTCTTTTTTATCGATCAGTCCGGCGACCATTTCGATAAGCCAGGGGTTTTCATGCTTGCCGATGACGCCGACGCGGAACTGCTCGATGAGCACGACTTCATCGCGTTTCGCGTCGTAGGGCAGCACGCAGACCGCATCGTGGCGAACGAACAGTTCGCGCTTGATTTCCGGGCCCATGCCGCCCGCGAACAATTCGTGGCGCAACTGAAGACGGTCGAGCTGGTAAAACCCTTTGAAGCAGGTCTCACGGTGTTTAATTTCGTAATTCGTCGGCGTCGATCTGTTGCTATCCGTCATAGATTTCTCACTGCTTGAGCACTGTGTCCGGGCCCATCCTAACGCGCTGTGGTGCGGGATGCAGCCCTTTGAGTTCGCAAAACCGGTCACCGGGGTAGACGACTGCCGGGGAAAGCACTCTAATCCGCCCGATGGCGAACTGATTGCGCCACCTACAGTCGAAGGACGTTGCCGTTACCTCCCACGTGACGCCCCCTTATGCCGATGCCAAGGATCAACATGTCTTTTCTGAAGATCATTTCACTGGCCTGCGTGGCCCTGATTTTGGGCGCCTGCCAAAGCCTGTTCCAACCCAACCTGCGCAGTCCGCTGACCGTTCAGCGTGACGCCTCCGAGCTGATCAAGCCCGGCTGCACCACCGATGATTGCCCGCTGGTAAACATCGACACCGTGCATTTCCCCGATGAGCCGAAACTTGACGAGATCGTCCAGCGCACCCTGCTGCAACTGACCCGCAGCGACAGCGATGGTCCGGTGCCGCCAACGCTGAAGGCGTATCAGGAGCAATACCTGAGCCGCGCGCCGGCGCGCAACAGCAGCTACCTGCAGGCCAAAGTACGTGAGCAGCATGACGGAATCGTGGTCGTCGAGCTGTCCAGCTACGTTGATTCAGGCACTGGTCAGGGCAATCCGGGGCGGGCGTTCATCAACTATTCCCGCCAGCAGCAGCGCGTGCTGACACTAGCCGACATGCTGATCCCGGGTCAGGAAGCTGCATTCTGGGACAAGGCCCGCTTGGCGCATCAGGCCTGGCTGATCAGCAGCAAGCTGGACAAGGACACCGAGTTCCAGAACATGTGGCCTTTCAAGCAAACTTCCAACATTGCTCTGACGTACGGTGCGGTGATTCTCAAGTACCCGGTGACAACCATCGCCCCCTACGCCATGGGCCACATCGAGCTGAAGATTCCGTACCCGCAGCTGAACGGCATCATCAAGCCTGAGCTGTTTCCGGGTCGGAGCTGATCGGTAGAACCTGGGCCGGCGCTCGAAAAGGCGCCGGCTTTATCTTGTAACGCCCTCTCTTGCAAACGCCTCATTCAAATAACTCTTATACCTCGCCACTTCCTACATACACTTTCCCACCCGCAAATTAATACTTTAAACACATACACTTCCCGACCTCTCGAATATTAAACTTCTTGTTTATTGACGCAATCCTGACTTAATCATTAAGTTCCGCCCTGAACTTTTTGGAACTGTCAGGGAGACGGGATGCGCTTATGGAATATCCTGCCGTCATGGTTTGATATTGAAGACCGGCTAAGAGATGAAATCAACAGCAGAGGCCAAGGTCACTTCAGAAGTTATCTGAATGAACAGGCGCTTTCGATCGAACTTGTATTGCGTCGTGTCGACAACATCAGAACTGCTTTTTACCGCGCCGAATTTGAAGCCAGCGCATTACTGCGACAGCGATTCGCAGACCTCGACATATCCGAAGTGCTGTTTGATCTGATAGGCGTCGTCGGCGACATGGCGATGATCATTGTGGGGAGCGTCCTGGCCGGAGGCGCGATGGGTGCGGGGGTCGGCGCTCTGGCGGGAGGCATAGGCGCGGGGCCCGGCGCATTCGCTGGAATGGCGATCGGGTTGCAAGCCAGCAGCTGGATTCTCGGCGTGCTTGGGCTGGCATCGGTCGCCGAGTTTTTCGTAAAAGGCCTGCCTGCGCTGCTGGACCACTACGTGCGCGGTATCCAGGTCGCTTGGGACGGGGCCCAAGGCAACGATGGGCTAAACCCGATTTCACAGGACGACCCGTGGGTGGTCGACCAAGCGGCCCACCACATCGCCCGCGGGCACACGGAAGTGGTGATCCTGCTGCTCGGCGCGGTGGTTGAGTACCTGACCCGAGGGCGCGGCAACATGGCGCTACTCGCCGGTCAGATGCGCGCCAGCAGCAAAGGCGCGCGGCTGGCGCAGTGGATGGTCAAGCATGAAGAGGGGCTGAAAAAGCACCCTGGTCTACAGCCCGCCCAGCCTCGAACGGCGGACCCGATGACACCGGAAGCGCCGCCCGGCACGCATCGGGAAACCGATGAGCCAGGCGTGAAGAAACCGCTGGGCATGCCGGAATACAAGGTGCCATGCTTTAACGCGAGCAACCTGCACTACAGCAAAATTCCCGAGTTCGACCGGCAACTGGTGGGGCAGGAACGAGGGCTGAATGATCTGACCGTGGATGAGTATTTGCGGGGGCGGGAGGCGTTCAAGGCTGGGGATAAGGTTAGGGATCCGAGGGTGGGGAAACAGGCGCGCATGCAACTGAGTGACAGGCTTATAGACGATCTGATGAACGAGCTGAGAGCTCAAGGAATGCCCCTCGAACAAGCAAGCAGCGAAGCAGAGAGACTGGCCAATGAAAAAATGCGCACGCTAGCAGCTCTTCACAACCCGGATTTGTTCGCAGGTGGAAAGGACGTCATATCGGACTTCGGGGATAGGGGAGTTAATTCAAGTATCGGAGCTCAGTGGCGTGGTCGCATAGACAGATTAGACCAAGCTGTGATGAGTGTTAGCGCGGCGAATCGACACACTATTAAAGTAAACGCGACGCTAATTCGCTGTAAATAGGAGGTCATATGGAAGATTACTTTGCTTACTTTCTAAAAAGAATGGGACCATCTACCCACCGAAGAGAAGTGCCTCTCTCTACCGTTGAAAAATACAAAGATAAACTTCCATCAATGTTGATTTCTCATTGGGCAAGGTACGGTTGGAGCGGTTACGGTAACGGCATATTCTGGACGGTTAACCCTTCCGAGTACGCTACGCTGATCGCCGATTGGCTGGAGCATTCGGGAATTGAAGAGCCTTGTACATTTCACGTTATCGCGAGAAGCGCTTTTGGTGACTTGTATTTGTGGCAAGAGAAGACAGGGAGTCGACTGACGATTTGCGCAGCGTACGCACGTTATTTGTACAGCAAAGCTAATTCGCAAACTCGCGACCCAGACATCAGCGTGGAATCCTTCTTCGCGGCAAAAAAGCCAGAGAACAACGATTTTGAAGGGCTCTTCCAGGGGGCACTGAAAACACTTGGTCCACTACAACCCGACGAAATGTACGGCTTCGTCCCTGCTCTCGCACTCGGCGGCACAGCCGATTTGAGGCATCTGCAGCGGATTAAAACAATCGAGCATTTGACCTTCTTGTCCCAGCTTTCACCGCTGACGGACTGGGGATTTCCGGATCTCGATACCCTTTGATCACCCCACAAGACATGGGCTTAAGCCTTGACTCAGGATTACGACAGCGAGTCAGCCTAGAGCCATCTGCACCCAGACGAGCGATATCACATGGAAGAATATTACGAGTATTTCCTCGAGAAGCTGGGGCCAGCTTCGGGGCAAAGAGAGGTACCTCTCTCTTCGCTGAACAAATACGCAGATAAGCTCCCCGAACAACTACTGAAACAGTGGCGCGAATATGGCTGGAGCGGCTATGCCGAGGGGCTGTTCTGGACCGTTAATCCAGAGGAGTACCAGGAACTGGTTCGTGCATGGCTGGATGATTCGGGAATACCCGATGCCGGCTTTTATCACACCATCGCCAGAAGTGCTTTCGGCGATCTTTATCTTTGGCATGAGAAGACTGGGAATTGGCTGGACGTAACGGCCCCTTACGCACGCTTTCATAAAACCCAAGAGGTGGTGCGAAGCGATGAGTTCGACGACGAAATCGCGCTATTTTTTGCAAGTCGAGATCGGGAGTCCAATGATCTTGACGACCTCTTCCAACAAGCTTTAAAAAAACTCGGCCCGCTAAAGCCCGATGAAATGTACGGCTTCGTCCCAGCCCTCGCCCTCGGCGGCCCCGCCGATCTAAAGCATCTACAGAAGGTCAAAACCATCGAGCACCTCACTTTCCTGTCCCAGCTCGCACCGCTGACGGATTGGGGATTCCCGGACCTCGACTCGCTTTGAGTCGCCCGCCGGCATTGAGCCTGGTTTTTCTATTCCAGGCCCAGCCCGCTGAGTTAATGCCGCACATCGACCCCGAATGCAGGCGCCTGTCCGCGGGCCAATACCCACTGCAACACACCCGCCACAACGAGCGCTGGCAGCGTCGCGCCGATGTCCGGATACAGGTTCGCCAGCAGATGGTAAGTGCAGATCCCGCCGATCCAGGCCAGTAGCGTCATCGAGCGCAAGCCCGCTGTCGCGATGCCCTGACGGCGGCGGCGCAGGATGAAGTGATCCACCAGCACGACGCCGAATAGCGGTGCAAACACGGAAGCGATCATCAGCAGGAAGTTCTGGTACTGCGCCAGCGGCGCGAAGCAGGCGATCAGTGTGCAGATGACGCCAATGGCCAGCGCCAGGTGCTCGACTTTGGCCTTCAGCAGAAGGCCGCTCGACACGGCAGCGGAGTGAATGTCGGCGAACGCGTTTTCCGATTCGTCCAGCAGGATCAGCAACAACGGAATGCCCATCCCCGCACCCGCGAGCGCCAGCAACAGCGCATTGGCTTCACCACTCGGCGCGAAGGCCAGGGTGTACGCCACGCCAAGGGACATCAGCCAGAAATTGCCGATGAAGAAGCCCAGCGCTGTGCCGCCGAACACGCCGGCGGCGCGCTTGCCGAACCGCGAGTAGTCCGCAATCAGCGGCAGCCACGACAGCGGCATCGCGATAGCAATATCGAAACCCACGGCAAACGGCATCGAGCCATCTCCCGTCCGCGACCACAGGGCCGTCAAATCAGCCTTGCTGAACAGATTGAACGTCAGCCAGGCGCACGCGGCCAAGAGCAGCCAGATGCCCCATTTGCGCAGGATTTGCCGAACGAAGGCCAAAGGGCCACTCACCGCCAGCAAGGTCGCGAGGGCACCGAAGACGATTGTCCAGAGCATCGGGCTGGCCCAGAGGCTGCCTTCGGAAAAGGCGCCCGCGCCCAACAGGCTGGCGGCGTCGCGCATGACGATGATTTCGAACGAGCCCCAGCCCACCAGTTGCAGCAGATTGAGAATCGCCGGAACGCCTGCGCCTTTGCTGCCGAGGCTGAGCTTGAGCGCCGCCATCGATGACAGGCCGGTGTCACTGCCAATCACGCCAACCGCGGCGAGCAGCAAAACGCCCACCAGTGTGCCGAGCAGGATCGCCAGCATCGAGCCGGACATGCCCAATCCCGGCGCAAGCAACGCGCCGGTCTGCAGGACCATGAGGCCGATGCCGAGGGAAAACCACAGAGAGAACAGATCGCGCCCGCCAAAAACCCGCTTGGCAGCGGGCACGGGGGCGTCGGGTGAATAGGTGCCGGGTGTGTTCACTTTTGTGTCTCGCTGAAACTTATGGTTGATCGTACCCATGCTCTGCGTGGGCACGCATACCTGGATGCTCTGCGTCCTGAGTGACGCAGAGCGTCAGGGGCGGCATTACCACGCAGAGCGTGGGAACGATCGCGGCCTGCTTTTCCTTGCAGCTTGTGACTTGCCGCTTGCCGCTCAGACTTTCTTATAAAGCTGACTGCCTTCCTGCCTGAACCGCTCGGCCTGCTCGCGCATGCCTTCGTCCACCGACACGTCCACCGCACTGATCTTCTGGTTGGCGGCGTACTCGCGCACTTCCTGGGTGATCTTCATCGAGCAGAATTTCGGCCCGCACATGGAGCAGAAATGCGCGACCTTGGCGGAGTCTTTCGGCAGGGTCTCGTCGTGGTAGGCGCGCGCGGTGTCCGGGTCCAGTCCCAGGTTGAACTGGTCTTCCCAGCGAAATTCAAACCGCGCCTTGCTCAGTGCGTTATCGCGAATCTGCGCACCGGGATGACCCTTCGCGAGATCCGCTGCGTGGGCGGCGATCTTGTAGGTAATAATCCCGGTCTTGACGTCGTCCTTGTTCGGCAATCCCAAGTGTTCCTTGGGCGTGACGTAGCAGAGCATCGCGCAGCCAAACCAGCCGATCATGGCCGCGCCAATGCCCGACGTGATGTGGTCGTAACCCGGTGCGATGTCGGTGGTCAGCGGGCCGAGCGTATAGAACGGCGCCTCGTCGCAGCACTCCAGCTGCTTGTCCATGTTCTCTTTGATCAACTGCATCGGCACGTGGCCCGGGCCTTCGATCATGCATTGCACGTCGTGTTTCCAGGCGATCTTGGTCAGCTCGCCGAGGGTCTCCAGCTCGCCGAACTGCGCTTCGTCGTTGGCGTCGGCGATCGACCCCGGACGCAGGCCGTCGCCCAGGGAGAAGCTGACGTCATAGGCCTTCATGATTTCGCAGATGTCGTCGAAATGGGTGTAGAGGAAGTTTTCCTTGTGATGGGCCAGGCACCATTTGGCCATGATCGAACCGCCACGGCTGACGATCCCGGTCACGCGCTTGGCGGTCAGCGGCACGTAACGCAGCAGTACACCAGCGTGAATGGTGAAATAGTCGACGCCCTGCTCCGCCTGCTCGATCAGCGTGTCGCGGAACAGCTCCCACGTCAGGTCCTCGGCCGCGCCACCGACCTTTTCCAGCGCCTGATAGATCGGCACGGTGCCGATGGGCACCGGCGAATTGCGGATGATCCACTCGCGGGTTTCGTGAATGTGCTTGCCGGTGGACAGGTCCATGACCGTGTCCGAACCCCAGCGAATGCCCCAGGTCAGTTTCGCCACTTCTTCTTCGATGGACGAACCCAGCGCGCTGTTGCCGATGTTGCCGTTGATCTTCACCAGAAAGTTGCGCCCGATAATCATCGGCTCGAGCTCAACGTGGTTGATGTTGGCGGGGATGATCGCGCGACCGCGGGCGATTTCCTCGCGCACGAACTCAGGGGTGATCTCTTTCGGAATGCTCGCACCGAAGCTGTGGCCGGGGTGCTGCTGGGTGAGCAGACCAGCGGCGCGGGCCTCCTGTAGCTTCATGTTCTCGCGGATGGCGACGTATTCCATCTCGGCGGTGATGATGCCCTGACGCGCGTAGTGCATCTGGCTGACGTTGGCGCCCGCCTTTGCCCGACGCGGATTGCGCACATGGGCGAAACGCAGCCGGGTCAGTTCGGCATCGGCCAGGCGCTGCTGACCGAAGTTCGAGGTCAGCCCCGGCAGGCGTTCGGTGTCGGCACGGGACTCGATCCACGGCGAGCGCACGTCGGCCAGTCCTTTGCGCACGTCGATGATGACGTTGGGGTCAGTGTACGGGCCGGAGGTGTCGTACACGCAGACCGGTGCGTTGATCTCGCCGCCGATGTTTGTTCCAGAGCTCTTTGTTTCAGAGAAGGCCGTCGGCGTGACGTCCAGGCTGATCTCGCGCATGGGCACGCGGATGTCCGGACGCGAGCCCTGAACGTAGATTTTCTGCGAGCGGGTAAACGGTTGAACCGACCCCGAATCGACTTGGGCGGATTCACTCAGATTGGCGTTTTTTAGTGTTGTACTCATCACGGGCTCTCCAGGACATCATCCAGCAGCGGAATGAATTGTCGGAGTTTGAGCCTGATGGACACGGACGGATGCACCCTGAGACGGCATGGATGCTGAGAATCGAAAGGCGCGGACTGTTCAGAAAATGAACAAAGACGACCCCGGACGACACTCAAGAGGACTCGCCGGGAGACGAGAAATCTTGTTCCCTACGCAGGCGCTAACCTGATCAGGTTCAACGGGATCCGGATTATCCGATCTCAGCCTCATATCAAGGCACCCCGACAAGAACGGCGTCAGTCTAGTCGCGGCGCAGGCCAAACGCCAAGCGCGGAATTCAAACGCGCGTTAAATGGCTGATTTGCCCGATTGTTGTCCCTACCCGCTGGAACTACACTCGCTACGCGTCGCCAAAGCCATCTGGATCAGACGCAACGTCACCGTCTTCATACCGCTTGAATTACTAGGGAATGTCTATGCTGCGCAAACTTTCACTGGCCATTGCCGTGTCGTGTGCTTCGAATGCGATGGCCGGGGCAGCAGACATGCCGCTGCCGACCAGGACCGGTTTGGTCAGTGTGTATCAGGAAGCGGTCAACAATAACGCCGATCTCGCGGCAGCCCGCGCCAGCTATGACGCGCAAAAGGAAATCGTGCCTCAGGCACGCGCCGGTCTGTTGCCGAACATCTCCGGTGGCGCCGACATCAATGACACCCGCACCTCGATTGACCAACCCTCCGCCGTCATCAGCCGCAGCGGCACAGTTTATCGCGCGACCTTGAGTCAGCCGATCTTCCGTGCCGACCGCTGGTTCCAGCTCAAGGCTGCGAAGGACGTCAACGAGCAGGCGATCCTGCAGCTCTCGGCCACCGAGCAGAACCTGATTCTGCAAAGCGCCGAAGACTATTTTGCGGTGCTCCGCGCACAGGACAATCTGGCCTCGACCAAGGCAGAGGAAGCGGCGTTCAAGCGCCAGCTCGATCAGGCCAATGAACGCTTCGACGTCGGCCTGTCGGACAAGACCGACGTGCTGCAGGCCCAAGCCAGTTACGACACCGCCCGCGCTGCGCGGATCGTTGCCAAGCGCCAGGTGGACGATGCCTTTCAGGCGCTGATCACCCTGACCAACCGCGACTACAACTCCATTGAAGGCATCGTGCACACCCTGCCAGTGCTCGCACCGACGCCCAACGATGCGAAAGCCTGGGTCGACACGGCAACCCAGCAAAACCTGAATTTGCTGGCCAGCAACTACGCCGTCAGCGCCGCTGAAGAGACTTTGCGTCAGCGCAAGGCGGGCCACGCACCCACGGTCGATGCGGTGGCGCAGTACGAGAAAGGCGACAACGACCCACTGGGTTTCACCAACCCCAATTACACCGGTCAGAGCTTTCACGGCAGCGTCGAGCAACGCACCATCGGCCTGCAGGTGAACATCCCGATTTACAGCGGTGGGCTGACCAGCTCCCAGGTCCGCGAGGCTTACGCTCGTCTCGGTCAGAGCGAGCAGCAGCGTGAAGGACTGCGCCGCCAGGTGGTGGAAAACACCCGCAACCTGCACCGCGCGGTGAACACCGATGTCGAGCAGGTGCAGGCGCGCAAGCAGTCAATCATCTCCAACCAGAGCGCGCTGGAAGCCACGGAAATCGGTTATCAAGTGGGGACGCGCAACATCGTCGACGTGCTCGATGCACAGCGTCAGCTGTATGCGTCGGTGCGCGACTACAACAACACGCGTTACGACTACATCCTCGACAACCTGCGCCTGAAGCAGGCTGCCGGCACGCTGAGCCCGGGCGATCTGCAGGATCTTTCGCGCTTCCTGAAGGCCGACTACAACCCTGACAAAGACTTCCTGCCGCCGGATCTGGCGAAAGAAGCGGCGAAGAATTTTGAGCGGCCGACGGAGCGGTGAATGTCGCGCGGTCGCGTAGCTATTACTGCACTTGTGGGAGTGACCGGTGTGGCGCTCCACCTTGCTCACGAAGGCGGCGTTTCAGGCGCAATCAGCCCAACAACCGCCCAATCCCATCCAGCAACCTCTGCAACGCCCCCTGATTGGCCTTCATCACGGCCAATCCGGCATCGGCCATCGCCTTTGCTTTCTCGGGATGGTCGATCAACCCTCGCACTGCAGCGGCCAGTGCGGCCGAGTCACTGACCTCCTCCAACGCGCCGGCATTACGCAGCATCGTGGCGATTTCGAGGAAGTTGAACAGGTGCGGGCCGCTGAGAACGGGCTTATCCAGCGCCGCAGGCTCCAGCAGGTTATGGCCACCGTTGGGCACCAGGCTGCCGCCGACAAAGGCGATGTCGGCCAGCGCATACAGAAACAGCAGCTCCCCCATGGTGTCGCCCACCAGAACCGAGGTCTCCGGCGTTACCGGCTCGGCCGTCGAACGACGAACGCTGGCGAATCCTTGCTGCTGACTCAGCTCAAACACGCCATTGAACCGCTCGGGGTGACGGGGCACGAGGATCAACAGCGCGCCGGGATGGGTTTCCATTACCGTGCGATGGGCCGCCAACACCACCTCGTCTTCGCCCGCGTGGGTACTGGCGGCAATCCACACCGGACGCTGCAAGGTCTGCCATTGCTCACGCTGCTGAGCGGCACGCTCCAGCAATTGCGGATCAATGGTCAGGTCGAACTTGATCGAGCCCGTCACGGTGACGCACTCGGGCCGAGCGCCCAGGTCACGAAAGCGCTGGGCCTCGGTTTCGGTCTGCACGGCAATCAGGCTCATCTCTGCCAGCATCGGCCGAGTCAGCCCGGCGAAGCGTCCGTAGCCGCGAGCGGAACGCTCTGACAACCGCGCGTTCGCCAGCACCGTCGCAATGCCGCGCTTCGCACACTGATGAATGTGATTGGGCCACAGCTCGGTTTCCATGATCACGCCGATCTTCGGCTGGATGTGATCGAGAAAACGCCCGGCTGCCCACGGAAAGTCATAGGGCAAATAGCAATGCTGAACGCGCGGCTCGTTGGCGAACAGCGACTGAATGCGCTCGGAGCCGGTCGGCGTCATGCAGGTGATGGTGATCGGCAATTGCGGATAGCGGGCCAGCAAGGCGCGAATCATCGGCGCGGCGGCGATGCTCTCGCCCACCGACACGGCATGCACCCAGATTCCGCCGCGCTGCATGGCGGGCAAGCCCATGGCGAAGCGCTCGCCGACCCGTTTCGCGTAGGCCGGCGCCTTGCGCGAACGCAGCCACAAGCGCAGGGCGATCAATGGGAGGCCGAGGTGGAACAGGATGCTGTAGAGGGTTCTATTCATGGGCGCGGAGTTTATCAGCCAAACGCTGTCAGATTTCCATGGAGCTTCGCACATATCTTGCCCGGCGCATTTCGCCAGCCGCCCTCCCGCCAGCCCGCCAGCCCGAAAGGCGCCGGTTGTTCAGTACCGGGTAAGCCGCTTTAATGACGGCCATTGAAAAGGAGCTACATCATGTCTGCGTACTACCTGCTGGCCATCGCCATCTGTGCCGAGGTCATCGGCACTGTGTCCATGAAAGCCGTCAAAGGCCTGAGCACGCCGATTCCACTGCTGTTGGTAATCGTCGGCTACGCCATTGCGTTCTGGATGCTCACGCTGGTGGTGCGCACCATCCCGGTCGGCGTGGCATACGCCGTGTGGGCGGGCATGGGCATCGTCATGGTCAGCATCGCGGCGCTGTTTATTTACGGCCAGAAACTGGACTTGCCCGCCATCGCCGGCATGGGCCTGATCGTCGCGGGCGTCGTGGTCATCCAGCTGTTCTCGAAGACGGCCGGTCATTAAGGGGGTTACTGAAAAGTGCCTTCCCCTATAATGCCGGCATTCGTTTCGCCATTTGAGGTGCCCATGTCATCTGCTATTTCCACTGACGTCCTGATTGTCGGCGCGGGCGTTGCCGGTCTCTGGCTCAATGCGCGGCTGCGGCATCAGGGCTTTTCGACGGTGGTGGTGGAAAAGGCCAGCCTGGGTGGCGGCCAGACACTCAAATCCCAGGGGATCATCCACGGCGGCGCTAAATACGCCCTGCACGGCGCGCTGTCCGGTGCCTCCGAAGCGATCGCCGACATGCCACGTCGCTGGCGCGAAGCGCTCGCCGGCAAAGGCGAGCTGAACCTCTCAGGCGTACGCCTGCTGTCGGAAGCCCATTACCTGTGGTCGCCCGGCACCCTCGCCGGCAACCTCACCAGCTTCTTCGCCAGCAAGGCCGTGCGCGGGCGTGTTGATCAGGTCAAGGGCAGCGACCTGCCGCCTGCGCTCCAGGATCCGCGCTTCAAGGGCAAGGTGTACCGCCTGGCCGAGCTGGTCATCGACATTCCCAGTCTGGTGAAAAAACTGGCGGAGCTGGCGGGCGACAGTCTGCTTGCCGGCCAGGACATCCAGCCGCTGCGCAGTGACGGCGAACTGGTCGGTCTGCGCGTCGACGGCCGCGAGATCCATGCGCAGCGAGTGGTGCTCAGCGCCGGTGAAGGCATGGCTGATCTGCTCAAGGCGCTGAACGTCAGCCAGCCGGCCATGCAACGCCGCCCGCTGCACATGGTGCTGGTCAAAGGCCCGACGCTCAAACCGCTGTACGCCCACTGCCTGGGCGGCGGGCCGAAACCGCGCATCACCGTCACGACGCACCCGGCGGCTGACGGCCAGTGGGTCTGGTACCTGGGCGGCGACATTGCCGAAGCCGAAGGCGTTGCCCGCGACCCCGCCGAGCAGATCGCTGCCGCGAAAAAAGAGCTCGCCAATCTGCTGCCCTGGGTGGATCTCAGCCAGGCGCAGTTCGCCACCTTGCGCGTGGACCGCGCCGAGCCGCAGCAAAGCGGTCTGGTGCGCCCGGACAACGCCTTTGTCGACGTGCAGGGGCGCTTGCTGGTCGGCTGGCCCACCAAACTGGCGCTGGCCCCCGACTTCGCCGATCGCGTGCTGGCCTCGCTGTCCCGGGATGACATTCACCCCACACCGCAACCACCGCACACCGACTTCCCCAAGCCGCCCCTCGCCATTCCTGTCTGGGATCAACTGCTGCCATGAAGACCCTGCACGATCTGCATCGGCCGCTCGGCAGCCTCGGCATCAACGTCTCACCCTTGGGCCTGGGCACGGTAAAGCTGGGCCGCGATCAGGGCGTGAAGTACCCCAACGGCTTCACCATTCCCGACGACGTCGAAGCGCAGATGTTGCTGAAGCTGGCGCGGGATCTGGGCATCAACCTGATCGACACCGCCCCGGCGTACGGTCGCAGCGAAGAGCGCCTCGGCCCGCTGTTACGCGGGCAGCGCAAGGACTGGGTGATCGTCAGCAAGGTCGGCGAAGAATTCGAAGCGGGCCAGTCACGGCACGATTTCAGCGCCGCCCACACGCGCCTGTCCGTGGAGCGCAGCCTGCAGCGCCTGGAAACCGACTTCATCGATCTGGTGCTGGTGCATTCCGACGGCAACGATCTGCACGTGCTCAACGACTGCGCCGTCTACCAGACCCTGGCCGAGCTCAAGCGAGAAGGCAAGATTCGCGGGTTCGGGTTCTCCGGCAAGACCGTCGAAGGCGGTCTGCTGGCGCTGGAGGACGGCGACTGCGCGATGGTCACGTACAACCTCAACGAACAGGGCGAAAAGCCGGTCCTCGACTACGCTGCTGCACACGGCAAAGGGGTGCTGGTCAAAAAAGCGCTGGCCAGCGGGCACGTTTGCCTGAGCCCCGGTGTCGATCCTGTGCGTGCCAGTTTCGAGCTGCTGTTTGAACATCCCGGCGTCACCGGTGCTATCGTCGGCACCATCAATCCGCTGCATCTGGCCCATAACGTGGCAACCGCCGCTGCCGTGATCCGTCGTCAGCCCTGAGACAAACGGCCGACCCCAACGCAAGAAGGAGCCGATATGCCGCGAACCCTGATCCGAAAGAACCCCAGCAACTTCAAGACCCTGCCGTTATTTGTCGAAGCCACCCCGGAAAGCCTGACCTACCAGAGCATCGGGATGCCGCTGAATTTCACCCAGACCCTGGCACGGCGTCGCAAGATCGACGTGGAGGACAGCGAACGGTTTTCCACCGAACTGGCCAATCTCGGTGTCTCGGTGCGCCTGACCCTGCGCTGGCAGAACCGCGATTACTGGGTGCTGGTTCGCCAGCGCCGTCAGGACCGTGGCGATGTGGTGCTCAAGCTGATCTCCGGCTACGTTCCCGCCCACGAACTCAACCTGCCGTTGCACACGGCGGTTCAGGAAGTCGCCGAGGAATGCCTGATCGAGACGCCCCAAGGCTGGCTCGGCGGACGTTTCAACGACACTTGGCTGCCAGCGCCCTACGCGGCAGCGTTGCATTACCGCGAAGCGATGCCCTTTCGCCTCACGCCGCTTTCCGGCGCGGCACGCCCTGTACGTTGCGGCAGCCTGACCCTGATTGAGCGGCCCCGCGCTTACGTGCATTTGCCGACGGCGTCGTTGCAACTGATCTACGACATGCGCCTTGAAGTGCCGAAAGAGGCTCGCCCGCTGAGCCTGTTCCACGTCGATGAAAGCCTGGAGAACAACGAGCTGGTGGCGCGCCTCAATCGCAGCAAGCCGGATCTGTACCTGATGCCGCTGGAAAACGGCTCGCCCCTGCCCGAGCTGTACACCCTGAAGAAAGACAAGCTTTCGCCCGCCGGTACGCGCGGCCTTTATCTGGCCGAGAGCTTTGCCCCACAAGAAGGCTGGGTGGTACGCGAGGAGCGGATTCGCTGGAAGGACTGGCTGGTGCAGCAGGGCCTGACGCCGAAGAAAAAGCCCAAATCAGGTCTGACCAAGCTGCGGATCAAAGCGAGGCGGCTGGTCAGGCTGGTGCGCAGCGGCCTGCACAAGTAGGCCGCCACTCAGCTCTTTTCAGTGAGGCGTTTGTCACGCCAGGTGCGCAGCCGGGCGAAGAAGTGGAAATAGCGGTTCTCACGCTTGCCCATCCCGCGCTTCGGCGAGAACGACTCTTCAGCGAAGGCGCCGGTGATGCGCACTCGCGAGGCGGTGGTTGGCAGCGTGCAAACGCGGGCGTCGGCCTCAAGCAGGGCGTACTTGAGCAAACGCTCCGAGTGCAGCTTGCGGCCCGTCACTTCGCAGAACTCGAAGATGCGCTCCACCCGTTTGCCATAGGCGCGGTAGACGTCGCGGCCGCAAATGGCGAAACGATCGTTCAGCCCGCCCCACCACTGCCAGTCCGGAATATAGGCGTTCAGCCGCCGTGCCTGTGGCGAATGAAAGACATAACCCGGCAGCGGCGAATGGAAGAAGTTGTCCGGGCGCACGAACACCACGAAGTCCGGATCGAACGACTCCATCATGCCCGTGACCGTGTGCAGGGAATTGAGCTGATAGATCAGGTTGCGCAGGGAGACATGCTCGTCGCCCCAGGTGTCGCCCATCGCCTTGACCCGCTCGAAATCCCAGCGATCCAGCACGCCGTCCGTGGACTCGAGAACCCCCGTCATCGACTGGAAAACGTCGTAGTTCTGCGCCTTCAGCTCCCCCTTCTCCGCCGAGCGCTGGTTATGCACTTCGTCGATCTTGTAGAGGTGGTAGAAGCATTTGACGTTGCTGCCCTTGGGCAACGGGCCAAGGACGTTTTCCTCAATGGAAGGAAAACAGATTTCCGAGTTGCGCGGGATACCAAAAAACGCGACCGCAATGTTCAGCACTGACAAACTCTCCGGGATCGATGGCGATGCGCCTGGACATGCGCGCTCAAGCGGCGGACGGCCTCGTTCATTTACGAAACAACAGCGTGCGCCACCAACTCCGGGGCTTGAGGGCGATCACTTCGACGTCGGCGTCGAGCAGCCAGTTGCGCTCATAGTCCCAGGCGTGGCCGCCCCAGAGCTTGCCGGCTTCGTTGGAAAAACCGAGGGTCATGAGCCTGTAGCGGTAACCGGCATGAGCGCGCAGCCAGTCGAGCAGCACCAGCACGTTGAAACCCGTGGAAGGACCGACGAAGCGCTTGCCGTTGGGACGATCGACCGGGTAACGCTCGGCCAGGGCCGGCAACGGAATGCGGTCCCAATACAGCGCAACCTCAGGCAGCGGGCACAGCGGCACGGCGCATCCCACCAGCAGCGTGAAGCAACGCGAGCCCGGTTGGGCAGTGAACTTCTGTACGTCATCGGTTGAAGGCAGGCCAAAGAAGTAACGGTCTGGCGCGTTGAAGCCGTGCACGAACAGGTTGACGCTTTCAGGCTTTAGCAGGGCGGCCTTGATGCACAGATTGAAGCTGACCACCACATCGTCGGCGCCCACCCCCAAGGCATCGAAATCGGCTGGGGTGATGGCTGGATTGTTGGCGATCAGGATGACCCGTGCAGCGTTCGCCAGGCACTGGCGCAGTGCAGCGGGAAGCGCGCCGAACACGTCCTGATCGGCGCCCGGCAATACAAGGGGTTCCTTCGGCGCGGTACGGTCGTGGTCCGACGGCAACGTCATCAGGCCCGCACCTGCATGCCATGGCGCCACTTGACCCAGGCACGGGTCAGCGCCGACGGACGTTGCCACGGGCGCATCGGCCTCTGAATTTCATCGGCCAGATCGCGGCCCACGCGGGCAAAGGCATAGCGCTCTTCGGCGAATTTTTGGCCTTCGCTGGCGATGCGCGCGGCAAGCTCGGGATCACTCTGCAGCAGGCGGATCTTCTCGACGGCTTCGTCTTCGGAGCGGTAGAACATGACGTTTCGCCCCTCTTCGAACCCCAGCAGCTCGTCCTCTTCACCCTGGCTCCATGCGAGCAGCACGCAGCCGCAGGCCATGGCTTCGAAATTCTTGATCATGAACTCGCCCATGCCGATGTCGGCACTGACGAAAATCCTGATGCGATTAAGCGTTTCAAGGTATTCGGCGCCAGAGGCCGTGCGCGTCACCAGCATGCCAGCGCGCTGCGCGAGGTTTTCCACCAGTTGCTTGCGCTGGGAATACTCGCGGCTTTTCAGGCTGCCCAGGAAGCCCACCGGAATGTCTCGGGGTTGACCGAGATTGCGCAGCATTTCCTGGTCGTAGCCCTTGGACACGAACACCGCATCAAGGCCTTCGCCGCGCATGCGCCGCGCAACCACCGCACCGGAAACCAGTGCGCGACTCCACGGCAGCTGCCGGTACAAGCGTGAATACATGCCGTGGTATTTGCTGGCGCTCATGTAGTTCTGATACGCATCGTGCTCAAGAAAGATCAGCCCCGGAATGCACTTGAGCACCGCGCGCTGGCGAGCAAGCCGTTTGACCCGGGAGAAAATCACCACCCGGTCGTAGCGCTGATAGTCGACCGAGGCCAGAAACGGCCCGAGATTCAGCTGCTGTTGCTTGCTCAGGCGAAAGATGACGCAGTCGTCACAATGCTGCCGCACGGTGTCGTACAAACCGTCCAGTATGACGCGCTGTTCATCCATCACCAGTAACATGACTTTCATACGTTCATATACCGAACTGCGAATACAAAAATGGCAGCGGCAAGGGGTGCCACTCTGCGCTGCGGGCGTCGGATCAGTCCTGACTGCGGATCTTGTCGACGATGGCTGTCGTCGAGCTGTTGGCAACCAGTCCCAGCACTTTCACGGTGCCGCCATAAGAGCCGACGATGTCGGCGCCGACGACTTGGTCAACCGAGTAGTCCCCGCCCTTCACCAGCACGTCCGGACGCACATGGGTCAGCAGGTTTTCCGGGGTGCCTTCGGGGAAGCTGATGACCCAGTCCACGGCGCCCAGACCGGCCAGCACGGCCATGCGTCGATCAACGCTGTTGATCGGGCGGCCCGGGCCTTTCAGGCGACTCACCGACGCGTCGTCGTTGACCGCCACGATCAGCCGATCGCCCTGGGCGCGAGCCTGTTCCAGGTAGGTGACATGGCCGGCGTGGAGAATGTCGAAGCAGCCGTTGGTGAAGACGATGGTTTCGTTGTGGGCACGGGCGTCGTCGATGGCCAGCAGCAGCTGATCGAGGGTCAGCACGCCGCGCTCGGAACCTTCGGCGCGCTGGATGGCGCGACGCAACTCGGGAGCGCTGATCGCGGCAGTGCCGAGCTTGCCCACGACGATGCCCGCCGCAAGGTTCGCCAGCGCGACCGCGTGCGGCAACTCCTCACCCGCCGCAATGGCCGCTGCCAGGGTGGAAATGACCGTATCCCCAGCCCCCGTCACGTCGAAGACTTCCCGCGCGCGGGCCGGAAGGTGCAGCGTTGGCTGATCCGGACGCAGCAGGGTCATGCCGTGTTCGCCACGGGTGACCAGCAACGCCCCCAGATCGAGGTCCTTCATCAGCGCCGCGCCTTTGGCGACCAGCTCTGCCTCGTCGACGCAATGGCCGACGATGGCTTCAAATTCACTGAGATTGGGGGTAATCAGGCTGGCGCCACGGTAGATCGCGAAGTCTTTACCCTTGGGGTCGGCGAGCACGGGAATGCCACGGTCCCGGGCTGCCTTGATCAGCACTTGATGATTCTTCAGCGCGCCTTTGCCGTAGTCGGACAGGACCAGCACCTTGATACCGTCGAGCAAGGCATCGACCTCGCGGCTCAGGGCCTCGGGGTCAGTGGCAAAGGGTTCTTCGAAGTCGATGCGCAGGAGCTGTTGATGCCGGCTCATGACGCGCAATTTGACGATGGTGGGCTGATGGGCGATGCGCTGGAAGCTGGCGATCACGCCAGCGGCCTTGAGGCTGTTGCTCAGGCTGTCGGCGGCTTCGTCGGTGCCCGTCACGCCGACCAGGGACGCCTTGGCGCCCAGCGCAGCAATGTTCAACGCCACGTTGGCGGCACCGCCCGGACGGTCTTCGATCTGGTCGACTTTGACCACCGGCACCGGTGCTTCAGGGGAGATTCTGGAAGTGCCACCGTGCCAGTAGCGGTCGAGCATGACATCGCCGACAACTAACACTTGAGCCTGATCAAAACGCGGCATGGACAACTTCATCGAACAACCCGTGGCAGAAATGGACAAGGACGGAATCTTAGCACAGCGATCAGCGCTGGCTGGCCGGTTGGCCTCGAATCCCTTAGTGCTTCAAACAGCGCTTCAGATGGCGCTTTAACTGGTGCAACGATGGCGCATCGACTGTTGCAGCTATGGGCGCGGAAAGCGGCGAACCCAGAACACCTCGTGACGGCGCACGGCCTTGCGGAAGAATTCGTCGTCTCCCGTCAGCGGCCATTCGCGACCGGCCAGCCAGCGTTGAATCTGCCGGCGCAGGCGCCTTTTCAATGGCAGCGGCCCTTGAAGGTCATGCTGCATCGCCAGAGCCATGGCCTTATCCAGTTGCACGTCCGAGCTGAGCGACGTACTCCAGAGCTGATCCACTGAAGGCGCCTCTACAAACGGCGGCAGCGCGACGCCTTTACCGGCCAGCCCCATGGGCCAGCGGTCGTTGTCGTGCAGGTGGTTGGCGTAGAACAGCGCCACCTCGGGGGTGTGCGCGCTTCTGCTCACCGCCTCATATAACGCTTGGGTCGTGGCGATGTGGTCAGCGTGGGGGTCGAGTTCCGGGTGCGGCATGACAATGACGTCCGGCCGGTAAGCGTCGAGCAGCGCCGCGAGATCGGCCACCAGATTATTCCAGGTCGGCGCGCCGTCCTGATCACCCGGCAACGGCAAAGGATTGTGCTGCCGCGCACTGCGGATGTCGGTCTCTGAGGAGTCGCGAGAACCAAACGGCTGATCCGGCGACTGGGCCATGGCCGGCAGTTGCAGGCAGTAATAGCCCAGTTGCACGCACCGGCTCTGGGGCACACCGCCCCACAGCGGAATCGCCAGGCTGTCCCAGGTACGCAGACGCCCCTTGAGCCGGGCAGCATCGGCGCGGTTCAGCCCCAGTTGTTCGTAGCGTTCGGCCTCGATTTCGCCCTGGGTCACCGTAACGATGCTGCAATCCGCCGCCTGGCTGTACAGGCCAAAGGCTGCCAGTTCGGCGTCGTCGGCGTGGGGCGCGAGGATCATCAACCGTTGCTGGCGGTAATCCGGGTTGCTCAGCACGAACAACCGCCCGGCATTGGCGATGCGGCAGAAGCCGCCTTTGAGGCGCAATGTGCTGTCCGCGACGACGTCCCGCTGGCCGGTGAGGTTCACGTAGCGACGCCCGGCAAACCCTCGCTCGAAATCTTGACGGTCGTCGCCTGCCAACACGTAGGGGTCCAGCCAGCGACCGAGCCAGCTGCTGCGCAGGTCGAGCTCCAGCAGCAGGGTTTCGCCTTCGCCCAGTGGCTCGCTCAGTTGCAGCATGCCGTTGACGACAGAAACAGGCTGCGCCTGGGCCGCGTCAGGAAACTGGTAGTGGTAATCGCTCTTGGGCGAATAAAACAGATGGTCGGAGAACCAGGCTTCGTGGGCGATCCAGGCGGCGACGATCAGCAACGGCACCAGCCACCACGCGACCCAGATGCCAATGCCGATCAGCAGCACCAGACCGATGATCAGCGCCAGACGCTTGTTGCGCCGATGTCGTTTCAGAAGCTGCTGCTTGCGCCCGGACATGTCATCCAACCTTGTAGACAGGCACCGTCTGGCACCAGCGGTCTTTGTATTCGCGATCGGAGCGGCCGAAGGAGTAGCGCAAAGGCTTGTTCACCGCCCTCGCGTCAGCCCAGGCGTTCTGGGTGTTGACGAAGCTCAGCACGCTGCCGGCGCTCAATGCCTGATGGGCCGGATCGACACCGCCGTTGATGTATTCCACCGACACCCAGTGTGGCGACTCGACCCTGTACAGCACCTGAGCGGCAATGGGTTTGCCTTCCAGCAGGATCATCGAGCCGGTCATGAACTCGCGCATCAGCTCGAACACCTTGGCCAGATGATCCTTGCCCGGCACGTCGAAGCCCCAGCGCGCATGAAACAGGCTGGAGTAAATGCGGGCTTGTTCCTCGGACGTGAAATCCAGCATCGGCTGTACGACCCCGCCCGCCTCCTCAAGCAAACGCTGTTCACGGCGCTGGTTGTAGCGGAATTTCTTGGAATAGTCCTCAGGCGCGCGGGCGATCGCCAGGCTCTCGGCTTGCGGCTTGAGGGTGTTGATCTGACCGGCGTTCAACTCCGACACGTAACTCATGCGCTGGCGTACCGGCACTGTCACGCCGGGCGCAATCGGCAGAATGATCTCTGCATTGCCCAGATCGAACACCCGCCGATTACGCTGCTTGAGTACCTTCTTGGCCAGCGCCAGATCCCGGCCCCAGCAGGCCACCGCAGCAACGATGTTGCCGTCTTGCAGCCAACCCAGATACCGAACCGGAATGTCAGCCAGCCCGGCCAGGCGCTCGATCACGTGCGGGTGCGTGGCAACGCTGCCGCCGAACTGCTGCCACGCGGTGGCGTAGGTGGTCGCATCAATCGGGGTCCAGCCTCGCTCACGCCATGCGCGCAAGTGACTCAGCATGCATCGACTGCCCGATCGATTTCGACTGGCTCGTCTTCTTCGAACTGTTTGGCATGCAGGCGCGTGTAGTAGCCGTTCTGCGCCAGCAGCTCGGCATGGGAGCCGCGCTCGACAATGCGGCCTTCGTCCATGACCAGAATGACGTCGGCTTTTTCGATGGTGGTCAGGCGGTGGGCGATCACCAGCGTGGTGCGGCCCTGCATGACCTTCTCCAGGGCTTTCTGGATATGGCGCTCGGACTCGGTATCCAGCGCCGAGGTCGCTTCGTCGAGAATCAGCAGCGGCGCGTTTTTCAGCAGCGCGCGGGCAATCGCCAAACGCTGGCGCTGGCCCCCGGACAGCAGCACGCCGTTCTCGCCGACGAGGGTCTGGTACTGCTGAGGCAACTTGTCGATGAACTCGTCCGAGTAGGCATCGGCCGAGGCTTTCTTGATCTCTTCCAGCGGCACGCCCGCCAGATCGCCATACGCGATGTTGTTGGCGATGGTGTCGTTGAACAGCGTGACGTTCTGGTTCACCAGCGCGATCTGACGACGCAGGCTGCGCAGGGTGTAATCCTGAGTTTCGACGCCATCGAGAAGAATCTGGCCCTGCACGTGATCGTAGAAGCGCGGAATCAGGCTCGCCAACGTGGATTTGCCGCTGCCGGAGCGGCCCACCAGCGCGACCATCTGGCCGGCTTCGGCGACAAAACTCACGTCGTTGAGCACGCGCTTTTCCGTGCCTGGGTAGGTGAACGTGAGGTTTTTGACCTCCAGACGGCCTGAAACCTTGTCGCGCTCTACGGTGCCCAAGTCCTGCTCGGTCTGCTCATCCAGTTGCTCGAAGATGCTCTCCGCACCGGCGACGCCTTTCTGGATGGTGGAACTGACTTCGGACAACTGACGGATCGGCTTGGGCAGCAGGCCGGCCATGGTGATGTAGGCCACCAGATCGCCCGCCGACGAGTCGCCGCGCAGATAAAGGACAAGGAACATCACGATGGCCATGCCGCTGTAGGTCACCAATTGCAGCATCGGCGTGTAAACCGCACCGGTCTTGGTCATCGCCAACTGCTTTTTTGTATTGCTGCGGCTGGCCTTTTCGAAGCGCGCCTTTTCGTAATCTTCGCCGCCAAAGCTGCGGACCACGCGATAGCCATGAATGGTTTCAGACGCGACGTGGGTGACGTCGCCCATGGCCACCTGAATCTTCTTGCTCTGCTTGCGAAACTTCTTGCTGGTGCTGTTCACCATGACCGCAATGAGCGGCAGTATCGCCAGCATCACCAAGGTCAGTTTCCAGTTCATCCACAGCAGCGCGCCAAACAGAAAGATAACCGTCATGCCTTCGCGAATCACCACCTTGATTGCGTCGGTGGCAGCGCCGGTGACCATGGTCACGTTGAAGGTGATGCGCGAGATCAGGTGCCCTGAGTTACTGTTGTCGAAGAAGCGGTTGGGCAGCGTGAGCAATTTGTTGAACAGCACGACGCGCAGGTCATGCACCAGCCCGAGGGAAACGCGGGCCAGGAAGAAGTTGCCTAAATAAGAGCCGGCGCCCTGCCAGGCCGCGATCAGAACGATCATCAGCGGCACCGCCTGCAGCAATTGCAGGTGACCAATATAAGGGTTGCCGGGGAACAGGCTGGCTTCGGGATTGGCCAGGCCATCGACGAAGTATTTGAGGATGTAAGCGAGCATCGGCTGGGTGGACGCAAAGATAAGAAAGCCGACAATGCTCAAGCAGAAAAGGCCGATGTACGGCCGCACATAGGTCAATAGACGAAAGTAAATCGCCAGGGTCGTTTTAGCTTGAGGATCAGGACTGCTCATGGGAATCCGCACGAAAAAATTAGGCGGGCATGGTAGCACAACCCATATTTGTCGACCCCTGCCGCGACCCAAGCGGGGCCGACTCGGGTAACATGCCGCATTTGTTCAGGTAAGTATGCCGATGCACCCAATGGAACACAGCGCCTATCTGGCCTTGCGAGAAAACGCCACCGTGCTCGAAGCGGACGGATCCGGGGACAAGGTTCTGTTGCTTGAAGACGGCACCATTCTCAAACTGTTCCGCCGCAAGCGTCTGATCAGCTCGGCCTTGCTGTTTCCCTACGCGCAACGCTTCGCCGACAACATCGACGCCCTCAAAAAGCGTGGCATTCCCTGCCCCGACGTCATCGCCACCTACCGAATTGCCAGCATCAGCCGCGATGCCGTGCGTTACACGCCGTTGCCCGGCCTGACCATCCGCCAGGTGTTGAAAGAGCACGGTGAAAGCGCGCCACTGCGGGCTGAATTGGGTACGTTTATCGCCCACCTGCATGATCGCGGCGTCTACTTTCGCTCGCTGCACATGGGCAATGTGATCCTCACCCCGGAGGCAAAACTGGGGCTCATCGATATCTCTGACATGAAGTGCCAGCGTCGCGCGCTGAGCGATTCGAAGCGGCTGCGCAATTTCCAGCACCTGCTCAGGTATAAGGAAGATCGCGCGTGGCTGGTGGAAAGCGATGGGGGCACGGCCTTTATTTCAGCTTACACCCAAGGCCGGAGCGCCCACTTCACTGCGCGTTTGAAGGCGCTGTTTGCGTAGAAGGGTCGGGTTGAACGCCCAGCAGCTCGTCGAGGCGCTGCAGGGTGATTTTGGGAATGACCCGCTCCGGCATGCGACTGACACTGGATAGATTGAACACCTGCATGCCGGTTCGCGGCAGGATCTTGCGAGTCATCAACGCGAAGCTTGGCAGGATGTATTGCTCGAAGTCCTCGTCCAGGCTGCTGGGCAAAGCCGCTTCTCCCTTCTCGTAAAAACGCCCCCCGCCCTGACGCAGGTCCATCCCGACCACGAACACCTGACGAAACCCCAGATGGCAGACCAGCTGCAAGGCGCCGAAGGGAATGGTTCGACTGCCGAAATAGCCGCGTTTGAGGTTCAGGCTGAAGCCAATGCGGTTGGGCTTGCGACGCAGCAGGGAGAAGTTGGAGATCAGCTCGTCGTCGTTGCGGATTGACCACGCATAGGCTCGATCCGACATGACCGCCTTGCCTTCCCGGCGATTGACCCGCTCCAGCAGATAGATCTTCTTGCCGTTCAGCGCAGTGGCGTCGGCCGAATGAATGGCCTGAAGCACATCCAGACTCATCGCCAGATGCTCGCCGTGGCGAACCCCCATCAGTGCCAGCGCTGGCCGGCCGATGACGAAATTCGGATCGTCGCACAGGTAGTAGAAAGGCCGGATGCCCTCGTCGACGCAGCGCACGATCGAGCCGTTCATGGCGACGACCGGCAGGCTCCGATAACGGGGAAGCGGAAACTCGTTCGCCGAGGGGCCGGACGCCAGCAGCAATACCGGACCTGTAACAGAACCGCGGGATTGCCCAAAGTCCTGCAGGCACACTTCCAGATCATGCCCTACCAGCCAGCGTTGCTCGCCCCGCGCTTCAACCCTCAGCACGCCGCGCCTCCCGCGAGATGGCGACCGCGCCAGCGAGGGGCAGCCAGAGCCATTCCCACACCAGATTGGGTGACCCAACGAAGGTGTGCAGTTCCACGGTCATGACCACGCCACCGGCGCAGAGGATCGCCAGCCAGAGCCGAGCGATCTCCGAGGTCTTGCGCACTCGGGCCAGACACGCGCCAGCGTGCAGCATCGTCGCCAGCAGCAGCGCCAGACCGACGATGCCGAACTGGTAGAGCACCTCGAAATACAAACCGTGGGTGTTGCGCACGATTTGCCCGGTCGAGAGGTGAACCTCGCCCAGTGGCGTACCCGCGCCAACCCCGAACCACCAGTGGTCAGCCAGGCGCTCGAACACCGCAAGCCAGACTTCGTTGCGCCCGGTCACGCCACGGGTCTGCACTTCGTAAGCGAGCTCGCTGAAGCCGAAAATGAGCACAAGCGCGACGACGATGGCCGCAGGAATCAGGATATTGCGACGCAGCTTGCCACTGGTCATAGTGCCAAGCAGCACCAGCCCGCCGACCGATGAAGCCAGCCAGGCGCTGCGCGCGAAAGTGAAGTAGATGTACGTGGCGATAAGGGCGCAGCACAGCAGCCAGAGGCCGATTTCGGCACGGCGCCTTGAGCGTAATGTCAGCCAGATACCGGCCAGCAGAAACAAGCCGTAGTTCATGCCGGCAACGATGGTGTTGCCAAAGTCGGCCACATCGGTCACGCCCGAGCCAGCCAGTGACATCTGCCGATAGCCGAGGACAAACGCACCGTGGATGGCGAGATTGAGCATGGAAAATGTGGCGAACAGCGCAACCACCACGACCGACAGCTTGAGGATTTTTTCCCAGTCGAATGTGCCCCTCGCCCTTATCACGCCAACGCCGATGAAAAACACAAGGATGAGCAGAAGCCGACGCAGGGATTTCATGTCGTCGTCTGACATCAGGCTGTTGATCAGCAGATAAGCGAACAGCAGCAGGACGGTATAGGTCAGCGGGCTGACTGAAAAGGATCGCCGACTCAGCGCCGGCGCTGCGCAAAGCAAGGCAACGACCAGCGCCGCGCGAATGAACGCAGCCCAGGAACTTGACTCACCGGGCCACCAGAACGGCCCGAGAAATATGATCAGCATCACCACCGCAAGCAGTAAACCTGCGATGTACCCCGCACGTGCCGGCAAATTTTTTACAACCATTCCAATCCATATCCTGTGCTATGCAGCCGGGTGTTCATTGCTATCAGAGGCCAATGGCTGCCAGCGGTTCGAATGAAATCAGGTTTCCGAGGTGAGCGCGACGACTTGCGGCAACTGCCAGAAAACTGCTTTTACCGCCTCATCGCTGAAACGGTCGTGCAGCCGTTGCAGCATCGCATCCGCGCAGGACTGCCGCAGCTCGGCGTCCATCCGCGAAAGGTGGATCAGCCCCTGAGCCAGAGACTCGGCTCCGCCCAGGGGAAACAGTATGCCCACGCCTTCAACCACTTCCTTCGCGCCGCCACAGGCGGTTGCCAGCAGAGGCACGCCGGCCACCATGGCCTCCAGCAGCACCATGCCGAAGGGTTCGTGATCGGAGCTCAGTGCGAACACGTCGAAGGCCTTGAAGTAGCGGCTGGCTTGAGTCACCTGCCCCGCCAGCATCACCTCGTGGCCGATACCCAGTTCGGCCGCCAGGTGCCTGAGGTCCTGTTCCAGCCGACCCTGACCGAGAATCACCAGTTGGCTGTCAGCGGGCAGGTTCGGCAACGCCTGGGCGAATCCGCGCAGCAGCGTCGACTGATCCTTGTCGGGATGCAGCCGCCCGACATTGCCCACGACCCACGCCTCCTGGGCCAGACCCAACGCGTCGCGGGCCTCCTCACGGGACAACAGCGTGGCGCTCAGTTGATCGACATCGATGCGGTTATAGAGGGTCTGGATACGCTCGACCGGCCATTTCGGCAGGCAGGCGCGAATGTCATCGCGCACGGCATCGGACACGCCCAGCAGGCTCAGGCGGGAGCGGAACAGGTTCGCCAGCACCTTGCGGCTGCGGCGCCGGTAATCACCAAACGCATGATGGACGCCGATCACCGGCAAGCGGGTCGCGACCAGTGCGATGTAGGTCGGCTTGAAACGGTGGGTGATGCAAAACTCAAAACTGCGGGACGCCGCGATCTTGCGCAGATCGCGGATCGCTCCCACCTTCATGCCGCCGATGGCCTTGGAGCTGTACTCCATGAACAGCACTTCGTCCGACGCGCAACTGGCTGCAACCTCGGCATCTGCGGCGCCGGTCAGGAATACCGTGGTGACACGGTATCCCCTGCCCACGAACAGGCTGGCGTATTGACGGGCGCAGTCGAGGAACGGCCCGTCATAGCCGTGGCAGAACTGGAGAACATGGCGCTCAGCTGAGCGTGTCATGGGTGTCCACGCCGTCTTTGACCACCAGAATGTCTTCCATGATCAGGTACTCCAGATCGGAGCCGAAGAACATATTCAGCGCATCGGTCGGCGAGCAGATCATCGGCTCGCCGCGACGGTTGAGCGACGTATTGAGGGAAACCCCGTTGCCGGTCAGGTTCTCCAGCGCCTTCATCATGTCGTAGTAACGCGGGTTGTATTCGCGCTTCAGCACCTGGGCGCGGGAGGTGCCGTCTTCGTGGACGACCTCCGGCACACGGGTTTTCCACTCTTCCGCCACTTCGAACGTGAAAGTCATGAACGGCGCCGGGTGATCGATCTTGATCATCTGCGGGGCGACGGTGTCGAGCATCGACGGGCAGAAAGGCCTCCAGCGCTCGCGGAACTTGATCTGATGGTTGATGCGATCGGCGACGCCGGCAATGCTCGGGCAGCCGATGATCGAACGACCACCGAGGGCACGAGGACCGAATTCCATGCGGCCCTGGAACCAGGCCACCGGGTTGCCCGCGACCATGATTTTGGCGATGCGCTCGGGGGTGTTGTCGATCTGGCGCCAGGCCGGCTTGCTCGGGTGGCGGGCGCAGGCGGCGATAACATCTTCGTTGCTGTAGGACGGGCCGAGGTACACGTGCTCCATCTTCTCGACCGGCACGCCGCGGGCGTGGGAAACATAGGCGGCAGCGCCGACGGCAGTGCCGGCATCACCCGACGCTGGCTGAACGAACAGCTCTTTGACGTCAGGGCGCGCGATGATTTTCTGGTTCAGTTTGACGTTCAGCGCACAGCCGCCGGCAAAAGCGAGCTTGCCGGTTTCCTTGAGGATGTCACCCAGATAGTGGTCGATCATCTGCAGCGACAGCTTCTCGAACAGCGCCTGCATGCTGGCGGCGTAATGGATGTACGGCTCGTCGGCGATGTCGCCTTCGCGCTTGGGGCCCAGCCACTCGATCAGTTTCGGCGAGAAGTAGAAGCCTTTGCCCTTTTCTTTGTAACGACGCAGACCGATGACGTTGGCGTATTCGGTGTTGATCACCAGTTCGCCATTTTCAAAGGTGGCCAGGCGCGAGAAATCGTATTTGGTCGCATCGCCGTACGGCGCCATGCCCATGACTTTGAATTCGCCGTCGAGCATCTCGAAGCCGAGGAATTCGGTGATCGCGCCATACAGCCCGCCGAGGGAATCCGGGTCGTAGAATTCTTTGATCTTGTGGATCTTGCCGTTTTCGCCGTAGCCGAAGAACGTGGTGGCGTACTCACCCTTGCCGTCGATCCCGAGGATCGCGGTTTTCTCCTGGAAGCCGGAGCAGTGGTAGGCGCTGGAAGCGTGGGCAAGGTGGTGCTCGACGGGCTCGATCTTGATCTTTTTCGGATCAAAACCCAGTTGTTCCAGGCACCAGACGATTTTGTTGCGATAGCGCTTGTAGCGGCGGTTGCCCATCAGAATCGCGTCGAGGGCGCGGTCCGGGGCATACCAGTAACGTTTGGCGTAGTGCCAGCGCGCTTCGCCGAACAGGCTGATGGGCGCGAAAGGAATGGCCACGACATCGACGTCGGAAGGCTTGATGCCCGCTTGTTCGAGGCAGAACTTCGCTGATTCGTAGGGCATGCGGTTCTTGGCATGCTTGTCGCGAACGAAACGCTCTTCTTCGGCCGCAGCAACCAGCTTGCCGTCGATGTACAGGGCTGCGGAAGGATCATGGCTAAGGGCGCCGGACAGGCCAAGGATCGTCAATGCCACTAGGGTCTAGCCTCTTAAGTCTGCATGCAGGCATCACGCGCCTGACAAATAAGGTGTGTCTGGCGCCACGGCGGCAGACAGCTAAAGGGCGGGATTATAGCGTAATGGCTCTGGAAGTGGTCGCAGGGAATGAACTGCCCCGCGATGCCTCGGTGGGACCGGCTTTAGCCGGGAAGAGGCCGGTGTCAGCGCCCTCAATCTTGCGGCGTCACGAATGACGCCTTCCCGGCTGAAGCCGGTCCTACACGTTTGCGCCTCACCTCGTGCGTTAACTATTTAGCACCACGCGCCCCGGCGTTCTGATTGATTGATCGCTCGACGAATCATCGGGCTGCTTGCCCGGCTCTTGCGCAAGCTCATTGCGCGGAGATCACTCAGGAATGCTGTACGCCATGGAAACCTTTTCACCCAACCCGCCTGCGCTTGATCGGCTGACCACGCTGGCTTCTGTACTTGACGCCGAGCTTCAGCATCTTCCGGATGCCAAGGCCTGCCTCAACACCCCGCCGCTGCCAGTGAGCCCGGAGCAGAAAACGCTGCTGCACTCGGCCATCACTCGCTTCTGGGCCGAAGCCAGTGCGCGTGATATTTCACGCCGCGAGCTCTTCGTGACCTGCATCGAATTGACCCTGCGTGACGACCTGCTGCTGAACATCGAAGAAGGCGAGCTGCACCGCGACTATGCGCGCTGCCTGCCGGGCATGGACGCCCAGGAGCATGTGGTGTTCAGCGCGCTCGAGCTGCAACTTGATGCGGAACGTCGCATTGAGCTGGCCGGGGCGCTGGTCGCAACCGCCCAGCCGGGGCAGACCTTGCTCTGGTTGCCCGGCCAGGCCGTCGAAGGCTTCGTGTCGAACGAGGCATTGCAGCAAGCACTCGCCCGCCGCATCAATCACCCACTCCTGCGCCTGCCACTCTTGCGTCTTATGCAGGACAGCACGCGCGACGCCTGGCTCGAGATTGCCTTCGGCGGTGATGTATTTCTTGAGCCCACCCACCCTTCGGACTTTCAACTACAGCCGATCAAGGGATCGCCCTACGACCATGCCTTTGATCGCCTGCTGGCCAGGCAGCGTGTGGACATCGACGCGCTGTTTGGTAACGCCCACAACCTGTCGCCTCAGACCCTTCAGGCCCGACTCGAAGACCTGCTCCACCAGCTGAAATCCTGGGGCCCGGGCGGCGCCATAGCCGCTGCGCAGGATCGTCGCGCCCAGCGAGATGAGCGCCGCGCACGCCCCGACTGGCTGGAGATGGCCAGCACCGAGCAACGTGAGCGCTACGCCTCGGGCCTGATGGATTACGAGCGATCGCGCAATGCGTTGATGAGCGTCATGGACGACGCCGCGTCCCCGCAGCAATTCGCGCGAAGCCGTCTGCGCGCACGACTGGCCAATGATCTGGGTATTGATCTCGATCCGGACGAGGTCCTGATCAGCACCGAACGAACGCAGCCCATCACCGGTGAGACCTTCTCCGTCCGCCGAACACTGACGCATCTGGCACTTTACGGCCTGCATCCTGGCGACACAGCCCCAGATTCGGCCTTCCAGACCCACAGCCGAATCACTCACAACGGTCTGCCGCTTGAGCCTGAGTACAGCGACATGACGCCGGCCTACCTCGCCGACGTCATCAACCAGCAAGACCTGCGAACGCGTTTCGGACCCGCGCAACGCCTGGCGCTCGGCTCGCCGACCATCCAGCGCCTGATGGGCGAAGCGATGCATCATCAGCTCATCGCCCAGGCCCGTGGCGCCGAACTGCAGGGGCATATCCAGCCTTCCGACCTGAGCCTGATCGAGTCGCTGAATCCGGACACCGCCGCGCCGCGAAATCCTGCCGTGAACGTGCAGCAGATCAAGCTGAACGGTCACGACGTATTGAGCAGCGTGCTGCTATTGCGCAAGCTTGACGCTTCGGGTCAGCCGGACGGGTTGCTGATGTTCACCCCGGACAGCCCGCGCACCCAACATTTCCAACGCTTCGACAACGAGCGTCAGTTGCTCGGCGAGCTGGTGAGCTGGAGCCGGTCCGCCGACATGAACCACTTCCTGCTGGCGCAGATCACCGCCGGCAGAAGAGCCGCCCTGAAAGACCAGCTGCATGATTTGAGTGAAAAGCCAGCGCCTGCCCAGGACTGGATCAGCTACACCACCCTCCCCGATTACAACAGCGGTGTGCGTGCGCTGGTGTCGGCGCGCGTGCAGGTAATGCTCTCCGAACAACGGCTGCACACCCCGGACTGGTTCCTGCGGGCATCCGCCGAGCAGCGTCAGCAAATGGTGGCACTGGAGGATACGATCGTGGCGGCGGGCGAAATCTACCAAGCCGTCCCACACACCCGGGTGACCGACTTCAACGCCTACGTTCATTGGACTGCCAGTCGCAAGATCAACGCGCTGCTGGGTCTGCCGCCGGAAACGGTGGACCCTGACCGGATCATCATTCACACGCCCCGCGAAACCCTGTCCTACACCCAGATGCTACGTGACGGTTACGACGACACCCTTGGCCTGCTCAACCCGGCGGCCGATACCACCGCCACTTTCAGCGGCCCCGAGGGCGTCGATCTCACACCACTGAGCCCGGAGAAGGTCGCTGGCTCGGTTCGCGGGCAATGGGTAGCCGATCAGTACATCGCAATGATTCGCGGGCAACTGCTGGCGCCTGCCAGCGAGGGCTACGACTGGCGCCGTCAACAGAGCCTGCTGCTGACGCAATTGCAAATGCGCGCCGACGCCTTTCGCAGCTTTCTCGAAGGCCACATCGACGCCTCCCAGCTGCACTGGCTCACCCTCTCCATCGTCAACATGCATCAGAGCAGCCCGGCAGACCGCCTGCGCTATCGGGTCTATCCACTGCAATTGAGCGTGGACGTGATGGCTATCGCGTCTCGTGCAGAGGTCATTCACGGCTGCTTCCTGCTCGCGCCGCCTGAGGCGAGCACGCTGGAGCAGGTTCTGCTGTATACGCCGCAGGCACCGGACGGCCGCGCCTTCCGACCACTTAGCGCGTTCAGCAACACGCTGCTGAGCGAAGGCATGGGCGATTACTACCTGAGCCGCGCCCAGGTGAAGGCCGGCATGCCGCTGGCATTCGCCCTGGCTGAACTGAAGAAAGGCGGTGGTCGCAAACCGGTGCTGCCGAGGGCGCCGTTCAGCAACCTGTATGACGTGTGTTTCAACCAAGTGATCGAGCGCAAGATCCAGGATGTCGAGGACACCACGATCGGCCGTGCAGACATGCTCTGCCGACAGGTCTGGAGCAGCCTCGAGCTGATCGCGACCGCCGTGACCTTGCCCTTCCCGCCTGCCAGCTTTGCCGTCGGCATGATCATCGCGAGCGCTGATGGTTATCGCGCGCTGCGAGCCCTCGACGAGCGGGATCACGCCACCGCCAGCTTCTACGTGCTCAGCGCCTGGCTCAACACGGCGGGCGCTGCGGGCGATCTGCACTCGGGAATGAAAGGGCTCGGCGGCATTTTGAAGGATCTGACCGGACAAAAAACCGCCGGCAGGTACGCCCGCTCGGTTGCCCATGCCACCGACGAGACGCTGCAGCCGGTCGCGGTGGAGAACGAACTCTTCTGGGCCGCGCCTCAGTCTGCCAACCGCCATGTCCCGCTGTACCGGACCCACGCGCTGATCCCCGAAACCCTTCAGCCCACCGGGCGTTATGCGCAAACCGATGTGACCGGCGTTTGGAGGGCATTGCAGCAGGACACCCCGCCGGTGCGGGTCGCAAATACCGTCGCACCTCCGCTGCACGCGGTGGATGTATCGCTGACAGACGCGCTCCCCCTGAGCCGCCCGCACGGGCAAGGTGTCAGCGTCGTTCGTGGCAACTTTTACATCGCCCTGCAGGGCCAGACGTACCAGGTCCAGTACGACGCCAGGCTGGCCGCCTGGCAGATCGTCGATCCGCGCAACCCGTTCGCCTTTTTTGGCCGCCAGACGGTGCGCCTCAACCGCCAGGGCCAGTGGCAGCTGCTTGAGCCTGCGCGCTTGCGAGGCGGCGTTCTGCCTTCGTTCAGCCGACTGGACGAAACCCCCGCAGGCCCCGCCACGGCGGTGGGCGACTTAAGCGATTACGAAATGCCGGAATCGCTGCAGCCCTACGTCTTCGGGATCGTCAGCCCAAGGCAGGCTGAACATTTTGAGGAAGGCCCGTTTGGTCTGCATGAGTTTTTCGACGACATTTTCCAGGGCGGTCGTTCGACCTACAAGACGTTGCGCCAGAATCTGTACCGCGATGCAAAAGCATTCTTCGAGCAGCCCCCCCTTCCGGGTAAACCCGAGTTGCCGGTGCTGGCCGATGACATGACGACTCAAGCGTTTTTCGACGCCGCACTGAAAAAATCCAACGGACTGGTGATTGGCGAAGCTCCGACGTCCATCGCCAGCAAACAACTGCTGATCGACAACATGCCGTTGCTGGCGGAGCGCAAGGTCGAGGTGCTGTACATCGAGCATCTGCAGACCGACCAGCACACGCACAAGCTGCAGAAATACAAGGCACTCGGCAGCAAGACGCGCAGCGGCTCCCACATGATCAAGCACTACCTGGAGACCGTGAACGAGGGCGCGCTCAAGAACGGCAGCGAAAAATACGACTATTACCACCTGATCAAAGCGGCCCACCGCCACGGCATCGACGTTCGTCCGTTCAGTTCATCGGTCAGCTATGACTACGCGGGCAACGAAGTGGCATCCGCTGCAGGTGATGCCCTCGCGCCCCAAAAGATGGCGGTTTTCTTTGGTCACAAAGTGATCAGCGGCGATGTGCAGCAGCACCCGGGCAGGCGCTGGATCGCGCTGCTCGACCACCGCACCGCCAACACCTGGCAGCAACAGCCAGGCATCAGCGAACTGCAAGGCGTACTCAGCCTGCGCGTCGAAGACGTGCCGTTGGGCGCGCCGACCCAGATATCCGTGGACAGCGATGCCGTCATCAGCAGCGCGGCGTCGCGCGCGGACTTCAAGGCACAGATCGGCAACCCGAATATCGATAACGGGGCCGGCGCAGCCTCGCCCGTCAGTCCATCCGACACATCAATGGACGATGCGCTGTATGGCTTCTTCGAACGACGTTCGCCCCTGGAGTGGGGTCTGGACCCTAATCGCCGCGCCATCGTTTCCCACCGCCGGAGCGAGGTGAACCCCTACGTCGGTGATCACGGTTTCGAATGGAACCCGGCCGGCTACTGGACCCGCGCCGATGCCGCGACCTGGAGCAACGACTACCCCCTGGGCGCCATTCAGCAGTCGCTGATCGACAACCGCTACCAGATGCCTGCCGATATGCGGAGCATCTTTCATGACCTGGCCAACTTCCGTCACAGAGGCCTCAACCCCGATTACTTTTTCATCGAAAGTCATCTGGTGGAGGTGCGTGAGAAGTTCTTCGAACTGGCGAACACGCTGCAGAAAGATGCGCGCTCAGTGCTCAACCTGGCCCTCCCTGAACGGGTGACTCTGCCCGAGGTAAAAGCCGACACGCCGTTGAGCATGTTCATCGAAGAGCTGTACGAAAACACATCCGGAGTGGTCATTGGCGAATCCCATTCGGCACGCGCCAGCAAGCGCTTCATCCTCGACAACATCGAGCATCTGGCGCGCCAGGACGTGAAGACGCTGTACATGGAGCATTTGCTGACGGACGTCCATCAGGCCGACCTGGACCGCTTCGCTGAAACGGGGCTGATGAGCAAACGTCTGCTGCACGACCTCAAGCGCATGGACCAGACGTTCCGGACCGACCCGACCGGCCTCTACTCGTTCGAAAGGCTGGTGGTCCACGCCAGGCGGCATGGCATTGAAATCCGCGGGATCGACTGCGCCGCCAGTTACTTCATCCGCCATATGCCGACCCACTCCAACACCACGCGCCAGCAGGTGCTGAGCTACTTTGCGTCCCGCACGATACGCAAGCATCAAGAGGTGATGGGACCGCACAAGTGGATGGCGCTGGTGGGTGAAACCCATGCCAACACGTTCAAAAACAGCGTCCCGGGCATTGCCGAGCTGGAACAGGGGATTGGCGTGCGGGTGATGGACGTGGCGCCGGGCAAAGGCCACGGCATCATGATCGATCCGGGCGAACAGGTCCCGGCCGGGCTGGGTCATGAGTCAGTGCGGGTGCAGAATGATTTCCGCGTGGAAATCGAACTGCCGCCACGTCCTCAGCTCGCCACGCCCGTCGGCGGCAGGCTGCATAGTCCGGGCATGTTCATGCTCGATGAGTCCGCCCCCTTGCGGCCCACGATCGTACATCGCTCAAGGGACCGCACCCTCAAGCACACGCCGGTGCGGTTCAATACCGCTGGCAAAGCCTACGTCGAGCGCGAGTCGTGGCCGCAGGTTCATCGCCAGCCGTTCGACAACGTGCAGGCATTGATCGACGCACTGGTGGAGATGAACCTCAAGCACGCGGACTGACGGTCAGTCCGGCGTCTTTGAAACCGTCGGAATGCGCTGCTCCAGCAACTGGTGCAGCGCGCTGTCCGCCGGCCAGTTGCGCATGAAGCGCGCGCGATCTTTGGCGAACGCCGTCGCGAACGAGGTCTGGGAACCGTGCTGACACATGGCGTCCAGATCGATGAGCGACCAGCGATCCTGTTGCCAGAACACGTTGTGACCCTTGAGATCGCCGTGGCTGATGCGCTCACGGATCAACTGCGCAAACAGCGTATCCAGCGCCTGCAATTCGGCTTCCGGCGCATCGCCGTTAGCCACGTAGGGCGCAAAGCGCTCGATGATGTCGGGCCCCGGCAGGAACTCGGTCACCAGATACGCCTCGCGGCGCAGCCATAAAAAGCGTTTTTCCAGCAGCGCCAGCGGTTTGGGCGTGGCGATGCCGAGAAACCGCAACCGATTGCCTTCACGCCACGAGTGCCAGGCACGGGACGGTCGCCAGAAACGCTTGAGCCAGTGGGCCAGGTTCTTGATGTTGTAGCGTTTGATCACCAGCTCGAGGCCGGCGACGTCTACCCTGGCGACGCTGGCCGCGCCCCCGGTCTTGTACAGATGACCGCCATCCACCAGCGCGTCGGCCTGCTCCAGCACGGGCAGCATTCCGGCGACTTCTTCGCGACGAATCGCACGCAGAGCAAACGGCCCGTCTTCAACGCTGAACAGGCTGCATTCACGGCCGATCTTGTTCAGGTAATCCCGCAAGCGCCAACTGCGCACCTTGTCGATCTGCTTTTGCAGCGCCTCGACCGGCAAGCCGTGCTCGCCGTTGCTCAGCAGGTAATAGACCAGCAATTCTTCGGTGAACGGCTCCAGCGACTTGGGCAACTGGGCGAAGAATACGCCGAGGTTTTCCAGCACTTTCTGCCGGGACAACGGCTTGCCGGCTTCTTCGACGCGAATGCCCGCGCCGTCAATCAAATACAGCGTGGAGCCCTGACGCAGCAGGTTGTCGAGGTGCAGGTCTTCCTGCCACAGGCCTTTGGCGTGCATCTGACCCACAGCGGCCAGGGCATCGCCGAGCACTGACTGTTGCTCATCGGCCAGCGGTGGCAGGTTTTCCACTGATTTCCAGGTATCGCCCAGGCTCTGGCCTTGATCCAGAAACTCGAACAACAGCCAGCCGCCCTCGCCTTCCTGCAGCCCGTCAGCCAACAGCAACGGCGTTGGCAAGCCCTGTTTCGCCAGCGCCTGTACGCCGTCGCGTTCACGCTGGAAATGCCGAGGGGCTTTGGGACCGACCAGTAATTTCGCCAGCACCGTGCGCCCACGCCAGATGCCGGCGCCTACATAGCGTTGACCGGGCAGGACGCGCAGCAGGCTGAGCAATTGCAGCTCGGCAGGACCGGCGGCATCCTCCAGCGCGATGTTCATCGGCAGCGCCGGGGTGCGACCGGCGTTTTTCAGTTCAGACAAACGCATCGGCGCCCTCTTTGATCAAGCCCAAACCCAGATCGCAGATCTGACAGGCAGTAAATCTCGTGTACCAGAAACCAGAAATCACCGGTCACGGCGCTTGTGACTGCCCCGTTTGGCGACACGCTGCCACCAGGTGTCAACCAGACCGCTATCGACCGGGGCGTTCAGATAAGCCGCGAGCAGTTCGCGGATTTCCGTTTCGTTCCAGACCGGTGCGCGGCGCAGCAGAGGCTCGATGTCCTTGACCCGGTCGCGCTGGCCGAAGATCGACTTGCGTGTCTTCTCAAGGTCGATCAGCTGCGCCATGTACTCACCGCCCCGGGCCCGCATGAAAATATGCTTGGGGTAGAAACAGCCGTGCACCTGACCCGCCTTGTGCAGCGTGCGCGCCAGTTGCCCGCACGCCTGCAGAATCGCCAGACGCTCGGTGGCCGGCCGCTCGTGCCAGTCCTGCAACAGCGTGTCCAGATCGGTCCAGCCATCCAGTGCGCGGGTCATCAGGATTGCGCGGCGCTCGCCGTCGACTTTCCTGTCCGCGTAGAACACTGCATGCAGCGCCGGAATGCCCAGCTTCTGATACAGGCTGATGTTGCGAAACTCACGGGAGAAAGACGGCTCGCCAAACGGGTGATGCAGGGTGTACGTCAGGTAATTGCTCTGGCGCTTGAGGTAGTAGCCGGACCCTTCCAGCTCCAGGCGAAACACACTGCTCCAGCCGCCACGGCCGGTGTTGGGCTCGTCCACCGCATCGAGCTCTACGTTCCACAACGCATCGAAGTCCGCCAGACCGTGCCGTTCGAGCAGGCCCCGGTCGGCGTCAGCAATGAAAACACTCATTCGCGACCCTCAAAAAAACTGACGATGTGGCGGATGCGCTTCTTGTCAGAATCATTCAAGCGTTCACGACCACGATATTGCAGATAGAACCGCAGGCGCTGGGTGGCCGACAGGTGATATTTGGCGACCTTGTCCAGGCACGCGAGGTCTTTGGTGATCCGGTAACGCAGCATGAAGCTGACCCAGAACGCGCCGTTGGGGCAGTCGATGAGGAACACCGTCGCCTGATCGTCCACCAGCAAGTTGCGCCACTTCAGATCGTTATGGGTGAAGTGATGATCGTGCATGGTCCGGGTGTAGCGCGCGACCTGCTGGCTGACGCCATTGACCCACGCGCGGCTGTCGAGGCGCGTGTCGTTGACCCGCGCCAGTTCGGACAGGTCTTCGGTACGCGGCAGCTCCCGAGTGATCAGCGCGCCGCGATCATACGCAGCGCCATTGCGCTCCAGGCCCCAGGCGACGACTTCTGCGGTCGGGATGCCCCACTTGGCGAAGCGCTTGAGGTTTTGCCATTCGGACTTGACCCGGGGCCGTCCCAGATACCGGCGCAAACCCTTGCCCGCCGCGACGTAGCGCTTGACGTAGTAGTTCACGCCACCGCGCTCGACGCGGATGACTTCGGACAACGGATCGCGGGTCAGGCGCTCGCCTTTGAGGGCGAACACCGCGTCGAGGGTGCCGAAGTCGTCTGTCAGCGCGGCGTAGCCAGGCTCCAGATTCCAGCCCGCCATCAGAGCGCGTCTCCGTAACGCAATTTGCGCTGATAGAGCTTCTCGGCCTTGCCTTCAAGCCAGCTCAACAGCGCCGATTCCTGGGCCAGGATCTGCCGCAGGGGCTGCTGGAAATAGCCCTTGAGAAACCGCAGTTTGTCGCGCCGGGTCAGGCCAATGTCCATCGCCGAGAAATACAGCGCGGCCAGGTCTTTGTTGCGCCAGCGCTGGGTGATCGCCGGGCGCGTCTGGGCGCGGTGCAGGTCGATCACCGAGAGCCGGAAGCTATCGGGCGTGACCGGCGTGTCGGTGTGCAGCAGAAAATGACAGATGTAGCAGTCGCGGTGGTTGACCCCGGCGCGGTGCATCATCCCGACCAGCCGCGCCACTTCGGCGATGTACGCGCGCTTCATGCGTGGCTCGGGCGGCTCGTTGCGCCAGTTGAGGCTGACATCTTCCAGGCTCTCGGTCGGCGCCAGCTCTTCGGTGATGATGAACGAATGCTGCATCGCCGGATTGTTGCCGCGCTCGCCGTACGCCACGGCAGTCATGGTCGGCACGCCGACTTCATGCAGGCGATTGACCGCGTCCCACTCCTGACCCGCGCCGAGCACCGGCAATTTGGCGGTCAGCAGGTTTTTCGCCACTTCACCCCAGCCGATGCCGCGATGGATCTTGACGAAATAACCGCGCCCGTCGACCTCCGTGCGCAAGGTGCGCCGGTTCTCGAGTTCGCGGTAGACCTGGCCTTCCAGCGCCTCGACGGCCTCGAACGCATCGCGCCCGGCCCAGAGGGTCTTGAAGGGTTCAGCAAGGATCAGTTTCATCCGTGGTGCTCCGCCAGAATCACATCCGCAGCGTGCTGCGGCATGCTGTAAAGATCAGCCGTGTCGGCGAATGCCAGCCCGTTGCGGCTCCAGGTGCCGCGCGCGGTGTCGTCCTTGAGGATGCGGGCCAGGTATTGATTGAGCTGGCTCTGTTCGAACGGCTCATCAAGCACCAGACCGCTGTCGGCTTCGGCAATGTAATGGGCGTAGCCGCACACCGCGCTGACCAGCACCGGGAGCCCTGCCACCAGCGCTTCAAGGAGCACGGTGCCGGTGTTTTCGTTGTACGCCGGATGAATCAACAGGTCGGCGCCCAACAGAAAACGCGGAATGTCGCTGCGCCCTTTCATGAAGGTGACGTGATCGCCCAGGCCCAGCGTCGTGCTCTGCACCTGGAATACCTTGGGGTCGTCCTGGCCGATGACAAACAGGCGCGTGCGTTTTTTCAATTCTGCGGGCAGCGCCGCCAGCGCCTTGAGGCTGCGATCGACGCCCTTGGTTTTGAAGCCGGAGCCGATCTGCACGAGCAGCAGGTCATCGTCGGCCAGCTTGAATTCCCGACGAAATTCAGCGCGGATTTCGGCGGCATTCGGCGGCGCCCGGCGGTCCTGGGAGATCCCCGGCGGCAACAGATGAAAGCGTTCCAGCGGCGTGTCGTAATGCTTGATGAACAGCGGCTGCTGCACTTCGGAAATCATCAGCACTTCGGTCTTCGCGTCTTTGCCGAACACCGCGCGCTCGTAGTCGGCGAAGTGACGGTAGCGGCCCCAGTATTTGTACAGGCCGTGGCGCAGGTTCTGGGCCTTGTCTTCGTAACAGCCGTCGGCGGCGTAATACACGTCCAGGCCGGGCATCTTGTTGAAGCCAATCAGCCGGTCCACGGGACGCTTGGCCAGGTCGGCGTTCATCCAGTCGGTGAGCTTTTCGTTGCGACGGTGGTTGAAGATTGCCTTGACCGGCGCCACCAGCACTTCGAAGCCGGGCGGCACGTCGCCTTCCCAGATCAACGTGTAGACGCGGATTTTATGGCCGCGCTGCTGGCACTCCAGGGCGATGCGCATGAAGTCGCGCTGCAGGCCACCGAAGGGGAAGTATTTATAAAGCACGAATGCCAGTTGCATCAGGGATGTTCCTTTGCCAGCAATAGCGCACCTAACTGGTTCGCTACCCGCTCGGGATTCAGGCGAGTGAAGCACATGGGCCACTCGCGTTCGGTATCGACCTGACGCTGATCTTCAGGCGTCGGTCGGTAAGTGCATTTCTTTTGCAGGCACGGCGCGCAAGCGGGGTAATCGGCCGCCAGATGAACCTGCGACCGGCCGTACGCGCCGGTCAGGCCCGGATTGGTCGGGCCGAACAGCGACAGGGTCGGTACGTCCAGTGCTGCAGCCAGATGACCAAGACCGGTGTCCACCGCGACGCAACCCTGGGCGCTCGCCAGTACGCGAGCAACCCCTGCCAGATTGAGTTTGGGCAACACGACGGCATTATCAAGGCCATCGGCAATGCGTTCGGCTCGTGCCTTCTCGGCCGGGTTGCCCCACGGAAGACGCACTTCAAGTCCCTGACCGATCATTCGTTCGGCCAATTGCCGCCAGTAAAGCTCGGGCCAATGTTTGGTGTCCCACGTGGTGCCGTGCAGAAACAGTACGAAGGGCGCGTCGTTTGTGGCGGTGAGCAAGCGGCTGCGGTCAAGGCCGTAATCGCCCAGTCCCGCAGGCACCTGATAGCCCAGCGCCTGACCGAACAGCTGACGCAACCGCTCGACCGCATGCTGGCCGCGGGCAACGGCATAGGGGCGATCGTAGAAACGGGCGGCCATGGGCTCCCGCGCAGAAGTCTTGTCCAGGCCGGCGATGGGCGCTTTGACGTAGCGGGTAAGCCATGCGCTTTTCAGCAGGCCCTGGGCGTCGATCACCACATCGTAACGGGTGTCGCGCAGACGCTGTTTGAACTGGCGCCATTCGCCGTTTTTGAGGGTCTGCCAGAGGTTCTTGCGCCAGCGACGGATGGCCACCGGAATGACGTTGGCGACCGCTGGATGCCAGGTCGGAATCTCGGCGAAGCCCTCTTCCACCACCCAGTCGAACTGGATGCCCGGCAGCGCGCCCATGGCGTCAGTCAGCGCGGGCAAGGTGTGGATCACGTCACCCAGTGACGAGGTTTTGATCAGCAGTACCCGCAAGTCAGGCGACCTCGACCGGGGCGGCGCCAATACGGCCGAGGGCCTGGATCACCGAATCCGGCTCCAGCAGGCGCAGGCAGTTGTAATGACCGAAGCGGCAGGTGCGCTCGAAGCACGGGCTGCACTCGATGCCGAGGCGGACGATCTCGACTTCATCGGCCAGAGGCGGCGTAAAGCCCGGCGAGGTTGAACCGTAGACCGCCACCAGCGGGCGATTCAGCGCGGCGGCCACGTGCATCAGCCCGGAATCGTTGGAGACGACTGCGTCCGCGCAGGACAGCAGGTCAATGGCTTCGGCCAGTGAGGTGCCGCCGCTGAGGTTCATGGATTCTTCGCGCAGGCCCGGAATCAGCCGCTCGCGGATGCTTTCGCCCACGGCGTGGTCGTTCTTCGAGCCGAATAGCCAGACTTGCCAGCCTTCACGGATCTTCGCTTCGGCGACTTTGGCGTAGTGCTCGGAAGGCCAGCGCTTGGATTCACCGAACTCGGCGCCCGGGCACAGCGCGAGCACCGGCCGGTCGAGGCTCAGACCGAACTTGGTTAGCGCCGCGTCGCGACTCGCCGCTTCGATTTGCAGGCTGGGTTTGGGATAAGGGTGCGGCAACTCGGCGCCTTTGTCGTAGGCCAGCGCCATGAAGCGTTCGATCATCAGCGGGTAGCGCTGCTTGTCGAGGGTGCGCACGTCGTTGAGCAGGCCATAGCGAAATTCGCCACGCCAGCCGGTGCGTTTGGGAATACCGGCAAAGAATGGCACCAGCGCCGACTTCAGCGAGTTGGGCAGCAGAATCGCCTGATCGTACTGGCCCTTGAGGGATTTGCCGATGCGCCGGCGCGTGGCCAGCTCCAGCGCGCCATGGCCGAGCGGGAAGCTCAAGGCCGTGCGCACTTCGGGCATGCGCTCAAGAATCGGCCGGCTCCACTCGGGCGCCAGCACATCGATTTCGCACTGCGGGTGACGCTGCTTGAGGCACTGGAACAGCGTCTGCGCCATCACCATGTCACCGACCCAGCTGGGCCCTACGATCAGAATTCTCATGCTCATCCAAAAACGACCAGAAACGAGCAGGGAGGCCCATCAGACTGCGTGATGCTTGCACACGCCGCCTGACGCCTCCCTGTCATAGCTTTATATAGATCCGTGAGATCCGAACCCTGCCAGCAATCAACTCAGCCCCAACGCTCCCCAGATCCGCATCACTTCGCGCCGTTCGGTGGCGAACTGGTCGCCGGCCACAACACCCGGATCGTTCTGCAGCGCCTGTCGGTGAGCGGCCGAGCGGTAGGCCTTGTACGCCTCACGCAGCAGGCCGGCATCGGCGGCGGCCATCAGACCGGCCTCTTCAAGGCCTTCGAGAATACGGATGTTATCGGTGTAACGAAGCAGCGCGGGATGCTCTCTGGACCACGCCAGGGCCGCGTATTGCACCATAAATTCAATATCGACGATACCTCCGGCGTCCTGCTTGAGGTCGAACCGCGCCGTCGGTTCAAACGCATTCGCCCCTTTGCCGGCCGTCGTTGTACGGGTGCCGAGGTTGTCGCGCATCTTGGCGCGCATCTCGCTGACCTCCTGACGCAGCTTCGGCAGATCCCGCTCCCGCCCCAGCACCGAGGCGCGCACGGTCTCGAACTGCCGGCCGACATCGGTGCTGCCCACCAGCACCCGCGCGCGCACCAACGCCTGATGCTCCCAGGTCCAGGCCTCGTTCTCCTGATAGCGGGAAAATGCCCCGAGGGAACTCACCAGCAAACCCGCCGCGCCGGACGGACGCAGGCGCATGTCGACTTCGTACAACTGGCCCGAGTTGGTCTGGGTGGTGATCAGGTGAATGATCCGCTGACCGAGCCGGGTGAAGAACTGCGCGCCATCGATCGGCTTGGCCCCGTCGGTTTCAGCCTGGGGATCGCCATCGTGAATGAACACTAGGTCCAGATCCGAGCCGTGACCCAGTTCGATACCGCCGACCTTGCCGTAGCCGACGATGACAAAACCGGGGTCGCACAAGGTGCCGTCCGGTCGGCGCGGTGCACCGTGACGGGCGACGGTGTGGCGCCAGGCGAGCGCCAGCACTTGCTCCAGAATCGCTTCGGCCAGCCAGGTCAGGTAATCGCTGACTTTCATCAGCGGCAGGCTGCCGGTGATTTCCGACGCAGCCACGCGCAGACGGTGAGCCAGCTTGAAATGCCGCAGGGCTTCCATTTGCTGTTCCAGGTCGTCTTCAGGAATACGCGTCAGACGCTCGCGCAGCTCGGCGGCCAGTTCAAGCGCCTGTGGCGGGCTGAACAGGCGACCTTCGTTCAGCAACTCATCCAGCAGCAGCGGAAAACGGGCAATCTGCTCGGCAATCCACGGGCTGGCCGCGCACAGGGTCAATAATCGACGCAACGCGCCGGGGTTTTCGGTGAGCAAGACCAGATACGCCGAGCGACGCGCCACCGCTTCCACCAGCGGCAGCACGCGCTCGAGCACCAGATCGGGATTGTCGTGCTCGACCGCTTGGGCGAGCAGCCGCGGAATAAAGGCATCGAGCCGCTCACGCCCCAGCCGCTGCATGGAGCGAAGTTGCGAACTGTTGCGCAGGTTGCTCAGGTTTTTCAGCGCCTTTTGCGCGTCAGCAAATCCGCCCTCCTGGAGCTGGAGGCAGGCGCTTTCTTCGTTCTGCGACTCTTCCCACAGAGGCAGCCACTCTCCGCCGACGATTTCGTCGCCGTGGTCCTGCTGGCCTTCTTCCTCGTCCGGGTCGGCGATAACCTGACGAAAGTGCCACGCGACGCGCTCACGCCAGTACATCAGTTGTTCATGGAAACTCGCCCAATCGGCAAAACCCATCATGAAGGCGATGCGCGCCTGATCCTGCGGGTCGTCGGGGAGCATTTGCGTCTGCCGATCGGCAATCGCCTGAATGGCGTGCTCGGTGTAGCGCAGAAACTGATAACCCTCACGCAGTTCATCGATGACGGCAGCGGGCAGATAGCCCTGGCCCTCAAGGGTTTTCAGCACCTTGAGCAGTGGCCGCTGCTGCAGACTCAAATCGCGACCGCCGTGAATCAATTGAAACGCCTGGGCGATGAATTCCACTTCACGAATGCCGCCGGACCCGAGCTTGATGTTCTCGGCCATACCCTTGCGCCGGACTTCCTGCTGGATCAGCTGTTTCATGGTGCGCAGCGCTTCAATGGCGGAGAAGTCCAGATAGCGGCGATAGACAAACGGCCGCAGCATGTCGAGCAACTCGCTGCCCTTCTCCTGATCGCCGCCCACCACACGGGCCTTGATCATGGCGTAGCGTTCCCAGTCACGGCCCTGATCCTGGTAGTACTGCTCCAGCGCGTTGAAGCTGAGCACCAGTGCACCGGAAGATCCATACGGGCGCAGGCGCATGTCGACCCGGAAGACAAAGCCGTCGACCGTGACCGGGTCCAGCGCCTTGATCAATCGCTGACCCAGGCGGATGAAAAATTCCTGATTATCGAGCGGGCGTTTAACGCCCTGGGTTTCGCCGCCCTCGGGGTAGGCAAAGATGAGATCGATGTCGGACGATAGATTCAGCTCGACGGCGCCCAGCTTGCCCATGCCGAGGATGACCATCTGCTGTGCCTCGCCGGTCCGACGGCCGGTCGGCACGCCGAATTGCTGACAATGCCGCTCGTACAGCCACTTGTAAGCCAGATCGATGCAGCCATCTGCCATGTCCGAGAGATCGCGGCAGGTTTCCACCAGATCAGCCTGCCGGGTCAGATCCCGCCAGATAATTCGCACTTGCTGGCGCGTGCGTTGACGACGTAGATTACGCCCCAACTCATCGTCGCTGGCAGCCTGAATGACTGCATTGGCGATGTGCCCAAGCAGCTCGCCGGGCGCAAAACTGCGCTCCAGCTCACCGGATTCAGCGAGGTCGAGCAGCATCAGCGGATCGCGTGAAACCTGATCGGCGACGAAGTCGCTGGCCGCACACACACGATCGAACGCCAGCAACCGCGCCTCGGGCCAGGCCTGAAATGGATGCCTGGCGTCATCTGTGAGGGCATCGAGCGCGGTGCGCCAGGATTGGCGCGCACGAGTGACGAACGGCAGAAGGACAGCCGGCAGCTCGGCCAGCAGGGGAAGGCTCATGGTCTATCCTTGATCGGCATTCAAATGGCAGCACGCCACGGCGGTTGTATACACGCAACGGACGGACTGTCGAACAAAGGTTAAAAATTGCTGATGACGGGCATTTTCTGGCTTTCAGCATGACAGGTCCGGCGATTCGTCAGATTTTTACACTGAGAACCCTGCTTTAACGGACACTGCACCACGAGTGAAAACGTCGCTCAGCTGTAGTTTTACTACTGTATATACAAGTCAAAAAGCTGAATTAGCCCGAGATTTGTAGTAAAACTACACAACGCCGGGGACCCATCCGGTCATCCAAGAATTTTATATCGTCTGCCCACAAGGCCAGTCGCAACAAACTCAGGCAACCGATTCTGGAAGCCTTTCCGCCCTGGAGCAAGCCATGCAAGACCTCGATCCCGTCGAAACCCAGGAATGGCTGGACGCCCTGGAATCGGTTCTCGACAAAGAAGGCGAAGACCGTGCTCATTACCTGATGACCCGTATGGGTGAGCTGGCCACACGAAGTGGTTCGCAACTGCCTTACGCCATCACCACGCCTTACCGCAACACCATCCCCGTTACCCACGAAGCACGCATGCCCGGCGACCTGTTCATGGAACGCCGCATCCGCTCGCTGGTACGTTGGAACGCTTTGGCGATGGTGGTCAAGACCAACATCGGCGACCCGGATCTGGGCGGCCACATCTCCAGCTTCGCTTCCAGTGCAACCCTGTACGACATCGGCTTCAACTACTTCTTCCAGGCCCCGACCGACGAACACGGCGGCGACCTGATCTACTTCCAGGGTCACGCATCGCCAGGCGTCTACGCCCGTGCGTTCATGGAAGGGCGCATCACCGAAGACCAGATGAACAACTTCCGTCAGGAAGTCGATGGCAACGGTCTGTCGTCCTATCCGCACCCGTGGCTGATGAAAGACTTCTGGCAGTTCCCGACCGTTTCCATGGGTCTGGGTCCGATTCAGGCGATCTACCAGGCGCGCTTCATGAAGTACCTGGAGCACCGCGGTTATATCCCTGAAGGCAAGCAGAAAGTCTGGTGCTTCCTGGGCGACGGCGAGACCGACGAGCCGGAATCCTTGGGCGCCATCGCCCTGGCCGGTCGCGAGAAGCTCGACAACCTGATCTTCGTCGTGAACTGCAACCTGCAGCGTCTGGACGGTCCGGTTCGCGGCAACGCCAAGATCATCCAGGAACTGGAAGGCGTGTTCCGCGGTGCTCAGTGGAACGTGACCAAAGTCATCTGGGGCCGTTTCTGGGACCCACTGCTGGCCAAAGACGTCGACGGCATCCTTCAACGCCGCATGGACGAAGTCATCGACGGCGAATACCAGAACTACAAAGCCAAAGACGGCGCTTTCGTGCGCGAACACTTCTTCAACTCGCCAGAACTCAAGGCGATGGTTGCGGATATGTCCGACGACGAAATCTGGAAGCTGAACCGTGGCGGCCACGACCCGTACAAGGTCTACGCGGCCTACCACGAGGCGGTGAACCACAAGGGTCAGCCGACCGTGGTTCTGGCCAAGACCATCAAGGGTTATGGCACCGGCGCCGGTGAAGCGAAAAACACCGCGCACAACACCAAGAAGGTCGACGTCGACAGCCTGCGTCACTTCCGTGACCGCTTCGACATCCCGGTCAAGGACGATCAGCTCGAAGCCCTGCCGTTCTACAAGCCGGAAGAAGGCAGCGCCGAAGCGCGTTACCTGGCCGAGCGTCGTGCCGCACTGGGCGGCTTCGTGCCACAGCGTCGTGCGCAGAGCTTCAGCCTGCCGACCCCGCCGCTGGAAACCCTCAAGGCGATCCTTGACGGCTCCGGCGATCGCGAAATTTCCACCACCATGGCCTTCGTCCGCATCCTGACCCAACTGGTCAAGGACAAGGAAGTGGGTCAGCGCATCGTTCCGATCATCCCGGACGAAGCCCGTACCTTCGGTATGGAAGGCATGTTCCGCCAGCTGGGCATCTACTCGTCCGTAGGCCAGCTGTACGAGCCAGTCGACAAAGAACAGGTGATGTTCTACCGCGAGGACAAGAAAGGTCAGATCCTCGAGGAAGGCATTAACGAAGCCGGCGCGATGTCGTCGTTCATCGCGGCAGGTACCTCGTACAGCAGCCACAACCAGCCGATGATTCCGTTCTACATCTTCTACTCGATGTTCGGTTTCCAGCGTATCGGCGACCTGGCATGGGCTGCAGGCGACAGCCGCACCCGTGGCTTCCTGATCGGCGGCACCGCCGGTCGTACCACCCTGAACGGTGAAGGTCTGCAGCACGAAGACGGTCACAGCCACATCCTGGCCTCGACCATCCCGAACTGCCGCACCTTCGATCCCACCTATGGCTACGAGCTGGCGGTGATCATTCAGGACGGCATGAAGAAGATGTTCGAAGAACAACAGGACGTCTTCTACTACCTGACCGTGATGAACGAGTCCTACACGCAACCTGCCATGCCGGCCGGTTCCGAGGAAGGCATCATCAAGGGCATGTACCTGCTGGAAGAAGACACCAAGGAAGCCGCACATCACGTGCAGCTGCTGGGTTCGGGCACCATCCTGCGTGAAGTACGCGAGGCGGCGAAGATCCTGCGCGAGCAGTTCAACATTGGTGCGGACGTCTGGAGCGTCACCAGCTTCAACGAATTGCGTCGCGACGGCCTGGCCGTAGAGCGCAGCAATCGCCTGAAGCCGGGTCAGAAGCCACAGTTGAGCTACGTTGAAGAATGCCTCAATGGCCGTAAAGGTCCGGTGATCGCTTCGACCGACTACATGAAACTGTTCGCTGACCAGATCCGTCAGTGGGTTCCGACCAAGGAATACAAGGTGCTGGGCACCGACGGTTTCGGCCGTAGCGACAGCCGCAAGAAGCTGCGCAACTTCTTCGAAGTTGACCGTCACTTCGTGGTGCTGGCCGCCCTGGAAGCCTTGGCCGATCGCGGCGATATCGAACCTAAAGTCGTGGCGGAAGCCATTGCCAAGTTCGGCATCGATCCTGAAAAGCGCAACCCGCTGGACTGCTAAGGTCTGCGTAACGATCGAATAGAGCGCTGAAAGGTGCGCGAAACAGCCGCCGATGCGGAATTTACTTCGGTAAATGAGCATCCAGGCTGTTTCGTCGCAGATGAATCGGCGCAGTCGAGGAACAGGTTCTCCTAAGGAGAGACATTGTGAGTGAGTTAATTCGAGTACCCGACATCGGCAACGGTGAAGGTGAAGTCATTGAGTTGATGGTCAAGGTCGGTGATCGCATCGAAGCTGACCAGAGCGTGCTGACGCTGGAGTCGGACAAGGCAAGCATGGAAATCCCTGCGCCTAAAGCCGGTGTCATCAAGGCGATGAAAGTGAAGCTGGGCGACCGCCTGAAAGAAGGCGACGAACTGTTCGAGCTGGAAGTGGAAGGCGAAGCGGCGGCCGAGCCGGCTGCTGCACCTGCTGCTGCCGCGCCTGCCCCTGCTGCTGAAAAGCCAGCCGAGAAGCCGGCCGAAGCCGAAGCGGCGCCTGCCGCAGCGGCTGCACCTGCCGCGTCGGACACGGTTCAGGACATCCACGTTCCGGACATCGGTTCGTCGGGCAAGGCTCGCATCATCGAGCTGATGGTCAAAGTGGGCGACAGCATCGAAGCTGATCAATCCTTGATCACCCTGGAATCCGACAAAGCCTCGATGGAGATCCCGTCTCCCGCCGCAGGCGTTGTCGAAAGCATCAGCGTCAAGGTCGAAGACGAAGTCGGTACCGGCGACCTGATCCTGAAATTGAAAGTGGCGGGTGCTGCACCGGCTGCGGCGCCTGCACAAGCTGCTGCCCCGGCTCCGGCGAAGGCGGAAGCGGCTGCTCCGGCGCCCGCTGCTGCTCCGGCTGCGAAAGCTGAAAGCGCGCCTGCTCCAGCAGCTGCGCCAGCCGCTGCACCTGCGAACAACGGCGCCAAGGTTCACGCTGGCCCGGCTGTTCGTCAGCTGGCTCGCGAGTTTGGCGTCGAGCTGAACGCTGTTTCGGCAACCGGCCCACATGGCCGCGTGCTGAAAGAAGACGTCCAGGCGTACGTCAAATCGATCATGACCAAGTCCAAGGACGCGCCTGCTGCTGGCGGCGCTGCCGGCGGCATGGGCATCCCGCCGATTCCGGAAGTCGATTTCAGCCGTTTCGGCGAAACCGAAGAAGTGCCAATGACCCGCCTGATGCAACTGGGCGCAACCGGTCTGCATCGTAGCTGGCTGAACATTCCGCACGTCACGCAATTCGACCAGGCCGACATCACCGACCTGGAAGCTTTCCGTATCGCGCAGAAAGCCGTGGCCGAAAAAGCCGGCGTCAAGCTGACCATTCTGCCGCTGCTGCTCAAGGCCAGCGCGCACATGCTCAAGGAGCTGCCGGACTTCAACAGTTCGCTGGCGCCAAGCGGCAAAGCGATCATTCGCAAGAAGTACTTCAACATCGGTTTCGCGGTGGATACGCCGGAAGGCCTGCTGGTCCCGGTGATCAAGAACGTCGACCAGAAGAGCCTGCTGCAACTGGCAGCCGAAGCGGCCGAGCTGGCGGAAAAGGCACGCTCCAAAAAGCTGTCGGCCAACGACATGCAAGGCGCCTGCTTCACCATCTCAAGCCTGGGCCACATTGGCGGCACCGGCTTCACGCCGATCGTCAACGCGCCGGAAGTCGCGATCCTTGGCGTGTCCAAGGCCACCATGCAACCGGTCTGGGACGGCAAGGCATTCCAGCCTCGCCTGATGCTGCCGCTGTCGCTGTCCTACGATCACCGCGTGATCAACGGCGCCGCCGCAGCGCGCTTCACCAAGCGTCTTAGCGAATTGCTGGCGGACATCCGCACGATCCTGCTGTAAGCCGTACAAGGCCCGTTTCTCGCGAAACGGGCTTGCGTTTTCTCGAGCTGCCACGCTCGTACCTCAACCCCGCTCACTGGCGGGGCTTTTTTTGCCCTTTTAAAATGGATTCATCAGCGGCTACAAAGGCCCTACAGTATTCGGTCGCGCTGCCGATAACTGATCATGCACAAATACCAGCCGCTCGACCCTCACCCTGACAATCCGATCAATTACCTCCAGTAAATCAACCGTCTGCCGACAGATTTATAGCACTAAGCCATCGCGCTGACTTGTCAGCCCGTTCGCCATGATGCAACCTTGCGGCACGCGACTTAAAGACGGGCTCCTTGCCCGTGCGCGACAGCACCCTGAAAGCGAGTTCCTTCATGAAAAGCCAACCTGATGCTGCCGGTAGACCGGCGGCCGAGGTCGTGACGCAATTACCGGTGCCCTCGCGGCTCGGCATGCTGCGTTTCGAGCGGCTGAATGAACCCAGCTGGGCCATGCTCTATCTGGATCCGAACTGCGAAAAGCAATTCAGCATGCCCGCCGTCGAACTGTGCGCGCTGGTGGGTACGCCTTACGCCAGTCTCATGGAGCCCGAAGCGCGCTATCAACTGCACGACGCCGTGCAGATGCAACTGGCCGGCAGCGCCCATTACCTGATCCGCTACACCCTGCACACGACGCGCGGCCCTTTGAATCTGGTGGAAATCGGTGAGGGATACAAGCAACACAACCGGCATCTGTTGCGCGGCTACCTGATGGTGGTTGATGCGCAGATCGAGCCCGGCGAACTGATCATCAGCCCCGATCTGGAAGTACAGAACTCCCGCTTGCAGATTGCGCTGGAGCTCAATCAACGCGCCCAGCACGAACAGTTGCTGCATCTTGAACGGGTCCGCGCACAGCAAAGCCTGATTCTGCGTCTGGCGCGCCATCGCTACAGTTCGAACAATTCGCTGCAGGAAGCCGCTGAGCTGATCACCAAAAGCGCCTGCGAGATCTACAACATCTCCTGCGCCAGCCTGTGGAACCTCAGCGGCAAGACCCTTGAGCCGATTGCCGAGTATCGCCGCGATACCAGCACGTTCCCCAAAACCGATGCGATCGACATCAGCGAATTCCCCAGCTACCTGGACGTGCTGCACACCAGCCGCGCCATCGACGTCAACGATGTCGAGCAGGATCCGCGTACGCGCGAGCTGGTTCAGCGACTGCGGACCCAGGACATCACCGCCATTCTCGACGCCGCCGTGCGCATCGATGGCCAGGTGGTGGGCGTGCTGTGCCTCGAGCAGACCGGTACGCCACGGGAATGGCAGTCCGATGAGATTGCTTTTGCCGGTGAGCTGGCCGATCAGTTTGCCCACGCCATCAACAACCACAACCGCCGCACCGCCACCAGCGCCCTGCACCTGTTTCAGCGTGCCGTGGAGCAAAGCGCCAATGCGTTTTTGCTGGTCAACCGCGACGGCGTGGTTGAGTACGTCAACCCGAGCTTCACCGAGATCACCCAGTACCCGGCCGATGAGGTTCATGGGCATCGCCTGTCGGAGCTGCCGGCGCTGGAAAATCTCAGCGCGCTGCTCCTCGACGCGAACTCCAGTCTGGTCAACGGAAACAGCTGGCAGGGCGAGTTCAAGAGCCGACGCAAAAATCTGGAACCGTACTGGGGCCAGCTGTCGATTTCAAAGGTCTACGGCGACAACCGCGAGCTGACCCATTACATCGGCATCTACGAAGACATCACCCAGGCCAAGCTCTCCCAGCAGCGGATCGAGCGCCTGGCGTACACCGACAATCTGACCAGTCTGGGCAACCGTCCGGCGTTCATCCGCACCCTGGACGAGCACTTTGCCCGCGACGTCGCGACGCCGATCAGTCTTTTGCTGGTGGACATCGACAACTTCAAGCGCATCAACGACAGCCTCGGCCACCAGACTGGCGACAAGCTGCTGATCAGCTTGGCTCGCCGCCTGCGCAATAGCCTGAGCCCGACCGGCATTCTGGCGCGCTTCGCCAGTAACGAATTCGCTGTACTACTCGACGACACCAGTCCCGAGGAGGGCCAACGGGTCGCCAGCCAGGTGCTGAGCACGCTGGACAAGCCCATGTTCGTCGACAATCAGCTGATCAGCGTGACCGGTTCGGTGGGGCTGGCCTGCGCGCCGATCCATGGCCGCGACCCGCAGACGCTGATGAAGAACGCAGGCCTGGCGCTGCACAAGGCCAAGGCCAACGGCAAGCATCAGGTGCAGGTATTCACCGAAGCGCTGAACGCCGAGGCGAGTTACAAGCTGTTCGTCGAGAACAACCTGCGCCGCGCGCTGACGCAGAACGAACTTGAGGTCTTTTACCAGCCCAAACTGTGCTTGCGCAGTGGCCGTCTGCTGGGCATGGAAGCGTTGCTGCGCTGGAATCATCCGGAAAAAGGCATGATCCGCCCGGACCAGTTCATCAGCGTCGCCGAAGAGACCGGCCTGATCATCCCGATCGGCAAGTGGGTCGCGCGCCAGTCCTGCCGCATGAGCAAGCAACTGACCGCTGCCGGTTACGGCAAACTGCATGTGGCAATCAACGTGTCGCCGAAGCAGTTTTCCGATCCGGAGCTGGTCTCCTCGCTGGCTAGTATTCTGCGTGACGAACAGCTCGACCCGTCGCTGCTGGAACTGGAACTGACTGAAGGCTTGCTGCTGGAGGCAACCGAAGACACGCGCCTGCAGCTTGAGTCGCTGAAGACGCTAGGCCTGACCCTGGCGATGGATGACTTCGGTACGGGGTATTCGTCGTTCAGTTACCTGAAGAAATTCCCCATCGACGTGATCAAGATCGACCGCAGCTTCATCAGGGACATCCCGGATGATCAGGACGACATGGAAATCACCTCGGCGGTCATCGCCATGGCCCACAACCTCAAGTTGACCGTGGTCGCCGAAGGCATCGAGACGGCGGCACAGCTGGCGTTTCTGCGTCGCCATCGCTGTGATGTCGGTCAGGGCTATCTGTTCGACAAGCCGATTCCGGGCGAAGAGCTGATCGAGAAGTTGCGTCGCTACCCGCGCGGCCCACTGGCCTAAGGCCCCTTCCCCGTATCACATCAGTGCGGCACACTTGCCGCCCTGCATTTGCATCAGCCGATTCTGACCCCATATACGGTTTTCACTGACAACGCATGTCGGTTGTCCTGCCCCAGAGAGGATGTGCCTCATGGTCTTGCGCTCGGAAATTCTTGTGAATAAAAACGCTCTCCCCACCGCTCAGCAGGCATTGCCTGGGCGCGAAACCCCCATGACCCTGCCAGAAACCCATTTCGTCAATGGTACGCCGCTGCTTGGGCCGTTCTTTAATGACGTCGAGTTCGCCATCTTTGGCCTGGGTTGCTTCTGGGGGGCGGAACGTCGCTTCTGGCAGAAAGAAGGTGTGGTCAGCACTGTTGTGGGTTACGCGGGTGGCTTCACGCCAAACCCGACGTACGAAGAAGTCTGCTCGGGGCTGACGGGCCATGCCGAGGTGGTCCTCGTGGTGTACGAACCTGCGAAGGTCAGCTACGAAGCACTGCTGGCGATGTTCTGGGAATTGCATAACCCGACACAGGGCATGCGGCAGGGCAACGACATCGGCACCCAATACCGCTCGGTGATCTACGCGACAACGCCGGAACAACTGCAGGCGGCCAAAAGCAGCGCCGAGGTGTACCAAGCCGAACTGGCCAAGGCTGGTCTTGGGGACATCACCACCGAAATCGACCAGGCGCCCACCGTGTACTTCGCCGAGGCGTATCACCAGCAATATCTGGCGAAGAACCCCCAGGGCTACTGCGGTATTGGCGGCACCGGCGTCTGCATGCCGCCGAGCCTGGCGGGGAACTGAGTTACCCCATAGAGGGATCGGCCGCGTTGGACCCGCTGGCATCCCTGGTATCGGCAAAGGCTGCCTTGGCCGGGGGAGGCAGACATCGCCGATCCTCCGGCAGATGAACGAATTGTGGGAGCGAGCTTGCTCGCGAATGGGCCATCACATCCGCTAAATAGTCAGCGGTTGAGATGCCGCCTTCGTGAGCAAGCTCACTCCCACATGAACGGTGTCCGCTGCATCACTTCCTGGCCTCTTCCCGGCTAAAGCTGATCCCGCTGACACTACGCGTGCTGTCAGTGGGACTGGCTTTAGCCGGGAAGACGTAAGCCGTCACGCCGCAGAAACCAAGAGCGGTTACTCCGCAATCAGCCAATCCATCTTCCAGTCACCTTGCGTCTGGCCGAGTTTCTTCGCCAGCCACGGCATCAATTCGCGCAACTCCTCTTCCAACCCCCATGGCGGATTGGCGATCGCCAGGCCGGAGCCGTTGAGGCTGCTGGGTGTGTCCAGCGGATGCACGAACAACTCGACCCGCAGCAGTTTCGGTGCACCGGTTTCGGCCAGTTCCTGATAGAAACGCTTGAGCGCACGCTGGTCCTTGATCGGGTACCAGATGGCCGCAACGGTCTGGCGCATCCGCGCAATGGTTTCCTTGAGGGCGACGGAGCAGCGCTTCATCTCGTCCAGTTGCTCGAACGGCGGATCAATCAGCATGACTGCGCGCTTCTCGTGAACCGGCAGCAAGGCCCGGGGCACGTGCCAGCCTTCGCCCAGGTGCACGGCGACGCGGCGGTCGTATTTCATGTTGTCTTTAAGCAGCGCGCCGTCTTCAGGGTGCTTTTCGTTGAGCAGCACGCGGTCCTGTTCGCGGGTCAGGCGGCGGGCCAGTTCGGGAGAGCCCGGGTAGTAACGCAGTTCGCCGGTCTTGCGGTTCATGTGACGGATCGCGTCGATGTAACCGGCCGCCATTTCAGGCACGTCTTCGGCATCCCACAGACGGCCAATGCCTTCGATCCATTCGCCGGTGCGCGTGGCCTGATCGCCCTGCAAGTCATACAGGCCGATGCCCGCGTGAGTGTCGAGGTAAGCGAGTGGCTGCTCTTTGCGCGACATCAGCGCGATCAAGCGAGTCAGAACGATATGTTTGAAAACGTCGGCGTGGTTGCCGGCGTGGAAGGCGTGACGGTAATTCATGGCGGCTCCTGGAAGGCTGCGGAGTTTATCAAACCATCCGACGTTGCGCAGACCGCTCATGCCCTGCCGCTCGAAGGAGCCCAAACGACAGGCAAAAAAATCCCCGGTTAAGCCGTTACAAAACCGGGGTGAGGCATCTGCGCGGGCCAGAGGGTGACCAAACCGTAGCTCGCGCAATGTAAGTGGGCGGATTATGCCAAATGAACTAAACGGTTACATAGCCGAAAACGACACACTGATGCGTATGCCAGACATCTGCGACGCGAGCGCTTGCCGAGCTCACGCGCGCACCACCAGAATCAGGCCAACCTCAAGAACGGAGCGCACGTCATGATGCACGCAGACCTCATGGACCAGGACGACCTGATCAGCCAACTCAGGGCGATCGGTCTCGAAGTACCCTCCGGCCTCAGCGCGGAACAGGCGTGCGCACAGGCGGTGCGCGGCCTCAATGACGATCGCGCTCGGGCATTGCGGCAATTGGTCGAGAAACTGCTGAGCGGCAGCGCAACGATTTTGCCAGCCGTGCGCCAGGCGATTGATCAGCAGTTGTTGCCGGCGCTCACGACATACAACAAAAGCATGCCCCGTTAGTTGGTCATTGCTGACGTATCGCCACAGTAAGCTTATAACGCCAGTCACGAGCAGGAAGTTGCATCAGGCTGGCAATATTGATCTGCAGGGTTATAAGTGAACGTCGCGTCGCCAGTGACAACTGCGGGCAGCGTCATATGAATGATCGGAACGAAGAGTCCACCTGTGCTATTGAAAAAATCCCATTGATTATGCCTCGCGCTTACTAACCCGCTGACAGAGGTATAAAAGAACGCCTGAATTGGAAGCCTTGTCGGAATGTCCTGAGCCCACGCTTGAACAATCAACTCATTGTAACGGTGCCTCAATTCAGCGGGCAGAAGATGCATGGCCCTCAGTGACTGATAAAAAGACTCGGCACCTAAGGCATTCATCTCAGTGCTTACATCAAAAGCACAGACATAACCGTAGATTAACTCTCTGTCTGCACCTGATGGTCCCTTGTCGAAATGGGCTTTCCACTGATCTGCGGTGGAAATGCCCTGAGACTGGCAGCGCCCGCTCACGCCGGGATATTGAGAGCTTTCTCCGCAACCTGGCTGGGCCCGTATCCAGGTATAACCGTCAACAGGAAACGAGCACAGTACATACATATGATCTTTTCCAGACGGTGCGGAAAGAATCGGATAAAAGATAAACCCGTTATCAGTACCCACGGCGAGATGGTCAAAGTTAGCGTCCTTGCGCACGTAGGAAAACGAAACACCGGTTTTCCCAGGCGCAGGGTTCCAGGCGTGATGGGCACCGGAAGTGCTCGTGCCTCTAAAGAGCACGCCTGCGCATAAAAAGGCTGGCTTCGACGCGCTGCCACAATCATGCCGGGTATCCTGGTACGCAAGCTGGATAGAGGCCGCTACGGCGTTGCCATCTACTGCATTGACGCGTCGCGACCCGGAAGAAGTATCCGGATTGTTAGTACATCCCAGAATAAGCGCCATCAAAAAAATCAGGCCGTATGTTTTCATTTCAGCATCCTTGCTCGATGAGTAATCCTTAACAAACTGAGCCACGGAGATCCTGCTGACTTTATACGTCGGGCCGCTCAGGCGCGTAAACTGTCAGAAATGACAGTAACTGCCAAAAAACCTAGCCACCGAAATCCACAACTTAACAATAGGATTCCCCGCGACCGACGCCGCAAGGCAGTTATAAACAGAAGCGGATAGGTTCAAATAAATCTAAAACGGGAGGATTTAGCGCAAGGGCGTAAAGCGGAAAATAATTTTTTAATGAGGCTGCCCATTTACGAGCTCGATAAGAACCTTGCCCGCGAAAGCACGGCCCAGACGATGTCCTAATCATCTGAATCGGCACATCGCGAGCGCGCTCCTATCCGGGGGTTCTAGCGTTTTTCCAATGGCATCTGGCTAAATCATCGCCCTACAACCGCACACTCGCAAACGTCGATTCATTACGCGCCTGACTCAGCGCCGACAGCGGCCCGGACAACGGCGCCAGAACGATCGACTGCGGGATCGGCAACATACCCACCTGCTGCGCGGTGTTGGAGCCGACGCGTTCGTCCCGTGGCGGGATGCCGAAGTATTCGCGGTAGCACTTGGAAAAGTGCGGCGTGGACACGAACCCGCAGACCGACGCCACTTCGATGATCGACATCGGCGTTTGCTTGAGCAGCTGGCGGGCGCGGATCAGGCGCAGCTTGAGGTAGTAGCGCGACGGCGAGCAGTGCAGGTATTTCTGGAACAGCCTTTCCAGCTGACGCCGGGACACGGCGACGTACACCGCGAGTTCATCCAGATCGATCGGCTCCTCCAGATTGGCTTCCATCAGCGCCACGATTTCCTGCAGCTTCGGCTGATTGGTGCCCAGCATGTGCTTGAGCGGCACACGCTGGTGATCCTGTTCGTTGCGGATGCGTTCGTAGACGAACATCTCCGAGATGGCAGCGGACAGTTCACGACCATGATCGCGGCTGATCAGGTGCAGCATCATGTCCAGCGGTGCGGTGCCGCCGGAGCTGGTGAAGCGGTTGCGGTCGAGGGTGAACAGGCGCGTGCTCATGGCAACGCGGGGGAAAGCCTCCTGCATCGCGGCCAGGCATTCCCAATGCACGCTGCAATCAAACCCGTCCAGCAAGCCTGCGCAGGCCAATGCCCAACTGCCGGTGCACACCGCGCCCAGACGACGGGACTGACGCGCCTGGCTCTGCAGCCAGCTGACGTGTTCGCGGGTGACAGTACGTTGAATGCCGACGCCACCGCAGACGATCACGGTGTCGAGCACCGGCGCCTTGTGCATGGCGGCGTCCGGCGTGATCTGCAGACCATCGCTGGCCCAGACCTGGCCGCCATCCGCCGTCAGTGTGGTCCAGCGGTACAGCTCGCGGCCTGATAACTGATTCGCCATACGCAGTGGCTCGACCGCTGACGCGAGGGAGATCAATGTGAAGTTGTCCAGCAGCAGGAAGCCGATGGATTGGGGCGCACGGTTCTGGGGTTGAGCCCCGGAGTTGAACGAAGTCATCACAATTTCTCCTCACGCGTAAAACGGTTGATGGCCCCGGCAGGAGGCTCTTGTTGTATCGCCCTCATCTGTGGAGAGCTTTGTCATTGCAACGCAAATGCCATGCCTAAAGTTGAATGAGCATTCAACAACCCCTGATTGCGACGTCGCGAAGCGTCTATTCGGCAGCGACATGACGATTCAAATCGCGACCCCGAGGGACGCTGAGCCGCAGACGCGGCGGGCGGGATGAGCAATTCCGTAGCACTTGTGTGAACCATCGAATCGGCAGGCGGTCCGGGAGTGTCACCCGACGCACGGGGTGCTCGGCAGCTAGCGATGGGTTACGGATTCAGATGGCATCGCGCCAGCTCAAGGGGGAAGCGCGCGCCAAAACGTAGCGGGCTCAGTGCGGCGTGAGCGAAAAGCGAGCAGCCATCCACGGATGCAACTGCTTCTATCCCGGCAGGGAGCGTTATCGACTCAACATTCGACGGCGCTGACCGCCAGCCCGCCGCGGGACGTCTCTTTGTATTTGTCGTGCATGTCGGCGCCGGTGTCGCGCATGGTGCGAATGACTCGGTCCAGCGAAATAAAGTGCTGGCCGTCGCCACGCAGGGCCATTTGCGCAGCGTTGATGGCTTTCACCGCAGCGATGGCGTTGCGCTCAATGCACGGCACCTGAACCAGTCCGCCCACCGGATCACAGGTCAGGCCGAGGTTATGTTCCAGACCGATTTCAGCCGCGTTGCACAGCTGCTCCGGGGTGGCACCCAGGATGTCCGCCAGGCCGGCGGCCGCCATGGCGCACGCGGAACCGACCTCGCCCTGACAGCCGACTTCTGCGCCGGAGATCGATGCGTTCTTTTTGCACAGAATGCCGATGGCCGCGGCGCCCAAGAGGTAATCGACCACGTTGGCTTCGCTCACTTCGTCGCTGAATTTGACGAAGTAATGCAGCACCGCCGGAATGATCCCCGCCGCGCCGTTGGTGGGCGCCGTGACCATGCGCCCTCCGGCAGCGTTTTCTTCATTGACGGCCAGCGCGAACAGGTTGACCCACTCCATCGCGCTCAGCGTCGAGCCAATCACGTTCGGCTTGTTCAGTTCCAGAAGGCTGCGGTGCAGACGCGCCGCACGACGACGCACGTTCAGGCCGCCCGGCAAAATACCCTCGTGCTTCAACCCCAGCTCGACACACGCCTGCATGGCCCGCCACAAGTGCATGAGCCCGGCGCGGATTTCGTCTTCGCTGCGCCAGACCTTCTCGTTCTCCATCATCAGTTGCGACACCCGCAGGCCGTGGGTTTCGCAGAGCATCAGCAGCTCGTCCGCACTGGAGAAATCATAGGGCAGCACGGTTTCGTCGCGATCCAGCACGCCGCTCGCCGCCTGGGCCTCATCGACGACAAAACCGCCGCCCACTGAGTAATAGGTGTCGCGATGAAACTCACCGTGCTCATTGAAGGCAACCAGCGTCATGGCGTTGGGATGGAACGGCAGGTTTTCGTCGATGAGCAGCATGTCGCGCTGCCAGACGAAAGAAATCGGGTGATCGCCGTTGAGCGTCAAGGTGTCGGTCTCACGCAGTTCGGCGATGCGCTGGCCGATCAGCGACGGATCGATCGCGTCGGGCCATTCGCCCATCAGGCCCATGATCACCGCGCTGTCGCTGCCATGGCCGACGCCGGTCGCCGACAGCGAGCCATACAGCCGCACTTCAACGCGGTTCACCTGCTCCAGCTGATCGCGTTCGCGCAGGCCCTGAACGAACAATGCGGCAGCACGCATGGGGCCGACGGTGTGGGAACTGGAAGGGCCGATACCGATCTTGAACAGGTCGAACACGCTGATTGCCATTGACCGCAAACCTCCGAAAACAGGGCTCCCGGCGCGCCGCGCGGCCGGCGATGGAGCTGCTACGCTCACGCAGCGATCCATCGAGATGGCGGCATCATCAGCCTTTTGTTTTGCAGGGCGGCGTCTCACACCGACTCACCCATGCCCACCAACGTCGCGTCTGCTTTAACCGGTACATGAACACGATCGGCTGCCGATTCCGGCACTTTTTGCCGTATCGTCACTCTGCTTTTGTCCCGGGAATCATTCGGCGAGCAGGGAAAAAACCTGTAAGCGACGTCACTGATACTGGATACGACGCCCTGTGTACTGGATACGACGCCCCCTGTAGGCGTTTGTTTTTCCCTGTTACATGATCGTTGTCGACTCAATCGCCAGACGCAGTGATGGAGCTGTTTTCCCAACTTGACTCGCCGACACCAGAAAACGCATCAGCTGCGGTTGATGCCGAGAAGAAAACACCAAAGGAGTCCAACATGAAAGGTTCACAAAGGCTGTTGCTGGGCGTTGCGCTGAGTCTTCCGATCCTGGCCCAGGCCGCAGAGCCTGCCGCTTGCCAGATGGTCAATTTTTCCGATGTGGGCTGGACCGACATCACGGCGACCACCGCCGTCACCAGCGTCGTGCTGCAGTCGTTGGGCTACAAAACCAAAACCACGATGATTTCCGTGCCCGTGACCTACAAGTCGCTGGCCGATGGCAAGAACATGGATATCTTCCTCGGCAACTGGATGCCGACCATGGAAAACGACATCAAGGCCTACCGCGACGCCGGCACCGTCGAGACCGTCCGCGCCAACCTTGAAAACGCAAAATACACCCTCGCTGTTCCCCAGGCCCTTTACGACAAGGGGCTTCACGACTTTGCCGACATCGTCAAATTCAAGAAAGAACTCGACGGCAAAATCTACGGCATCGAGCCGGGCAACGACGGCAACCGCCTGATCCAGAGCATGATCGACAAGAACGCCTTCGGCCTGAAAGACGCAGGCTTCAAGGTCGTCGAGTCGAGCGAAGCGGGCATGCTGTCCCAGGTCGACCGCGCCTCGCGGCGCAACACCGACGTGGTGTTCCTCGGCTGGGAACCGCACCCGATGAACACCCGCTTCAAAATCAAATACCTCACCGGCGGCGATGACTTCTTCGGCCCCGACTTCGGCAAAGCCACCGTCTACACCAACGTGCGCAAGGGCTACACCACCGAGTGCAGCAACGTCGGTCAACTGTTGAAGAACCTGTCTTTCACGCTGCCGATGGAAAGCGCGCTGATGGGCAACATCCTCGACGACAAGATGAAGCCTGAAGCGGCCGCCAAGGCGTGGCTGAAAACCAACCCTCAAGTACTCGACACCTGGCTGGCGGGTGTCACCACCGTGGACGGAAAACCTGGCCTGGAAGCCGCAAAAGCCGAGCTGACGAAGTAACTCGACAGGCAGGCGGGTACGCCCGCCTGTTGTCCTCTTTTCATCCCGCACGCGGACAACCGACATCATGCTGACTGATCATAAAATCCCTCTGGGCGAGTACATCGCCGGCTTCGTCGAATGGCTGACGCAGCACGGCGCCAGCACCTTCGACGCCATCGCTTCGTCACTGGAAACCATGATTCACGGCCTGACCGGCGGGCTGACCTGGTTCAACCCCTTCGTGCTGATCGGCCTGGTTGCCCTGCTTGCCCACTTCATTCAGCGCAAATGGGGCCTGACCGTATTTGTGATCATTTCCTTTCTGCTGATCCTCAACCTGGGGTACTGGCAGGAAACCATGGAGACCCTGGCCCAGGTGCTGTTCGCCACGGCGGTCTGCGTAGTGATCGGTGTGCCGCTGGGCATCATTGCCGCGCACAAGCCGATGTTCTACACCTGCATGCGCCCCGTCCTCGACCTGATGCAGACGGTTCCTACGTTCGTTTACCTAATCCCGACCCTGACCCTGTTCGGCCTCGGCGTAGTACCGGGCCTGATTTCGACGGTGGTGTTTGCGATCGCCGCGCCAATCCGCCTGACCTACCTGGGCATCTGTGATGTCCCGCAAGAACTCCTCGACGCCGGCAAAGCCTTCGGCTGCTCGCGCCGTCAACTGCTCTCCCGTATCGAACTGCCCCACGCCATGCCGAGCATCGCGGCCGGCATCACCCAGTGCATCATGCTGTCGCTGTCGATGGTGGTAATCGCCGCGCTGGTGGGTGCGGATGGCTTGGGCAAACCTGTGGTCAACGCACTGAACACTGCTGATATCGCACTGGGCTTCGAAGCGGGCCTGGCGATCGTATTGCTGGCGATCATGCTCGACCGGATCTGCAAACAACCGGACGCCAAAGTGAGGGCCGACGCATGAGCATCATCAAATTCGATCAGGTTGACGTCGTCTTCTCCAAAGACCCGCGTGAGGCACTCAAGCTATTGGACCAGGGCCTTACGCGGGCTGAAATCCTCAAGAAAACCGGCCAGATCGTCGGCGTTGAAAAGGCCACGCTGGAGATCAACAAAGGCGAGATCTGCGTGCTGATGGGCCTCTCCGGCTCGGGCAAATCCAGCTTGCTGCGGTGCATCAACGGCTTGAACACGGTCAGCCGCGGCTCGCTGTTCGTCGAGCACGAAGGCAAGCAGATCAACATCGCCGCCTGCACCCCCGCCGAGCTGAAGATGATGCGCACCAAACGCATTGCGATGGTGTTCCAGAAGTTCGCCCTGATGCCGTGGCTGACGGTGCGCGAGAACATCAGTTTCGGTCTGGAAATGCAGGGCCGCCCCGAGAAAGAGCGGCGCGCGCTGGTGGACGAAAAACTGGAGCTGGTCGGCCTGACCCAATGGCGCAACAAGAAGCCGGACGAGCTGTCGGGCGGCATGCAACAGCGTGTCGGTCTGGCCCGGGCACTGGCGATGGACGCCGATATTCTGCTGATGGACGAGCCGTTTTCGGCACTCGATCCGTTGATCCGTCAGGGCCTGCAGGATGAACTGCTGGCGCTGCAGAAAAAGCTGAACAAGACCATCGTCTTCGTGAGCCACGACCTGGACGAAGCGCTCAAGCTCGGCACCCGCATCGCGATCATGAAGGACGGCCGGATCATTCAGTACAGCGTGCCGGAAGAGATCGTGCTCAACCCCGCCGACGAATACGTGCGCACCTTCGTCGCCCACACCAACCCGCTCAACGTGCTGTGCGGTCGCAGCCTGATGCGCCCGATCACCCAGTGCACGCGCATCAACGGTTCTCAGGTCTGCCTGGACCCGAGCGACGACACATGGATTGATCTGTCCGACGGCAACGCCATCACCGGCGCCCACCAGCATGGCGCGGCCCTTGATCTGCAGAGCTGGGAGCCGGGTCAGTCGGTGGATGCACTCGGCCGCAAACCGACCGTCGTCCACTCCGACATCGGTATGCGTGACGCCCTGCAGATCCGCTATCACACCGGCAACAAACTGGTGCTGCAGGAAAACAACCAGCTGGTCGGCATCCTCGGCGACAGCGAGCTGTACCACGCGTTGCTGGGCAAGAATCATGGCTGAAGGTCAGCTTTAAGCTGCGAGCTACAAGCTGCAAGAGAAGGGCCGCCAAACCTTGATTCTTGCGGCTTGAGGCTTGGCGCTTGTAGCTGCTTTTCTGCGCCCCTCGTTTTTTGTTGATTGAACGTTCAATTAAAAAGCTTTACAGTGGACGCCGTTTCCAGCCACCCACGATCACCCGGCACATCAAGGAGCCCCACAGATGCCCAAGGTCGGTATGCAACCCATTCGGCGTCAACAGTTGATCCAGGCCACCCTGACGGCGGTCGATCAGGTCGGGATGGGCGATGCCAGCATTGCGCTGATCGCCAAACTGGCAGGGGTCTCCAACGGCATCATCAGTCACTACTTTCAGGACAAGAACGGCCTGATCGCAGCGACGATGCGCCACTTGATGAATGCGCTGATCGCCAGCGTCGCCGAGCGGCGCCGGGCATTGAACGACGACAGCCCCCGGGCTCACCTGAAAGTGATCATCGAGGGCAACTTCGATTCCAGTCAGGTCAACGGTCCGGCAATGAAAACCTGGCTCGCCTTCTGGGCAACCAGCATGCATTCGCCCTCGCTGCACAGGCTGCAGCGAATCAACGACCACCGTCTTTATTCCAACCTCTGCTGCCAGTTCCGTCGCGCATTGCCGTTGGATGAAGCACGCAGCGCAGCCCGGGGGCTGGCGGCCTTGATCGACGGCCTATGGCTGCGCGGCGCGCTTTCGGGCGACGCCTTCGACACCGAACAAGCGCAACGGATTGCCTACGAGTACATGGACTTTCAACTGGCAAAAGCGCCGAGCTGAAGCAGCCGGCACCACGACCAAGGCAGCGCATGGCGCACTCGGTCGTCACCCACCCAGATTACTGCGAGGATTTTATGGCCCGTTTCGAATTGCAAAAACTCTACATTGACGGCGGCTACGTGGACGCCAGCAGCAACGCGACCTTCGAAGCCATCAACCCGGCCAATGGCGAAGTCCTGGCCCAGGTCCAGCGCGCCACCAAAGAAGACGTTGAGCGCGCGGTCGTCAGCGCTGAAAAAGGCCAGAAAATCTGGGCCGCCATGACCGCCATGGAGCGCTCGCGCATCCTGCGTCGTGCCGTCGACATCCTGCGTGAACGCAACGATGAGCTGGCCGAACTGGAAACCCTGGACACCGGCAAAGCGATCTCCGAAACCAAATACGTCGACATCGTCACCGGCGCCGACGTGCTGGAGTACTACGCCGGCCTGGTGCCCGCCATCGAAGGCGAGCAGATTCCGCTGCGTGACACCTCGTTTGTCTACACCCGCCGCGAGCCGCTGGGCGTCACCGTCGGCATCGGCGCGTGGAACTACCCGATCCAGATCGCCCTGTGGAAGTCCGCCCCTGCACTGGCCGCCGGCAACGCAATGATCTTCAAGCCAAGCGAAGTCACCTCGCTGACCACGCTGAAGCTGGCCGAAATCTACACCGAAGCCGGTGTGCCGGACGGCGTGTTCAACGTACTTACCGGTGCTGGCAGCGACGTCGGCAGCTGGCTGACCGAGCACCCGCGCATCGAGAAGATCTCGTTCACCGGCGGCGTACAAACTGGCAAGAAAGTCATGGCCAGCGCGTCGAGCTCGTCGCTCAAGGAAGTGACCATGGAGCTGGGCGGCAAATCCCCGCTGATCATTTTCGACGACGCCGACCTGGATCGTGCGGCTGACATCGCGATGATGGCCAACTTCTACAGCTCCGGTCAGGTCTGCACCAACGGCACTCGCGTGTTCGTGCCGAGCGCGCTGAAGGCAGCGTTCGAAGCGAAAATCCTTGAGCGCGTCAAACGCATCCGCGTCGGCAACCCGCAAGACGACAACACCAACTTCGGCCCGCTGGTGAGCTTCGCGCACATGGAAAACGTGCTCGGCTACATCAACAAGGGCAAGGAAGAAGGCGCCCGCCTGCTGATCGGCGGCGACCGTCTGACCGAGGGCGAGCTGGCCAATGGAGCGTTCGTTGCCCCGACCGTGTTCACCGATTGCACCGATGAGATGACCATCGTCAAAGAGGAAATCTTCGGCCCGGTCATGAGCATCCTCAGCTACGACAGCGAAGAAGAAGTGATCCGCCGCGCCAACGACACTGAAATGGGTCTGGCTGCGGGCATCGTGACCAAGGACCTGAACCGCGCGCATCGCGTGATTCATCAACTGGAAGCCGGTATCTGCTGGATCAACGCCTGGGGCGAGTCCGACGCGAAGATGCCGGTCGGTGGCTACAAGCAGTCAGGCGTGGGCCGCGAGAACGGCATCAGCTCGCTGGCGCAGTACACCCGCATCAAGTCTGTGCAGGTCGAGCTGGGCGATTACGCGTCGGTGTTCTAAAGCAGCTTTAAGCGGCAAGCGGCAAGCCCCAAGACAAAGCAACTGCAGTCCTGGTTTGCCGCTCACCCCACCAATCTCGCAGGCGCCGTCTCGCTGCTTTTTCTTGCAGCTTGAGGCTTGACGCTTGCAACTCCCAAGGAGATTTATCTTGGAATACGACTACATCATCATCGGCGCCGGCTCGGCCGGTAACACCCTGGCAGCCCGTCTCACCGAAGACGCAGGCGTCACCGTGCTGTTGCTTGAAGCAGGCGGCCCGGACTATCGCGCTGATTTCCGCACGCAGATGCCAGCCGCCCTCGCGTTTCCGTTGCAAGGCCGTCGCTACAACTGGGCCTACGAGACCGAGCCAGAGCCGCACATGAACAACCGCCGCATGGAATGCGGTCGCGGCAAGGGCCTGGGTGGCTCGTCGCTGATCAACGGCATGTGCTACATCCGCGGCAACGCCATGGACTACGATGGCTGGGCGAAAAACCCGGGCCTGGAAGACTGGTCCTACCTTGATTGCCTGCCGTACTTCCGCAAGGCAGAAACCCGCGATATCGGACCGAACGACTACCACGGCGGCGAAGGCCCGGTCAGCGTGACCACGCCTAAAGCCGGCAATAACCCGCTGTTCGCCGCAATGGTGGAAGCGGGCGTGCAAGCCGGTTATCCGCGCACCGACGACCTCAACGGTTATCAGCAGGAAGGTTTCGGCCCGATGGACCGTACCGTCACGCCGTTCGGCCGTCGCGCCAGCACCGCCCGTGGCTATCTGGACGAAGCGAAGAAGCGCTCGACCCTGACCATCGTCACTCACGCGCTGACAGACCGGATTCTGTTCGACAACAAGCGCGCCGTCGGCGTGGCCTACCTGGTTGGCGACAGCGACACCCGCATCGAAGCGCGTGCTCGCAAGGAAGTCCTGCTGTGTGGCGGCGCCATCGCTTCGCCGCAGATCCTGCAGCGTTCCGGCGTCGGCCCCGCCGCGCTGCTGAAGAAGCTCGACATTCCGGTCGTTCATGATCTGCCGGGCGTTGGCGAGAACCTGCAAGACCACCTCGAGATGTATTTGCAGTACGCCTGCAAAGAGCCGGTCTCGCTGTACCCGTCGCTGCTGTGGTGGAACCAGCCGGCCATCGGCGCCGAGTGGATGTTCCTCGGTAAAGGGATCGGCGCCAGCAACCAGTTCGAAGCAGGCGGTTTCATTCGTTCGCGCGAGGAATTCGAGTGGCCGAACATTCAGTACCACTTCCTGCCGGTCGCGATTAACTACAACGGCAGCAAGGGCGTGAAAGAGCATGGTTTCCAGGCGCACGTGGGTTCGATGCGCTCGCCAAGCCGAGGCCGCGTGCAGTTGAAATCGAAGAATCCCCGCGAGTACCCGAGCATTCTTTTCAACTACATGGCGTCCGAGCAGGACTGGCAGGAATTCCGCGACGGCATTCGCCTGACCCGCGAGATCATGCAGCAGCCGGCGCTGGACCAATACCGTGGCCGCGAAATCAGCCCGGGCATCGACGTGCAGAGCGACGAGCAACTGGACACGTTTATCCGTGAGCACGCCGAGACGGCGTATCACCCGTCCTGCTCGTGCAAGATGGGCACCGATGAAATGGCGGTCGTTGACGGCCAGGGCCGTGTGCACGGGATGGAAGGGCTGCGTGTGGTGGATGCGTCGATCATGCCGCTGATCACCACCGGCAACCTCAACGCGCCGACGATTATGATGGCCGAGAAAATCGCCGACAAGATCCGCGGCCGTGCTCCACTGCCGCGCAGCACCGCCGATTACTACGTCGCCGGCGATGCGCCCGTGCGTGGCAAGCCGATGCGCGAAGTGGGCCCGTTGGCGCAGTAACCACCGCCAGCGCTCTTGGAGATCCTTCGGGATGCTGTGCAATCGTGCAGCACACCCGGACCATGTGGGAGCGAGCTTGCTCGCGAAGAAGGCATTTCAGCCGCTGAAGATTCAGTGGATGTGCCGACCTCTTCGCGAGCAAGCTCGCTCCCACCAGTCCATGTCTCACTAGATACATCTCCGGCGCCGACGTGCCTCCACCGCCATCCCTCCCCGCTGCAGTGATCATCCGCGCTATGATTCGGGCCGTTGCCTGTCCGAATCGCCAAGGAGCCTTCCTGCATGTTCGACTTCTCCGCTCAGCTCAAACAGCGGTTCGCCGCCCTGCAGAGCAGCGCCCCGTTTTTCTCCCTGCGTTACGTCAAACAGACCAGCCAGCATCTGTCGGTGCGCAAGAACGTCGCCGAGCCGCCGCAACTGAGCATCGACGAGGGCGCGATGCTGACCGTGCGCATCAATGGTGTCGAAGCCTACGCGGCCACCAACGACATCTCCCGGCGCGGCCTTCAATCGGCGCTGGAACAAGCAGAGATTCAAGCGCGGCAACTGGCCCCGCATTCGCTGCTCGACCTGCACGACCATGCTGTCGCCACCGCTCGTGCCGATTACCTTTCGCCCAACCTGCAAAGCGCGTTTCCATCGCTCAGCGATTGCTATGCCCTGCTCAACGCCGAATCGGCGTCGGTGCCCAGGGACGAGCGTCTGGTCAACTGGCAGGTGAGTCTGGGCCTTGAGAACGTCGAGCAGATCTACCTGAACAACGCCGGCGCCGAGATCCGTCAGGCCCAGCGCTTCGTCTTTCCCGGGCTGACCGTCACGGCCTACGACGGCCAGGACAGCCAGACCCGCAGCCTCGGCCGCGAGAACTTCGGCCAGCAAGGCGGCGCAGAAGTCATCGCGTCCTGCGGGATCATTGGCGCCGCAGTTAATGTTGCCGATCAGGCGCTGCAACTGGTCATGGCGCCGAATACGCCCTCCGGCCCGCGCGATCTGTTGCTCACGCCCGACCAGATGACCCTGCAAATCCACGAATCCATCGGTCACCCCCTGGAGCTGGACCGCATCCTCGGCGATGAGCGCAATTACGCCGGCACCAGCTTCGTCAAAGCCAGCGACTTCGGCAGCCTGCAGTACGGCTCAAGGCTGCTCAACGTGACCTTCGATCCCGAGATCCCCGAGCAACTGGCGAGCTACGGCTTTGATGACGACGGCACACCGGCGAGCAAGCAATTCCTGATCAAGGACGGCGTATTGGTGAGGCCGCTGGGCGGCGCGCTGTCGCAATACCGCAGCGGCATGGAAGGCGTCGCCAATAGCCGCGCGTCGAGCTGGAACCGCGCCCCCATCGACCGCATGGCCAACCTGAATATCGAGCCGGGCGACCAGTCGATGGCGCAGCTCATCGGCGGCATCGAGCACGGCATTTTGATGAGCACCAACCGCTCGTGGTCGATCGACGATGCGCGCAACAAATTCCAGTTCGGCTGCGAATGGGGGCAGTTGATCGAGAACGGCGAGATCAAGGGCGTGGTGAAAAACCCGAACTACCGCGCGATCTCCGCCCAGTTCTGGCGCAACCTCAGCGCGGTCGGCGACGCCAGCACCTTCAAGGTCCTCGGCACGCCCAACTGCGGCAAAGGCGAGCCCAATCAAGTGATCCGCGTAGGGCACGCCTCGCCCGCTTGCGTGTTCGCCAGCGTTGATGTTTTCGGAGGTGACGCATGATGTCCCATCAAGCGCAATTCAAGGCCCTGGCCGAGTGGTTGCACGGCGCGGTCACGGCAGACGAGCGTTACACCTTGAGCTACGACGCCGAATCGTCGGACTTCATTCGTTTCAACCACGCCAAAGTGCGTCAGGCCGGCCACGTGCAGCAGGCCAGCGTGACCTTCAAGCTGATCGCCGCAGGCCGTCACGCAAACCTGAGCCTGACGCTGTCGGGCGATGGCGAGGTGGATCGACAGCGCCTGAGCGAAGCCCTGACTCAGTTGCGCGAGACCCTGACGCTGTTGCCGGAAGACCCTTATCTCCAGTTGAACGAAGAGGCCTGGCAGAGCAGCAACGTGCAGGAGACGCCGTTGCCGGACAGCGCCCATGTGGTCGAGCAGATCGCGCAATTGGGCGAGGGGCTGGATCTGGTCGGCATCTACGCCGCCGGGCCGATCTATCGCGGTTTCGCCAGCTCAAGTGGTGCGCTGGGCTGGCATCAGGCCAACAGTTTCAATTTCGACTGGAGCCTGTTCCACGAGAACGGCCAGGCGGTAAAAGCCAATTACGCCGGCCACACCTGGACTGACGAGGGTTTTGCACGGCGCTTTGCGCTGGCCCGTGAGCAACTGACGTTTCTTGGCCACCCGGCACACGCCCTCGCGCCCGGGAAATACCGTGCCTATCTGGCGCCCGCCGCACTGGAAGAAGTCATCGGAATGCTGTGCTGGGGTGGATTCTCCGCGCAGTCGCTGGCTGACAAGACCAGTCCCTTGCAGCGGTTGTACGACGGTCACGCCACGCTGAGTCCGCTGGTGAGTTTGAACGAGCAGGTCAGCGGCTCGTTGTCCCCTGCGTTTTCCGGCGAGGGTTATCCGCGCATGGACCTGTCGCTGGTGGCCGAAGGCGTCGCCCGGGATCGCATGATCGACTCGCGCAGCGCCGCCGAATACGGCCTTGTCGCCAATGGCGCAGGCTGGGGCGAGTCGCCGAGTGCGCTGAGCATGGAAGGCGGCTCGCTGGCGCTGGATGAGGTGTTGGAAGCGCTGGGCACGGGCCTGTACATCAGCAACCTGTGGTATTTGAATTTCTCGGACCGCACCGCCGGGCGCATCACGGGGATGACGCGCTTTGCCACGTTCTGGGTCGAGGACGGGCAGATCAAGGCGCCGGTCAATACCATGCGTTTCGACGACAGCATCTTCAGCCTGCTGGGCACCGCACTGGAGCAGCTGACCACAGAAAGGGAACTCCTGCTGTCGACGAGCACCTACAGTCAGCGCCAGACCGCCTCGAATCTGCTGCCGGGTGCGCTGCTGAGCGGGTTGACGCTGACGTTGTAATGCATCGGGCTGTCTGGCTGCTGGCGGGCAGCCACTGAGCTCTGTGTGTGGGAGCGAACTTGCTCGCGAATGCTGGCAATCAGGCTGCAGAGATGGGGCGGTTGTCAGGGCGTCTTCGTGAGCAAGCTCACTCCCACAAGGACCGTGCTTCAGCAGTGAGAGCTTCTACCGGGGCCGTGCTCCCAGCAGTTACATCCGATAATTAATTGGCCCGTTTCCCGCAACCATAAGGACCCTCGATCCACATGCCGACCTCAACACCGCAGCTGGACGCCCGCACCCTGCGCTGGATGCCATGGGTCATCGCCATCGCTTTTTTCATGCAAAGCCTGGACGGCACGATCCTCAACACCGCGCTGCCGTCCATGGCCGGCTCGCTGGCGGAAAACCCGCTGCGCATGCAGTCGGTGATCATCGCTTACATGTTGACCATCGCCCTGCTGATTCCAGCGTCGGGCTGGATTTCCGACCGTTTCGGCATCAAGCGCATCTTCTTCAGCGCCATTCTGTTGTTCAGCTTTGGCTCGTTGCTGTGTGCGGTGTCCAACTCCCTCGGCATGCTGGTCGGGGCGCGGGTGATTCAGGGCCTAGGTGGTGCGTTGATGATGCCCGTCGGCCGGCTCATCGTGCTGCGCGCCTACCCCCGAACCGAACTGGTACGCACCCTGAGCTTCATCACCATGCCCGCCCTGCTCGGCCCGCTGATGGGCCCGACGGTCGGCGGCTGGCTGGTGGAATACCTGAGCTGGCACTGGATCTTCCTGATCAACCTTCCGGTGGGGATTCTCGGGTGTTTTGCCGTGCGCAAATTCATCCCCGACCTTCAGGGCGGCGGACGCACGCGGTTTGATCTGGTGGGGTTCGGCCTGTTCGGCGCGTCGATGGTGCTGATCACGATTGCGCTGGAAGGTCTCGGCGAACTGCACTTGCCGCACTTGCGGGTGGTGATGCTGCTGTTCGGCGGCATGGCCTGTCTCGCCGCGTACTGGTTGCGCGCCAGTCATGTGGAAGCGCCACTGTTCTCCGCTCAGTTGTTCAAGACCCGCAGTTTTGCGGTGGGCATCATGGGCAATCTGTTTGCCCGACTGGGCAGCGGCGCCCTGCCGTTCCTGCTGCCGCTGATGCTGCAAGTCGCCCTGGGTTACTCGCCTTCTCACGCCGGTATGAGCATGATTCCCCTGGCCCTCGCGGCGATGTTCGCCAAGCCTCTGGCAACCAAAGCCATCGAGCGACTGGGTTATCGCATCGTGCTGACCGGTAATACGCTGCTGTTGGGTATTCTGCTGGCGAGCATGGCGCTGGTCACGGCCAACACGCCGTACTGGCTGCTGCTCATTCATCTGGCGTTTTTGGGCGGGGTCAACTCGCTGCAGTTCTCGGCGATGAACGCGGTGACGCTGATCGACCTCGATGACGCCAGTGCCGCCAGCGGCAACAGTTTGCTGTCGGTGGTCGCGCAGTTGTCTCTGAGTCTTGGCGTCGCCTGTGCGGCCGCCTTGCTGGGCGGATTCAGCGACGACGTGGCGACGGGTGAAGTCAGCGACGTGCTCGGCGCGTTTCAGCTGACCTTCCTGTGCGTCGGCGTGCTGGCGATGCTGGCGGCGTCGATCTTCCTGCAGCTGTCGCCCCGCATGGCCCCCGAAGCACCGGCGCGCAAACCGCAACCGGAGCCCGAGATCGAGGCGTGATTCACTCACCATTTATCGCGCGCGGCCCCAAGGCAGGGGTCGCGACCTGATACACTGCGCGACATTTTGTTTTGCAGGCCCGTCCCGTGACTAACACCGCTTTTAACTCACTGCCCCTTTCCGCCGCCATGCTGGCTAACCTGGAGTCCCTTGGTTATGCCGAGATGACGCCGATTCAGGCGCAGAGCCTGCCGGTGATCGTCAAGGGGATGGACCTGATCGCCCAGGCCAAGACGGGCTCTGGCAAGACCGCTGCATTCGGCATCGGCCTGCTCAATCCGATCAATCCGCGCTACTTCGGCTGCCAGGCGCTGGTGCTCTGCCCCACCCGTGAGTTGGCCGACCAGGTGGCCAAGGAAATCCGCCGTCTGGCGCGTTCCGAAGACAACATCAAGGTCCTGACGCTCTGCGGCGGCGTGTCTTTCGGCCCGCAAATTGGCTCGCTGGAGCACGGCGCGCACATCATCGTTGGCACACCGGGTCGCATTCAGCAGCATCTGCGCAAGGGTTCGCTGGTACTGGACGGCCTGAACACGCTGGTGCTGGACGAAGCCGACCGCATGCTCGACATGGGTTTCTACGATGCCATCGCCGACATCATCGAGCAGACCCCCAAGCGTCGCCAGACCCTGCTGTTCTCGGCCACGTACCCGGTCGGTATCAAGCAGCTGTCCTCGAAATTCATGCGTGACCCGCAGACCGTCAAAGTCGAAGCGCTCCACGCCGACAGCCAGATCGAGCAGATCTTCTATGAAATCGCGCCGGAACAACGCCTCGAAGCGGTGGTCCGCGTGCTCGATCATTTCCGTCCGCAGTCCTGCGTGGCGTTCTGTTTCACCAAGCAGCAGGTTCAGGAAGTGGTCGATCACCTGACCGCCAAGGGCATGTCCGCCGTCGGCCTGCATGGCGATCTGGAACAGCGTGACCGCGACCAGGTGCTGGCGATGTTCGCCAACCGCAGCACCTCGGTGCTGGTGGCCACTGACGTCGCTGCGCGCGGTCTGGACATCGATGGCCTGGACATGGTGCTCAACGTCGAACTGGCGCGGGATTCGGAAATCCACATTCACCGCGTCGGCCGTACCGGTCGTGCGGGTGAGACCGGCATCGCCGTCAGCCTCGTCGCCCCCGGCGAAAGCCAGCGCGCCCGCGCCGTTGAAGAACTGCAGAAAGCGCCGCTCAACTGGCAGCAATACGACCAACTGGAGCGCAAGGAAGGCGGCAAGCTGCTACCACCGATGACCACGCTGTGCATCGGTTCCGGCCGCAAAGACAAACTGCGCCCTGGCGACATTCTGGGCGCGCTGACCGGCGAAGCCGGCATTCCCGGCACTCAGGTGGGCAAGATCGCGATCTTTGATTTCCAGGCCTACGTCGCCGTGGAACGCAGCATGGCCAAGCAGGCGCTGGAGCGTTTGAACAACGGCAAGATCAAGGGCAAATCGTTGCGCGTGCGGATCTTGTAAACACCCGCAATACCGCATCGCCCCCTGATCGCGAGCAAGGTGGAGCGCCACCCCGGTCGCTCCTACAAGGCCGCGCAACCCCTGTGGGAGCGACCGGGGTGGCGCTCCACCTTGCTCGCGAAAGCGTCAGCAGAATCAACATTGATCGCTGAAAGATTCCACGATCTTCTTCCCGATATTCCGAGGACACCGCTTTGCCCGTTACTGACGTTGTGATCATCGGCGCCGGCGCCGCAGGTTTGATGTGTGCATTCACGGCGGCCCAGCGCGGGCGCAAGGTCATGTTGATCGATCACGCCAACAAGCCGGGCAAGAAAATCCTCATGTCGGGCGGCGGTCGCTGCAACTTCACCAACCTGTACACCGAGCCAGCCAACTTCCTCTCGCAGAATCCGCATTTCTGCAAATCGGCGCTGGCCCGCTACACCCAGTGGGATTTCATCGAACTGGTGGGCAAGCACGGCGTACCGTACCACGAAAAGAAACTCGGCCAACTGTTCTGCGACAACAAGTCCAGCGACATCCTCGATCTGCTGCTCGCCGAATGCCACACCGCCGGCGTGAGCCTGCATATGGACACTTCAGTGCAGAGCATCGAGAAAACCGAAAGCGGTTACCTGCTGAAAACCACCCTGGGCGAGCTCCGTTGCGAGTCGCTGGTGATCGCCACAGGCGGGCTGTCGATTCCGACGCTGGGCGCCACCGGTTTCGGTTATCAGGTCGGCAAGCAGTTCGGCCACACGCTATTGCCTACCCGGGCGGGCCTGGTGCCGTTCACCATCACCGATCAATTGAAAGAGCTGTGCACCGAGCTGACCGGCACGTCGGTCGATTGCCTGGTGAGCTGCAACGACGTCAGCTTTCGCGAGAACATCCTGTTCACCCACCGTGGCTTGAGCGGGCCGGCGATTCTGCAGATCTCGTCCTTCTGGCAGCCGGGCGACACGGTCGAAATCAATCTGATGCCCGACCACGACGCCCACAACTGGCTGACCGAGCAACAGGCCGAACGCCCGAACAGCGAACTGAAGACGCTGCTCGGCGAGATTTTCACCAAGAAAATGGCCAACCTGATTGCCGAGCAATGGTTTGTGTCCAAGCCGATGAAGCAGTACACCCACGCTGAACTGGCCGACATCGCAGCTAAATTGTCGACCTGGCAAGTGGTACCGGCGGGCACCGAAGGGTATCGCACCGCGGAAGTGACACTGGGCGGCATCGACACCCGCGAGGTGTCGTCGAAGACCATGGAATCCCTGAAATCACCGGGGCTGTATTTTGTCGGTGAGGTGCTGGATGTCAGCGGGCATCTGGGCGGCTTCAACTTCCAGTGGGCCTGGGCCTCGGCGTATGCGGCGGCGCAGTTCGTCTGAGCAGTCGTTGCGAGCAAGCCTACAACGTCACAGACGCACGCGATCTCTGTAGGAGCAATCGGAATTTACGACGGTCGCGAAGAGGCCGGGTCAGGCAATACACATTCAGTGCCTGACCTTGCGCCTTCGCGACCGTCGTCACATCCGATTGCTCCTACAAGTGCGTGTCGCAAATGAGAGAGGCACCCTTGGGGTCAAGGTGCGTCTCGAAGTATTGGCATCCGCCCCGGAATAAATTTTGCTAACCGGATGTACAGCGCGCATCCGGCGCTGTACATATCCCTCAGCAAAATCAATCGCGAACAAGGCCGTCAGCGTTCATGGCATCGACATCGTTGCGCAATACATTCCGCCGTCTCTGGGCGCTGGACAAGTTTTCCTACAGCGTGCGGGTTTTCATCGCGCTGACCGGCAGCATGGCGCTGTGCTGGTACCAGAACGAGATGTCTCAGTTGATCCCGCTGTTCCTCGGGATTATCGCCAGCGCCTTGTCGGAAACCGATGACAGCTGGCAGGGCCGGCTCAATGCGCTGGCCGTGACGCTGGTGTGCTTCAGCATCGCGGCGCTGTCCGTGGAGCTGCTGTTCCCCTACCCCGTGGTGTTCATCTGCGCCTTTGCTTTCGCGGCGTTCTGCCTGACGATGCTCGGTGCGCTGGGCGAGCGCTACGGCGCCATTGCCTACGCGACGTTGATTCTCTCGGTCTACACCATGATCGGTGTCGATCAGCGCGGCGGCGAAGTCACCGATTTCTGGCATGAACCCATGCTGCTGGTCGCAGGTGCGGCGTGGTACGGCCTGCTGTCGGTGCTGTGGCAGATGCTGTTTTCCAATCAGCCGGTGCAGCAGGCCCTGGCCCGACTGTTTCGTGAGCTGGGCCTGTACCTGAAGCTCAAATCAGAGCTGTTCGAGCCGATTCGCACCCTTGATATCGAAGCCAAGCGCCTGGAGCTTGCCAAACAGAACGGCAAGGTCGTCGGTGCGCTCAACGTGACCAAGGAAATCATCCTCAACCGTGTGGGCAGTGGCCGCCCCGGCTCGAAGGTCAGCCGCTACCTGAAGCTGTACTTTCTGGCCCAGGACATCCACGAACGTGCCAGTTCGTCGCACTATCCCTACAACTCCCTGGCCGAAGCGTTCTTCCACAGTGACGTGCTGTTTCGCTGCCAGCGCCTGCTGCGCCAGCAAGGTCGCGCCTGCCGTGACTTGTCGGCGTCGATCCAGCTGCGCCAGCCGTTCATCTATGACGACAGCTTCGCCCACGCACTGAATGACCTGCGCGCCTCCCTCGAACACCTGCGCATTCAGAGCAATCCGGCGTGGCGCGGGCTGCTGCGTTCGCTGCGGGCGCTGGCCAATAACCTTGGCACCCTTGACCGGCTGCTCAGCGATGCGAGCAACCCCGACGCCCTGGCGGACGCCACCGACAGCAGTCTGCTGGACCGCTCGCCGCGCAACCTCAAGGACGTCTGGACGCGCTTGCGCCTGCAACTGACGCCGACCTCGCTGTTGTTCCGTCACGCCCTGCGCCTGCCATTGGCGCTGGTCATCGGCTACATCATGGTTCACCTGATCCACCCGTCCCAAGGGTACTGGATCATCCTCACCACGGTGTTTGTCTGCCAGCCAAGCTACGGCGCCACGCGGCGCAAGCTCGGGCAGCGCATCATCGGCACCGCCATTGGCCTGACGGCGGGCTGGATTCTGTTCGACCTGATCACCACGCCGGTCCTGCAATCGATGTGCGCGGTGCTGGCCGGCGTGGTGTTCTTCGTCAACCGCACCACGCGCTACACGCTGTCGACGGCGGCAATCACGGTGATGATCCTGTTCTGCTTCAATCAGGTCGGCGACGGTTACGGCGTGTTCCTGCCGCGCCTGCTGGACACGCTGCTGGGCAGCCTGATCGCCGGCCTGGCGGTGTTCCTGTTCCTGCCGGACTGGCAAGGTCGCCGGCTGAACAAGGTGCTGGCCAACACGCTGTCGTGCAACAGCATTTACCTGCGCCAGATCATGCAGCAGTACGCGAACGGCAAGAGCGACGATCTGGCCTATCGACTGGCCCGACGCAACGCCCATAACGCCGACGCGGCACTGTCCACCACGCTGGCCAACATGCTCATGGAGCCCGGGCATTTCCGCAAAGAGGCCGACGTGGGTTTCCGCTTCCTGGTGCTGTCGCACACGCTGCTCAGTTATCTGTCGGGCCTGGGGGCCCATCGGGACGCACCGCTGCCGCCCGAAGTGCGCGAGCAGCTGATCGAGGGCGCCGGGGCCAGCCTTGCCGCGAGCATCGATGAAATCGCCCAGAGCCTGGCGATGCGTGAGCCGGTGGCGGTGCAAAGCGACGCTGAGGAGGCGCTGGCGACGAGCCTGGAACAGATGCCGGAAGAAATCGACGAAGGCCAACGGCTGGTGCAAACCCAACTCGCGCTGATCTGCCGTCAGTTGGGGCCGTTGCGCACCCTCGCAGCGCACTTGATCAAAGATCCCGTCAAAGAACCCGACCTCACAGACCGTGCAGCTTGATGAGCTTGTCGTACGTGCCGTCGGCTTTCATGTCGGCGATGGCCTTGTCGAAATCCAGAACGATCTGCTGATGATCCGCCCGTTTGATGCTGACCAGCATGTGCAGACTGTTTTCGCTCAGTGACTTGGGCAGAAATTCAACGCTGGCCTGTACGTCAGCCGGCTCGCGATTGAGGGCAAAGCGCGCCGCGTACTCGTCTTCCACCGTCAAGTCGACCCTGCGCGCCGCGAGCATCCTGACAGAGGTCGAGAAATTCGCAACCGGCACCTTCTTCAGCTCGGCATCGGCGTCGAATTCGGGCGAATAGGCGTAGCCGCGCACGACGGCAATGGAATAGCCGTGCAGCTGCGACAGGCTCTGAAAGTCGATGGCGGCGTCTTTGCGTTTCAGAAAAAGCAGGCGGTTAATCAGGTATGGCGCAGAGAAAACCCCAATGCGCGTGCGGTCTTCGCTGTACCAGGCGTTGATGACGATGTCATACCGCCCTTCGCTCAGCCCGTGAATCGCCCGCGCCCAGGGGACCTGCTCGTATTCGGTGTCATAACCGGCGCGGCCCAGGGCCGTGCGAATCAGATCAGTGGAAAGCCCGTCGTGCAGCAATGACACGTCGGCATAAGGCGCCCACGCATCGCCAGCGAGACGCAATGTCTGCGCGACCGCGCCTTGGGCTATCAGCATCATTCCCAACAGCCCTGCGGCGCACAGCAAACGCGACATGCTCAGCTTCCTTGTGGCAACTGGCCTTCAGTGAAGACGCATTTTGCGCATTGCACAACTCATAACACTGCGATGTTTGTGCTGCAGTTCAACAAAATGACGCGCCGTTGATTGAATCAGTGTCGAGCCCTGCTCGCCGCGAATTTGGGCTTGCGCCGATATGCGTTTAGTATCCGGCATCCACTTCTTCTCGCAGGCCGGCGTCATGTCTATCAACTGGATTTGCAAACACCATACCGACCTTGGAAAAGAGCAGCTGTACGCCATTCTGCAACTGAGGGCGCAGGTGTTCGTGGTGGAGCAGAAATGCTGGTATCTGGACGTCGATGGCCAGGATTTGCTGGGCGATACCTGCCATCTCATGGCTTGGCAGGATGATCAGTTGGTCGCCTACCTGCGCCTGCTGGACCCGATTCAGCAGAACGGTGACGTGACCATTGGCCGCGTGGTGACTGCACCATCGATGCGCAACAAGGGCACGGGTCATGAATTGATGGTTCAGGCGCTGAAACACGCCGAACTTCAGTGGCCGGACCAGCCGATATTTCTCTCGGCCCAGGCGCATTTGCAGGGTTATTACAGCCGCTACGGCTTTAATCCGGTGGGCGAGGTGTACGTCGAGGACGGCATCCCGCACATCAGCATGCGTCGCGATCTGGACTGATCCGGCGCGGGGACCCCGATGTCCCTCGCAGGACCGGCTTTAGCCGGGAAGCTCTAGAATCAACGCCCCCGACACGACGTCACGGATACCCGAGCACCGTCTTGATGGCCTGCAGATTGTCCTCGATCCAGCGGCGGTCAATTGCGCCCCAGTCATGAATCCGGTAACCGCCGGCATGATTGCGGCCGCCATCCAGTTGTTCGAATTCGCAGACGATGTCCAGATCAGCCAGCGCCGCGATGGTGTCCTGGGCCGTGCGACGGGGCATGCCGGTGACGTCGGTCAGTGCCGGTACGCTGCTGGCGATGCCGCTGTCGATCAGATACGCCACATACAGGCGGCGGTAGAAACTGCTCTTGGTCTTGCTGACGTCCATTAAAACTTCCTTGAAAAGCGCTAGCGGCTGATCAGCGCACGGCCGTCTGCATGTCCCGCCAGGTCAGGTAGATGCGCAGGTCGAATTCCAGCTGGTGATAGCCCGGTTGCATGTGTTCGCACAACTGATAGAACGCCTTGTTGTGGTCCGACTCCTTGAAGTGCGCCAGTTCGTGGACCACGATCATCTTCAGAAACTGCGGCGCGGCCTCCTTGAACAGCGCAGCCACGCGGATTTCCTTCTTGGATTTAAGCTTGCCGCCCTGCACCCGCGACACGGTGGTGTGCAGGCCCAGCGCGCGGTGGGTCAGGTCCAGGCGGTTATCGAACAGCACTTTGTCGATGTTCGGCGCGTTGCGCAGGTATTCCTGCTTGAGCGCCAGCGCATAGGCGTACAGCGCCTTGTCGCTCTGGATTTCGTGACGATCCGGGTAGCGCTGCTGCAGATACTCCGTCAGCCGGTCCTGCGAGATCAGCTGCCGAACCTGATCCTGCAGGCCCTCGGGATAAGCCTGCAGGTATTTGAGCGGCATGGGGGTAGTGACAGTCATGGTCGGATCGGGTCGCGGGAAAAACGCGAGTCTACCGCGTCAGTCCTGCCCGAGCAGCTGTAACGCGACCGGCAGATCGACCGGCTCGACAAAACGCTCTGCCTCCAATGGCGGCATCGGATGAGCAATCAGGAAGCCCTGAATGATCTGACAACCGTTGTCGACCAGCCACTGATACTGCTCGTAGGTTTCGACGCCTTCGGCAATCACCTCGATATCGAGCATGCGACACAGGTCAATGATGCTGCGCGCGACGGCCAGATCCCGGGACGATCCCAGCATGCCGCCAATGAAGTGCCGGTCTAGCTTCAAGGTGTCCAGATCGAGGTTGCGCAGATGGGCAAGGGAGCTGTCGCCTGCGCCGAAATCGTCCAGCGACACACGCACGCCTATGTCATGCAGATCCTGCAGTTGCTTGCGGCTGTGAACCAGGTTGTGGACCAGCGACGGCTCGGTGATCTCGACTTCCAGTTGCCGGGGTTTCAGGCCGTGTATCTGCATCGCGCGCTGCAACTCGGCCGCCAGATTCGGCAGGCTGAATTGCGCAGGGCTCACGCTGACGCTCATGACCAGATCGTCCGGGAAGACGTCGCTCCAGCGTTGGCGCTGCGCCGCACCCTGCTCGAAAATCCAGCCACCGAGCTTGTTGATCAGACGCGTCTCCTCCAGCAGCGGAATGAACACGCCTGACGGCACATCGCCCGCGTCAGGATGATGCCAGCGCAGCAGCGCTTCAAAACCCCGCGTCTTGCCGGTGACCACGTTGACCTGCGGCTGATAGACCATGGAAAAGTCTTTGCCATCGATCGCCGTGCGCACGCTCTCTTCCAGCATCAGACGGGAGCGTGCGCGGCCATTCATGTACTGATCGAAGAAGCGGTATTGCTGACGCCCTGCGCGCTTGGCTTCGTACATCGCAATGTCCGCCGCGCGCAGCAGGCCATCCAGATTGGTGCCGCAGTCCGGGTAGACCGCGATGCCGATACTCGCGCCGAGTGTGGCTTCGACCCCGTCAATCATGCGCCGGGCAGACACCCTCTCGATCAGCTTTTCGGCCACCTTCGCAGCGTGTTCGGGGAAGTCGAGTCCGTCGATGACCACCACGAACTCGTCGCCGCCCATGCGCGCAAGCACATCGTAAGGACGCAGGCAGTCTTTCAGTTGCGCGCCGACCCACTGCAACACCTGATCGCCGGCGTCATGACCCAGCGAATCATTCACATCCTTGAAGCCGTCGAGGTCCAGGTACAACACGACCAGGTATTTGCCCGCATGCTCGTTGCGCAACAGCATCCCTTCGACGGTCTGATAAAAGCCGCGGCGGTTGAGCAGCCCGGTGAGGGAGTCCGTCACGGCCTGATGTTCGAGCTGACGATAGAGGTCACGCACCACTGACATGTCGAGCACGCTCAGCACCATCGCGCGCTGCTCGGCGGGCAGCGGCGCGCAGGACAATGCGACCGGGACCTGACGCCCCTCGGGCGTTCGCAGCACGGCGTCATGGACGCGATAGGTATCGGCACGGCGATAGTGATGATAAAAGCCGGAATCTGCCCATTCGCCAACGCTGGGCTCGTGCAGGTAGGTGCACAACCCGGTGCCGCGCAGCTCGCCGTCGGTCATGCCCAGCAACCGGCAGATCGCCGGATTGGCGAAACTGATGACGCCGTCTTCGGTGACGACAAGGATGCCTTCGGCCACGTTGGCCAGCACCGAGGCGTTGAACGCCCGCGCCGATTCCAGCTCGCGGCTCAGCTTCTGCAGGGCACGCCGATTGTGCTGCTGCTCCAGAAGCGCCTGAACCTTGGGCCTGAGAATATTGGGATCGAAGGGTTTGAACAGGTAATCGACTGCGCCGCTGGCGTAACCCTTGTGCACCGAGTCGCGGGATTGTTCGTTGGCGGTGAGGAAGATGATCGGCGTCAATCGCGTTCGCAGACTGCCGCGCATGAGGCGGGCAACTTCGAAGCCATCCATGTCCGGCATCTGCACATCCAGCAGCACCAGATCGACATCTCGGTCCAGCAAAATACCCAACGCTTCCATGCCTGAGGCGGCGGTGATGATTTCCCGGTCCTGGCGCTGCAGTACCGCGCACATGGTCACCAGATTTTCCGGGTAATCGTCAACAACCAACAATACTGATTTGCCACTGGGTGGCAGGGACTGCGCGCATTCCATGCTGCTACTTATCATTCACTTTACTGCCCGGGGAATGGCCCCGCTGATGGACTGATTGGCCATTACTCTAGCTTCGATTGGAGAAAAAAGAAGGCAGCCATAGCAGTGCGATTCGAAAAGTGCCATCCAACCGACTAACGGTAACGGCGCTCAATGTCAGGAACACCCTGAGCTGCAGCAAAGATAGCGGCACTTTGACGTCAACCATCCGACAGATTCGCGTTAACAAATGCGCCGTGGAACCGTATAAAAAGCCGCCCCCAACCCCCTTTCGCCCGCAACTTTGCTGGCAATGAGACATATCGGACGACTAGACATGATTGATTTGGGAACGTGGAATCTGAGCATTCCAGTGGGCTCGCCCCCCGCCACCATCGAGACACAACAACTGCTTCAAGGTTACGACGGCAAATACTTCAAGTCCGGCTCATCGAACATCACATTCTGGGCTCCGGTTACCGGAAGCAAGACCGCCAACGCGATCTATCCGCGCACCGAATTACGCGAGACCTGGTCCAACGGCACGCTGCACAACTGGTACTACCAGGACGCCGACAATTATCTGAATGCCAAGCTCAAGGTTCTCCAGGTGCCATCTTCAGGCAGGGTCGTCATCGGTCAGATCCACGTCTACGACAGCACGCAGCCGCTGTTGAAGCTCGAATATCAGTACCTGGAAGCGACGCACATGGGCAACATCGTCGCCAAGGTCCGCTACCACCCCACCGACAAAAAAGCGCGCGTGATCACGGTGGCGGAAAACGTGAGCCTGAACGAGACGTTCAATTACGTCATCCACCTCAATAAAGCCGGGTTGCTCAGCGTGACCGCCCACGGCATGGCCTGGAACGACCGGATCAGCGCCACCTGGAGCAAACAGCAGCTGTACTTCAAGGCCGGGGTCTACACCCAGGACAACACGGGCTACACCAGCGAAGGCGGCAAGACCATGTTCTTCAACCTGGACGCCGACCACAACAAGAGCTGATGCGCTCGCAAGGGAGCCCGAGCGCTTGTGTCGCTCGGGCTCTTGAGCAGGCAGCCCTTATGCCGCCCTGTATTCTTTTTCCGCTGCTTCAAAGCGCGTCAGCATGCCCGGCGTAGGGCCTTTGCCGATTACGCTGAACAGCACGATGGCGATGCTGGCGAAGATGAAGCCGGGGATGATCTCGTACAGGCCCAGCAGTTCGAAATGCTTCCACACCACGACCGTGATCGCGCCGACCAGAATCCCCGCCAGTGCGCCGTTGCGGGTCATGCCCTTCCAGATCACCGAGATCAGCACCACCGGCCCGAACGCGGCGCCAAAGCCTGCCCAGGCATAGCTGACCAGACCCAGCACGCGGTTTTCCGGGTTCGCCGCCAGGGCGATCGCAATCAGCGCCACCAACAGCACCATGGCCCGGCCGACCCACACCAGCTCAACCTGGGACGCGCTTTTGCGCAAAAACGCTTTGTAGAAGTCTTCGGTCAGCGCACTCGAACAGACCAGCAACTGGCAGCTCAGCGTGCTCATCACCGCCGCCAGAATGGCCGAAAGCAGAACGCCAGCAATCCACGGATTGAACAGGATCTTGGCCAGCTCGATGAAGACGCGCTCGTGGTTTTCAGTCACCGGACCGGCCACCTCAGGGTGCGCCGAAAAGTAGGCGATGCCGAAGAAGCCCACCGCGACGGTGCCGCCCAGGCAGAGGATCATCCAGGTCATGGAAATGCGACGGGCCTTGGCGATCGACCTGACCGAGTCAGCGGCCATGAAGCGCGCCAGGATGTGCGGCTGACCGAAGTAGCCCAGGCCCCAGCCCATCAGCGAAATGACGCCGATGAAGGTGGTGTTCTTGAGCATGTCGAAGTTGCTCGGGTCCTGGGCTTCGATGGCCATGAACGTGGTGTCGATGCCACCGGTCGCCAGCAGCACGATGATGGGCGTAAGGATCAGCGCGAAGATCATCAGGGTCGCTTGTACGGTGTCTGTCCAGCTGACTGCCAGGAAGCCGCCGACGAAGGTGTAGGCAATCGTCGCCGCAGCGCCTGCCCACAACGCGGTTTCGTAGGACATGCCGAAGGTGCTCTCGAACAGCCGCGCGCCAGCGACGATGCCGGAAGCGCAGTAGATCGTGAAGAACACCAGAATCACGATGGCGGAAATCACCCGCAGCAGACCGCTGTTGTCTTCAAAGCGGCTGGAGAAGTAATCCGGCAGGGTCAGCGCATCGCCGTTGTGCTCGGTCTGTACCCGCAGGCGACCGGCAACGAACAGCCAGTTCAGGTAGGCGCCGACGATCAGCCCGATGGCGATCCAGCCTTCCGAGAGACCGGACATGTAGATCGCGCCCGGCAGCCCCATGAGCAACCAGCCGCTCATGTCCGATGCACCGGCCGAAAGGGCCGTGACCACACTGCCGAGGCTGCGCCCGCCGAGGATATAGTCCGAGAGATTATTGGTGGAGCGGTAGGCCATGAGTCCTATGAGGACCATCGCGGCGATGTAGATCACGAAAGTGATCAAGGTAGGGTTGCTGACACTCATCGGTTAGGTTCCGGCGTTGTTTTTATAGGCGCGAGCAGAGCGAAGTCCTCCTGAGGCATCAGGTTCGCGATTGGCCGCTCGCGTGTGTTGCGGGCTGGCGAGAACCTCGCCGCTGCACACCGCTTGAATGCACCAAAGCGGCGCATCCTAGAGGACACTCTGACGCAGGTGCAACCCGAAAAACGCCACTCCATGGCTTTTTTACAATTTAGATCAAAGTGCCATATACCCCGTATTTGCAGGGCAACAGCCAGCTAGAGCCTTGGCCAAGCAGGCACCCGAACCGGGCGAGGCCAGGCCAGCTCGACTCAATACAGGGCACTTTGGAAACACTTTGAAAAAAGCGGTTGCACCCGGTTGCACCCTTTCGATCCCGCGGCTAATCTTGCCGCAGCTAAGCCACATGACCGTGGCTGTCATGAGGATAAGAAATGGCCACCACCACCCTCGGTGTCAAACTCGACGACCCCACCCGCGAGCGATTGAAAGCGGCGGCGCAGTCCATCGACCGGACGCCCCACTGGCTGATCAAGCAGGCGATCTTCAATTATCTGGAGAAGCTCGAGGGCGGTGCGACCCTGAATGAACTCAGTGGTCAGGGTGGCAAAGACGCCGATGATCAGGGTGATCTGCCCGCCGACAACGCCCATCAGGCGTTCCTCGAATTCGCCGAAAGCATCCTTCCCCAGTCTGTTTTGCGCGCCGCCATCACCTCCGCCTACCGCCGTCCCGAGCCTGAAGTGGTGCCGATGCTCATCGAGCAGGCGCGCCTGCCTGCGCCAATGGCCGATGCAACCCACAAGCTGGCGGCGTCGATCGCTGAAAAGCTGCGCAACCAGAAGAGCGCCGGTGGCCGCGCCGGTATCGTCCAGGGCCTGCTGCAGGAATTCTCGCTGTCATCGCAGGAAGGCGTGGCGCTGATGTGCCTGGCCGAAGCCCTGCTGCGCATTCCTGACAAAGGCACCCGCGACGCATTGATCCGCGACAAGATCAGCACCGGCAACTGGCACCCGCATCTCGGCAACAGCCCGTCGCTGTTCGTCAACGCCGCCACCTGGGGCCTGTTACTGACCGGCAAACTGGTCAGCACCCACAACGAGGCGGGCCTGACCTCCTCGCTGAGCCGCATCATCGGCAAGTCCGGCGAGCCGATGATCCGCAAGGGCGTCGACATGGCCATGCGCCTGATGGGCGAGCAGTTCGTCACCGGCGAGACCATCGCCGAAGCTCTGGCCAACGCCAGCAAGTTCGAGGCTAAAGGCTTCCGTTACTCCTACGACATGCTCGGCGAAGCGGCCCTGACCGAGCACGACGCGCAGAAATACCTGGCGTCCTACGAGCAGGCCATCCACTCGATCGGCAAAGCCTCCCACGGTCGCGGCATCTATGAAGGCCCTGGCATCTCCATCAAATTGTCCGCGCTGCACCCGCGTTACAGCCGGGCGCAGTACGAGCGCGTGATGGATGAGTTGTACCCACGCCTGCTGTCGCTGACCTTGCTGGCCAAGCAATACGACATCGGCCTGAACATCGACGCCGAAGAAGCCGATCGCCTGGAGCTGTCGCTGGACCTGCTTGAACGCCTGTGCTTCGAACCGCAACTGACCGGCTGGAACGGCATCGGTTTCGTGATCCAGGCGTATCAGAAGCGCTGCCCTTATGTGATCGACTACGTCATCGACCTGGCCCGCCGCAGCCGCCATCGCCTGATGATCCGTCTGGTGAAAGGCGCGTACTGGGACAGTGAAATCAAGCGCGCCCAAGTCGAGGGCCTGGAAGGCTACCCGGTCTACACGCGCAAGGTTTACACCGACGTTTCCTACATCGCCTGCGCCCGCAAACTGCTCTCGGTGCCGGAAGTCATCTACCCGCAGTTCGCGACCCACAACGCCCATACGCTGTCGGCCATCTACCACATCGCCGGTCAGAACTATTACCCCGGTCAGTACGAGTTCCAGTGCCTGCACGGCATGGGCGAACCCTTGTATGAACAGGTCGTCGGCAAAGTCGCCGATGGCAAGCTGAACCGACCGTGCCGCGTGTACGCACCGGTCGGCACCCATGAAACGCTGCTGGCGTATCTGGTGCGTCGACTGCTGGAAAATGGCGCCAACACCTCCTTCGTCAACCGCATTGCTGACCAGTCGATATCCATTCAGGAACTGGTTGCCGATCCCGTGTCCAGCATCGAGCGCATGGCCACCCAGGAAGGCGGGTTCGGCCTGCCGCATCCACGCATTCCGCTGCCGCGCGACCTGTACGGCAGCGATCGCGCCAACTCCGCCGGCATCGACATGGCCAACGAACATCGTTTGGCATCGCTGTCTTCTGCCCTGCTCGCCACGGCGCACAACGACTGGAAGGCGGGCCCGATGCTGGGCAGCCCGGTCAGCGCTGGCACTGAAACGCCGGTCCTGAACCCGTCCGATTTGCGTGACGTCGTTGGCCACGTACAGGAAGCCAGCCTGGAAGACGTCGATAACGCCCTGCTCAGCGCACTCAGCGCCGGACCGATCTGGCAGGCGACGCCGCCGGCCGAACGTGCCGCAATCCTTGAGCGCGCCGCGGACCTGATGGAAGCCGAAATACAACCGCTGATGGGCTTGCTGGCTCGCGAAGCCGGCAAGACGTTCGCCAACGCCATCGCCGAAGTGCGCGAGGCTGTGGATTTCCTGCGCTACTACGCGGTGCAGGCACGCAACGATTTCAGCAACGACGCTCACCGCCCGTTGGGCCCTGTGGTGTGCATCAGCCCGTGGAACTTCCCGCTGGCGATTTTCAGCGGTCAGGTGGCGGCAGCCCTGGCGGCCGGTAACCCGGTCCTCGCCAAACCCGCCGAACAGACACCGCTGATCGCCGCGCAGGCCGTCCGCATTTTGCTCGAAGCCGGTATACCCGAAGGCGTGGTGCAACTGCTGCCGGGCCGCGGTGAAACCGTCGGCGCACGGCTGGTCGGCGATGATCGCGTCAAGGGTGTCATGTTCACCGGCTCCACTGAAGTCGCTCGCTTGCTGCAACGCAACGTCGCCGGCCGTCTCGATGCTCAGGGCCGGCCGATTCCCCTGATTGCCGAAACCGGTGGCCAGAACGCGATGATCGTCGACTCCTCGGCGCTGACCGAACAAGTGGTCATCGACGTGGTGTCCTCGGCGTTCGACAGCGCCGGCCAACGCTGCTCCGCACTGCGTGTGCTGTGCTTGCAGGAAGATTCAGCGGACCGCGTCATCGAGATGCTTAAAGGCGCAATGGCCGAAAGCCGCCTCGGCAACCCGGAGCGCCTGTCGGTGGACATCGGCCCGGTGATCGATCAGGAAGCCAAGGCCGGCATCGAGAAACACATTCAGGCCATGCGCGACAAAGGCCGTAATGTGTATCAAGTCGCCATTGCCGACAGCGACGAGATCAAGCGCGGCACCTACGTGATGCCGACGCTGATTGAGCTGGACAGCTTCGACGAACTGCAACGGGAAATCTTCGGCCCGGTCCTGCACGTCGTGCGCTACAAGCGTCGTGAGCTGGATCAACTGATCGCGCAGATCAACGCCTCCGGTTATGGCCTGACATTGGGCGTACACACGCGCATCGACGAGACCATCGCCAAGGTGATCGACAACGTCAACGCCGGGAACATGTACGTCAACCGCAACATCGTCGGCGCCGTAGTGGGTGTGCAACCGTTTGGTGGCGAAGGTTTGTCAGGCACCGGCCCGAAAGCCGGTGGCCCGCTGTATCTCTACCGTTTGCTGTCGACGCGTCCCGCCGATGCCGTGCAGAAATCCTTCGCCGCCCGCGATGCGCAACAGGCGCCGGACATCCGCATGCAGGAGGCGATGCTCAAGCCGCTGCATGCACTCAAGGCTTGGGCAAGCAGCCAACAACTCAGCGATCTGGAGGTGTTATGCAGCCAGTTCGCCGAGCAATCCCAAAGCGGCGTGACCCGCACGCTCATGGGCCCGACCGGCGAGCGCAACAGCTACAGCATCCTGCCGCGTGAGCACGTGCTGTGTCTGGCCGAAGATGAGACGGATCTGCTGGCGCAACTGGCCGCAGTGATGGCGGTGGGCAGTATGGCAATCGTGCCGGACGTTGAACCGGCCAAGTCGCTGCGCAATCGTCTGCCGAAGGATGTGCAGTCGCGCATCAAGCTGGTTGCCGACTGGAACAAGGACGCGGTCGCCATTGACGCGGTATTGCACCATGGCGATTCCGATCAACTGCGCGCCATCTGCGAACAGGTCGCTCAACGCAGCGGCGCGATCATCGGCGTTCACGGGCTTTCCAAAGGCGAAACCAACATTGCGCTGGAGCGTCTGGTGATTGAGCGTGCACTGAGCGTCAACACCGCGGCAGCGGGCGGTAATGCGAGCCTCATGACCATCGGCTAGAGGCCTTCGCGGCCAAAGCCGGTCCCACTCAGTGCACGCGCTATTCAGTGGAATCGGCTTCAGCCGGGAAGAAGCCAGTGCGGGCGCCATCCGTTTTGCGATGGCGCCGATGCATTCTTGCCGTTTGGTGGCCGTTTGAGCGCCCCATCACCCGCATCAATCATCCTGTTCACCCCTTCTCCTCGCCCCTAGACTCGACGGCATTCCCAAGAAAGGTACGCCGCTATGTTCGAGACGCTGCTCAGTTCCCGCAATCTGGCTTTCGAGCTGTATGAAGTGCTGGACGCAGAAGCGCTGACTCGGCGCGAGCGTTTTGCCGAGCACAGCCGGGAAACCTTCGATGCAGCGATCAGCACGGCGCGCAACATCGCGGAGAAATACTTCGCGCCCCACAACCGCAAAAACGACGAGAACGAGCCGCGCTACGAGAACGGCGCAGCGGTGCTGATTCCGGAAGTGAAACCCGCCGTGGACGCCTTTCTCGAGGCTGGGTTTCTGAACGCCGCCCGGGACTTCGACGCCGGTGGCATGCAACTGCCGACCCTGCTGTCTCAGGCCTGCTTTGCCCATTTCCAGTCCGCCAATGCCGCGACGGCGTCGTACCCCTTCCTGACCATGGGCGCGGCGAATCTCATTGAAAACTTCGGCACCGACGAGCAAAAGCGGCGCTTTCTGCAACCGATGATCGAGGGCCGCTTTTTCGGCACCATGGCCCTGACCGAACCCCACGCTGGATCGTCGCTGTCGGACATCCGCACACGCGCCGAGCCTGCGGAAGACGGCAGCTATCGCCTGCGCGGCAACAAGATTTTTATCTCGGGCGGCGATCACCCACTGTCCGAAAACATCATCCATCTGGTCCTCGCCAAACTGCCCGACGCACCCGCGGGGGTGAAAGGCATTTCCCTGTTCATCGTCCCGAAGTTTCTGGTTAACGACGACGGCAGTCTCGGTGAGCGCAACGACGTCATTCTGGCCGGGCTGTTTCACAAGATGGGCTGGCGCGGCACCACCTCCACGGCGCTGAACTTCGGGGACAACGGCAACTGCGTCGGCTATCTCGTGGGTAAGCCGCATCAGGGCCTGAGCTGCATGTTTCAGATGATGAACGAGGCACGCATCGGCGTCGGCATGGGCGCGGTGATGCTGGGTTATGCCGGTTACCTGTACTCGCTGGAATACGCCCGCGAACGTCCGCAAGGCCGACTGCCTGACAGCAAGTCACCGGACGGGGCGCCGGTGTCCATCATTCAGCACGCCGACGTGAAACGCATGCTGCTGACGCAAAAAGCCTACGTCGAGGGTTCGTTCGACCTGGGCCTTTACGCCGCTCGGCTGTTCGACGACACGCAGACGGGCGACAGCGAGGACGTGCGCAAACACGCCCACGAGCTGCTTGACCTGCTGACGCCCATCGTCAAATCCTGGCCTTCGGAGTTCTGCCTAAAGGCCAACGAACTGGCGATCCAGATTCTCGGCGGCCATGGCTACACCCGTGAGTACCCGGTGGAGCAGTACTACCGCGACAACCGCCTGAACCCGATTCATGAAGGCACCCACGGCATTCAGTCCCTGGATCTGCTGGGACGGAAACTGGCGCAAAACGGAGGCGCCGGGCTCAAGCAACTGATTCGTCTGATCGCCGACACCTGCGAGCGGGCCCAGGCCCATGAATCGCTGACGTTATTGCGCCAACCGCTGGAGCAACTGGTCGCTCGCCTGCAAGCGGTGACCCTCGGCCTACTGACCGATCTGAGCCAGGGCAAGGTCAACGCGACGCTGGCCAACTCGGCGCTGTACATGAAAGCGTTCGGGCACGCGGTGATTGGCTGGCGCTGGCTGGAACAGGCGATTCGTGCGCAGGAGGGGTTGGAGAAGAACAACGAAGCCGACACTGACTTCTACAAGGGCAAGTTGCAGGCCGCCCGGTACTTCCTGACGTGGGAAGTACCGGGTTGCCATCATGAGCTGGCGATTCTTGAGCGCCGGGATGACGCTTGTCTGTCGATGCAGGCGGGCTGGTTTTAAGTCCGCCACATGACAGCCGCAGCGACTCGCTCGCGCTAAGCGTTGATTCAAGCCCCTGGTGCCTTCCAAGAGTTTTCGGCGCCCGGAAAGATTCTGAACCGTGAAGCAAACGGGCGATAAAACTCTTTTACCCGATTCAAGCGTTTGTAGTATTCGGACGCGTAGACATTGGTATCCATTTTGAACCCGTCGTCGAGCAGGTCGGCATAATCCGGCCGGGTTTCCTTGAGTACATCCAGAAACAACCTGGGCCCCGTGACTTCCGAGATCTGCGTCATGTAGGCGGTCATCGCCGCCTTGGATTGATGTCGGGAAGACGTCAACGCTTCAAGGGCGGCGTATTGTCTGGTGAACCGGGTATGAATTTCCCGCTCCATTTCCCTGAACACGGGATTGCCGGGGCGGCTCGCGAAATGACTGTTACCGGGGCCTTTGAACGACAACGTCGGGCTTTCCAGTGTGCCGCCCACCAGCACGTCATGGGGTCCCGCCAGCAGCTCGGCTCCCGAGAATGAGCGACCGATGACGTCGTCGCAGTCCATGTAGATGCCGCCGTACTCCCTGATCAATCGATACCTCAAGATATCCGAGGCTGCGGCAAAGTTTTCCAATTCTCCTCGGCGAAAGCAGGAAAACGCTGTCGAGGTGTGCGGGTCGTTCATGAAGCCCTCGAAGAAGGGCTCATCCTGCAGCCTGGAAATGGTCATATTGGGAAATTCAGCGAACGCCCCCTGCAACTGCGCTTGAGGGGACAGACCCTCTACCTCTGCCGTGTCGTCAATATCCACATGCATCGTGAACTTAAGCTCGGGACTGATTCGCATGTTGGATTTGATGTTTTCGATGAGCGATTCACTCGGCAACCGCCGGCCCAGCCAGACCTGGTGCACCATCTGCTCGACCGGCTCTGCATTGGCAGGAACACCCGGCAGGCGCCGGAAGGTGTAAAACACGTCACCCACCCCTGCCCTCAAGTTATCCCTGACCCTCAGATAATCCGTCTCGGTCCCTGTGCGCCAGCGGCCCTTATTGTCCAGCCAGAGAAACCGTTCGTTACTCGATTCCCAGCAGGCTACCTCAGCGTTGTAAGCGACCTTGGTCCCCTCAGGAACGTTGTTGGCGAAATATCGAAGTACCTGCTTTCCTTCCTCGTTCTCTACCCACCTCATTTCGATGCCGTCCATGGGGATCTCGACCGTCACGGGTGGCTGGGCGCGCGTGAGTGTGATTTCACCCCGTTCGCCCGGCAGTGCCGTCTGGGGCGATTCCTCAATGAAACTGGCGCCGCCGCGCAGGCCGGGACGCAGGTCAACGTCGGAATAGAAACCACTCGCGGGTTTAACGTAGGGCCCCTTCACCTGCGGATCCTCCGCCGAGAAGATGCGGTACTGCCCGACCTTCTCGACGGGCTCCACTGGATACACCTTCGCGTGCACACGGGCGAAGTAAGCTGTCTCCCCGGGGGCGGGATGCTCGACTTTATAGACGGCTCCAAGGTCGTCCACTTGCCAGGCGCCAGGGATGTCACCCAGCGCGGCCCCGTATTCGAAGCGGGCCAGCGACGCTCTCAGGGCCGGCTGCAGCAAACGCAAACCCTCCGGCTCCACGCCAAACGCTTTGATGCGGTCGTACGTATTGATGCGATGGGCTTTGAGCTCGATGCGATCCTGCTCTTCCTGACTCAGCCGTGCCTGGCGATCACTCGCCGACTCGCTCGCCTGCGACAGTTCCTCTTCAATACTTTCAGCCTGCGCTCGTTGTTGCTGCTGAACAGCCACCGCCTTTTCCTCGGGACTTCGATCAGCAATCATTTGCCCGATTTCATCCACAGCATCAGAGGCCGTCTCTTCCGCCACACGGGTGGCAGCCGCCGCCAGCCTGCTCGAAGCCGCTGCTCCGCCGATGACAGCGGGTGCCGCATTCAGAACGCCGAACACAATGCGGTCCACGCCGTCTTGCCGCTCTTCAAGGGTCCTGCCTTCAATGACCTCATCGATGCCAAGCCCGACCAGCGCCACGGACATTGCGGCCAGTGGAATCCAGAGCGCCGGCACCGCCATCGCGACAACACCGGTCACTGTTACGGCCCAGTACAACACCTCAGCCGATATCTCTTTGTTGTAATCCGCCTGGCTACGGATGAGTTGATTGCCGTCGGATTCAAGTCGGCTCTGCACGTTGTTTTTGAAGTGGGAAAAAGGCCAGGGCGAAAGGGCATCGCCGAGATGGATGATCTTCGCCGGGTCCCAATGCCCCGTTTTCACATCAAGTTTGTGCGGAAACGCTGCGAGTCCTGCCAGGGTCTGGTGAAGTCCGGTGTAGGTGAAACCGTCGGCGACGTCTTCCACCTTGAAATGCCCTTCAAGGGCCTTCCTTCGACGTGGCCCCTGGCACTGCAGCGCAATCCAGCTTCGTAATTCGGAAAGATGCTGGAAGGCGTGAAGGGGCGACGAGTTGCCAGGGATGTACATCACCAGCCTGTCGGTGTGTTCGTCTCTGATGACGATGATGTCAGTGGCGACGTACCGATACAGAATCAATTCCCGAATCGTCACGTCATGGGGCAAAGGCGCGTCGGCGAATGCTCTGAACGTCAATTCGTCCCAGGTCTGATCCGGCGTCAGGCCAAGCGCTCGCAAGACCAGCTCTTTATCCTCAGCGCTCAGGGAACCCTCCTGATGCTGTACGAAAGCGGATTTCAACAGCGCAGCTTTGATCAACAGGTTGTAGTCATCACCATGGCGATGCCAGAAGCGCTTGAGCGAGTCCTGATAGTGGGACTGCAAATCGAAGTCCCACACATATCGTTTGAAGTCCTGTGGATCGATCGCCATATGGGTCGATCGGTCATAGCGCTGGGGGCTGGTCTTGCGATAAATCGCCTCATAAGCCCGGCACGGTCCGAGGTCCAGGCGTCCCTCAACGACGCGCGCCGGATGTCCGCCTTCCTTGTAAGGACTCAAGTGCCCGAGATGATTGAAGAACTGTCCGTTGCCGTTTTGCTGCCAGTCCCGCATGAAGGCCTCGGTCAGGGTCATGGAATAAGCAACCTTTGCCCGGCCCGGTTCCTTCTCCCATTGATTGATGTACAGCGTGGTCATCAGCAGTTCGTCCGGATCCGTCTCTTCGAACACATGCTGGAACAGATAGGCTTGCGCTTGGGTGCGTGCATACTCACGCGGCGACTCGTAGATGACGTGCTGCTGATCGAGCCAGTCTCTCAGCAGCATGGCGTCAGCGTCGACTTCGTCCCCGGGCGCCGGCTCGATGGGCCACCCGTTTTCGTCGCGCGGCACACGTGGCTCATTCCAGCCACTGTCTTCCCAGTCCTCGCCTCTCTGGTCACGCCAGCCCGAGACTCGCGACATGTCGCGACTGCGCCGAAGCTCGTCAGCCCTGCGCTCCAGAGCGGTCGTATCCTTTCTGTCTTTCATAACCCGACATCCTGTCAGTGAGTGAGTCCGTAGAGTCCACCGACAGGCACGCAGGGCCGCCATAGATAATTATTGCTTACGAAATGTGCAGGCTGTTCAGGGTTGTTGAATCGGAAAGAAACGATCGACCAGCACCCGCCCGGCACTTCCCAATCGCGTCACATAACCCTGGCGACTGAAAGGCTCAGCGGTCCGCATGTCGAGCAATTTTCGGCCCGTGACTGGCCCGGTGACTTCACGCAGCTGGACTTTTATGAACCGGTAGAACGTCCCGATGACGTGTTCGATGCTGTCGATCTGAAAGTAGTGGCCGGGTAAAAAAATAGCCTCGGCCTCTTCCGGACTCGCAGAGAACGGTGCGATCGGGGTTGCGCTCAAGTACTGTTTTTCCGGCAGTACGAACACCACGCTGGTGTCGTCAAAGCGGATCGGCGCACTCGTGGCACTGGCATGGGCGCCGCCCTGACTGCTGGCAAAGGTGCGCGCCTGATAGGGGTTTTCGCTGAATGAGGTGATATCGGTGTTGACCAGCACATCGCCCACGCTGACGTCGCCGGTACGGAAGAAGGCGCCCGACGTACCACGCGCCCCGCTGCCGCCTCGATACAGCGCGACGTCATTGTTGTACCCCAGCGTGGTGACGTCCTCGGCAAGCCTTTGCACCAGCGCCACTTGATCGGAATAGGTCGCCACGCCGGTTCGCAAGAACCGGTTATACGCCTCGTCCTCATGGGTGTAATGCTTGATGGAAGCACCGACATATTCACCGTCTGCGGTCTTGAACACGCGATGCTTGGCCCCCCACTCATCAAAATGCACGTCTTCACCCTCGGAATCGGTGGCGATAACTTCTTCGGGCTCCATGCAGAACACCTCGACCACTGCCTTTTGCCGGGCCAGCGCCGCCTCCGAATAAAGCTGCTCATCGAAAAGGTTGAGCTGCATGAAGCGGTCCCAGAACGCCGATTGCACATTGGCAATGGCCGTCGTGGGCGGCGGACTGATCGTCACGGCGCCGGCGTCCATGGGTGCACCGCCAGACAAGCCCGGGATCGGAAGCCGTTCCCAGCCGCCTTGCACACTGAAGCGGACCGGGCATCTGCCATGGAACGCAAACGGGTTCTGGGGATCGATGATGACCCAGCTGTCCAGGCTTTGATCGAAGTTCAAACGATGCGCTCGCCCTTCGATGACCGCCCATGCTTCGCCACTGCTCAGCCGGTATGACCCTTGGTAGGGCCCTTCCTCCAACACGGGCGCCAGCGATTCGAGGACGACGTTGTCGCTCATGCCCGACAACGGATCGGTCGCCAGGAGAGCCGGCATCGCATCGGCACCTGCGTCTAGCCCCAACGGGCTTTGTGCCGCCATGGACGGCCTGACATCAGTCCCCATGCGCGTCAGCAGCGGCAGGTTCAAGAACAGATAAATAGCGCTGGCGATGGCGCCCAAAATACCTCGCCTGCGTTGTTGGGCGCTTTTACCGTTGACCGCCTGATCGATATTCAACCCCGTGCTGATCAGGCTCGCGCCCACCACAGCCAACGCCAGCGGCCAACCCAGCGGCGCCAGATTGCCGAGCACGGACAGAAAGGCGTTCAGGTAGCCGAGCCAGATCTGCTTGCGAAGGTCGCTGTTATCGGTCAGCAGGGTGGTGGCATCAGCGGTCATGTCATGACGGGCGACATCTCGCAGATAGACGAACGGATCACCCGAGATCGGCTCTGTTCCGCGATTGAGGAGGCGATTGGCTCCAGCGTCGTCGTGATCATTGCTCAGCAGCCGAGCCACATCGCGCTGGAATGCAGCGCGGTGCGTCTCCCAGTCACTCCCCGAATGCAGAAATCGGGCGCAAAAGACCGCCCGAGTTCTGATGGACAGGAACTGCGCCTTCAACCACTCGTACATTTGGTGGTGGGTATCGAAGCAGTAGAACGGCGTTTGCGCACCGCAGACATACAGGATCTGACGTCCGTTTTCATCGACGATACGCAGAATGTCCCGAGCCTTGAACGCGCCCAGTTCCAGATGAAACACCGACACCGCTGACGTCACAGGCATTGGCTCACGCAACTGCGCGAGGGTTACAGGCCCCGGCCCGGTCGCCAGGACGCTGCGCAGCATCTCGAAATCCGTGGCTGACAGCTGGTTTCTGCTCAGGCCTTCTCCTGCAGACGCCAGGTAGCGAACCTTGGCAAGCACGCAGAAGTTGTCGCCGTGCTGCGCCCAGAACCTGTCCATCCTGCGGCGGTAGCCCGCAGTGAAATCAAGGGCCCAGAAATCGTTGAGCACCTCTGTCGGGAGCATGCGCACTTCATTCCGTTCGTCATAAAAGCCATGCTGCGGACCGTCGGTGTAGAAACCGCCATACACCGCAAGCTCGTCGGGGGCTTGCTGCTCGCTTGCGTTGAAACGACGAATCACCAGTTCGGTCATCGTCATGGATTCCATCGTAGCGCCAGCGTGCTTCCATCCGGTAAAGGAGCGCGAACTGCTGCTGGCGCTGGAGAACCGATGCCAATACACCTGATCGGGGTCCAGATGCTTACCCGTGTGCCTGAAAATGATGCTCTGGGCAGCGGATCTCGCCAGTGCATTGAGATCGGGATAGTCGGTGACGTAACGGCTGGCTATCAGTTTGAGCTGACGTTCATCCGATTCGGGTAATGGGTGGGCTTGTACGTTCATGATGATCACTTCTCCTGAAATAGGAGCCAGAGGTGATCAGAGTTGGCAGCGCGGGCTGGCATAAATATGTATTGCTGCTGTCATCCGGGAACGGATGTGATCAGCGGCCTGCGAGTAACAGGCCCGTTGCACGGCCATTAGCCTGCCCATCTGGAATTACGCTTTGACAGCCAAGCAATTCAACAGGTTAAATCCCTTGGCACGCGGACTGCATGGTCAGGTCGCGCCCTCGTTTGTTCGAATTCGTTTTCTGGAGTACCGCCCTTGGATGCCACGACCATCAACAGCCTGTTCCTGATCGGCGCGTTGCTGGTGGGTGCAAGTATTCTGGTCAGCTCGCTGTCCTCCCGCCTTGGCATTCCCATTCTGGTGATCATCCTCGCCGTCGGCATGGTGGCCGGCGTCGATGGCGGCGGCATCATCTTCGATAACTACCCGACGGCCTATCTGGTCGGCAATCTGGCGCTGGCGGTCATTCTCCTCGACGGCGGCCTGCGCACGCGGGTGGCGAGTTTCCGGGTCGCACTCTGGCCAGCCTTGTCCCTGGCGACAGTCGGGGTGCTGATCACCACGGGGCTGACCGGCATGGTCGCCGCCTGGTTGTTCGATCTGAACATCATTCAAGGCCTGCTGATCGGCGCCATCGTCGGTTCCACAGACGCCGCTGCGGTCTTCTCGCTGCTGGGCGGCAAGGGCCTGAACGAACGGGTTACCGCCAGTCTCGAGATCGAATCCGGCAGCAACGACCCGATGGCGGTGTTTCTCACGGTCACGCTGATCGACATGCTGTCCAGCGGACAGACCGGCCTGCACTGGAGCCTGCTGGGCCATCTGGTTCAGGAGTTCGGCATCGGCGGGATCATCGGGCTGGGCGGCGGCTGGATCATGCTACAGCTGGTCAACCGGATTAATCTGGCCAACGGCCTGTACCCGATTCTGGTGGTCGCCGGCGGGCTGGTGGTCTTCGCACTGACCAACGCCATTCACGGCAGCGGCTTCCTCGCGGTGTATCTGTGCGGACTGGTGTTGGGCAACAAGCCTATTCGCAGCCGCCACGGCATCCTGCACATGCTCGACGGCATGGCCTGGCTGGCACAGATCGGCATGTTCCTGGTGCTGGGCCTGCTGGTCACGCCACACGATTTGCTGCCGATCGCGCTGCCAGCCCTGGGCCTAGCGCTGTGGATGATTCTGGTGGCGCGGCCGTTGTCTGTGCTGGCGGGCCTGCTGCCTTTCCGGGTGTTCCATGGCCGCGAAAAAGCCTTTATTGCCTGGGTGGGCTTGCGCGGCGCGGTACCGATCATTCTGGCGGTGTTCCCGCTGATGGCCGGTCTGCCCCATGCGCAGCTGTATTTCAATCTCGCGTTCTTCATCGTGCTGGTGTCGCTGTTGGTTCAGGGCACCAGCCTGCCGTGGGTGGCGAAATGGCTGAAAGTGACGGTACCGCCTGATCCGGCGCCGATTTCCCGCGCAGCGCTGGAAGTGCATGTCACCAGCGAGTGGGAGCTGTTCGTGTATCGCCTTGGCGCCGAAAAGTGGTGCATCGGCGCCGCGTTGCGTGAGCTGAAAATGCCCGAAGGCACGCGGATCGCAGCCCTTTTTCGTGGTCAGCAACTGCTCCACCCGTCGGGTAGTACGGTGCTGGAAGTCGGCGATCTGCTGTGCGTCATTGGTCACGAACATGACCTTCCCGCCCTCGGCAAGCTGTTCAGCCAGGCGCCGCAGCGCGGGCTGGATCTGCGCTTCTTCGGTGACTTCGTGCTCGAGGGAGACGCTGAGCTGGGGGCTGTCGCGGCACTTTACGGTCTGAAACTCGACGGGCTGGATCCGGGCATGCCGCTGAGTCAGTTCATCATTCAGAAGAATCGCGGTGCGCCAATCGTGGGCGACCAGATCGAATGGAATGGAACTATTTGGACCGTCGCGGTTATGGACGGGAACAAGATCCTCAAAGTGGGCGTCAGATTCCCCGAAGGAAGCAGCCCGGGGCCCGCGCTGTTCCTTTAAACTGCCCCCCATTTCTGCTTGTTCGACCCGGTGTCTATGTTCACGCTGCGTAACTTTTTTGCCTCGGCCCTGCTAGGGCTTTGCCTGTCGTCCGTACCGGCGCTTGCCGCCGATACGCCTCCCCTGTCCAGCGAGGCCGTCCAGCGCAGTCTGGACAAGATCGCCGACCGCAAACTGAACCCTGACGACCAGAAAGCGCTGCAGCAGGTGCTGGAACAGACGCTGACGTTCCTGTCCAGCCAGAAGGACAATCAGCAGAAGCTGGAGGATCTGAAAAAGCAGCTTGCCGACGCGCCCCGCCAGACCGCCGAAAACCAGCGCGAGCTGGCCAAGCTCAAGGCCAGCAAAGTCATTCCGGTCGCCCAGCGCTACGCCAATCTGGACGTGCCGCAGCTTGAGCAAGTGCTGAGCCAGCGCAGCGCCCAGCAGGCTGATCTACAAAAATCCCTCAACGACGCCAACAGCCTGACCATCACCGCGCAAACCCGGCCCGAGCGCGCCCAGGCCGAGATCAGCAGCAGCCAGACGCGCATCCAGGCCATCAATGGAATCCTCAAGTCAGGCAAAGATGGCGGTAAAACCATCAACGCCGACCAGCGCAACGCGTTGAACGCTGAACAGGCCTCATTGAACGCGTTGATTGCGTTGCGTCGTCAGGAGCTCGCCGGCAACAGCCAGTTGCAGGACCTGGGCGGCAGCCAGCGCGACCTGCTCACGGAAAAGGTCAATCGACAAGATCAGGAAATCCAGGACCTGCAGACGCTGATCAACGAGAAGCGTCGCGCCCAGTCTCAGGAAACCGTGACGCAGTTGTCCCTTGAAGCGCAGAAAGCCGGCGGCAGCAGCCTGCTGGCGAGTGAAAGCGCGGCCAACCTCAAACTCTCCGACTACCTGCTGCGCGGCACCGACCGCCTCAACGAGCTGACTCAGCAGAACCTCAAAACCAAGACCCAGCTGGATGCCATCACGCAGACCGATCAGGCGCTAGACGAGCAGATCAACGTGTTGAGCGGCAGTCTGCTGCTGTCGAAAATCCTCTACAAACAGAAGCAGTCGTTGCCCAAGCTCAAACTCGACAGCGGCCTGGCCGACGAAATCGCCGACATTCGCCTGTATCAGTTCGAGGTCAATCAGCAGCGCGAGCAGATGAGCAGCCCGAGCGCTTACGTCGACACGCTGCTGGCAACGCAGAAGCCGGAAGACGTCACACCCGCACTGCGCAAGACGCTGCTTGATCTGGCCACCACGCGCAGCGACCTGCTGGAGCGGCTGAACCGCGAGCTGAGTGCGCTGCTCAACGAATCCATCACCCTGCAGCTCAATCAAAAGCAGCTGGTCAGCACGGCCAACAGCCTGCGGGCCACCCTTGATGAGCAGATGTTCTGGATTCCGAGCAACAAGCCGCTGGACCTGGAGTGGTTCGAGCGCATCCAGCCACGACTCGTCAAACAGGTCACCACCCTGCCCTGGACGTCCAGTGTCAGCGAACTGTATGACGGGCTGACCCAGCGCCCACTGATTTTCCTGCCGCTGTTCCTGGTGATCGGCGCGCTGATGTGGAAACGCAAGGCACTGTACGACAAGCTCAATCGCCTGCATGCCGACATCGGCCACTTCAAGCGTGACCGGCAATGGCAGACGCCGCTGGCGATTTTCATCAACGTGTTGCTGGCGATGCCGTTGTCGCTGACCCTCGCGGTATGCGCGTTCGCGTTGCAGATCGACGCCCGCGGGCAGAACGTCAATCTGGGTTCGGCACTGCTGCAAGTGGCGCTGGCCTGGCTGGTGTTCTACACCGCTTACCGGATTCTCGCGCCGGGCGGAGTGGCGCAACTGCACTTCCGCTGGGAAAAACCGCAGGTTGAATTCCTGCGCGGCTGGATCCGGCGCTTGGGTCTGGTGGTGCTGGCGCTGGTGACGGTGGTTGCGGTAGCCGAGCACGAACCCTCAGCACTGGCCGACGACGTGATCGGCATCGCGGTGGTGCTGACCTGCTACGCGCTCATGACCTGGCTGCTCGCGCGCCTGTTGCTAACCAGCCCGACCCACCGCAGCGCTTCGCTGTTTCGCCGCGCCGTCGGTCTGGCCTTCACTGCCCTGCCCGTCGCGCTGTTCGTCGCCGTGTGCTTTGGCTACTACTACACCGCGCTGAAACTCAGTGATCGCCTGATCGACACGCTGTATCTGCTGATGCTGTGGCTGGTCATCGAAGCCGCTTTCGTACGCGGGCTGAGCGTCGCCGCGCGCCGTCTGGCGTACCAGCGCGCACTGAGCAAGCGTCAGGCCGCGAAAGAAGCCGGCGAAGGCGAGACGCTGATCGAGGAGCCGACGCTGGACATCGAGCAGGTCAACCAGCAGTCGTTGCGGCTGATTCGTCTGGCGCTGATTGCCGGCTTCATCGGCGCGCTCTACTTCGTCTGGGCCGACCTGATTTCGGTGTTTTCGTACCTCGATAACATCACGCTGTACGAGTACACCAGCGGTACCGGCGCCAACATCAGCATGGTGCCGATCAGCCTCGGCGACCTGATCGGCGCCCTGGTGATCATCGGCATTACCTTCGTGCTGGCCGGCAACTTGCCGGGCCTGCTGGAAGTGCTGGTGCTGTCGAAGCTCAACCTCAAGCAGGGCAGTTCGTACGCGACCACCACGTTGCTGTCGTACACCATCGTCGGCGTGGGTTTTGTCTCTACGCTATCGGCCCTCGGCGTGAGCTGGGACAAGCTGCAATGGCTGGTGGCGGCGCTATCGCTGGGCCTGGGTTTCGGCATGCAGGAGATCTTCGCCAACTTTATCTCCGGGATCATGATCCTGTTCGAACGCCCGGTGCGGATCGGCGACACGATCACCATTGGCGCACTGTCGGGTACGGTGAGCAAGATCCGCATCCGCGCGACCACCATCACCGACTTCGACCGCAAGGACATCATTGTCCCGAACAAGACGTTCATCACCGGGCAACTGATCAACTGGTCGCTGACCGACACGATCACCCGCGTGACGCTGAAGCTGGGCGTGGATTACGGCTCGGATCTGGACCTGGTGCGCAACCTGCTGCTCAAGGCCGCCCGTGACAATCCTCGGGTGCTGAAAGAGCCCGAGCCGATTGTCTACTTCCTCAATTTTGGTGAAAGCACCCTCGACCACGAGCTGCGCATGCACGTGCGTGACCTGGGCGACCGCAACCCGGTGCTCGACGAAATCAACCGGTTCATCAACAAGGAATTCAAGAAGCAGCACATCAACATCTCGTTCCGGCAGATGGAGGTTTACCTCAAGAACATGCAGGGACAGGAGTACAAGATGGTGCCCATCGAGCCCGAGCAGAAAACCATCACACCGCCCGCTGCCGTGCCCCCGGCGCCAAAAGATGCACCGGAGCCGCCCGAAGCCAAACTCGACTGACCGGGAAAAACCCAGCAGAATGGTCGGACATTCTGCTGGAGGCATCCCTTGAAAGCCCTCGACGAGCTGACCTTCGATAATCGTTTTGCCCGTCTGGGCGATGCGTTTTCCACCACCGTGCTGCCCGAGCCTATCGCCGACCCGCGGTTGGTGGTTGCCAGCGAAGCCGCCCTCGCGTTGCTCGATCTGGACCTCGCTCAGGCAGAACAACCCCTCTTTGCTGAAATTTTCAGCGGCCACAAACTGTGGGCCGAAGCCGATCCGCGGGCGATGGTTTACTCCGGTCATCAGTTCGGTTCGTACAACCCGCGCCTGGGTGATGGCCGCGGTTTGCTGCTCGGTGAGGTGTACAACGACGCCGGCGAACACTGGGACCTGCACCTGAAGGGCGCCGGGCAGACGCCGTATTCACGCATGGGCGATGGTCGCGCTGTCTTGCGTTCGTCGATCCGCGAGTTTCTCGCCTCAGAAGCCCTAGATGCCTTGGGCATCCCGACCAGTCGCGCGGCCTGCGTGATCGGCTCCAGCACCCCGGTGTGGCGTGAAACCCAGGAGCGCGCGGCGATGGTGCTGCGACTGGCGCAAAGCCACGTGCGCTTCGGCAGCCTGGAGTATTTCTTCTACACCAAACAGCCGGAACAGCTGAAGCAACTGGCCGATCACGTGCTGTCCCTGCACTACCCCGAATGCTTGGAACAGCCAGAGCCGTACCTGGCGATGTTTCGCGTGATCGTCGAGCGTCAGGCCGAGTTGATCGCCAAATGGCAGGCCTATGGTTTCTGTCATGGCGTGATGAACACCGACAACATGTCGATTCTCGGCATCACCTTCGACTTCGGCCCCTTCGCGTTTCTGGATGACTTCGACCAGCATTTCGTCTGCAACCATTCCGATCACGAAGGCCGCTACTCCTTCAGCAACCAGGTGCCGATTGGCCAGTGGAACCTCAGCGCGCTTGCCCAGGCGCTGACACCCTTCGTCAGCGTCGAGGCTCTGCGTGAGGCGCTGGACCTGTTCCTGCCGCTGTATCAGGCGCATTACCTGGACCTGATGCGCCGACGGCTGGGCCTGACAACGGCTGAAGAGGATGACGCTGACCTGATCGCTCGTTTGCTCCAACTGATGCAAAACAGCGGCGTCGACTACACCCTGTTTTTCCGCCGTCTGGGGGAGGAGTCAGCCGACGTCGCGGCAGGAAAGTTGCGCGACGACTTCGTCGACATGCTTGGCTTCGACGCGTGGGCCGACGCCTACACAGCCCGCATCGCCCGCGAGCCCGAGTCCAGCCAAGAGGATCGCCACACGCGCATGCACGCGGTTAACCCGCTGTACATCCTGCGTAACTACCTGGCCCAACGCGCCATCGAAGCGGCCGAACAAGGAGACGACAGCGAAGTCCGTCGCCTGCATCAGGTGCTGTGCAAGCCGTTCGACGAACAGCCCGGAATGGAAAGTTATGCACAGCGTCCGCCGGATTGGGGCAAGCATCTGGAGATCAGTTGTTCGTCGTGAGTGGGGGAGAGTTGAGGTCAGGCGAAACCTCCGCCGTTTCGGGCAATGCCGGATCCTCGCGCTCTAAGCGCTTTTTTTCCGGATCAGTCATGGCAGCGAGAATGTCGTAGAGGTTGAGTATGTGCGTTTGAGGTTCGCGCTTCCCGCCCGCAGGCAGGGCTAGCTCTTCTGCGATTTTCGCCTCCATTTCTGCCTCGTAATTCCAGGGATAACGGTCCTGAACCCTTTCGATCATCGGGAGGCCTTTGTAATACTCCAGGACCTCCCTCAGAAAGACTGGCGCCTTGCCGGTCATACTGCTTTCGAGTTGAGCACGGGCAATGGCGCCTTGCGCCCACTTATATTCCATTTGCGCACTGGCGCGCCAAGCGGCTTGCCTCTCATTGATGGTGTAGCCACCTTGGTCGTCATAGGCGATCAGGATCAACTGATCCCGTGAAAGGCCCGCGAAAGGGCTTTTCGCATTCAAGTCGCCAGCTCTGGAACGGTTCACGTATTCAGTAGCTTGCCGGGCGCGATTCAGAAGCTCGGGATCATCGGTTTGCGGTGTCTCCAGATCATGCCGGGCTTTTCCGGCTTGATACCCATCGAACAAAAACCTGCTTTTTTGCTTGGCCGCATAAGCCGCCAGCTCATCGCGGGACATCGTCAGTTCTCGCTGACTCGCCCGCTCCGCACTGTCGCTTAGCTGCCGCCCCAGAACTGACACGCTCGCGACCTCGGATTGAGACATTAGTGAGGCAGTTGGCGCCGGCTCAGTGTCTAAGACTGGCAACCCGGCAGACGGCGCTTTTTCAACTTCGCCTGCACTCAAAGGACCTTGTGTGGCCGAACTTATAGTGGAAAGCATAGAAATCCCTTTTCTGATATCACGCGGAGCCGAAGCTGCCACTAATAGGCAGCTCCGGTTAATGTTTGCATCATCAGCGCATGATGAAGTCCACCACCCAATTGTGGTTGGAGTAATTGACAGAGGTGACAGTAACGTCGCATTTGGCACCGCCGCCCGATATCGCACTTCTATTCCACTTGGGCGTGCGGACACCTCCCGGTGTAGAGCTCATCAAATAGCTGGTTGTAAATTGGCAGGTTTTGAACCCCGCTTGATATCGCACGGTGGCGTAGCTTATTGGAGACGCACCGCTTGGACGAACGTTGAAGCTGGTCGAGGCGCCTGCCGCCACGGCGTCAGGTTTGGGTGATGCGTTCGAGTATGTGGTCAGCTCATTACTGCTACTTCCACGCACATAAACTGCATTTTCATCGGTTTCATTTTTAAAGTTTACGGTGACCTGAGGTCCTGCACTCACCATTCCAACCGTGACCAAAGTAGAAAACAGCAACACTGCATTAACTTTATTTTTAGATTTCATTTTTAGATCCTCCTTTTTTTTAGATCTAAAAAAAGCTAATCAGGCATCACGCTAGATTCCTACTACCCGAACGGATAGCTACTTTAGAGCGCGCCGAGCGAGCGCGGCAGGCGCCCTCGGTGATCAGGCTTTAGCTGCAGGCTTTGGTGAAACAGAAACTTGCGTACCGGCATTCGCAGCCGTTGGCTTCTCAACCTCCTGAGCCGCGGTAGTCGGCACCGGAGAAGTGCGGGGCGAGAATTTCTTCGTGTGGACGATATTGTTCGGGTCGGTTTTCTTGTCTTTGGTGGTGTCGACGATGCCGGCGAGGATGTCGTAAAGGGTCAGTTTGCGGTCTGGCGCCTGGCGTCCAAAAGCGCCCGGCAGGCTGGGCAGCGTCAGGTCGCTCTTGATCCGCGCTTCCAGAATGGCTTCCGCTCCTTTGGGATAGCTCACCGCCCTCTCAATCGCCGGCAGCGACTTGAGGTAGCTCAGGGCGTCGTTGTAGAACCGGGTGGCCTTGCCCGTCCGGGCTTGCTCGATCACGCCCTCGTTTATCGCAACGTTGCGCCAGTCCTCGTCCATCTTCTGCACGCCCTGCCAGGCCGCGCGCCGCTCGTTAAGCGTGAAGCTTGCGCTGTCGTCGAAGGCAATCAGGTTCAGTTGCTCGCGTGAGAGGTTCTCGAACGGGCTCTTGGCGGTTTTGTCGCCGGCCAGGGTCCGGGTCACGAACGCACTGGCCTCGCGCGCGCGGTCCAGCAATTCAGGGTCGTTCGTCTTGGGCACTTCCATGGCCCGGGTGCCGCTGTTGACTGTGCGGCCCTCGATCAAGAACTCATTGATGCGATTACGCCCGTACTGCCCCAACTCGGAGTGGGTCATCACCGCGTCCCTCTTCTGGGCTCGCGCTGCGCTCTCGTTAAGCTGAGCCGCCAGTGTCGAAAACGTCGCCTTGTCGGTAGCTGTCGTAGCCGCCTTGTCGACGGGTTTGGGGTCACTGTTTAGAGCGGCGTCAACGACTGGCTTTTTGTTCGCGACAACCGCTGCAACCGCGGCCTGGATCTGGCTGATCATGGGCGACTCCCTGGCTATGAGATGACAAGGGCCGACGCGCATGTTCGTCAGTCAGCCCCTCGCGTCGACACTAGCGACAGCCAGGCAGGGCGAACAGTTGGGCGAACGGGGGATGCTTTCGGGTAATCAGCGCTCGGGGATTTGGCTTGACCCGCGCAGTCAGGGGCTGGTACGAAGGGTCAAAGGGGAATTCGTTGCGTCTTCAGGTTTGAGCTTTTATTGGGCGTGGGTGCTTAAACGAGCGGAGAAATCTGGGGTAGTTCACACCTGGCATTTCAGGTGATCAGTGAATGCCGACCGCCATTGATGACATCCCGTCGCTACAGGTGCAGCCGTAGAGCTTGATAACCCATCCCCCAGACTCCACGTAACAGTCATCCATCCTAGTCAGGTCTCTCTCATGTCCGATTCACTGCTGATCCCCTGCCCGCACTGCAACGGGCTCAATCGCATTCCTGCCGGGCGGCTGTCCGACCAGCCGAAATGCGGGCGTTGCAAGCAGCCGGTTTTGCTGAGCAAGCCGTTCAACCTGACGCAGGGCGATTACGCCAGCCAGATCAAGGGCGATCTGCCGTTGCTGGTGGACGTGTGGGCGGAATGGTGCGGCCCCTGCAAATCGTTCGCGCCGACGTTCGAGCAAGCGGCAACTCAGCTGAGCGGGCGCGTCCGGCTGGCGAAGCTGGACAGCGAGGCCAATCAGCAGCTTTCCGCGCAGCTGGGAATCCGCTCGATTCCAAGCCTGATCCTGTTCAAGGACGGCCGTGAAATTGCCCGGCAGAGTGGCGCGATGCCGCTGCAACAGCTGACGGCCTGGCTGACCAGTCAGGGAATCTGAAAGGCGTTTCTTCAGCGATCGAAGTGCGTGACAGCCAGCGCTGTAGGCATGTTCTGAAAGCGCTCTTTCGCCCCGAATTCGTCGAATTCTGCGTCTAGGCTTCGCCACTCCTATCGGCACCCTGGAGTGGTTAGCAATGACATACGTGGTCAGAGAGGGCGATTCAACAACAACCGGCGGCGTGGTTTTGCGGGCCTCAGGCTCGCACACATGGGAGGACCGGCGCCTGGCGCGCATGGGCGATCCGGTCTGGTGCGAGCTGTGCGCGCAGATCGGCTTCATTGCCCAAGGCAATCCGACCTTCATCGACGAACTCGTGGCCGTGGCGACGCACGGCCAGGCAGTGCGCTGCGGCTGCGAGGAAGGCACCCATCGTTTGATCGCCAGCCAGACTCAGCTTCAGGCCGACATGGACGCGACCATCGACATTCCCAAGGACATGGCCGAAAAGGCGCGCAAGCGAGCCAAGCAGATGACGCGAGCCCGTCGAGAGAGCCCCGAACCCCTCGCCTAGCAGCTACCGATTACCCGCACCCGTTTCCAGCAAGTGATGCAGCTCGACAAATTGCTGGGTCAGCTTATGCCGCGGCTCCAGATGGATCAGCGGCATATTGGCTTGATGAGATTCACGCATCTTGATCGAGCTGGTGAGGTAGACCGGCAGCACCGGCAGCCCTTCAGCGATGAGCTCATCAAGGATCTGCTGGGGCAGGCTCGCCCGCGACTGGAACTGGTTGACGATAATGCCTTCCACCTCCAGATCCTCGTTGTGATCTTCCTTGAGCTCTTCGATTTCCTTGAGCAACCCGTACAGCGCCTGGCGGGAGAAACTGTCGCAGTCGAACGGAATCAGCACACGATCCGCTGCGATCAATGCCGATACCGCGTAGAAATTCAGCGCCGGGGGCGTGTCCAGGTAGATGCGATCGTAGTCTTCGCTCAGCTCATCCAGCAGTTTGCGGAGCTTGTTGATCTTGTGCTTGGCTTCCAGCTTGGGCTGCAGATCCGCCAGCTCCGCCGTGGCGGTCACGACATGAAGGTTGTCGAAGGGCGTTTCGTAGATGTCGACCTGATTCTTCTTGGCGCCAGGCCCGGAAGACAAGGTTTGCTTGAAGAAATCGGCGATCCCCATGGGAATCTCGTCGCCGGTCAGACCGGTGAGGTACTGCGTCGAGTTGGCCTGGGCATCAAGATCGATCAATAGCGTCCGATAACCCTCATGAGCACTGACAGCCGCCAGATTGCAGGCGATGCTGGACTTGCCAACGCCGCCCTTCTGATTGAACACCACACGCCGCATGTAAGACTCCCTGTTGCTGTCTAGCCGTAAAGGATCGCCAGCGACCCGATGAATGGTCCCGAGTCTAGGCAATCGCGATGAGTAGGGCGAGTCTCTCGGAAAAATCTGACTGCAAAGGCGAAGCCTGCAACGCATACAGTCCTATTGATCCTACAAAACAGTGTCAGACGCCGCTGCCCTACCAGTAAGAATAATCGCCAGTAAACAAACCTTTTGTTTCAACGTTTGCCTCGGTGCCTGGGCATCGGGATAATGCCCGCCACTCGGTGATAGCGCCGCGCCATGGTTGGTGCCACTTCGGAGACTCGAAGCCCGGAAGTATGCCCGTGTCAGGGCAGGATAATTTTGTGATCAAGTTCAACATTGCACAGTGGCGCGCGTGGGCGCCGGGGCTGACGTCGGTCGAAGAGTGGCGCCAATGGAGCCACGAACCCGTGATCCCCGCCCCGACGGACGCAGCGCCGGACGTTTCATTTTTGCCGGCCATGCAGCGCCGCCGGTTGAGCCGTCTGGCCCGCATGGCCTTCGGCGTAGGCTGGCCGCTGGCGGAGGGTCTGGAGCGATTGCCGCTGGTGTTCGTGTCGCGCCACGGCGAAACGCCCCGGACCTTCGACATCCTCAGCGATCTGGCCAAAGACGAGCCGCTGTCGCCCACCCAGTTCAGCCTGTCCGTGCACAACGCCGTTATTGGCCTGTGGTCGATCCTGCGCGGCGAGACCAGCGAGATGACGGCCTTGGCCTGTGCGGGCGACGGGCTTGAACATGGCGTCATCGAGGCGGCCTCCCTGCTTGAAGAAGGTGCGCCGGCGGTATTGCTGGTGATCACCGAAGAGCAGCCGCCTGCCGCGTACGCGCCGTGGATCGACGATGTGCCGTTTCCCTATGCGCTCGGCCTGCTGCTGACGCCGGGGGATGAGTGGCAGCTTTCGCTGACGACCCGCGAACCGATCGAGACGGATTCCGAGCGCAGCCAATGGCCCCACGCGCTCAACCTTTTACGTGCGCTGTCGACACAACAGAGCGCTCTGCAACATCCCTGGAAAAATCGGCTATGGAATTGGCAACACAACCGCTGAGCAAAAGCCGCGACGCCTATTACTGGCGCCTGCTGGCCACGGCCCTGAGCTTTGCCCTGTTCGGTGTGGGCGGGCTGTGCCTGCGTGTGTTCGTCTTTCCCCTGCTGGCGCTGCTGCCCGGCGATACCTGCAGCCATCAACGCCGCGCCCGGCGGACCATCAGCCGCCTGTTCTGGGCATTTATCCGCATCATGAGCAACGCTGGGGTGCTGACCTACGAAATCCAGGGCGCCGAGCGTCTGGGCCGCCCGGGGCAGATGATCATTGCCAACCATCCGTCGCTGATCGACGTGGTGTTTCTCATCGGGCTGGTGCGTGACGCCAATTGCGTGGTCAAGCAGAGCCTGTGGCAAAACGTATTCACCCGAAGCCCGGTCAGGGACACCGGCTACGTCAGCAACGACGGCAGCGCCGACATGCTGGAGCAAGCCGCGCATCTGCTGCGGACCGGGCAAACCCTGATCATCTTCCCTGAGGGCACGCGGACCCAGCCAGGCCATGCGCCCGCCTTCCATCGCGGCGCTGCGGCCATTGCCCTGCGTGGCGCCCACGTCATTACGCCGGTGACCATCCACGTGTCGCCGACCACGCTGACCAAGGCCGAGCCGTGGTACCGCATTCCCCTGCGCCGCCCGCATTTTCACCTTCGCGTGGGCAACGATATCGATCCAGCGGCATTCGCCGCGCTTGGCCCGGCCCCTGTGGCGTCGCGCAAGCTCAACGACTATCTGCATCAACACTTCACCAAGGAGCTCGCCACAGATGAGCGATCTGCACCAGGACATTAAACAGCTGATCATCGATGCCCTGGGCCTCGAAGACATCAGCACCCACGACATCGGCAACGACCAGACGCTGTTCGGTGAAGGCCTGGGACTGGATTCGGTCGACGCGCTGGAGTTGGGCCTGGCCATCCAGAAACGCTACGGCATCAAGATCGACGCCGACGCCAAAGACACTCGCAATCACTTCACCAGCGTCGACAGCCTCGCGGCATTCGTCAGCGCGCGCCAAGTGGCCTGAGGACAGAACATGCAATCCCGTGAAGACATCTTCGACACCCTGCGCTCGTCGATGGTTGAGCTGTTCGAGCTCGAACCCGAGCGCGTTACCCTCGAAGCCAACCTGTATCAGGACCTGGAAATCGACAGCATTGATGCCGTGGACCTGATCGACCACATCAAGCGCAAGACCGGCAAGAAGATCGCCGCCGAAGAATTCAAGTCGGTGCGCACCGTGGGCGATGTCGTCGACGCGGTCTATCGCCTGGTCCACAGCGCCGCATGAGTCGACTGATTGGCCTGGTCCTGGTGCTTGCAGGTGTGCTGTACCCGTTTGCCGTCTACTTCGGCATGGGCCACTTCGCCCCCTGGCAATTCGCGCTGCTGCTCGGCGCGTTGTGGGCCGTGCGTGCGCTGACCAGCGAGGGACGTCCGGGCGGTGTGTCGATGGCGCTGACGGCGATGGGCTTTTGCCTGCTGCTCGGGCTGTTCAACAGCCCGCAATTGCTACGCTGGTACCCCGTGCTGATCAGCGGTTTCATGCTGACCCTATTCGGCCTGAGCCTGATGCGCGGCATGCCGCTGATCGAGCGACTGGCGCGCCTGACGGAGCCTGACCTGCCGCCCGTTGTGGTTCGCTACACCCTCCAGGTCACCCGCGTCTGGTGCCTGTTTTTCCTGTTCAATGGCCTTGTCGCCGCCGCGCTGACCCTTTGGGCGCCGCTGAGCTGGTGGACGTTATACACAGGGCTCATTGCCTACGGTTTGATGGGTCTTCTGTTTGCGGGTGAATGGATCATTCGTCAGCGCGTCCGGGGGCGGGCATGAGCTGGATCGATCTCGAACACCTGTTGCTTGAAGCCCGTCCGCAGCGCGCCGTTGCCCATGCTCCCGCGCTGAGCCATGCCGCGCTGCAGAAACGTGCGCTGTGTGTCGCCGCCGCATTGCAGCAGCGTGGCGTGACACGCCTGGCGGTCCATCTCGAAGACGCCGCTGAATTGGCCATCGCGCTGTTTGCGGCCTGGCGCGCCGATGTGGCGGTGTTGCTGCCGTCCGATCTGCAGGCGCAGACGAGACAGCGCTGGGCCAGTCATGTCGACCTGTGGCTGACGGATCTGCCGGACGACACCCGCCTAGATCAACTGAACGCCGATCCGATGCCCCCTGCCGCGCTCGATCTGGATCAGTGCAGCTTGAGCCTGTGCACGTCCGGCTCCAGCGGCGAGTCCAAGCTGATCGAGAAACGCCTGCGCCAGTTGGCCAACGAAGTCAGTGCACTCGAACGCTTGTGGGGCGCAGAACTGGGCGATGCCTGCATCATCGGCAGCGTGGCGGCGCAGCACATTTATGGCCTGCTGTTCCGGGTGTTGTGGCCGTTGTGCGCCGGACGCAGCTTTGTGCGCCAGCAACTGCCGTTTCCCGAAGACTTGCAACGCGCCAGCCGCGAGCATGAATCCTTCGCCTGGGTGGCGAGCCCTGCACTGCTCAAGCGCATGGGCGACAATCTCGACTGGAGCCACCTGAGCGTCGTGCGCCGGGTGTTCTCTTCCGGCGGTGCGCTGCCGGCCGACGCCGCAGCCAGCCTCCATCAGCGGCTCGGGCAGTGGCCGAGCGAGATACTCGGCAGCTCCGAAACCGGCGGCATCGCCTGGCGCCAGGGCGATCCGCTATGGCGCGCTTTCGACGACGTTACCTTGAGCCAGGATGCCGACGGCGCCCTGCGGATCGAGTCGCCGTACCTGCCGAGCGGCCATGTCGAACAGACAGCCGACGCGGTGCGCTTTCTGGAAGACGGTCGTTTCGAGCTGCTGGGCCGACTGGACCGCATCGTCAAACTGGAAGAAAAGCGCATCTCCCTGCCGCTTGTGGAGCAAGCGCTCGCGACCCATGAGTGGGTCAGCGAAGCACGCCTCGGCGTGGTCCGGGAAAACCGCGCGTCGCTCGGCGCATTGGTGGTGTTGAGCGCCAGCGGCGTGCACGCGTTGCGCAATCAGGGGCGGCGCGCGCTGACCCAGGCGCTGCGTCAGCATCTGGTGCCGCACTGCGAGGCGCTGGCATTGCCCCGTCGCTGGCGACTGCTGGGCCATCTGCCCCTCAACGCCCAAGGGAAACTGCCACAAGCGCTGATTGAGACCCTGCTGGTGTCGCCGCGCACTCAAGCCCCTGATCTGGTCGCCCAGGAGCAGCGCGACGATGAGTTGCGACTGGAGTTGATCGTCCCCTTGGACCTCGCCCATTTCCCCGGCCACTTCCCGGGCACGCCGATTTTACCCGGCGTGGTTCAGGTCGATTGGGCGATGAACCTGGCACAGCGTCTGATGGACCTGCCGCCGCGGTTTGCCGGCATGGAAGTGCTGAAGTTTCAACAACTGGTGCGCCCCGGCGATCGCATCAGCCTGACCCTGCGTTTCGACCCTGAGCGCAGCAAGCTGCATTTCGCCTACCGCAATGGCGAAGCGGCCTGCTCCAGCGGGCGGATTTTACTGGTGAACGCGGATGCATGAGCTCTGCACATTCAAGGAAGAGGTCGCTTATGCATAACCCCTGCGCCGTGATTCCGGTCTACAACCACGAACTCGCCGTACCGGCTGTCGTTCAGGAGTTGCTGCACGCCGGCTTGCCCTGCGTGCTGGTCGACGACGCCAGCAGCCCGGCCTGCGCCGCCGTGCTTGAATCCCTTGCCCAGCAGGCCAATGTTTTTCTGGTGAAGCTGCCGGTCAATCAGGGCAAGGGCGGCGCGGTCATGGCCGGCCTGCGCGAGGCGTCGAAATTGGGTTTCAGCCATGCCCTGCAAGTCGACGCCGACGGCCAGCACGATCTGAACGACATCGCGGTGTTTCTCGATCATTCCCGCGAGCACCCGACGTCGCTGATCTGCGGTTATCCGCAGTACGACGCCAGCGTGCCAAAAGGCCGCTTGTATGCTCGCTACCTGACCCACGTCTGGGTCTGGATCAACAGCCTGTCACTGCAGATTCCCGATTCCATGTGCGGCTTTCGGGTTTACCCGCTCAAGCCGGTGCTGCACCTGATCGACACCGTGAATCTGGGCAAGCGCATGGACTTCGACCCGGAAATCCTCGTGCGCCTTTCGTGGCGCAATCAGCCGATGCGCTGGCTGCCGACCAAGGTTCACTACCCCCAGGACGGCCTCTCGCATTTTCGGCTGTTTCACGACAACGCCCTCATCTCGAAGATGCACGCCAAGCTGTTCTTCGGCATGCTCGGGCGCTTTCCGCTGATCCTCTGGCGGCGGTGGTTGCCATGAGTGACGCCGATCAAAAGCAGCACTGGGCGGCGCACGAAGAACGCGGCAGTTTCCTGCTGATGAAGCTCACGGCCTGGGGCGTCAAAGTCCTGGGGCGTCGGGTGCTCAGCCCGATCCTGCACGGCGTCGTGCTGTACTTTTTCCTGTTCGGCCGCCGCGCTCGCCGCAGCGCCTGGCAGTACCAACGGCACTTGGCCGACTGGACCCAGCAACCGGAGCTGCGACCCACGCACTGGCGCGTGTTCGGGCAGTTCATGGCCTTCGCCGACGCCCTGCTCGACAAGCTGGACGTGTGGAACGGCAAGCTCGGTCTGGAGCAGATTGAAGTCATCGACGACGCGCACTTGCGCGATCAGTTGCGCGGCGAGCGCGGGCAGATGCTGGTCGGCGCGCACCTGGGCAACCTTGAAGTCTGTCGGGCGCTGGCCGAACTGGGCGAAAAAGTCACCATGAACGTGCTGGTGCACACCAAGCATGCCGAGCGTTTCAACCGCCTGCTGGGCGAGGCCGGCGCGACTAATCTGCGGCTGATTCAGGTCAGCGAACTGGACCCGGCGATCATGCTGCAGCTGAGTCAGCGCCTGGATCGCGGTGAATGGCTGGCCATCGCCGGTGACCGGGTTGCGCTGCACGGCGGGCGCAACGCACGGGTCGATTTTCTCGGCCATCAGGCGGCGTTCCCCCAGGGCCCGTGGCTGCTGGCCGGGTTGCTGAAATGCCCGATCAACCTGATTTTCTGCCTCAAGGGCGCGACCGGCTACCGGGTGATCCTCGAACCGTTCGCCACTGCCATCGAATGGCGGCGCAGCGATCGCCAGCAAGTAATCACCCAATGGACCCAACGCTACGCCGACCGTCTGGCGCACTACTGCGTGCAAGCGCCGCAGCAGTGGTTCAACTTCTACCCGTTCTGGAAATCCGATGACGAACCAAGCACCTGAGCCCATTATTTTCGGCGAAGGCCACCTGCGCATCGAAGACGTACTGGCGCTGTCCAACCGCCAGCGGCCGACGGCGTTGCAGAACGACACTGCCTACCGCCAGCGCATCGCCAAGGGCGCGCAGTTTCTTGATTCGCTGCTGGACAAGGAAGGCGTGATCTACGGCGTGACCACCGGCTACGGCGATTCGTGCGTGGTGGCGGTACCGCTGCAACACGTCGAAGCGCTGCCTCGTCATCTGTACACCTTTCATGGCTGCGGGCTCGGCAAGTTGCTTGATGCCCAGGCCACCCGCGCGGTACTGGCCGCACGTCTGCGCTCACTGTGCCACGGCGTGTCCGGCGTTCGGGTCGAGTTGCTTGAGCGGCTTCAGGCGTTTCTTGACCACGACATCCTGCCGCTGATTCCGGAAGAAGGCTCGGTGGGCGCCAGTGGTGATCTGACGCCGCTCTCGTATGTCGCGGCGACACTGTCCGGCGAGCGCGAGGTGCTGTTCAACGGCGAGCGTCGGCAGTCCGCCGATGTGCATCGTCAACTGGGCTGGGACCCGCTGGTGCTGCGGCCTAAAGAAGCGCTGGCCTTGATGAACGGCACCGCAGTCATGACCGGCCTGGCGTGCCTGGCTTTCGCCCGTGCCGATTATCTGCTGCAACTGGCAACCCGCATTACCGCGATGAACGTCGTGGCGCTGCAAGGTAATCCCGAGCACTTCGACGAGCGTCTGTTTGCTGCAAAACCGCATCTGGGGCAGATGCAAGTGGCCGCCTGGCTGCGCAAGGATCTGGCCATCGACGCGCCGACCGCCCCGCTGCATCGCCTGCAAGACCGCTACTCCCTGCGCTGTGCTCCCCATGTGCTCGGCGTGCTGGCGGACAGCCTGAACTGGCTGCGCAGCTTCATCGAGATCGAGCTGAACAGCGCCAATGACAACCCGATCATCGACGCCGAAGCCGAACGCGTGCTCCACGGCGGCCACTTCTATGGCGGCCACATCGCCTTCGCCATGGACAGCCTGAAGAATCTCGTTGCCAACGTCGCCGACCTGCTGGACCGCCAGCTCGCGTTGCTGGTGGACGAGCGTTACAACCACGGCCTGCCGAGCAACCTGTCCGGCGCCCCGGCGGACCGCGCGATGATCAACCATGGCTTCAAGGCCGTGCAGATCGGCACCAGCGCCTGGACCGCCGAAGCGCTGAAAAACACCATGCCGGCCAGCGTGTTTTCCCGCTCCACCGAATGCCATAACCAGGACAAGGTGAGCATGGGCACCATCGCCGCCCGCGACGCCATTCGCGTGCTGGAGCTGACCGAGCAGGTCGCTGCCGCCACGCTAATCGCCGCCAATCAGGGCGTCTGGTTGCGCAGCCGCGACCCTGATGCACGCCCGCTGCCGCCTGCTCTCGCAGCGATGCACGAACAACTGCGCGAGGACTTCCCGCCGGTGATCGAAGACCGCGCGCTGGAAGGCGAACTACGGCTGTGCCTGAAGCGCATCGCCGAACAACATTGGAGGCTGCATGCGTAGTAAAGGCGTGATCCACAAAGACACCGAAATCCTGGTGCCGTTTTTCGACGTCGACACCATGCACGTCGTCTGGCACGGGCACTACGTGAAGTATCTGGAAGTGGCGCGCTGCGCGCTCCTCGACAAGCTCGGCCACAACTACACGCACATGCTCGATTCGGGTTACGCCTGGCCGGTGATCGATCTGCAACTGCGCTATGTGCGCGGCGCGGTGTTCGGTCAGCGCATCAACGTGCGCGCCAGTCTCGTGGAGTGGGAGAACCGCTTGAAGATCGATTATCTGATCACCGACACCGCGACCGGCGAGCGCCTGACCCGCGCCAGCACCGTGCAAGTGGCCGTCGACGTTAACACCCGCGAAATGCAACTGGCCTGCCCCATGGTGTTTGTGGAAGCGGTCGAGAGGGCTTTGAAATGAGTGCCTTTAAAGGCCTCCTCAGCTTGATGCTGCTCACGCTGACCTCGCTGGCCCACGCCTTCGATCTGCAGCAACTGAGCGATCAACTGGCCAAACCTGCCGTCATTCATGGCGCCTTCGTGCAGGAAAAACACCTGCGCGCCCTGCCCCAGCCGCTGACCAGCAAGGGCGACTTCGTACTGGCGAAAGATTCAGGTCTGCTGTGGCTGCTCGATACGCCGCTCAAACAGGATTACCGCATCACCGCCGCCGGCATCGCCCGCCGCGATGCCGATGGCAGCTGGCAGATGCTGCCGGGCAAAAGCGCAGGCGCCGAGCAGAACCGGCTGTTTCTCGCCGTTTTACAAGGTGATAGCAGCGGCCTGCAGCGTGATTTCGACGTGCAGTTGAGCGGCGACGCCCAGGCCTGGCAACTGACCCTGGTGCCGCGCTCGATGTTGCTGAAACAGGTGTTCAACCAGATCAACATCAATGGCGGCGCACTGGTGCAACGTATCGAGCTGCTTGAAACCCAGGGCGACAGCACGCTGCTGAAGATGATCGACAGCTCCAGCGCCCAATCGCTGAGCGATTCGGAGCGCGCTGATTTTGCCGATTGAACGCCTGCTCCCGCGCCTGTTCCTGATTGCTTTGCTGGCCGTGCTCGCACTTGCCGGCTGGCAATGGCGTCATGGCGCGCCGCTGTCGGCCAACCTCATGGAGCTGGTGCCCGGCAGCACGCCGGACGCCCTGGAGCTGCGCGCCGAACAGCGCATTCAGGAGCCGATGAACCGCGAGATGCTGGTGCTGGTGGGTCACGCCGATGCCGAAAAGGCCGTCGAGCTGGCGCGGCAACTGAGCGAGAAATGGCAGGCCAGCGGGCTCTTCGAAAAGGTCCAGTGGAACGTTCAGGCCGATCTTCCGGCGCTGCGTGAACAACTGCTGCGCGGTCGTCTGGCGATGCTGCCGCCCAAGGACCGCTCCGAGCTCATCGAGCATCCCGAAGCTTTTATTCAACAGCGCGTGCAAAGCCTGTTCGATCCGTTTGGCGGTTTCAGTCTGGTGCCCAGCCAGGAAGACTGGCTCGGGCTGACAGGGCGCATTCAGAACGGGCAGCCGATGCACGGCTCGGTGCAACTGGACATCGGCAGCGGCGCGCTGATCGCCAAGGCCGATGGCAAAAGCTGGGTCCTGCTCCGCGCCCGAACCCGCGCCGACGCCTTCGACATGCGCCTGCCGCTGCATGTCTCCGCGCTGATGGACGAAGCGCGCCAACAGGCCAGCGCCAGCGATGCACAATTGCTGGCGGCCAGCGGACTCTTGTACGCCGCCCACGGCCAGCAACAGGCCACCCGGGAAATCACCTGGGTCGGCGGCGGCGCCACGCTGGGCATCCTGTTGTTGTTGCTGCTGGCGTTCAAACGCTGGCGTGTGTTGCTGGCGTTCATTCCGGTGATGGTCGGCATGCTGTTCGGCGCCACGGCCTGCGTCGCGCTGTTCGGCAAGATGCACGTCATGACGCTGGTGCTGGGCTCAAGCCTGATCGGCGTGGCGGTGGACTATCCGCTTCACTACCTCTCCAAAAGCTGGAGCCTGAAACCCTGGCGCAGCTGGCCGGCGTTGCGTCTGACGCTGTCGGGCCTGAGCCTGAGCCTGGCGACCAGTTGCATCGGCTATCTGGCCCTGGCCTGGACGCCTTTCCCGGCCCTGACCCAGATCGCCGTGTTCTCGGCAGCCGGTCTGGTCGGCGCTTATCTGACGGCGGTGTGCCTGCTCCCGGCGCTGCTCAACGGTGTCGAATTGCGGCCTGCGCAATGGCCGCTGAAGATCGCTGAAGCCTTGATGAACGCACGCGCCCGATTGCTCACCCGCGTGGGCACGCCAGTGCTGCTGGGGGCGTTGCTCATTTTTTGCGCAGCCGGCCTGCTGCAATTGACCACCAAGAACGACATCCGCCAATGGATCGCCGCGCCGCAGAGCCTTACCGACGAGGCGAGATCCGTGGCGCGCATCACCGGTTATCAACCCACCAGCCAATTCTTCCTAGTGCGCGGCGCCGATCAGCAACAATTACTGGAACGTCAGACCGCGCTGAGCCAGCGACTCGATCAACTGGCCACCCAGGGCAAACTGCAGGGTTATCTGTCCCTCAACCAATTGGTGGCGACGCCCGCCGAACAACAAGCTGCGCGCACCGCCCTCGACACGCTGCCTGCGCACTGGCAGCCGTTGCTCGCACTGGGTGTGCCGCCGGAAGTGCTCAATAACGAACTGGCAAACCTGCGCGCCCTTCCCGTTCAAGGCATCGACGATGTACTGGCCGGGCCTTTGGGCGAACCCTGGCGTCTGCTATGGCTGGGCAGCAACGATCAAGGCGTGGCCGGAATCGTCAGCCTGCAAGGCCTGAACGATGCAGCGTTGCTGCGGGTGCAGGCGCAGGATCTTCCGGGGGTGCAGTTGGTGGACCGTCTGGGCGATCTGAACAAGGTGTTCGCCGCCACCCAGATCAGCGCCGCGGAACTCAAGCTGGCGTCCTGCGTGCTGATCGTTCTGCTGCTGATTTTGCCATTCGGTCTGCGCGGGGCACTGAGGGTGATCGCCCTGCCACTGCTCGCGGCCGTGTGCAGTCTGGCGAGCCTCGGCTGGCTGGGTCAGCCGCTGACGCTGTTCAGCCTGTTCGGTCTGCTGCTGGTCACTGCGATCAGCGTCGATTACGCGATCCTCATGCGCGAGCAGATTGGCGGCGCGGCCGTGAGCCTGCTGGGCACGCTGTTGGCGGCAGCGACCACGTGGCTGTCGTTCGGTCTGCTGGCGATCTCCAGCACCCCGGCAGTGAGCAATTTCGGGCTGTCGGTGAGCCTCGGTCTGGCCTTCAGCTTCATTCTGGCGCCTTGGGCAGGGCGTCAGCATGAGAATGCGGCGCGTCAGGATGAGAGCGCCGCGAACAACCAGCACGAGAAACGCTCGTGATAATCGTCGCGTTCTGGGCGATGGTGCTCGGGCTGTTTGCGCTGGCCAGCCGGCTCGGCGCCCGACTGAACCTGATCCCCATCGTCAGCCAGCTTCTGCTGGCGACGTTTGCCATCCCGCTGCTGATGCTGTTCTTCGTCGAACCGCAGTGGCAGCTCACCGGCGCGCAACTGGTCGCGCCGGTCTGGCTGAAAACCCTGTACGGCGTGAGTTTCGCGGTCGTGCTCGGGCATATCCTCAGCGATGTGATCGATGTGCGCCTGGACCCGCAGAGCCTGAAAGTCGCGCTGCCCAGCTTCTGCGTCCCGTTTCTCTGTGGCGTCGCCTGTGCCGTGTGGCTTCTACCGGCGTCGAGCTGGCTGAGCAGCCTGGCGTTGGGGTTGGTGTTCGCCATCACTGCCATTCCGGTGCTGTATCTCTATCTCAACCACATCGGCTACCCGCTGCACGCCACGCGACGTCTGGTGCAGACGGCGATCCTGATCGATCTGGCCTGCTGGGGGCTGTTCGGGCTGGCCCAGGGCAGCCTGCACCTGACCAGTCTGATTATCCCGCTGCTGCTCGCCGGCGTGCCGCTGCTGTTACGGCTGCTGCGGGTTCGCCAGCCACAGGTTTACGGGGCTGTTTTCTTTCTGCTGCTGATGGTCGCCGAGCACGACCGCCTCAACGCGCTCATCGTCGGCATCGGCTATCTGCTGTGCATGAACGCGCTCAAGCAACCCTTTGCGCTGCCGCTGAAAGCCGCCTGGTTCAAGGCGCTGCAGCACTACGTGGCGATCCCGCTGATCCTCACGTTCGGCATCGTCCAGATCAATATTCACAGCGCCATCGGCGAACTGGGCTGGCTGACTCTGCTAGGGCTGCTCGTGCTGCCGATCGCCAGCAAACTGCTGGGCAACTGGATCGGCGTGCGCTGGGCGGCGCCGTCGTTTGCAGGTGCCGTGCGCTGGAAAGAAGCCCTGCTGCTTAACATCCGTGGCCTCAGCGAAATCGTCTTTCTCAACCTGCTGTTGCAACAGGGGCTGATCAGCACGTCGCTGTATTTCGCGCTGATGCTCATGAGCCTGATCGCCACCCTGTTGCCTGCCCTCCTGGGCATGAACCGCCCTCTTGATTTGCATGACGTCGATGTCGTCGAACACTCGAAAAGGAAACCTTGTGCCAATAGCTGAAATGGAATGTCGTCAGATCGTCGTGATCGGCGCCGGTCCAGCCGGAGCCATCGCTGCTGCGTTGCTCAAACGTCAGGGCCACGATGTGCTGATCATCGACCGCCAGGAATTCCCGCGCTTCTCCATCGGCGAGAGCCTGCTGTCCCATTGCCTGGATTTCGTCGAAGAAGCGGGCATGCTGGAAGCGGTCAATGCCGCCGGGTTCCAGATGAAAAACGGCGCGGCCTTCGCCTGCGGTGAGCAGTACAGCGCCTTCGACTTCGGCGACACTTTCAGTGACGGTAAGCCCACGACCTTCCAGGTCCAGCGCGCCGACTTCGACAAACTGCTGGCCGACGAAGCCGAGCGCCAGGGCGTTGAAGTTCGCTACCGGGAAACCATCACCGCCGCAGACTTCTCCGGCGATCAGCCGATCCTCGACGTGCAGCGCGAAGACGGTACGGCCTACCGCGTGCAAGCGACGTTCGTGCTCGACGCCAGCGGTTATGGCCGCGTGCTGCCACGCTTGCTGGACTTGGAAGCACCCTCGAACTTCCCTCTGCGTCAGGCGGTGTTCACCCACGTCGAAGACCGCATCGACGACCCACGCTTTGATCGCGAAAAGATTCTGGTGACGGTTCACCCAACCTTGAAGGACGTGTGGTTCTGGTCGATTCCGTTCAGTAACGGTCGTTGTTCGGTCGGCGTCGTGGCGTCTGCCGAGCGTTTCGCGGGCAAGCCCGATGACCTCGACGCCTGCCTGCGCGCGTTCATCGACGAGACCCCGAGCTTGAGCCGCGTGTTGCAAAACGCTGTCTGGGACACCCCGGCGCGCAGCATCGGCGGGTATTCGGCCAACGTCAAAACCCTGCACGGCGAAGGCTTTGCCTTGCTCGGCAACGCGGCGGAATTCCTCGACCCGGTGTTTTCGTCTGGCGTCACCATCGCCATGCGCTCGGCGAGCATGGCGGCCGGTGTTTTGCATCGTCAGCTGCAAGGCGAAAGCGTTGACTGGGAAAGCGAGTTCGCCGCGCCGCTGAAACGCGGTGTGGACACCTTCCGCGCCTACGTCGAAGGCTGGTACGAGGGCAGTTTTCAGGATGTGATTTTCTATCCGGACAGCCGCCCCGACATACGCCGCATGATCAGCTCGATCCTGGCCGGTTACGCGTGGGACGAGCGCAACCCGTTCGTCGCCGAGCCCAAGCGGCGCCTGCGCATGCTCGCCGAAATCTGTGCGAGCCCTCGCCCATGAGCGGCCAGTATTTCAGCGACAGTTACGTTGAAGAAACGCGCCTGGGCTTTCTGTTTCTGCGCAGTCACACGTGGCAGCACCGCGTTTTGCGAGTGGCCATCGACGACCTGCGCAGCCTGTTCAGTGAGCCCCTGCCAGAGAACCCGGTGGTGCTGGACGCCGGCTGCGGGCAGGGCAAGTCGTTTCAGTACCTGCATAGCGCGTTCAATCCGGCGAAGATTTTCGGCATCGACGCCGACCCCCTCAGCCTGCAACTCAGCGCTGAAGAAGCCCAGCGTCGCGGTTTGAACGTTGAGCTGATCGGCAGTGATTGCGCAGCCTTGCCACTGGCGGACGCGAGTGTCGACATGGTCTTCTGCCATCAGACGTTCCATCATCTGGTCGAGCAGGAAAAATCCCTCGCCGAGTTCTATCGGGTGCTCAAGCCCGGCGGTTACCTGCTGTTCGCCGAGTCCACCGAGGCCTACATCGACACGTGGGTGATTCGCTGGCTCTTCCGTCATCCGATGCACGTCCAGAAAAGCGCCGCGCAATACCTGGACATGCTGGGCAATGAAGGTTTTCATTTCACTGCGCACAACGTTTCATACCCCTATCTCTGGTGGAGCCGGGCCAAAGATTTCGGTCTGCTGGAACGTTTGAAACTGGTCAAACCCAAGGCCTTTGGGGAACGTGAAGAGACGCTGATCAATGTCGTCGCACGCAAACCTCTCTCGGCCACCCTAGAAGGTAAAGCCTTATGATTCGCGCCTTTCTGTTGCTCTGCGTCCTGTTGGTGAGTGGCTGCGCCAGCCACGCGCCGCTGCCTGCGCAAACGCCCCACATCAAATTCCCCGTGCAGCTGCACGTGCAGCGCGAACAGGCGGGTCAGCGCCAGGACTGGGTGATGGTGATCCAGAAGGAACGCCACGGCCTGCGGTTCTCGTTGATGGACCCCCTCGGTATTCCGGTGGCGCGCCAGCAGCTTCGCGAAGATCGCTGGAAGGCCGATGGTCTGCTGCCGCCCAATCCTGAAGCGCGCGAGTTGTTCGCGGCCGTGCTGTTTGCCCTGACGTCACTGAAAGAAGTGCGCTTTGAATACCCTGGCGTCGAGCTGCGTCCCTATGGCCGCAGTCTGGATGATCGCTGGATCGTCGATTACGCCTCCGAGGGCTTCTTCAAGATCAGCATGGAAAGCGGCGAACTGAAATACGTCGTCAGCCCGCTCGAAGGCAAGGCGAGTCAATGACGGCATACCTCAATGCCCTGGGGCTGATCTGCGCACTGGGCGACGACCGCCAGAGCGTGGCCCGGACGCTGTTCGCCGGGGACGCCTCATGCATGCGCACGGAAAGCGGCTGGATACCTGATCGCTCGCTGCCCGTGGCCGGCGTGAAAAGCCTGTTGCCGACAATCCCAGCGGCGCTCGGCCAGCAAAGCAGCCGCAACAACCAGCTGTTGCTTGCCGCCGCCCTCCAGATCGAGCCTGACATTCAGCAGGCGATCACCCGCTATGGTCGTGGCCGCATCGGCGTGATTCTGGGCACCAGCACGTCGGGCATCGACGAAGCGAGCCGCGGGATCGCCAGTTACCTGGCCGATCAGACTTTTCCGGACAGCTACGACTATCGCCAGCAGGAACTCAGCGCTCCGGCCAACTTCCTCGCGGCGTGGCTGGACCTCAGCGGCCCGGCCTACGTGATTTCCACCGCCTGCACCTCCAGCGCCCGCGCGCTGCTCAGCGCGCGTCGGCTGCTCGACATGAACCTGTGCGACGCGGTGTTGTGCGGCGGCGTCGACAGCCTGTGCAAGCTGACCATCAACGGCTTCTCGTCCCTTGAAGCGGTATCGAACGAGCGCTGCAACCCGTTCTCGCGCAATCGCAACGGCATCAATATCGGCGAAGCGGCCGTGCTGTTTCTGATGACGCGCGAGCCAGCAGACGACCATCGCATCGCCTTGCTGGGCGCCGGTGCCAGTTCGGATGCCCACCACATTTCCGCTCCCGAACCCACCGGGCGCGGCGCGCAAGAAGCCATGAGCAAGGCGCTGACGAGCGCCAGACTGACCGCCAGCGACATCGCCTACGTGAACCTGCACGGCACCGCGACCCAGCACAACGACGCAATGGAAAGTCTGGCGGTCAGCGCCATATTCCCCCACGGCGTAGCGTGCTCGTCGACCAAACCCATGAGCGGCCACACCCTTGGCGCCGCCGGGGCACTGGAAGCCGCGTTCTGCTGGCTGGCGCTGGCCCCTGAAAATAACGAGGATCAGCTGCCGCCTCATGTGTGGGATGGCGAAGCCGATACAAGCCTGCCCGCGCTGAACTGGGTCAAGGCAAACGACACCCTGCTGCGTGATTCACCACGCCGGATGATGAGCAATTCCTTTGCCTTCGGTGGCAACAACGTCAGCCTGATCATCGGGGAGCACCCATGACCGCTGTACCTTCATGCCCGTGGCCGCCGGCTGATTTACTGCCCCACGCCGGCGACATGGTGCTCATCGACGAAGTGCTGTCCTTCGACGAAGAGCAGATTCACACCCGCGTCATCGTTCGACCCGGCGGGCTGTTCAATCGCCCCGACGGGAGCATGCCGGCCTGGGTCGGCGTCGAGCTGATGGCCCAAAGCGTTGCGGCGTTTGCCGGCTGTCAGGCACGGGTGAAGGGTGACCCGGTCGAGCTGGGTTTCCTGCTGGGCACGCGCAAATTCGAATGCAATGTCGAGCACTTCCCGGTCGGCAGCGAGCTGATCATCCATGCGCGGCGGTCGTTGCAGGATGACAGCGGTATGGGCGTGTTCGAGTGCTCTCTGAGCGGTGCCGGCATTCAGGTCGGCGCCCGACTCAATGTTTATTGCCCGCCGCAATCGGCGAGCTATCTGGCCGAAGGAGCCGTAAATGACTGACTCAATTCTGGTCACAGGCTCAAGCCGCGGTATCGGGCGCGCCATTGCGCTGCGCCTGGCCCAGGCCGGCTACGACATCGTGCTGCACTGCCGCAGTGGCCGCGCTGAAGCCGACGCTGTGCAGCGTGAAGTCGAGGCGCTCGGGCGTCAGGCGCGCGTGCTGCAATTCGACGTCGCCGACCGTGCCGCGTGCAAGGTCATCCTCGAAGCCGACGTCGAAACCCATGGTGCCTATTACGGCGTGGTCTGCAACGCCGGCCTGACCCGTGACGGCGCTTTTCCGGCGCTCACCGATGACGACTGGGACAGGGTCATCCGCACCAATCTCGACGGTTTCTACAACGTGCTGCATCCGGTGATCATGCCGATGATCCGTCGCAGGGCTGCCGGGCGCATCGTCTGCATCACGTCCGTGTCCGGGCTGATCGGCAATCGTGGCCAGGTCAACTACAGCGCATCGAAAGCGGGCGTCATCGGCGCGGCCAAGGCGCTGGCAATAGAACTGGGCAAACGCAAGATCACCGTCAACTGCGTCGCGCCCGGGCTGATCGACACGGCCATGCTCGACGAAAACGTGCCGGTCGATGAACTGATGAAGATGATTCCCGCGCAACGCATGGGCACGCCGGAAGAAGTCGCCGGCGCCGTGAATTTCCTGATGTCGGCGGAAGCTTCCTACATCACGCGCCAGGTGCTGGCCGTCAATGGAGGCCTGTGCTGATGAAACGCGTTGTCGTCACCGGCATGGCCGGTATTACGTCACTGGGCAGCGACTGGGCCAGTATCGAGGCCAATTTCAGCGGCAATCGCAGCGGCATCCGGCGCATGGACGAATGGGATCGCTTCACCGAGCTCAACACCCGTCTGGCCGGCCCGATAGATGATTTCGCGGTGCCGTCGTACTGGACGCGCAAGCAGCTGCGCAGCATGGGCCGGGTGTCGCGATTGGCGGTCGGCGCCGCAGAACAGGCGCTGCGTGACGCCGGCTTGCTGGGCGACCCGATCATTCGCGACGGGCGCATGGGCGTGGCCTGCGGTTCGTCCACCGGCAGCACCGACGAGATCAAGGCGTTCGGCAACATGTTGCTGAATTCCGTCGCCGAAGGCCTCAATGCCAACTCGTACGTGCGCATGATGCCGCACACCACGGCGGCGAATATCAGCATCTTCTTCAACCTCACCGGCCGCCTGATCCCGACCTCCAGCGCCTGCACCAGCGGCAGCCAGGGCGTGGGCTATGCCTATGAAGCGATCAAGTTCGGGCGTCTGCCGTTGATGCTGGCCGGCGGCGCCGAAGAGTTGTGCCCCACCGAAGCCATGGTGTTTGACGCGCTGTACGCGACCAGTCTGAAGAACGATGCGCCGCATACCAGCCCGCGCCCCTACGACAATGGGCGTGACGGCCTGGTGATCGGCGAAGGCGGCGGCATGCTGGTGCTCGAGGAGCTGGAACACGCGCTGGCGCGTGGGGCGAAGATTCACGCCGAGGTGGTCGGCTTCGGCAGCAATGCCGACGGCGTCCACACCACTCGCCCTGAACAAGTGACCATGCGTCGTGCCATGGAACTGGCGCTGGAAGACGCGGGCCTGCCGCCCGAGGCCATCGGTTACGTCAACGGCCACGGCACGGCGACGGAACAGGGCGACATCGCCGAGACGCTTGCCACGCAAAGCCTGTTCGGCTCGCGCATGCCGATCAGTTCGCAGAAGAGCTTTTTGGGACACACCCTCGGCGCCTGCGGTGCGCTGGAATCCTGGTTCAGCATCGAGATGATGAACCGCGACCGCTACATCCACACGCTCAACCTCGACGAGGTCGACAGCCGCTGCGGCGAACTGGACTACCTGCGCGGCGAGCCCCGCCACATGAGTCACGAGTTTGTGATGAACAACAATTTTGCGTTCGGCGGGGTCAACACGTCGCTGATCTTCCGGCGTTGGTCTTGACCCCGTAATTCGTTCAACCCGCCGGCGCAACGGAAGACGCTCCCGGCGGGGCACATCACTGATCTTCTACACCCGTTAACCACCTCAAGGAGCGAAACCATGAAATTGAAAGTCTGGGCAGCAACGGCCGCCGTCGTTTTGAGCACACTGCCGGGCATCAGCCAGGCTCGGGACACGGCCCTGTATCTGCCGTTCGACAAGGTGGTCGCACAGATGACCCAGGAGAAGAAGCTCGACGGCAGCGTCAAGTTCTACCTCGCTGGCGTGCAGCCAAAAGGCAAGGTGTCGGTACTGTCAGCCAATGCGGTGACCAACAAGAAAACCAACGCCTTCAACAAGAGCGACAACGAGGCCTGCGAGTGGGTCTTGCAGTCCGCCATCCTGCAGTTGAACGAGGCCGCAAAAAGCGCAGGCGCCAACGCGGTGGTCAACATCGCCAGCTACTACAAAAAGATCGAACGCAAAGACCCGGCCACCTATGAGTGCCACGCCGGCGCCATCATGGCAGGCGTTGCGTTGAAGGGTGATCTGGCGAAGGTGCAGTAAGTTTTTGCCAGTGAGTTGAGGCGTCTTGCCTCGCTCACTGGCTTGGATGGCTGCGCTATGGGAGGGAGGTTGCGAAATGGTCGTTCAACCGACAAATCATCGGCGAACCCACCTGAGCCTTCGTGAGCAAGCTCACTCCCACATGAGCGCCGTTTGCCGCAGCCCAGTGCGGTGTCAGAACAATGGGGAGTCTGCAGATTTGCATTCGTCACGGGTCACTGGGCGACGCAGGCCGTGTGGGAGCGAGCTTGCTCGCGAAGAGGTCAGTACATTCACCCCATCTTCAGTGGTTGTAATGCCACGTTCGTGAGCAAGCTCACTCCCACAACCCCATCTGCTTTGCTCTGGGTCAGTTACCCCGCCTTGCGCGTCACCAGTTCGACAAACGCCTTGGCCATGGGCGATTTCTGATCCTTGCGCTGCACCAGCCACACTGCAGATGTCGCCTGCTCATCCAGCAGCGTCCGGTAAACCACCCCGTCGATGCGCATGCGTTGGTACGACGCCGGCAGCACCGTCACGCCCAATCCCGCCGCCACCAGACCAATGATGGTCATGGCTTCCCCCGCCTCCTGAGTAAACAATGGGCTGAAGCCCGCCTCCCGCGCCAGATCCAGCAACTGTGCGTAGAGCCCGCTGCCGTAGGTGCGCGGGAAGAACACAAACGGCTCACTGGCCAGTTCCCGCAGATGAATGCCGCGTTCCGAGCCTTCGGCCAGTGGATGGTCCGAGCGCAATATCGCCACCAAGGGTTCGTGCAGCAGCTCCACGGCGACCAGTGAATCCGGCAACGGCAGCGGCCGCATGATGCCCACTTGCATCGACTCGTTCTCGAGCCGCTCGGCGACTTCCCGACTGCTCATTTCGTGAAGTGCCAGGTGCACCGCCGGATAGCGCTGGCGAAACGCGAAGATGGCCTGCGGGATGCTTGAGGTGAACGGCGCGGATGCCGTGAAGCCGATTTTCAGTTCACCCAGCTCTCCCAATTGCGCACGCCGAGCGACGTCCGAGGCCTTCTCGACCTGCGCCAGCACCAGACGGGCTTCATCGAGGAACAACCGGCCCGCCTCGCTCAGTTCGACCCTTCGATTGGTTCGCTCAAACAGACGCGCGCCGAGCTCTTGCTCCAGCGCCTGAATCTGCTGGCTCAACGGTGGTTGAGAGATGCCGAGCGCCTGAGCAGCGCGTCCAAAATGCAGCTCTTCAGCGACAGCGATGAAGTAACGCAGGTGTCGTAATTCCACAGTCATTCCATTAGGTCGTCAAACCTATCAAACAGGTCGAACAATATATTGGAAGCGGTCGTTAGCCGGCTATATTCTTTTGCCACTGCGTCCGCTCTTCCGTCTGAGGTCACCCGTGAATACTGCTGCATCCCCCGCCGCGTCTGCCGAGTTCGCCAAAGCGGCCATCCCTTTGGGCGATTCCTACATCGAGAAGGACACGCCCGCTTTCATCCGCACCGTGCTGGCGCTGTTCTCCGGCGGTTTCGCGACGTTTGCGCTGCTGTACTGCGTGCAGCCGATGATGCCGGTACTGTCGCGGGACTTCTCCATCAATGCCGCCCAGAGCAGCATGATCCTGTCGGTATCCACCGCGATGCTGGCGATCGGATTGCTCATCACCGGCCCTATCTCAGATCGGCTCGGCCGCAAGTCGGTGATGGTGTTCTCGCTGTTCTCGGCCGCCCTTTTCACCATCGCCAGCGCACTGATGCCCACTTGGGAAGGCGTGCTGATCACGCGGGCGTTCGTGGGTTTGTCGCTGAGCGGACTGGCCGCCGTCGCCATGACTTACCTCAGCGAAGAAATCCACCCACAGCACATCGGCCTGGCAATGGGCCTGTACATTGGCGGCAACGCCATCGGTGGCATGAGTGGCCGGGTGATCACCGGGGTCTTGAGCGATTACGTGAGTTGGCACACGGCGCTGTTCATCATGGGCATCATTGCGCTGGGCGCGGCGGGCGTGTTCTGGAAAATCCTGCCGCCGTCGCGTAACTTCCGCGCCCGTCCGCTCAACGGCCGCAGCCTGCTGGAAGGCTTTGTCCTGCAGTTCCGTGACGCCGGGTTGCCGTGGTTGTTTCTCGAAGGCTTCCTGCTGATGGGCGCGTTCGTAACGCTGTTCAACTACATCGGCTACCGCCTGCTGGCCGACCCATACAACCTGAGCCAGGCCGTGGTCGGCCTGTTTTCGGTGGTGTACCTGTCCGGCATCTACAGCTCGGCGAAGATCGGCGCACTGGCCGACCAACTGGGCCGTCGTAACGTCCTGTGGGCCGTGATCGTGCTGATGCTCGTCGGTGTCGCGCTGACCATGTTCACCCCGCTGCTGGTGGTGATCGTCGGCGTGCTGATGTTCACCTTCGGCTTCTTCGGCGCCCACTCCGTCGCCAGCAGCTGGATCGGCCGCCGCGCCGTCAAAGCCAAAGGCCAGGCCTCGTCGCTGTACCTGTTCAGCTACTACGTAGGCTCCAGCGTCGCCGGTACCGGCGGCGGCGTATTCTGGCACTACGCCGGCTGGAACGGCATCGGCGCCTTCATCGGCACCCTGCTGCTGATCGCCCTCGCTGTGGCGCTGAAACTGGCGAAAGTGAAGCCGTTGGCGGTGAATGTGCAGGTTTGATGGATATAGGCGTTTTCACACAAAACGCGGCATCGTTTCACATCCCCCGCATCTACATCGCCTGACAGCAAAGCGTGACTAATTGATTCACGCTCTGCTGCTATGATTAGATCCTTCAAACATAAGGGCCTTAGGGCTTTCTTCCACACTGGAACGACGCAAGGGATTCGCGCGGCTCACGCAAACCGCCTGCGATTTATCTTGGGTGCGCTAGAGATCGCTAAAGGACCCCATGAACTGGGCTTAACAGCACTGAAGCTGCATCCATTGAAAGGCAATCTGACGCAATATTGGTCAGTATCAGTAAGCGGGAACTGGCGAATTATTTTTAGATTTATCGAGAACGATGTCGAGCTTGTCGATTATCTCGATTACCACTGACAGGAGTTCATGCATGAGAATGCACAACCCTCCCCACCCTGGCGAAATGATCCAGGAGATGCTGCCGGAGATGAACATCAAAATTGCCGAAATGGCACGGCGGCTCCATTTTTCACGTGAAATGTTGTCTCGGGTCATCAATTGCCGTGCTCCGGTTAGCCCAGATCTGGCGGTACGACTGGAACGTGCAGGTTTAAGCACTGCTCGCTTTTGGCTAGCTGTACAGATGAGCCACGACCTCTGGCAGGCCGAGCATCGGGAGCAGCCGCCCATAACGCCGTTGTATATCGCCCCGACGATTACCGCAGCCTGACCCCACATAAAAACGCCCGGCAATTGCCGGGCGTTTTCATAGCTGCAAAGCGCTTACTGGTGGTATTTGGCCGACATTTCGTGCACTGCTTCGATGAAGGCGCCGGCGTTGGCAGGGTCGACTTCGGGGGTGATGCCGTGGCCGAGGTTGAAGACGTGGCCGGTGCCGCTGCCGTAGCTGGCGAGGATGTTCGAGACTTCCTGGCGGATGGCGTTTGGGTTGGCGTAAAGCACGGTCGGGTCCATGTTGCCTTGCAGCGCGACTTTGCTGCCGACACGACGGCGGGCTTCGCCGATGTCGCAGGTCCAGTCCAGGCCCAGTGCGTCGGCGCCGGCGTCGGCAATGCTTTCAAGCCACATACCGCCGCCCTTGGTGAACAGAATGACCGGCACTTTGCGCCCGTCGTGCTCACGGATCAGGCCGTTGACGATCTTGCGCATATAGGCCAGTGAGAACTCCTGGTACGCCGCGGCCGACAGGCTGCCGCCCCAACTGTCGAAGATCTGCACCGCCTGGGCGCCTGCGAGAATCTGGCCGTTCAGGTACGCCGTCACCGATTGCGCCAGCTTGTCGAGCAGCAGGTGCATGGCGTGCGGGTTGTCGTAGAGCATGGCCTTGGATTTGCGGAAGTCCTTGGACGAACCGCCTTCGACCATGTAGGTCGCCAGGGTCCACGGGCTACCGGCGAACCCGATCAGCGGAACGCGTCCGTTGAGCTCGCGGCGGATGGTGCTGACTGCGTCCATGACATAGCCGAGATCTTTCTGGGCGTCAGGGATCGGCAGCGCTTCGATATCAGCCAGGGTGGTGACGGTTTTGCGGAAGCGCGGGCCTTCGCCGGTTTCGAAGTACAGGCCCAGGCCCATGGCGTCGGGAACGGTGAGGATATCGGAAAACAGAATGGCGGCGTCGAGTGGATAGCGCTCAAGGGGCTGCAGGGTGACTTCACAGGCGAACGCCGGGTTCATGCACAAGCTCATGAAGTCTCCGGCCTTGGCGCGGCTGGCGCGGTACTCCGGGAGATAGCGGCCGGCCTGGCGCATCATCCATACAGGCGTGACGTCAACAGGCTGCTTGAGCAGGGCGCGAAGGAAACGGTCGTTCTTCAGGGCAGTCATGTCGGCATCCGGAAAAAAAGTGCGGGCATTTTCTCAGACACCAACGCAAAAGGCACGGTCGGTGCCGTGCCATTTATTTATCGGGGCGATTTGTCGCATCAATGCCCTGCCGGCTTTGCTGACGTCGGCGACCTATTGGTTGTCCTCCATCGTCTTTGTAATCCAGCCTGCGAAGTGAGCGACTCTGGTGTACTGACCGGCATTCATCCACAACGAACGACTGACCAGTCCGATTTCAAGGTAGTGGCTGCCTGACTTGTAGAGCAGAGGCCCTCCGGAATCGCCAGACGCCTGATTGTATCCGGCGCAGAGGTTGACCAATGGATCGAAGTGGGTGGCCGGGTAGCCGGGAGGCACTTCGATACACGCCTTGTCCTCCAGCGTCTCGCCAAGGCCTTGATACAGCACATCTGGCCCGTATCCCGTCTCGGTTCTCCCGAACCCGATCAGCGTCACGGGGTAGCCAACCCCCGGCTCCATCACAGACTCGGCCCCGTCGAACTCAAGGAAATCGGTACTGTTGGCCGCGCGCTCCAGCTTGATCAATGCAATATCGTATCGCCCGCTGTGATCAAACTGCGGATGCCCGTAGGTGGCCTGGATCCTGACCCGGTCCTTCTCGACGACAGTCGGCCGGTATTGTTCCAGGCCAATGCTCACGGAGTGAGGAGCCTGGCCGTCGATGCAGTGTTCAGCCGTCAGTACCCACCGCGGCGCAATCAATGCAGCGCCACAGAGGTGCGACCCATCCTCTTTGACAATCGCTGCAAAGAACGGGTACTGCCCTCTCGGGGCTGGCTCTCCTCCGACGATTTTTTTGCTTTCATTCACACCGGCCCATTCACCACAACCGGTCAAAAAAGCCGCAAGGCCAAGACAGCAAACTAACTTGTTCATTTTTCGCTCCGTGATCCAACAGGCCGCCAGACACCGGCCCGTGCTTCCATTCAATTTCAGAAAGGCTCGCTAGCGTCCGAGACCTTGCCGAATTAGAAACTTATTGAATCGTGTTGGGAACTGTCAGAAATGACACTCGTGGCGGTGCCTGACGTTTTCACGAACGGGAGAGCCGAGGAAGGAAACGAAAAAGATGTGGAAGCAGCTGCCAGCATGGAGCAGCTGCAAGCTTCAAGTAGAAGCAGATCGCGTCTGCTTGTAGCTTGTAGCTTGTAGCTTGTAGCTTACCGCTAGCAGCTTGCCGCAGGCGTCATCAGACGCCCAGATAATCCAGAATCCCTTCAGCCGCATTCCGGCCTTCAAAGATCGCCGTCACCACCAGATCAGAACCGCGCACCATGTCGCCGCCGGCGAAGATCTTCGGGTTGCTGGTCTGATGTTTGAACTGGCCCTGCTCCGGTGCCACGACGCGGCCCTGGCTGTCCATCTGGATGCCCTGCGGATCGAACCACGACGCCGGGCTTGGACGGAAACCGAACGCGATGACCACGGCGTCCGCCGGGATGATCTCTTCGGAACCCGGAATCGGCTCGGGGCTGCGACGGCCGCGCGCATCCGGCTCGCCCAAACGCGTTTCGACGACTTTCACGCCTTCGACCCGATCCTCACCGACGATGGCAATGGGCTGACGGTTGTAAAGGAACTTCACGCCTTCTTCCTTGGCGTTCTTCACTTCCTTGCGCGAGCCGGGCATGTTTTCTTCGTCGCGGCGATAGGCGCAGGTCACCGACTTGGCACCCTGGCGAATCGACGTGCGGTTGCAGTCCATAGCCGTGTCACCACCGCCCAGGACCACGACCTTCTTGCCCTTCATGTCGACGAAATCTTCCGGCGACTTTTCAAAGCCCAGGTTGCGATTGACGTTGGCGATCAGGAAATCCAGCGCATCGTGCACGCCAGGCAGGTCTTCACCGGGGAAGCCGCCCTTCATGTAGGTGTACGTGCCCATGCCCATGAACACAGCGTCGTACTCTTCCAGCAACTGCTCGACGGTGATGTCCTTGCCGATCTCGGTGTTGAGGCGGAACTCGATGCCCATGCCGGTGAAGACTTCGCGGCGATTGCTCAGCACGCTCTTCTCGAGCTTGAACTCGGGGATCCCGAAGGTCAGGAGACCGCCGATTTCCGGGTTCTTGTCGAACACCACCGGCTTCACGCCGCCACGCACCAGAACGTCAGCGCAGCCCAGGCCGGCCGGGCCTGCGCCGATGATCGCCACGCGCTTGCCGTTTGGCACGACGCGGGACATGTCCGGACGCCAGCCCATTGCAAAGGCCGTGTCGGTGATGTACTTCTCGACCGAACCGATGGTCACCGCGCCGAAGCCGTCGTTGAGGGTGCACGCGCCCTCACACAGACGGTCCTGCGGGCACACGCGGCCGCAGACTTCCGGCAGGGTGTTGGTCTGGTGCGACAGCTCGGCGGCCGCGAGGATGTTGCCCTCGGCCACCAGCTTCAGCCAGTTGGGAATGAAGTTATGCACAGGGCATTTCCATTCACAGTACGGGTTGCCGCAACCCAGGCAACGGTGCGCCTGATCGGCCGACTGCTGAGGCTTGAAAGGTTCGTAGATTTCCACGAACTCTTTCTTGCGCTGACGCAGCAGTTTCTTCTTCGGATCTTTACGCCCGACTTCGATGAACTGGAAGTCGTTACTGAGACGTTCAGCCATGGTGTTAAAACTCCTGACTACAGCCTCAAGCGCCAAGCTTGAAGCTGCAAGAAAATCATGTTCGCAGGCACTCGCGCGCTGCCGTTAGCGTGCGGCTTGAAGCGTGCCGCTCGCAGCTGCTTTACTGCGGATTCGCGCGGGTGCTGGACAACAGCGACTTCAAGCTCGCGGCCTTCGGCTTCACCAGCCAGAAGCGGCGCAGGTAGTCGTCCAGGTTTTCCCAGAGGTTGCGGCCCCATTCGCTGTCGGTTTCGGTCACGTATTCGGCCAGCACGCGCTCCAGGTGGCTGCGATAGGCTTCCATCGCTTCACCGCTGATGCGCTGAATCTCGACCAGCTCGTGGTTGACCCGGTCAACGAAGGTGTTGTCCTGATCGAGCACGTAAGCGAAGCCGCCGGTCATGCCTGAGCCGAAGTTGTAGCCGGTCTTGCCCAGCACGCAGACGAAACCGCCGGTCATGTATTCGCAGCAGTGGTCGCCCGTGCCTTCCACAACGGTGTGGGCGCCGGAGTTACGCACTGCGAAACGCTCACCCGCCGTACCCGCCGCGAACAGCTTGCCGCCGGTCGCGCCGTACAGGCAGGTGTTGCCGATGATGGCGCTGTCCTGGGTTTTGAACGGGCTGCCTTTTGGTGGCACGATGACCAGTTTGCCGGCGGTCATGCCTTTGCCGACGTAGTCGTTGGCGTCGCCTTCCAGGTACATGTTCAGGCCGCCGGCGTTCCACACACCAAAGCTCTGCCCGGCCGTGCCCTTGAAGCGGAACGTCACCGGCGCATCGTTCATGCCCTGGTTGCCGTGCAGCTTGGCGATTTCGCCGGAAATCCGCGCGCCGATGGAGCGGTCGCAGTTGCAGATGTCCAGTTCGTAGTCGCCGCCGCTCTTGGTCTGAATGGCGGAGATCGCCAGTTCGACCATCTTCTCGGCCAGCAGGCCCTTGTCGAACGGCGGGTTGCGGTCCACCTGGCTGAACTGCGGTTTGTCGGCCGGAATGTGGTCGCTGCCCAGCAGCGGCGTCAGGTCCAGGTGCTGCTGCTTGGCGGTTTCACCCGGCAGGATCTCCAGCAGATCGGTACGCCCGATCAGCTCTTCCAGCGAACGCACGCCCAGCTTCGCCAGCCACTCGCGGGTTTCTTCAGCCACGTAGGTGAAGAAGTTGATCACCATGTCGACGGTGCCGATGTAGTGGTCCTTGCGCAGCTTGTCGTTCTGAGTCGCGACGCCGGTGGCGCAGTTGTTCAGGTGGCAGATGCGCAGGTATTTGCAGCCCAGCGCGATCATCGGCGCGGTGCCGAAGCCGAAGCTTTCGGCGCCGAGGATGGCCGCCTTGATAACGTCCAGGCCGGTTTTCAGGCCGCCGTCGGTCTGCACCCGAACCTTGCCGCGCAGGTCGTTGCCGCGCAGGGTCTGGTGAGTCTCGGCCAGGCCGATTTCCCACGGCGAGCCCGCGTATTTGATCGACGACAGCGGCGATGCACCGGTGCCGCCGTCATAGCCGGAAATGGTGATCAGGTCGGCATAGGCCTTGGCCACACCGGCCGCAATCGTGCCCACGCCTGCTTCAGCCACCAGCTTGACCGAAACCAGTGCGGCCGGGTTGACCTGCTTGAGGTCAAAGATCAGCTGCGACAAGTCTTCAATCGAGTAGATGTCGTGGTGCGGTGGCGGCGAGATCAGCGTCACGCCCGGCACTGCATAACGCAGTTTGGCGATCAGGCCGTTGACCTTGCCGCCTGGCAGTTGCCCGCCTTCACCCGGCTTGGCGCCCTGGGCGACTTTGATCTGCAGCACGTCGGCGTTGACCAGATACTCAGGCGTCACGCCAAAACGGCCGGTCGCGATCTGCTTGATCTTGGAGCTGCGGATGGTGCCGTAGCGCGCCGGATCTTCGCCGCCCTCACCGGAGTTGGAGCGCGCGCCCAAGCGGTTCATCGCCTCGGCCAGCGCTTCGTGGGCTTCCGGCGACAACGCACCCAGCGAGATGCCCGCCGAGTCGAAGCGCTTGAGAATACCTTCCAGCGGCTCGATTTCATCGATGCCCAACGGCGTGTCGAGCTCTTTGACCTTCAACAGGTCGCGGATCATCGACACCGGCCGGTTGTCCACCAGCGCTGTGTATTCCTTGAATTTGCTGTAATCACCCTGCTGAACGGCGGCTTGCAGCGTCGCCACCACATCAGGGTTGTACGCGTGGTATTCGCCGCCGTAGACGAACTTCAGCAGCCCGCCCTGCTGGATCGGCTTGCGCGCGCTCCAGGCTTCAAAAGCGAGGGCTTTTTGCTCGGCTTCGATGTCGACGAAACGCGCGCCCTTGATGCGGCTCGGGACGCCACGGAAGCTCAGGTCGCAGACTTCTTCCGACAGGCCAATGGCTTCGAAAAGCTGGGCGCCGCGGTACGAAGCAACGGTCGAAATACCCATCTTCGACAGGATCTTGAGCAGGCCTTTGGTGATGCCCTTGCGGTAGTTCTTGAAGACTTCGTACAGATCGCCCAGCACTTCGCCGGTACGGATCAGGTCGCCCAGCACTTCGTACGCCAGGAACGGATAGACCGCCGACGCGCCGAAGCCGATCAGCACCGCGAAATGGTGCGGGTCGCGAGCCGTTGCTGTCTCGACAAGAATGTTGCTGTCGCAGCGCAGGCCTTTTTCGGTCAGGCGGTGGTGCACCGCACCGGTGGCCAGCGATGCGTGAATCGGCAGTTTGCCGGGTGCGATATGACGGTCGCTCAGGACAATCTGGGTCTTGCCCGAACGCACGGCTTCTTCAGCCTGATCAGCGATGTTGCGCACAGCCGCTTCCAGGCCCGTGGCTTCGTCATAGTTCAGGTCGATGATCTGACGATCAAAGCCCGGACGATCCAGGGTCATCAGCGAGCGCCACTTGGCCGGGGAAATGACCGGGGAGCTGAGGATCACGCGGGAAGCGTGCTCCGGCGACTCCTGGAAAATGTTGCGCTCGGCACCGAGGCAGACTTCCAGCGACATGACGATGGCTTCACGCAGCGGATCGATCGGCGGGTTGGTGACCTGCGCGAACTGCTGACGGAAATAGTCGTACGGCGTGCGGACACGACGGGACAGCACCGCCATCGGCGTGTCATCGCCCATGGAGCCGACCGCTTCCTGGCCCTGCTCACCCAGCGGGCGCAGGATCTGATCACGCTCTTCGAACGTGACCTGGAACATCTTCATGTACTGCTTGAGCTGATCCGGGTTGTAGAAGGCCGAACCGTGGTCGTGGTCTTCCAGCGTCGCCTGAATGCGCAGGGCGTTCTTGCGCAGCCACTGCTTGTACGGATGGCGCGACTTCAAGCGGCTGTCGATGGCGTCGGTGTCGAGGATCTGGCCGGTTTCGGTGTCCACGGCGAAGATCTGACCCGGACCGACACGGCCCTTGGCAATCACGTGTTCCGGCTTGTAGTTCCACACGCCGATTTCCGAGGCGAGGGTGATGTAACCGTTCTTGGTGGTGACCCAGCGCGCAGGACGCAGGCCGTTGCGGTCAAGCAGGCAGACAGCGTGACGACCTTCGGTCATGACGATGCCGGCTGGGCCGTCCCACGGCTCCATGTGCATGGAGTTGAATTCGTAGAACGCGCGCAGATCCGGGTCCATGGTCTCGACGTTCTGCCACGCCGGCGGCACGAGCATGCGCACGCCACGGAACAGGTCGATGCCGCCGGTCACCATCAGCTCGAGCATGTTGTCCATGCTGGAAGAGTCGGAGCCCACGCGGTTGACCAGCGGGCCGAGCTCGTCGAGGTCCATCAGGTCGTTGGTGAACTTGGTGCGACGGGCCTGGGCCCAGTTGCGGTTACCGGTGATGGTGTTGATCTCGCCGTTGTGGGCGAGGAAGCGGAATGGCTGAGCCAGTGGCCATTTCGGCAGGGTGTTGGTCGAGAAACGCTGGTGGAACACGCAGATCGCGGTTTGCAGGCGCTCGTCGTTGAGGTCCGGGAAGAATGCCGTGAGGTCACGCGGCATCATCAGGCCTTTGTAGATGATGGTCTTGTGGGAAAAGCTGCAGATGTAGTGGTCGGTGTCAGCGGCGTTGGCCACCGAGGAGCGACGACGTGCGCAGAACAGCTTGATCGCGAATTCCTGATCGCTCAGGCCTTCACCGCCGATGAACACCTGCTCGATCTTCGGCAGACGCTCGAGGGCCAGGCGGCCCAGAACGCTGGTGTCGATCGGCACCTGGCGCCAGCCGATGAGGGTCAGGCCGGCCGCGAGGATTTCACGGTTCATGTTTTCGCGGGCGGCTTCAGCCTTGGTGTCGTCCTGATTGAGGAAGACCATGCCTGCGCAATACTGGCGCGGAAGCTCGACGCCGAAGTGCTCGGTGGCCACCGCACGCAGGAAGGTGTCAGGTTTTTGCATCAACAGCCCGCAACCGTCACCGGTCTTGCCGTCGGCGTTGATCCCACCCCGGTGGGTCATGCAGGTCAGGGCTTCGATAGCCGTCTGCAACAGGTGATGACTGGGCTCGCCTTGCATGTGGGCGATCAGGCCGAAACCACAGTTATCCTTGAATTCTTCTGGATGGTACAGACCTGCTTTCATAGACACATTCTCACCAGGCTGCCTCTTAACGAGACAAATTTCTTTTCAATTCAACCATTTACCATCCACGCCGAACGTATGCCGGCTTTGCGGGAGCAAAAGGGAGGTCATTGTACACAGCGACACAAGTCCTCACAAATTTGACGACGAAGTGTCGCAAATTTATGTCGCATTCATGAAAGGTTTTATATCGATTCTCGTGCTAGCCAGAGCTTTTTTGCGAGTCTGACCAATGAGAGCCCGAAGATCAATGCGTGCCTGAGACGCAGACACCGCAAGGCGCGCTGCTCGTTGGCAGCACGCTCATGCGTGATATCGGGAGGGCCAAGCGAGGGACCTGGATAAGGTCCCTGCGTCATCAGCGGGCGGCGGCGAGTTCCTGTTGGATACTGCCGACAGTACGAGGCCAAGGTTTACCAGCCTGAACCTTCTCTGGCAAGGCCTTGATAGCGGTCAGTGCCGCATTGCGGTCAGCAAAGCTGCCGTAAGTCACCACGAACAGAGGCTTGCCCTGCAGGGTTTTCTTGAAGTAACGGTATTCGGCGCCCTGCTCTTTCACGTAGCTCTGAGCGGTGGCTTCAGAGCTGGTGCCGAGGATCTGCACCACGTAATGGGTCGGAGCCTGACCTGCGTACCAACCGCTGCCCGCAGCGCCGGACGCTGCGGCCGCCGCTGCTGGCTTGGCCGCTGGTGCCGGGGCAGGTTTGGCGGTGGCCACTTGCGTCGGCGCTGGCGCAGGTTTCGCAGCAGCCGCCGGAGCAGGCGTTGGTTTGGCAGCCGGGGCCGGACGCGGTGCCGGAACCGGCTGCTGCGCCATGGTCGGAGCAGGACTTGCCGTCGCGCCCGCCGGTGGCGCAGTGGTGGTCACCGTCGGTGGCTGCAGCGATTGGTTGGCTGCCGGGCCGCCATCTTCGCCATCACCTTCGCCCGAGCCCGCAGCTTCAGCCAGTGGCGCGCGGGTCGCCGGTTGCGAGCCGTTCATCGGCAGCGGCATCGGCTGCGAATTTCCGGCGAATTCGATGGCCGGGCCACCGTTGTTCGATTGTTGCGCCGGCGCCTGGCCCTGACCCAGAGGCAGTTGAGCCTGAGAGTTGGCTGGCGCAGTGGCAGGTGCGTTGCTGCGGCCTGGAATCAGCCACGCCGCGAGAACGGCTGCGACAACAACCCCACCCAAAGCCAACACGTGTTTCTTAGGCATTTTGAACCCCATACTTGGACGCTTGACCGCAGAGCGGCTGGCAATCATGGCTTCGATCATCGAATCGCGCGCGACCTGGTTGATCGCGCCTGGCCATCCACCGGACTGCTCGTGGATATCAGTGATCTGCGCGGCGCTGAACAACTCAACGCCCTGCCCTGCGCCCTCGAGGCGCTGAGCCAGATACTCACGGGTTTCTTCTTCGGTATACGGCGCGAGCTCGATAACGTGGAAGCGTTCTTCCTCGGTACCGCTCTCGGCGCACAGCTGATCCAGGCGATCAATGATCGAAGCCTCGCCGAACAGGAAGACATGCGGACGCCCTTCCGGGGTGCCTGCTGCCAATCCCAACAACGCTTCGAGTGCGGATTCGCCCAGTTGTTCGGCATCGTCGACCAGGATGTAGACTTCCTGACCGGTCAGCGCCAACTGCACGACCTGCGCCAGGATCGGGCGCATTTCCGCTTGAGCGACGTTCAGCGCCTGAGCGACCTGACGCAACACGCCCGTCGCATCACCGGCGCCACGCGCCGACACCACAACGCTCTGCACCGATTGCTTGTTGGTGCTCGCCACCAGTGCCTGACGCAGCAGCGTCTTGCCACTGCCCTGAGGCCCGGTGACGACCAGCAGCAGCTGGCTGTAGCGCGCGAGGTGATGCAGCTGACCGAGCACGGGCTTGCGCTGTGCCGGGAAAAATTTGAAGCCGGGAACCCGCGTTGCAAAGGGGTCATGACTCAACTGGTAATGACCGAGGAAGGCCTCATCGGCGTGCAAACTAGTCATGGATTTCTCATTAACCTCTAAGCTGATCCACCAAGGCGCGGTAGTCCGCGACCAGTGTGGCCTGTAGTACTTCTTGTGGATATTCGTCCGTTACCACTGCTTCACCGATGCGACGCAACAGCACCAGGCGCAGACGACCGTCAATGACCTTTTTGTCCACCGCCATGTGATCGAGGAAGTGCTCGGGCGTCATGTCTTCCGGCGGAACCACCGGCAAGCCGGCGCGCTGGAAAATACGGATGCCGCGGTCACGTTCCTGCTCGCTGATCCAGCCCAGACGCGCGGACATTTCCAGCGCCATCACCGTGCCCGCGGCCACCGCCTCGCCGTGCAGCCACACGCCGTAGCCCATGTGAGTTTCGATAGCGTGGCCAAAGGTATGACCGAGGTTCAGCGTGGCACGCACGCCTGACTCTCGCTCATCGGCACCGACGACCGCAGCCTTGGCGGCGCAGGAGCGCTCGATCGCCGTGGTCAGCGCGGCCTGATCCAGCCCGCGCAGCTTGTCCACATTCTCTTCGAGCCACGTCAGGAAGGGTTCGTCACAGATCAAACCGTATTTGATGACCTCGGCAAGCCCGGCGGACAGCTCGCGCTCAGGCAGGGTGTTCAGCGACAAGGTGTCGATCAGCACCGCGTTGGGCTGGTAGAAGGCGCCCACCATGTTTTTGCCCAGCGGGTGATTGATGCCGGTTTTGCCACCGACCGAGGAATCGACCTGGGACAGCAACGTGGTCGGCACTTGAATGAATTCGACGCCGCGCTGGTAACAGGCAGCGGCAAAGCCGGCCATGTCACCGATGACGCCGCCGCCCAACGCAATCACGGTGGTTCGGCGATCATGGCGTGCGGTGAGCAGCGCGTCGAAGATGGTTTGCAGGGTTTCCCAGTTCTTGAAGGCCTCTCCGTCGGGAAGCACGATCGGCAAGACGCTGTAACCGGCGAGGGAGCGGGTGAGGCGGTCCATGTACAACGGCGCGACGGTGGCGTTGGAAACGATCGCCACCTGTTTTCCGGCTATGTACGGCTTGAGCAACTCGGGCTGATCCAGCAAGCCTTCGCCGATATGGATCGGGTAGCTGCGTTCGCCAAGCTCGACCTTGAGTGTCTGCATGTGTCCCCACGCTGTTAACAATTGGTTGCCTGTGCGGGTCTTGAAAAACGCCGACACCGGCTATGGCGCAAGGCCATGTAGCGACCCCACTTTTTATGGTCGCCGAGGATAGCGCATTTCCGTCTGCGCTTTAACGGGGAGGAAGCTCGGCCAGCAAGGCGAGGATGTCGATAACCACCATTCGCGGGGGCCGCTCATCGGTTTCGATGATGACATCGGCGATCTCGCGGTACAGCGGATCGCGGATCTCCAGCAGCTCACGTAGCACGCGCGCCGGGTCAGCCGTACGCAGCAAGGGGCGATTACGATCTCGGGAGGTTCGGCCCACCTGCTGCTCAACCGACGCGTGCAAATACACCACCCGACCGCCGGCGTGCAGGGCGCGACGGTTCTCTTCGCGCATGACTGCGCCACCGCCGGTGGCCACGACCACGCCATCCAGCGCGCAGAGTTCGGCGATCATCGCTTGCTCACGATCGCGAAAGCCCGCTTCACCTTCCTTGTCGAAGATCCAGGGAATATTGGCACCCGTTCGCAGCTCGATTTCCTTGTCGGAATCCTTGAACGGCAGTCGAAGCTCTTTGGCCAGCAAGCGACCGATGGTGCTTTTGCCCGCCCCCATCGGCCCCACAAGAATTAAATTTCGCACAGAATCAACGACTCACAGCAATCGCCTGGTTATTCATGATACGCGGAGTGAGAAACACCAACAGCTCGGATTTTGACTCCGAAACCACATCGCGCCGGAAAAGGCGGCCAACATACGGCACATCGCCTAAAAATGGCACCTTGTCGACGACTTTACTCTGCGTATTCGAGAACACGCCACCAATTACGATGGTCTCGCCGTCGGCCACCAGCACCTTGGCGTTCACTTCGTTTTTCTTGATCGGCGGCACACCCAGCACCGTGTTCACGTAATCCGGCTCATCTTTCGTGACCTTGACCTCCATGATGATGCGGTTGTCAGGGGTGATCTGCGGGGTCACTTCCAGCGACAGCGACGCCTCTTTGAACGACACCGACGTCGCGCCGCTGGAACTGGCTTCCTGATAAGGCACTTCCGTACCTTTCAGGATTTTCGCCGTTTCCTTGTCCGACGTGACGACCTTCGGCTGCGAGACCACTTCGCCGTTCCCGCTTTTCTCCATGGCCGTCAGCTCAAGGTCAAGAATCGTGTTGTTGGTCAGGAAGCCCAGGCCAATCGACGAGGTGGCATCGGTCACACCCATGTCCACGTAAGGACCATTGGTCGCTGATGCGCCCGAGACCGTGCCATTACCGCCGGTGGTGAAATTGCCTTTGTTGCTCGAACCACCCCAGCGCACGCCCAAGGCCTTGTCGTAATCGACGTTGGCTTCAACGATGCGCGCTTCGATCATCACCTGACGCACCGGGATGTCCAGTTGCGACACGATGCGGCGCAGCTCGTCCAGACGATCCTGGGTCTGGTAGGCAATGATGTTGTTGGTGCGCTCATCGACGGTGATCGAACCACGCTCGTCGGTTTTCGATTCAGCGCTGGTCACCGACTGAAACAGCTTGGCAATGTCGGCGGCCTTGGCGTAGTTCACCTGCAGCAACTCGCGGCGCAGCGGGGCCAGTTCGGAAATCTGTTTGAGGGATTCCAGCTCCTGGCGCTCACGCGCGGCGATCTCGTCAGCCGGACCGACCAGCAAGACGTTACCGATCTTGCGCTTGTCCAGGCCTTTGGTCTTGAGCACCAGATCCAGCGCCTGATCCCACGGCACGTTCTGCAGGCGCAAGGTGATGCCGCCCTGAACGGTGTCGCTCGCCACCAGATTGAGGTTGGTGAAGTCAGCGATCAGTTGCAGCACCGAACGCACGTCGATGTCCTGGAAATTCAGCGACAGCTTCTCGCCGGTGTAGACCAGTTTTTCCGAGTTGCGCCGCTCCTGATCTTCGTTGGTCAAGGGACGCACGCTGATGGTCAGCTTGTTGTCGGTCTGGTAGGCGGAGTAATCGAACGCACCGGACGGTTCGATGGAGATACTCGCCTTGTCACCCGTGGCGCTGGAATTGACGAACTGCACCGGGGTGGCGAAATCCTTCACGTCCAGGCGCACGCGCAGGGGTTCGGGCAATTGCGTTTTGGCGAAGTCGACGCGGATCTTGCCGCCCTGCTCCTGAATGTCCGGGGCAATGCCGGTGTCGCTCAGCTCGATGATGACGTTGCCTTCACCCAACTCGCCGCGCTGGAAGTCGACGTTTTTCACCGAACGCGGGCCTGGCACATACGAGCGGGCAACAGGTTTCGATTGAGCGGCAGGCCCACTCGGCACACTCACTCGCGCCGCGCCCATGGCGGTGCTCGGCTGCGAACCCTGGGCCGCAGCGGCGCCCTGGCCCACGACCACGAACAGGTTGTTGCCATCGACACGCGAACTGTAGGGCGCAAGCGTGGTGAGGTTGATGATCACCCGCGTGCGGTCCTTGGCTTCGACGACCACAACGCTGTGGGCGTTGCCTGAACCCAGGTCACGGCTCTTGATCGCCAATTGGCTGGTGACCCCCGGCAGGTCCAGCGCAATGCGCGCCGGTTGCTCGGTGGTGTAGCCGCGCGGCGCCGCCACCGGACCGTCGAAGGACAGTTTCAGTTCGACTCGATCCCCCGGCAATGCGGCGACATCCAGCGTCTTGAGGTTAGCCGCCTGGACAACCGGTGAAAGCATCGCCATCCCTAGCGACAGGCCGATAATCGAGAGAATCCTGTTCATGTTCACATTCCACCACTGTGCCGATCCGAAGGTGCTTCGCTTGCTTGCCGTCTTCATGAGCGCTCCTTGAGGGAAATACTGAGCGGGCGCTCCAGCCACGCCCCCTCTCCATCCGGAACGATTTCCATCACTTGCACCGCCGAGTCGGTGATCGCCGTGATCCGGCCATCGTTACGTCCCAGATAATCGCCCACTTTCACCCGATGCACGCCACCCGCCCCGCGAAGCAGCGCGAACGTGCCGGTTTCATTGCTCAACGTGCCGACCATTTCAAAGGAGTCGATGTTGAAGCCTTCGAGGAACTGCTTCACCCGGGTCGGATCAGGCTGCACCAGGTGCGAGCCCTTTGGACGGTTGACCAGATCAATCTTGATCGGCGGCTGAAACGGACTGCGCAAACTGGCCGCCGCATAAGTAAAGGCTTCGTACGGCCGAAATTTGGGCATCGGCTCGATGGTGCCCACCGGCCGCGCGCGCACCTCGGCCATGAACTGCTTGAGATCGTCAAATTCGTTCGAGCTGTCGCAACCCGCGAGCCCCATCAGCGTGACGCCGACGCACAACCAACGCATCGCCCTCATTTCGCTGGCCCTTTCGTGTCGACGTTCTGAAGACCTTTGTCGTTATAGCGGTAGGTCTTGGCAAGGATGCTCATGCGCAGCTTCCCGGGGGACTTGGCGTCCAGCGGTTTGATCTCGAAGTCATGCAGGGTCACGATTCGCGGCAGGCTGGCGACGCCGCTGGCGAAGGTCGCGAGGTCGTGATAACTGCCCGTCACGGTAATCTGGATCGGCAATTCGATATAAAACTGCTGGGCCTCTTCGGGGAGCAGCTTGATCTCCTCGAACTCCAGGCCGCTGCCCAGACCGGTGCGGGTGATGTCCTCCAGCAAGCCGGGGACTTCGGTGTCGCTTGGCAACTGCCGCAGCAAGGCGCCGAAGGTGTTCTCCATCTCCACCATCTGGCTTTTGTAAGCCGCGAGGTTGGCAGCCTGATACGCCTTGGTCGCGAACTGCTCTTTCAGTGCGGTCTCTTCGCCACGGGCCTGATCGAGCTGAGCCTGCATGTCCTGGATATAGAAGAAATACCCACCGGCCAACACCAGCGCCAGCAACAACGCGCCGGCAATGGTCTTCACCGCGGCGGGCCAGGAACCCAGGTTATTGATGTCCAGGTCGTTGATGTCGATCTTTTTCAGGCTATCGAGCCAATCATTCATGTTCATGGCCTGACCCCCTCAACCGCTGGTTGCGTCTGACGCACCGTCAACTGGAAGGTGTTGGTCTGATCCACGCCGCCCGCCGCAGTGTTTGCCTTGACCTCGGTCAGACTCGGCGACTCAAGCCAGTCAGACGCATCCAGATTACGCAGCAGATCCGAAACCCGGTTATTGGATTCGGCAGCCCCGGAAATGCTGATCATCTGCCCGGTCATCTTCACGTCGTTGAAATAGACGCCATCGGGAAGGGTGCGGGCCATCTGATCGAAGATGCGCCCGATGATCGGCCGGTTGCCTTGCAGGTCCTGAATGATCTTCATCCGCTCCAGCAGTTGCTTGCGACGTGCCTTGAGCTCGCTGATCTCTTTGATGCGCGCGTCGAGCTGGACGATTTCGGTCCTGATGAATTGATTGCGGGCGTTTTGGTGGGCAATGGCACTGCTCAAATATTGATCAGCCAAAAGAATGGCGCCGATGCCCAGCACCAGCACACCCGCCAGCGCCAGGATGAAGCGCTTCTTGCGCTCCTCGCGTTGCTGTTCGCGCCAGGGAAGTAAGTTGATCCGTGCCATTAGTCAAAGCTCCTCAGGGCCAGACCGCAAGCGATCATCAGTGCGGGAGCATCGCTGGCGAGCGCGCCTGCGTTGACCTTGACGCTCAGTGCCATGTCAGCAAAGGGGTTAGCCACCAGCGTTGGCGTGCCGAGGCGCTCCTGGATCAGCCGATCAAGACCGGAAATAGAGGCGGTCCCGCCGGCCAGCATGATGTAGTCGACGCGGTTGTACTGGCCGGCCGCAAAGAAAAACTGCAGCGAACGGGACACCTGCTGCACCACGGCGTCCTTGAACGGCTGCAGGACTTCCATGACGTAGTCGTCGGGGAGCCCGCCCTGCTTTTTCGCAAGCCCGGCCTCGCTGACGGACAAACCATAACGGCGCTGGATTTCTTCGGTTAACTGGCGACCGCCAAATAATTGTTCGCGGGTATAAATGATGCGGCCGTTGTGCAGCACGCTGAGGGTGGTCATCGTCGCGCCGATGTCGATGACGGCGACCGTCAGCTGTTCGTGGTCCTGGCCCAACTGCGCGGACAACAGACCGAACGAGCGCTCCAACGCGTAGGCTTCGACATCGACCACGCGAGCGGTCAGCCCGGCCAGTGCCAGAGCAGCTTCGCGCACCTCGACGTTTTCCTTGCGGCAGGCGGCAAGCAACACTTCGACGCGTTCTGGATTACGGGCTGAATAGCCCTGGACTTCGAAATCGATGGCGACTTCTTCCAGCGGATAGGGAATGTACTGATCGGCCTCGATCTTGAGCTGGTTCTCCATCTCGTCGTCGGAAAGCCCCGCATCCATCTCGATGGTCTTGGTAATAACAGCCGAACCCGCGACAGCAACCGCCGCGATTTTGACGTTACTCTTGGCTTTTACGAGCAAACGCGTCAAAGCACTGCCGACGCCTTCGAGCTCCGCGATGTTCTTTTCGACCACTGCGTTGGCGGGCAGCGGCTCGACCGCATAAGACTCGACCTTGTAACGGTTGCCGGAACGACTTAGCTCCAGGAGCTTGACCGAGGTGGAGCTAATATCGATCCCCAGAAGGGTGTTGGCCTTCTTACTGAAGAGTTCGAACACAACCGATTCCCTATGCGTTTCCGTCACTTACGGATGATTTCTAGTCCAGTGCCACTGTCGGCTGACTTGACAGTAGCGCAAATAACGCTCGACGACGAAAAATGCTTATAATGCCCAGCGTTTTTTTCGTGTACCAAAGCTTCAAGGCGTGTTCATTTGTAAATGCCTGCGTCTAACTCATTCTTTTTTCTGGAAATCCAAAAGCCTTGATACGCCTGCTGAAGTTTGTCTGGTGGTCCATCGTCGCGGTCGTCTGCGGGCTGCTCCTCGGCCTGAGCGGCGCCTTTCTCTACCTGGCCCCGAACCTCCCATCGGTCGATGCGCTGCGCAACATCCAGCTGCAGATCCCGCTGCGCGTCTTCAGCAGCGACGGCAAGCTGATTGCAGAGTTTGGCGAAATGCGCCGCTCTCCCATCCGTTTCGCCGACATTCCGCCCGATTTCATCCATGCCCTGCTGTCCGCCGAAGACGACAACTTCGAGAACCACTATGGCGTGGACCCGAGCAGCCTGATGCGCGCGGCCAGCCAACTGGTCAAGAGCGGTCACATTCAGTCTGGCGGCTCGACCATCACCATGCAGGTCGCGAAAAACTATTTCCTGACCAGCGAGCGCAGTTTTTCGCGCAAAACCACCGAGATTCTCTTGGCCTTGCAAATCGAGCGCCAACTTACCAAGGACGAGATTCTCGAGCTGTACGTCAACAAGATCTATCTGGGTAACCGCGCTTACGGCATCGAGGCCGCAGCGCAGGTTTACTACGGCAAATCCATCCGCGACCTGAGCGTTGCGCAGATGGCAATGATTGCCGGCCTGCCCAAGGCGCCGTCACGATTCAACCCACTGGCCAATCCGGTGCGCGCCAAAGAGCGCCGCGACTGGATTCTTGGCCGCATGTTCAAGCTGGGGAAAATCGACCAGAACACCTACCAGACCGCCCTTGCCGAGCCGATCAACGCCAGCTATCACGTTCAGAGCCCTGAAGTGAACGCGCCGTATATCGCTGAAATGGCGCGCGCCGAAATGGTGGGTCGTTATGGCAGCGCAGCCTACACAGAAGGCTTCCGCGTCACCACTACTGTCCCGAGCGGCCTGCAGGAAGACGCCAACAAGGCGGTGCAGGACGGCCTGATCGAATACGACCAGCGCCATGGCTATCGCGGGCCTGAGAGCCGATTCCCAGGCCTGACCCGCGAGGGCTGGGTTCAGGAGCTGAGCAAACAGCGTCCGATCAGCGGTCTGGAGCCGGCCATCGTCACTCAGGTCGACAAGACCGGCATCCGCGTCCTGACCCGCAATGGCGAGAACGAAGAAACCGTCACCTGGGACAGCATGAAGTGGGCCAAGGCGTTCCTGAACACCAATAGCGTCGGCGCCAATCCCAAACAGCCCGGCGATGTCGCCCATGTCGGCGATCTGGTGCGCCTGCAGCGTCAGCCGGACAACTCGCTCAAGTTCAGCCAGCTTCCGGTGGCGCAGAGCGCGCTGGTTTCGCTGGATCCGCAGAACGGCGCGATTCGTGCGCTGGTCGGCGGCTTCGCGTTCGAGCAAAGCAACTACAACCGCGCGATGCAGGCCAAGCGTCAGCCGGGCTCCAGCTTCAAGCCGTTCCTGTATTCGGCGGCGCTGGACAACGGCTACACCGCCGCCAGCCTGGTCAACGACGCGCCGATCGTATTCGTCGACGAGGCCATCGACAAAGTATGGCGGCCAAAGAACGACACCGGCACCTTCCTCGGTCCGATTCGGCTGCGCGAGGCGCTGTACAAGTCACGTAACCTGGTGTCGATCCGCCTGCTGCAAAGCCTGGGCGTGAACACCGCGATCAACTACATCACCCGCTTTGGCTTCAACAAACAGGACTTGCCGCCCAACCTGTCCCTCGCACTGGGCACTGCAACCCTGACGCCGATGGAAATCGTCGGCGGCTGGAGTGCGTTCGCCAACGGCGGCTACAAGATCAGTCCGTACCTCATCCAGAAGATCGAGGACCGTGAAGGCAAAACCCTGTTCGTGGCCAACCCGCCGACAGTGCCTGCCAACGACCCGAACCCGAAAGCGGTCAGCGAAGCGGCCATCAGCAGTGCATCGACCTATGCAGCGCCAGAGACCCCGCCGTTGACGGCCAACGTCGTACCGAACGCACTCGACGCGTCGGGTGCAGCGCCCGCCCCCGTGGTCGCTGAACGGATCGTTGACGGTCGCACGGTCTACATCCTCAACAGCATGCTGCAGGACGTGATCAAACGCGGTACTGGCCGCCGTGCCCTGGCGATGAACCGTCCGGACATCGCCGGTAAAACCGGGACTACCAACGATTCGAAAGACGCGTGGTTCACGGGCTATAACGCGGATTACGTGACGACGGTCTGGACCGGTTTCGATCAGCCGGAAAGCCTGGGTCGCCATGAGTTCGGCGGCACGGTCGCGCTGCCGATCTGGATGAAGTACATGAGCGCCGCGCTGAAGGACAAACCGCCACACGTTCAAGCCGAACCGGATGGCATCCTCAGCCTGCGCATCGATCCCGTCAGCGGCCGCTCCGCCACACCGAGCACGCCGGGCGCGTTCTTCGAACTGTTCAAGAGCGAGGACACACCGCCTAGCGTGAACGAACTCGGCGGCAGCCCGCCTCCAGGCAGCCCGCTGCCGGCGGATGAGTCGGCGCCGATCGATTTGTTCTAGTGAGGCGTAGATCAGTAGGCGGGTGATCCTCAGGCATCAACACCGTCCATGTGGGAGCGAGCTTGCTCGCGAAAAGGTCGGAACATCCGCTGCATCTTCAGCGGTTGAAGCACCGTCTTCGTGAGCAAGCTCACTCCCACAAGGATTGCGTATCCTGAACAAAGGTGTTGTGTCCAGCCGGACAGCAAAACGAGCACCCATAAAAAACCCAGCACTTGGCTGGGTTTTTTGTGGGCATTGCTATCAGCCGTTAAACACGTCATCCACGCTTTTCAGCGGGTAGTGCTTTGGATACGGCAGGGTTGCGACACCGCTCTCGATGGCGGCCTTAGCCACGGCATCGGAAACGATAGTCAGCAGGCGCACGTCCAGTGGTTTCGGGATGATGTACTCACGACCGAATTCCAGGGCGATGCCGCCGTAGGCGTCGCAGACTTCCTGAGGCACTGGCAGCTTGGCCAGTTCGCGCAAAGCGTTGGCCGCGGCGATCTTCATCTCTTCGTTGATGCGCTTGGCGCGAACGTCGAGTGCGCCACGGAAGATGAACGGGAAGCCCAGCACGTTGTTGACCTGGTTCGGGTAGTCCGAACGGCCGGTGGCCATGATCACGTCGCTGCGGGTGGCGTGAGCCAGTTCTGGCGAGATCTCCGGATCCGGGTTCGAGCAGGCGAACACGATCGGGTTGGCCGCCATCGACTTCAGGCCTTCAGCGCTCAGCAGGTTCGGACCGGACAGACCGACGAACACGTCGGCGCCTTCCAGTGCATCGGCCAGCGTGCGCTTTTCGGTGGAGTGAGCGAACTGCGCCTTGTACTGGTTCAGATCGGTACGCCCGTCGTGAACCACGCCGTTGCGGTCGATCATGAAGATGTTTTCGATCTTCGCGCCCATGCTCACCAGCAACTTCATGCAGGAGATGGCCGCAGCGCCAGCACCCAGGCAGACGATCTTCGCCGCTTCCAGGGTTTTGCCAGCAATTTCCAGCGCGTTGATCATGCCGGCTGCGGTAACGATCGCGGTGCCGTGCTGGTCATCGTGGAAAACAGGGATGTCGCACTGCTCGATCAGCGCCTTTTCGATCTCGAAGCACTCAGGTGCCTTGATGTCTTCCAGGTTGATGCCGCCGAAGGTGATGGAGATGCGTCGCACGGTGTCGATGAAGGCCTGCGGGCTTTCCGAATCGACTTCGATATCGAACACATCGATACCGGCAAAGCGCTTGAACAGCACGCCTTTGCCTTCCATAACCGGCTTGGACGCGAGAGGCCCGAGGTTACCCAGACCCAGAATCGCGGTGCCATCAGAGATGACCGCTACCAGGTTGCCCTTGCCGGTGTACTTGTAGGCAAGTTCCGGATCGCGACCGATTTCGCGGACCGGCTCAGCCACACCCGGGCTGTAGGCCAGCGACAGATCACGAGCGGTGGCAGTGGCTTTGGTGAGCTCGACGCTGAGTTTCCCCGGACGGGGATGAGCGTGATATTCGAGAGCGGCAGTTTTCAAATCTGACATGGGGGCATTCCGCTTTTTTGCTGTTGGACAGACGGACCGCCGAGCATACGCAAGTCATAAAGTCCTAACAAGACTGGCGGGTCACCTGTGTCAAGAGGCCGCATCTACGACTTTCAGCGTAGAGCCGCAGAACATAAGGCCTGGAGCGGCAACAATCCTCAGCAAAAATGTCTACAATTTATTTATTAACTGTATCCAACATTGCAGGGTGAGTGATCGACATCATCCAGCGCGGTTGACCTGATTTCAGAGCGCCCCGACGCGAACGATCGACCACCCAGCCACGGGCTTCGATTCGCTGCCCCTTCAAGCGCTGCAGTGCGGCAGTGTCGAACTGGCCGAGCAGCTTGGGCGCAATGCGCAGCACCAATGAATCGCCGAATTCGATCCACAGGCCGCCGCCATTGCGCTGCACGCTGGTCACGCGCCCGCTGACCAGCGCGAACCCGCCGGTGCTGATCTGCTCGGCCGGTTGAACCGGCGAATTGCGCCACAGACCCAGGCCGGCCTGTCGAGCTGACTGCTCTGCGGCCTGCTGGCAGCTGACCAGCGCAACGTTCGGGGAAACCGCGACGAGATAGCCAAGGCCCTCGGCAAGCAGTTGCGCCTCAAGGCTGGCACCATCACGGCCATAGACGTTAGCGAGAGTACGGCCGTAATGATCGGTCGGCTCTTCACCCACGCGCAGCCTGACCTGCCCATCACTGGCATCGATCAACGCCTGCAAACGACGCTTCGCCACATCTGCAAACGGCTGGGCTGACTGACCCTTTTTGCCGGTTTCCGGCGTATTGAGGCCAATCATGCGAACGCTGCGACCATCTGTCAGACGCACCGTGTCGCCATCGACCACTCGCTGCACCTGAACCACGGGCAGCGACGGCGGCGCAGGGCACAAGGCCTGGGCCGTCGAAAGCCAAATCGCGGACATAAAAAAGGCGCCCGCGAGGGACGCCTTCTTAAGCAGCCTGGAGAAACGCATCGGCGACTCCAGAACGGCCAACCTTACTCTGCAGCAGCAGGAGCTTTGGTAGGACCGAATGCACCGAAACGCGACTTGAACTTGTCGACACGACCGCCAACGTCCAGAGTTTTTTGCTTGCCGGTGTAGAACGGGTGGCACTCGTTGCACACGTCCAGGCTCAGAGGCTTGGCCAGTGTGGAACGGGTTTTGATGACATTGCCGCAGCTGCAGGTTGCGTCAATGGCTTCGTAAACTGGATGGATATCAGCTTTCATGGGCATTTCCTCAGGCTATCGTGCCGCCACCCAACACTATTGTTGAATACCGCACGGAATTAGGCCGCGCATATTAACAGACAACGCCAATCACGCAAGGGAACGTTCACGCCGGTCGTCTGCTAAGATCGCGCCCTTCGTCATACTCCGTAACAGGATATCCCCCGCGTGCCCGACGCCATCTTGCGCCTCGCCCTGCCCTCGCCGCTGCGTCGCCTGTTCGACTACCTTGCCCCCGCAGGTGTGGCGCGCAGTACGTTGCAGCCGGGGATGCGCCTGCGCGTGCCATTTGGCCGTCGGGAAATGATCGGCGTGCTGGTGGAACTCGTCGATCACAGCGACGTGCCGGCCGACAAGCTCAAGCCGGCCATTGCTGTGCTGGATGCCGAACCGCCGTTGCCGCCCGCACTGTTCAAGTTGTGCCTGTGGACGGCCCAGTATTACCAGCACAGCCTGGGCGACACGCTCAGTTGGGCGTTGCCAGTGTTGCTGCGTCAGGGCGAGCCGGCGGAAGCGCGGCAGGAGCGTTTCTGGCACGCGGCGCCGGATGCCAGCGTCGATGACCCGCGCATCGCCCGGGCGCCCAAACAAAAGGAAGCGCTGCGCACCCTGGCCCAGCACCCCCACGGCGTGGCTCACCAGTTGCTGAGCAAGCTGATGCTCAACCGGGACAGCCTGAATCTGCTGCTCGCCAAGGGACTGGTGACCGTCGAGGTGCGCGGTCATGGGCCGGTCGAGCGGCACGAGCACTGGCTGGCGCAGCCGGAACTGCCGCTCAACACTGAGCAGCGGGCCGCCTATGAAGCCATCCGCTCGGGTTTCGGCAGCTTTCATGCCTCACTGCTGGCGGGTGTCACCGGCAGCGGCAAGACCGAGGTGTATCTGCAGCTCATCCGCGAAACGCTGGAAGCGGGCAAGCAGGCGCTGGTGCTGATTCCGGAAATCAACCTGGGTCCGCAGACCCTGGCGCGCTTCGAGCAGCGTTTCAACGCGCGCATCGCGCTGCTGCATTCGGCAGTCAATGATCGCGACCGGCTGGACGCCTGGCTGGCGGCGCGCGATGGCGAAGCCGACATCATCATCGGCACCCGCTCGGCGCTGTTCACCCCGATGAAAAACCCCGGGCTGATCATCATCGACGAGGAGCACGACGGCTCCTATAAACAGCAGGAAGGCCTGCGCTATCACGCCCGGGATCTGGCGCTGGTGAGGGCGCATCAGGAGGACATCCCGATCGTCCTCGGCTCGGCGACGCCTTCGCTGGAAAGTCTGCACAACGCCCACACCGGTCGATACGCGCTCCTGCGTCTGAATCAGCGCGCGGGTGGTGCTCAGCAACCCCGCTTCCTGCGCCTGGATGTCAAAAGCCGCCCCCTCGACAGCGGCATCTCGGGCCCGATGCAGCAAGCCATCGGTCAGACTCTGGCGGCGGGCCAGCAAGTGCTGGTGTTCCTCAACCGGCGAGGCTTTGCCCCGACGCTGCTGTGTCACGACTGTGGCTGGCTGTCGGAATGCCCTCGCTGTGACGCCCGCATGACCGTGCACCAGCGCTCGGGCGAGCTGCGTTGTCACCATTGCGGCCATGTCGAACGGGTGCCACGCAATTGCCCGGCGTGCGGCAAGGTCGATCTGCGCCCGGTGGGTGCGGGGACCGAGCGTGCCGAGGAGCGGCTGGCGATTCTGTTCCCCGACTACCCGGTCTTGCGCGTTGATCGGGACAGCACCTCGCGCAAGGACGCGATGAATCAGCTGTTCGCGACCATCCAGAAAGGCCAGCCCTGCATTCTGGTGGGCACGCAAATGCTCGCCAAAGGGCATCATTTCCCGCGCGTGACGCTGGTGTCGATTCTCGATGCCGATGGCGGGCTGTTCTCCGGCGACTTCCGCGCCAGCGAGCGCATGGCGCAATTGATTGTGCAGGTCGCAGGCAGAGCCGGGCGCGCCGAAGAGCCGGGCAAGGTGATCATCCAGACTCACCTGGCCGACCATCCTTTATTGATTCAACTCACCGAACAGGGCTATTTCGCGTTTGCCGAGCAGGCCTTGAGCGAACGTCGCGCCGCCGGGCTGCCGCCGTTTTCGCACCTAGCGCTGTTGCGCGCCGAAGCGCACAAGCCGGGTCAGGCCGAGGGTTTTCTCGACGAGGCCTGCACCGAAGCCGAGCGCTTGCTGAAGGACCTGGCGCTGGGCGGCATTGAGCTGCTGGGCCCGGTTCCGGCACCGATGGAACGACGCGCCGGGCGCTATCGCGCTCAGTTGCTGGTCCAGGCCAACGCCCGCGCGCCGCTGCACAAGCTGCTCGCGACCTGGTTGCTGACACTGGAAAACATGCCCAGCGGGCGCCAGGTCAGATGGTCGCTGGACGTGGATCCGGTGGACCTTTATTGATTCGCATCGGTTGACCGCGCATCCAGCGCGGTTGGCAAGGTGGCCCCGGCCACGGATAATGCCCAGTTTTTCCACCCGCGCATCCAGGCGCGGCCGCGCTTGCGGTCGAAAGAGAGCACCATGAAAGACACCATTCGCCAGCTGATTCAACAAGCTCTGAGCCAACTCGTCACCGATGGCGTCTTGCCGGAGGGGCTGACGCCGGCGATTCAGGTGGAGAACGCCAAGGACAAGAAAAACGGCGACTTCGCCAGCAATATCGCCATGATGCTGGCCAAGCCTGCGGGCATGAAGCCGCGTGACCTGGCCGAGAAAATCGTCGCCGCGCTGCCCGCGGACGAGCAGATCACCCAGGTCGACATCGCCGGCCCCGGTTTCCTCAATTTCTTCCAGAACACCCAGGCCCTGGCTTCGCGCCTTGATGAAGCCCTCGCCGACGCGACCTTGTCCGTGCGCAAGAACGGCCCTGCTCAACGCGTTGTGGTCGACCTGTCCGCGCCGAACCTGGCGAAAGAGATGCACGTTGGCCATTTGCGCTCGACCATCATTGGCGACGGCGTGGCCAGCGTCCTTGAGTTTCTTGGCGACACCGTGATCCGTCAGAACCACGTCGGCGATTGGGGCACTCAGTTCGGCATGCTGCTGGCCTATCTGCAGGAAACCCCGGCGACCAGCGATGAGCTGGCTGACCTCGAAAACTTCTACCGCGCCGCCAAGGGCCGTTTCGACGAGTCCGAAGAGTTCGCCGAGCGCGCACGTGGGCTTGTGGTCAAGCTGCAAGCCGGGGACGCCGAGTGCCTGAACCTGTGGACGCGATTCAAGGACATCTCGCTGTCCCACTGTCAGGAAGTGTACGAACGCCTGAACGTCAAACTCACGCCGAAGGACGTCATGGGCGAAAGCGCCTACAACGACGACCTCGCCAATGTCGTCGCCGACCTGAAGAAGGCCGGACTGCTGGTCGAGAGCAACGGCGCGCAGTGTGTGTTTCTTGAAGAATTCAAAACCGCCGAAGGCACGCCGCTGCCGGTGATCGTGCAAAAGGCCGGTGGCGGTTATCTCTATGCCACCACCGACCTCGCCGCCATTCGCTACCGCAGCAACGTGCTGAAAGCCGATCGCGCGCTGTATTTCGTCGATCAGCGTCAGGCGCTGCACTTCCAGCAGGTCTTCGAAGTGGCGCGCCGCGCAGGCTTCGTCACCAACGGCATGCAGATGGAGCACATGGGCTTCGGCACCATGAACGGCGCCGATGGCCGTCCGTTCAAGACCCGCGATGGCGGCACGGTCAAGCTGGTCGACCTGCTCGATGAAGCCGAAGAGCGCGCCTACACGCTGGTCAAAGAGAAAAACCCGGACGTCGCCGAAGACGAGTTGCGCTCGATCGCCAAGGCCGTGGGCATCAGCGCGGTGAAATACGCGGACCTGTCCAAGCATCGCGCCAGCGACTACAGCTTCAACTTCGACCAGATGCTCAGCTTCGAAGGCAACACCGCGCCTTATCTGCTGTACGCCTACACCCGCGTGGCCGGCGTGTTCCGCAAGCTCGAAGAAAAGGGCGAAAGCTTCAACGCGAGCGAGGGCCAAATCATCCTGGACGCCGCCCAGGAGCAAGACCTGGCCGCGCGCCTGGCGCAGTTCGGCGAGACCGTGAACACCGTTGCTGACAAGGGCACACCTCACGTGCTCTGCGCGTATCTGTATGACCTCGCCGGCCTGTTCTCCAGTTTCTACGAGAACTGCCCGATCCTGGCGGCGGAAAACCCTGAACAACAGCAAAGCCGTCTGCGCCTCGCCGCCCTGACCGGTCGCACCCTCAAGCAAGGCCTGCAGTTGCTGGGTCTGGACACTCTGGAGCGTATGTAAGTTGGCCGTTAAAAAAAAACCTGCTCCCAAGCGCGGCGCCAGCCGGTATCAGGCACCCGCCAAGAAGCCGATTCCGGGCTGGGTGTGGATGGCGATCGGCCTGACCGTCGGCGCGTTCGTTGTTTTCCTGATGAAGCTCGAACCCGGCAGCGGCGACGACATCAAGCGCGTCAAGGCTGAAGCCAAGGCCGCGAAGATTGCCGAAGCAAACAAGACGCCGCCCAGCCCGACCGCGCCTGTGAAGCCGAAATACGACTTCTACACGCTGTTGCCTGAGTCGGAAGTCATCGTGCCGAACGAAGCAGTACCGGAGAAGACGCCACCGGTCGTTGCGCCAAGCACGCCGGTTACGCCTGAAGTGGCCGCGAAGATCGACACCGCTCGCGCCCAGGCGGCGCTCAGCGGTCTGACGCCACCGCCAGCGCCTCCGGTGACCAAGCCGGCGGCGGTGACGACGTTCTTCCTGCAAGCGGGCTCGTTCCGCAAACAGGCCGACGCCGAGAAGGTGCGCGCGCAGATCATTCTGCTGGGGCAAACGTCGACTGTGGAGTCAGGCACGGTGAAGGATGAAACCTGGTACCGCGTGCTGGTCGGCCCGTTCAGCAACCGCGAACAGCTGACCACAGCGCAGAAGCAGTTGGCAGGTGGCGGTTTCAGCAACCTGCTGCTGCAACAGCGCCAGGCCCGCTAAGGCACTGCCACCCGCTGCAGGGCAAAAAATTGGCCCCGCTCCACGCGGGGGCGATCAGTTGTAGGAGTGAGCTTGCTCGCGATGAAATCGGCTCATCCAACATAATGGGTGCCTGATTGACCGCAATCGCGAGCAAGCTCACTCCTACGCAAACTTGAAGCAACCTGACGCACCACCATTCATCCCTCAACCCACTCAACGGTTGAAATACCCGCCCCCACCCCCATATGAGTTTCCATCAGGGCATTTTCGCCCCGCAGCGTGGAGACTCTCCCCTTGACCACCATCGTTTCAGTGCGCCGCCAAGGCAAAGTCGTCATGGCCGGTGACGGCCAGGTTTCCCTGGGCAATACCGTCATGAAAGGCAACGCCAAGAAAGTCCGGCGCCTTTACCACGGCCAGGTCATCGCCGGTTTCGCAGGCGCCACCGCTGACGCCTTCACCCTGTTCGAGCGTTTCGAAGCCCAACTGGAAAAACACCAGGGTCACCTCATTCGCGCCGCCGTCGAGCTGGCGAAAGAATGGCGTACCGACCGCTCCCTGAGTCGCCTTGAAGCCATGCTGGCCGTTGCCAACAAGGACGCTTCGCTGATCATTACCGGTAACGGTGACGTCGTTGAGCCCGAAGACGGCCTGATCGCTATGGGTTCCGGCGGCGCCTTCGCCCAGGCCGCTGCCCGCGCATTGCTGCTGAAGACCGAACTCTCTGCCCGTGAAATCGCCGAAACCGCCCTGCACATTGCCGGCGACATCTGCGTCTTCACCAACCACAACATCACCATTGAGGAGCAGGACCTCGCCGAGTAAGCCTGAGGTGCCGGCCGCCATTCATCGCGGCCTGCCCGACTTGCCATCTGCCGAGGACCGTTGAAAACCATGTCCATGACTCCCCGTGAAATCGTCCACGAACTCAATCGCCATATCATCGGCCAGGACGATGCCAAACGCGCCGTCGCCATCGCGCTGCGTAATCGCTGGCGCCGAATGCAGTTACCCGAAGAGCTGCGCGTCGAAGTCACCCCCAAGAACATCCTGATGATCGGCCCGACCGGCGTCGGTAAAACCGAAATCGCCCGTCGTCTGGCGAAACTCGCCAACGCGCCGTTCATCAAGGTCGAAGCGACCAAATTCACCGAAGTCGGCTACGTAGGCCGCGACGTCGAGTCGATCATCCGTGATCTCGCCGACGCCGCGATGAAGCTGCTGCGTGAACAGGAAATCACCAAGGTTCGCCACCGCGCCGAAGACGCCGCCGAAGACCGCATTCTCGACGCCCTGCTGCCACCGGCACGCGCGGGCTTCAACGAGGACGCGTCCCCAGGCAGCGATTCCAACACCCGCCAGCTGTTCCGCAAGCGCCTGCGCGAAGGCCAACTGGACGACAAGGAAATCGAGATCGAGGTCGCTGAGATGGGCGGCGTCGACATTTCCGCGCCGCCGGGCATGGAAGAGATGACCAACCAGTTGCAAAGCCTGTTTGCCAACATGGGCAAGGGCAAGAAGAAGAGCCGCAAGCTGAAAGTGAAGGACGCGCTGAAGATGGTTCGCGATGAAGAAGCGGGCCGTCTGGTCAACGATGAAGAACTGAAAGCCAAGGCGCTGGAAGCGGTTGAGCAGCATGGCATCGTGTTCATCGACGAGATCGACAAAGTGGCCAAGCGCGGCAATGTTGGCGGCGCCGATGTGTCCCGCGAAGGCGTGCAGCGCGACTTGCTGCCACTGATCGAAGGCTGCACCGTTAACACCAAGCTGGGCATGGTCAAGACCGACCACATTCTGTTCATTGCATCTGGTGCATTCCACCTGAGCAAGCCAAGCGATCTGGTGCCTGAGCTGCAGGGTCGTCTGCCGATTCGTGTCGAGCTGAAAGCGCTGAGCCCGCAGGATTTCGAACGCATCCTGACCGAACCCCATGCGTCGCTGACCGAGCAATACCGGGAGCTGCTGAAGACCGAAGGCCTGAACATTGCGTTCCTGCCGGATGGCATCAAGCGCCTGGCCGAGATCGCCTGGCAGGTCAACGAGAAAACCGAGAACATCGGTGCGCGTCGCTTGCACACGCTGCTTGAGCGGTTGCTGGAAGAGGTTTCTTTCAGTGCCGGCGACCTGGCAGGCGCGCAGGATGGCGGGACGATCCAGATCGACGCTGAATACGTGAACAGTCACCTGGGTGAGCTGGCGGAAGACGAAGATCTGTCGCGCTATATCCTTTAAAGCAGCTGCAAGCGGTTAGCTTCAAGCGGCAAGCAGATTTCACTGGCTGCACGAATCTGCTTCGCTTGGAGCTTGTAGCTTGTAGCTTGTAGCTTGTAGCTTGTAGCTTGTAGCTGAGATTACCTCTATGACCCGCATCCCCACCGCTATCCAGCTGCACAAAGCCTCGAAAGTCCTCAGCCTGAAATACGGGCCGGATGAGGAATACCGCTTGCCGGCGGAGTTCCTGCGGGTGCACTCGCCGTCGGCGGAGGTGCAGGGCCATGGCAATCCGATTCTGCAGTTCGGCAAACTGGGCGTCGGGCTCACCAAGGTCGAGCCCGCCGGCCAGTACGCGCTGAAGCTGACCTTCGACGACGGTCATGACAGCGGGCTGTTTACTTGGGAATACCTGGAGCAACTGGCGCAACGCCAGACGCAACTGTGGGACGAGTATTTGGCCGAGCTCAAGGCCGCCGGCAAATCCCGCGACCCTTCCGAGCAAGTCATCAAGCTGATGCTCTAGCCCTTCTTTCCGGGCTTCAGGCGGTCAACACCTTATCCAGCTGCCGTTCAACTTCGGTCTGAATCGAACCGCTCATGGCCGAGAGGAAGAAGTTGAGGTCGATGTTTACCCTCACCCACTCATCTTCGACAGCGACCGTGCCCTTGGCACCCTTGCCTTCCAGGGCGACGGTGTCGCCTGTCCACTCGTGCTCGATGCCGTACTTGTCGGACAGTTTCTGCAGCATGATCTCAGCCTTCTCGCGGGCCTTTTCCTTTCCCAGCGTGTGCTGGCGTTCCACGGTAATTCTGGCCACTGACGGGCTCCTGCTTCGGCTTAAATCGTCGGCGCACTATACCAGCGGCCCGGACCGAAGAAACTGTTGGCCGTGAGCCTTGTCAAGACAAAGCCAGCCCCGACGATTAGAATGGCGCCACTTTATTCCGGTGACAGCGATATGAATGATCCGCGCAAAGGCAGCGATGCCGAACCCATCACCCACTTCGGTTACAAAAACGTACCGGAAAGCCAGAAGGCCGAGAAAGTCGCCGAGGTATTTCACTCCGTCGCGGCCAAATATGACCTGATGAACGACGTACTGTCCGGCGGCATGCATCGCCTCTGGAAGCGCTTCACCATCGAACTGTCCGGCGTTCGCAGCGGCAACCGCGTGCTCGACATCGCGGGCGGCACCGGTGATCTGGCGAAGAAGTTCTCCCATCTTGTAGGCCCGACCGGCGAAGTCGTACTGGCCGACATCAACGCTTCGATGCTCAAGGTCGGTCGTGACCGCCTGCTGGATCGCGGCGTGGCCGGCAACATCAAGTTCGTCCAGGCCGACGCTGAAAAGCTGCCGTTCCCCGACAACTACTTCGACTGCGTGACCATCGCCTTCGGCCTGCGCAACGTGACCCACAAGGAGGACGCCATCCGCTCCATGCTGCGCGTGCTCAAGCCGGGCGGTCGTTTGCTGGTGCTGGAATTCTCCAAGCCCACCAGCAAAGTCATGTCCAAGATCTACGACGCCTACTCGTTCGCCTTCATGCCGCTGGCCGGCAAGTTGATCACCAACGATTCGGAAAGCTACCGTTACCTGGCAGAGTCGATCCGCATGCACCCTGATCAGGAAACCCTGAAGTCGATGATGGTCCAGGCCGGTTTCGACCGCGTGACCTACCACAACATGACCTCCGGCATCGTCGCGCTGCACCGGGGCATCAAGCCCTGATGCTGATCAACGGCTTGCTCGCCAGTGCCGAGCACGGCATCAACCGCGTGCTGCGCATGGACAGCACTGCCTTGCCACGCCTTGACCGGCTGAGCGGCAAGGTCATCGCGATCGAGTGCACCAGCCCGGCGTTTCATCTTCACGTACTGCCCAGCGACGACGGCCTGATGCTGGCGGCGAACTGGGAAGGCGGTGCCGACGTAACCCTGCGCGCCCCCGCTGCGAGCCTGATGCGCCTGGCGATGAGCAATGACAAAAATGCCGTGCTGCACAGCCCGGAAGTCGAGCTGGATGGCGAAAGCGCCGTGCTGCTTGAGCTGGCGGGCGTGCTGCAGGACCTGGACCTCGACTGGGAATACGAGCTGCAACGCTGGCTCGGTCCCGTCGCGGCGCCCCTGATCGGCGGACACCTGCGCAACAGCGCGCGCTGGACCCGCGACAGCGCAGCCAGCCTCAGCCACAACCTGGCCGAATACCTGGCCGAAGAATCCCGCACGCTGGTCGGCAAACGCGAGGCCGAAGCCCGCTTCGCCGAACTGGATCAGACCAAACAAGACCTGGAACGCCTCGAAGCCCGCTTCGAGCGTCTGGCCCACTCCCTCAAATCCAGCGATAACGCATGAGCCTGCTTGCCGTCCGCCGCCTGTTTCGCATCCAGCGTGTCGTAATCCGTTACCGCCTTGATGATCTGTTGTTCGCCCTGCCCCTGCCGTGGTGGCTGCTGGCCGTGCGCTTTGTACTGCCATGGCGCTGGCTGCCGCGGCGCAAGAACGAACTGAGCCGTGGCGCGCGTCTGCGGCTGGCGTTGCAGGACCTGGGGCCGATTTTCATCAAGTTTGGGCAGCTGCTGTCCACCCGCCGTGACCTGCTGCCTGAAGACGTCGCCGACGAGCTGATGATGCTGCAGGACCGCGTGCCGCCGTTCGACTCCGCCAAAGCCGTTGCGCTGATCGAATCACAGCTGGGCGCGAAGATCAGCGAGGTCTTCAGTCGTTTCGACGTGGCCCCGCTGGCTTCGGCGTCTGTCGCTCAAGTCCACGCCGCGCGCCTGAAAACAGGCGAAGAAGTGGTGGTGAAGGTCGTGCGGCCAGGCCTGAAGCCGATCATCGGCTCTGACCTGGCGTGGCTATTCATCCTGGCGAAGATTGCCGAGCGGGTTTCGGCTGATGCGCGTCTGCTGCACCCGGTGGACGTGGTCGCCGATTACGAAAAAACCATCTACGACGAACTCGACCTGTTGCGCGAGGCGGCAAACTCCAGCCAGCTGCGCCGTAACTTCGAAGGCTCGACCATGCTTTACGTGCCGCAGGTCTATTGGGACTGGTGCCGGCCGAAGGTGTTGGTCATGGAGCGCATCTACGGCGTGCAAGTGACCGATCTGGCAACCCTCGCCGATCAGCGCACCGACATGAAGAAGCTGGCCGAGCGCGGCGTCGAGCTGTTCTTCACCCAAGTCTTCCGTGACAGCTTTTTCCACGCCGACATGCACCCCGGCAACATTTTCGTCAGCACGGTCACGCCGTGGGATCCGCAGTACATTGCCATCGACTGCGGCATTGTCGGCAGCCTGACCCCTGAGGATCAGGACTATCTGGCGCGCAACCTGTTTGCGTTCTTCAAGCGTGACTATCGCCGTGTGGCTCAGCTGCACATTGACTCGGGCTGGGTGCCGGCCGAGACCAAGCTGAATGAATTCGAAGCGGCCATCCGGACGGTGTGCGAGCCGATCTTCGAAAAACCGCTGAAGGACATTTCCTTTGGTCAGGTGCTGATGCGCCTGTTCCAGACCGCTCGCCGCTTCAACATGGAAGTGCAGCCGCAACTGGTGCTGCTGCAAAAGACGCTGCTCAACATCGAAGGCCTGGGCCGTCAGCTGTACCCGGAGCTGGATCTCTGGGCGACTGCGCAGCCGTTCCTCGAACGCTGGATGCGCGAACGCGTCAGCCCCAAGACCCTGCTCGGCAATCTGCAGTCGCAGGTCGAACAGATTCCGCATCTGGCGAACATGACCCGGGATTTACTCGAGCGTCTGTCGCAGCCCCATCGCCACGATCCGCCCCCGCCCTATCGGCGCGACGGCGATCATTGGGCCCTTCGCTTGCTCGGCGCTGGCCTGCTGGCCGGTGGCGTTCTGTTGGCGATCACCCATACCCAGACCGGCGAAGCGCTGAACACGCTGAGCGCCTGGCCTGCCTTGCTGATGCTGGCGGCAGGCGTCTATCTGGTCGTTCGCCGATAGCCATCGGCGCGAGCCGCTGGCACACTAACCCTCCCCTGGAACGGCCGGAGCCGATGATGAAAGACTGGCTGGACGAGATTAAGTGGGACAAGGACGGTCTGGTGCCCGCCATCGCGCAGGACCACAAGACCGGTCGCGTGCTGATGATGGCCTGGATGAACCGCGAAGCCTTGAGCCTGACTGCCAGCGAACAGCGCGCTATCTATTGGTCACGTTCACGTGGCAAGTTGTGGCGAAAGGGCGAAGAATCGGGCCACGTGCAGAAGCTTCATGAACTGCGCCTGGACTGTGATGCCGACGTCATTATCCTGATGGTCGAGCAAATCGGCGGCATCGCTTGCCATACTGGCCGCGAGAGCTGCTTCTACCGCGTCTACGACGACGCCGGCTGGAAGACCGTGGACCCGGTGCTCAAAGACCCGGATGCCATTTACCAAGCAGGACACTGAACATGACTGATACCTTGTCACGCCTTGCCGAGGTGCTTGAAGCACGCAAGGGCGCGGCTGCCGACTCTTCTTACGTCGCCAGCCTTTATCACAAGGGACTGAACAAGATTCTGGAGAAGGTCGGCGAGGAGTCGGTCGAAACCATAATTGCTGCCAAGGACGCTGCCATCAGCGGTGACTGCAGTGATGTCGTCTACGAAACCGCCGACTTGTGGTTCCACAGCATGGTAATGCTTGCCCAACTGGGTCAACACCCGCAAGCCGTGCTCGATGAGCTGGACCGCCGCTTCGGCCTGTCCGGACACGCCGAGAAAGCGTCTCGCTCGGCGGAATAAACACCTGGGCTGCGGCCCGAAATTTCTTGTGAGGAACGCGTCATGGGCATTTTTGACTGGAAACACTGGATCGTCATTCTTGTGGTTGTCGTGCTGGTGTTCGGCACCAAGAAACTCAAGAACCTGGGGACTGACGTAGGTGAGTCGATCAAGGGCTTTCGCAAGGCCATGAATGACGATGACAAGCATCCGGAAGAGCCAACGGTGCAGCCGCCGGTTCAGCCACAGCCGACCGCGCAGCCGGTGCCTCCGACTCAGCCGCTGCACCAGCCGCACACCATCGACGCTCAGGCACAACGAGTCGAAGACCCCCTCCGCAAAGACTAGGTCGTGACGCATGTTTGGTATCAGCTTTTCTGAACTGCTGCTGGTCGGCCTCGTTGCCCTGCTGGTGCTGGGCCCCGAGCGTCTGCCGGGCGCAGCACGGACGGCCGGGCTCTGGATCGGCCGCCTGAAACGCAGCTTCAATGCGATCAAACAGGAAGTTGAGCGCGAAATCGGCGCTGACGAAATTCGGCGTCAGCTGCACAACGAGCACATTCTTTCGCTGGAAGAAGAAGCCCGCAAAATCATGCAGCCGCAGCAACCGCCTGCTGCGCCTGTCGCCCCGGCGGCCCCGGCGGCAACTGTTGCGCCAGCGCCGGCCGAACCTGTCGCCGAGACGCCGGTTTCACCGGCTCCGGCCTCTACAGCGCCGGTTATAGGTGCCGCATCTCCGGTACAGAGCGCGGACATTGGCCCGGCCGCTCCGGCTGAAAGTGCGTCGGTCACACCGCCGCCTGCTCACGTTGGGCCTGCCGCGCCTGCTGCACCAGAATCTGCACCCGCACCTGCGCCGGTCATCACCCCTGCGACCGGGGTGCAAAGTGCGCCTTCTGCCAACGATTCGTCACTGCCACCACGAGCCCCATGAGCGAAATTCCGGAAAATGACCAGCAAATGCCGCTGGTCTCGCACCTGACAGAACTGCGCTCGCGACTGCTGCGCTGCGTGCTGGCGATTTTCGTGATCTTCGGCGCGCTGTTCTACTTCACCCAGAAGATCTACACCTTCGTCTCTGCCCCGCTGCGCAAGTTTCTGCCTGATGGCGCCACGATGATCGCGACCGATGTGGCCTCGCCGTTCATTACGCCGTTCAAGCTGACGATGATGGTGGCGCTGTTCCTGGCGATGCCGGTGATTCTGTATCAGATCTGGGGCTTCATCGCGCCGGGGCTGTACAAACATGAAAAACGCGTGGCAGTGCCGCTGTTGATCTCCAGCATCATCCTGTTCTATGCCGGGATGGCATTTGCCTACTTTCTGGTCTTCCCGCTGATTTTCCACTTTTTCGCCAGCGTTACGCCGGAAGGCGTGTCGATGATGACGGACATTGCCAGCTACCTGGACTTCGTCATGACGCTGTTCCTGGCGTTTGGTGTGGCGTTCGAGATCCCGGTGGCGGTTGTGCTGCTGGTGTGGATCGGCATCGTCGACGTCAAATACCTGAAGAAGATTCGCCCGTACGTGGTGATCGGCTGCTTCGTGGTGGGCATGATCCTCACCCCGCCGGACATCTTTTCGCAGACCCTGCTGGCTGTGCCGATGTGGCTGCTGTTTGAAATCGGCGTGTTGTGCAGTTCGATGATCACTAAGCGCGGCGATCATGAAGACGACGAAAAAGCCGAAGACGAACAGAGCCAACCGCCAGCGACCCAGCCGTGAACCTGCTGTTGCTTGAGGACGCCGACTTCATCGCGGCGGACCGGGTGGTGCTGCGTGATCGGCGCCTCAAGCACATGCAGGAAGTGCATCGCAGTGAAGTGGGCGACAGCCTGCGGGTCGGCCGTATGGGCGGACTGCTGGGCAGTGCGCAACTGCTGCGGCTGGAAGCGCGGGAAGCCGAGCTGTCAGTGAGCTTCGAGCACGCCCCGCCGGCCAAACTCCCTCTGACGCTGATCCTGGCACTGCCCCGCCCGAAGATGCTGCGCCGGGTGTTTCAGACCGTAGCGACGATGGGGGTGCCCAAGGTCATCCTGGTCAACAGTTACCGCGTCGAAAAAAGCTTCTGGCAGACGCCTTTTCTGGAGCCTGCGGCCATCCGCGAACAGTTGATTCTCGGGCTGGAACAGGCCCGGGACAGCGTGCTGCCGGAGATCATCATCGAGAAGCGTTTCAAGCCCTTCGTTGAGGACCGACTGCCCGCCATTGTGGACGGAACGTTGGGGTTGGTCGGTCATCCGGGTGACTTCCCCGCCTGCCCGCGTGCGGTTGAGCAGCCTGTCACCCTGGCGATCGGCCCTGAAGGTGGCTGGATTCCCTACGAAGTTGATTTGCTGCAGGCCTCGGGCCTGACTCCAGTCCAGCTGGGCGCGCGGATCCTGCGCGTCGAAACCGCCGTCACCGCGCTGCTCGCCCGGTTGTTCTAGGGCCCGCGCACATCGAACATGGGGACACCCGTTACCCGCAGACGCAAAACCTGTGGGGAGCGAGCTTGCTCGCGAAGGGGCCGATACATCCGCTAAATATCCGGCGCTTGAAATGCAGTCTTCGTGAGCAAGCTCACTCCCACAAGTCCTGTGTTTGCTGCTCGACAGCGCGGTGTCAAAACACAGGCCCGCGCTCAGAGCACATGGCGACACCGATCTCCCCGCCGACGAAGACCCCGTGGGAGGAGCTTGCTCGCGAAGACGCCGATACATCCGCTAAATATCCGGCGCTTGAAATGCAGTCTTCGTGAGCAAGCTCACTCCCACACGATCGATGTTTGCTGTGCCCCCGCGCGGTTTCAGAACGCACACCAACGCTCACCAAACATCGTGACGCCGATTTCCCCGCAGATGAAGACCCCGTGGGAGCGAGCTTGCTCGCGAAGGGGCCGATACATCCGCTAAATACCCGGCGCTTGAAATGCAGTCTTCGTGAGCAAGCTCACTCCCACAAGTCCTGTGTTTGCTGCTCGACAGCGCCGTGTCAAAACACAGACCCGCGCTTAGAGCACATGGCGACACCGATCTCCCCGCAGACGCAAAACCTGGGGGAGTGAGCTTGCTCGCGAAGGGGCCGATACATCCGCTAAATATCCGGCGCTTGAAATGCAGTCTTCGTGAGTAAGCTCACTCCCACAAGTCCTGTGTCTGCTGCTCGACAGCGCGGTGTCAGAACACAGACCCGCGCTTGAGCACATGGCGACACCGATCTCCCCGCCGACGAAGAACCCGTGGGAGCGAGCTTGCTCGCGAAGGCTCACTGTCAGTCACCCGACAACGTTGCTGACTGTCCCGGCCTCTTCCTGAGCAAGCTCAGTCCCACATGGGCAGTGTTGGCTGGCTGAATTACGCGGTGTCAGAGCGATGGGGAATTTTCCATCCAACACCCCCACGCCCCCTTCATCACCCTACACTTCAGTTCGTCACGCAGCGGCCGATGTACAGGCGTCCATAACTACAATTCGCAGGAATCATCATGTCTCGCTGGTTTACCCAACGCCTTGGAAATATGAGCGTCAGCCTCAAACTGGGTATCGGTTTCGGCCTGGTGCTATTGCTGACGCTGCTCATCACGGCGACGGGGTGGTCTAGCGTGAAGGCGTTGATCGAGCGCGGCGACAAGCTGGGGATGATCTCGCAGATCAGTGAGCGGACGATGGATCTGCGCACGGCACGCATGGTGTATGAAACCCAATACACCGCTGAAGCCGCGACGGCTGTCATGACCGCACTGGACAATCTCGACGCCGACCTGAAAACCGCGCAGAGCATGGTCAAAGGTGTCGGCGATCTCAAACTGATGGACGCTCAGGCTCAGGCCGCGGGCGAATACCGCCGCGCCTTTGGCGACATGACCAAAGCCATCCAGACCCGCGAAGCGAGCCGAGCCAATCTGGGAACTACGGCCGATGCAGCCGTAGATGTCGTCAAAAAGATCGAAGAAGCGTTGATCCAACACGACAACATCCTGCAATTCAACAGCGCGGTGGATGTCAGCAAACAGATTCAGCAGGCACGCTTCCAGGTGCGCGGTTACACCTTCAGCGGCAAAGCGGATTTCGAGAAGAACGCCACCGCCGCCATCGACGAAGCCATCGTCGGAGTGAACACGCTGGCCGGGGACGTTTCCTCCCAATACATCCCGCAGCTGCAAAAGGCCAACCTGGCGCTCAAAGGCTACCGCGACGCTGTCGGCCAGTACCGTGACGCACAACTGGTCAGCGTTCAGGCCCTGGCCAAAATGACCGAGCTGGGCCAGCAGCTGCTGGACAACAGCGAACAATTGAACAGTTCGCAAAACGCCAAGCGTGATGCAGACACTCGTCAGGCCCAATCGACGCTTGGCATCGCTACGATAGTGGCCCTGATCCTCGGTGTTCTCGCCGCCTGGATCATCACACGACAAATCACGGTGCCACTGGGCCAGACACTCGTGGCGGTCGAGCGCGTGGCGTCCGGTGATCTGACCCACAACTTGAGCGTCGACCGCCGCGATGAGCTGGGTCAGTTGCAGGGCAGCATCCAGCGCATGACCGTGGAGCTTCGTCAGTTGATCAGCGGCATCGGCGAAGGTGTGACGCAGATCGCCAGCGCTGCCGAAGAACTGTCGGCGGTCACCGAACAGACCAGCGCCGGCGTCAACAGCCAGAAGGTCGAGACTGACCAGGTAGCGACGGCGATGCACGAGATGACCGCCACGGTGCAGGAAGTCGCCCGTAACGCCGAAGAAGCGTCCGAGGCCGCCGTAGCTGCCGACCTCCAGGCGCGCGAAGGCGACAAGGTGGTCAACGAGGCCATCGCCCAGATCGAGCTTCTCGCCACCGAAGTCGGTCACTCCACCGAGGCCATGGCCGAGCTCAAGCGAGAGAGCGACAAGATCGGCAGCGTCCTCGACGTGATCAAGTCCGTCGCACAGCAAACCAACCTCCTCGCCCTGAACGCCGCTATCGAGGCTGCGCGGGCGGGCGAGGCTGGTCGCGGATTTGCTGTCGTGGCGGACGAAGTGCGTAGCCTGGCGCAGCGCACTCAGAAATCCACTGAAGAGATCGAGGAACTGATTTCCGGCCTGCAGAACGGTACGCGGCAGGTGGCGACGATCATGGACAACAGCCGCGAGCTCACTGTCAGCAGCGTAGAGCTGACCCGCCGCGCCGGCACCTCCCTGGAAAGCATCACCCGCACCGTGTCTGCGATTCAATCCATGAACCAGCAGATCGCTGCCGCGGCCGAGGAGCAAAGCGCCACCGCCGAAGAGATCAACCGCAGTGTGCTCAACGTGCGCGATGTATCGGAACAGACCTCGGCCGCGAGCGAGGAAACTGCCGCATCGAGCGTCGAACTGGCGCGACTGGGCAGCCATCTGCAAGCGCTGGTGGGTCGCTTCCGGGTCTGATTCAGTGGCCTGATCCGCACCCGTCTCAGTAACGCACCTGCCGCAAAACCTCCGATCAGGGGTGGAATCTGTGACACGCGTCACCCCTTCCCGCCCCTCGGAAATCTCCTACGACCTGATCAGGTCACGCCTCCGCTTGCCCTGCCGATGCGCGTTTATCGCTCATCCGCAGGAGACGCATCATGCTGCAAGGCATCAACCGGACGCTGGCTAACACCAGCGTCAAACTCAAACTCTCGCTGGGCTTCGGCCTGGTTTTGCTTCTGACCCTGGCCATCACGCTGACCGGCTGGCATGGGCTCGACACCATGATCGAGCGCTCGGAGTCATTGACCTCCATCGCCCAGCTCAACGCGATGACCAAGGACCTGCGCGCCGAGCGCATTGTCTTTCGGGTCGAAAACACCGCTGACAGCGCCTCGCGCGTCGTTGCCCGCATCAATGAGATCGAAGCGCATCTGGTGCTCCTGCGTGACGACGCCCCACCGGCCGACATCCTCACGTTACTCAACGGGCAGAGCGACACCGTACGAGCCCTCGAAGCCACCTTCGCCGATCTGGCCAAGCTGTTGAGTGCGCGGGCAGATTCCCGCGCGCAACTGGCCGTTCTGTCTGAAGAGGCGATCACGTCCATTGGCCAGGTGGAAAGCGAGGTTTTGAAGGCTGTGAGTCAGGAGCAGGACAGCAGCGAGCGGCTGGGGGAGTTCACCAACATCCAGCAGTTGCGCGGCCAGGTGCAGAACGCCCGTTACGAAGTCCAGGCGTACGTGTTCAGCGGTAAGGAGTCCTACGAGGTCGCCGCCATTACCGCCATCGACGAAGCGCTGAAGGAAGTCGAACAAATTGCCACCGACCAGGCCGATGGCAATGTCAGTGAATTGCTCAACGCCCGTAAGACGCTGCTCAAGTACCGCGAGCACATGGGCCAGTTCAAGGACCTCCAGGTCAAGGTTGAAGCGGCCCAGGAGTCCATGGAGGCGCTCAGCGAGAATCTGCTGACATCAACCGGTGAGATCACTGCGCTGCAAGGCCAGCGGCGTGATGCCGAAGCCACTCAGTCGCGGCAGACGCTCAGTGGCGTGGCCGGGTTGGCGATGCTGCTTGGCCTGCTGGCCGCCTGGCTGATCACCCAGCAGATCATCGCGCCGCTACGGCTGACCTTGAGCGCCGCTGCGCGCATCGCCAAGGGTGATCTGAGTCAGGACCTGGAAATCGGCCGTCACGACGAAATGGGCATGCTCCAGCGCAGCATGCAGGACATGACCCTGAGCCTGCGGCAACTCATCAGCGGCATCAGCGACGGCGTGACCCAGATTGCCAGCGCGGCAGAGCAGCTGTCGGCCGTCACTGCGCAGACCAGCGTGGGCGTCACCAGCCAGAAAGACGAAACGGACTGCGTCGCCACGGCGATGAACCAGATGACCTCGACCGTGATGGAAGTGGCCCGCAATGCCGAAGAAGCGAGTGAAGCCGCGCGGCACGCTGATCAGCAGGCGCGGGACGGCGACAAGGTGGTCAACGACGCTATCGCGCAGATCGAGCGCCTGGCGCTGGAGGTCAACAACTCAACCCAAGCCATGGGCAAGCTGAAACTGGAAAGCGACAAGATCGGCGGGGTGCTCGACGTGATCAAGTCAGTGTCGCAGCAGACCAATCTGCTCGCACTGAACGCCGCCATCGAGGCCGCCCGTGCAGGCGAAGCGGGACGCGGGTTTGCGGTGGTGGCCGATGAGGTTCGCGGCCTGGCGCAACGCACTCAGGAATCCACCGAAGAAATCGAAGTACTCATCGCGGCCCTGCAAAGTGGCACCCAGCAGGTGGTGATGACCCTTGATGCCAGCCGAACACTGACCGACAGCAGCGTCGAGCTGAGTCGTCAGGCCGGCGATGCCCTGGGACACATCACACGCACGGTGTCGACGATTCAGACGATGAACCAGCAGATCGCTGCCGCGGGCGAGGAGCAGAGCAGCGTGGCGGAGCAGATCAACCGCAGCGTGCTGAACGTGCGGGATGTGTCCGAGCAAACCGCCGCGTCCAGCGAGGAGACCGCTGCCTCCAGCATCGAACTGGCGCGGCTGGGGGTGCAGTTGCAGGAGATGGTCGGGAAATTTCGGGTGAGTTGAGGCGAAACGGGGAAGCGCCAACACCGATCCCCAAACAAAAACGCCGCCGAAGATTGGCTCTTCGGCGGCGTTTTGTTTAGCGGGTCAATCAGGCGTTGACGAGGGTCGCGTCGTTCACATGGGTCGCTGGCTGCAGAGGCAGCAGCGGCGCATGAGGATCGGCTTCGACCGAGGCGCGCCAGGCATTGAGCCACGCAGAATTGCCTTCGCTCCAGACCAGTTCGTGCAACCGAGCCAGTGCAACCGGATCGCTCAGCAATTGCAGGCGCTCATGGTTGTTCAGGAGTTCAGGGCCACCCTTGATCGCATGACGCACACGCTCGACACGCATCCACTCGATCGGCTCGGCGTCGCGATGGCGAGAGGTCGCCAGCGCACAGGCCAAAGCGTTCTGCTGCGGATCAACCACGGCCCGAACAAAGCCGTCGTTCAGCGCGTGCCAGCGGTTCTCGTGGGTGTACTTGTCTGTGGACACCAGCTCTTGCGGGGGCGTGTGCTCTTCCGGGATCAGGAAGAGCTTGGTGTCGCGCGCCTTCAAACCCAGGTTCGTGCGGCTGGAAATCACCGACACCGGGATCGACAGCATCAACGAACCCACGATCGGCACCAGCCACCACAGAAAGCTCGGGTTCAGCCAAGCCACCAGCAGCGCCCAGCAAAAGCCCAGCAGCGTCTGCGGGCCGTGACGCTTGACCGCTTCGCTCCATGGCGTCGAGTCATCATCACGCTGCGGTGAGTTCCAGGTCGCTGCCCAGCCCAGGAAAGCGGCCAGTACAAAGCGGGTGTGGAAGATCATGCGCACCGGCGCCAGCAGCATGGAGAACAGCATCTCCAGCAGCATCGACATCGTAACCTTGATGCGACCACCAAAGCCGGTCGCGCCCTTGGCCCAGATCAGAATGACGCTGAGCAGTTTCGGCAGGAACAACAGCACGACGGTCGTCGAGAACAAGGCGACGGCTTTTTCCGGGTGCCACTGTGGCCACAACGGATACAGCTGACGCGGCTCCATGAAGTAGGTCGGCTCCATCAGCGTGTTCACCGCCAGCAACGCAGTGGACAACACCAGGAAGAAGAACCACAACGGCGCCGACAGATAGGACATCACGCCGGTCAGGAACACCGCACGGTGTACCGGGTGCATGCCTTTCACCAGGAACAGGCGGAAGTTCATCAGGTTACCGTGGCACCAGCGACGGTCACGCTTGAGCTCATCCAGCAGGTTCGGCGGCAGCTCTTCGTAACTGCCCGGCAGGTCGTAGGCAATCCACACGCCCCAGCCGGCACGGCGCATCAGCGCAGCTTCGACGAAGTCGTGGGACAAAATTGCACCGGCGAAGGCGCCCTTCCCGGGCAGCGGCGCCAGGGCGCAATGCTCGATGAATGGCTTCATGCGGATGATCGCGTTGTGACCCCAGTAGTGGGATTCACCCAGCTGCCAGAAGTGCAGGCCGGCCGTGAACAGCGGGCCGTATACGCGAGTCGCGAACTGCTGCATGCGGGCATACAGCGTATCCATGCCCGAAGCACGTGGCGCGGTCTGGATGATACCGGCGTCCGGCGTCGCTTCCATCAGGCGCACGAGGCTGGTCAGGCAGTCGCCACTCATGACCGAGTCAGCGTCAAGCACGACCATGTAGCGGTATTCACCGCCCCAACGACGGCAGAAGTCATCGAGGTTACCGCTCTTGCGCTTAACGCGACGGCGGCGACGACGATAGAAGATCTTGCCGAAACCGCCGGTCTCACGGCACACGTCCAGCCAGGCTTGTTGCTCGGCCACGCAGATGTCGGTTTCGTTGGAGTCGCTGAGAATGAAGAAGTCGAAACGATCCAGATCGCCCGTGGCTTTAACCGATTCGAACGTCGCCCGCAGACCCGCGAATACACGAGGCACGTCTTCGTTGCAGATCGGCATGACCAGCGCAGTGCGCGCACCGGCTTCGATCGGCTCATTGCCCGCACTGGCACCGGAAATACGGTACTTGTCGTGGCCAGTGAGCAGTTCGAGGAAGCCCATCAGCGCGGTCCAGAAACCCGCTGATACCCAGCAGAACAGAATGCCGAACAGCAACAGAATGCTGGTCTGCAACGCGTACGGCATGACCTGAACCGCGGTCTGCCACAGGGTCTGATGACTGATTTCGTCAAACGAAACCAGCGACCAGCCCTGGTACGGCAGGATGCCTTTCATGTAGAAGCCGGCGACGATGGTCTGGCCCAGCATGAGGATCAGCAAAATGTAGCGACGGATCGAACCGACGGTGCGCCAGCGCGCTTTCGGCAGATCCCGTGGCAAATCGTCCTTTGGCGGCGGCGGGTTGGATTTCCCGGTCAACCGGCGCCAGCCGCGGTGCAGGATGTTGGTCCGCCACGGCTCCGGCACGACTTTGGTCCGACGAATCGGCGGCGTAGCTTTCAGGACCACGCGCCCGCTGGCGTCGACACTCAGCATCTCGGCTTCGCGCAGTTCATCAGCGGTCGTCAGGGTGAGGCGACGACCCACCGAAGCCTGGGAGGCCTCGGCAGAATCAGCGACGGTCTGCGCCGAAAGGCGTTCGTGCAACTCAGCGAACGAGGTGCAGTTGGCAAGTTCTGCCCGCTGCGCATCGGTCATCGGCAAGTGCGCCAGGTACTCGCTGAGAGACTCATTCAAAGGCTCTGGCACCGCGTGTGAATTACTCATCGGCTGGCAACTGGTAGCTCCAGGTTTCGGTCAGGACTTGTTGAATCATGGCCGGCCCCTGTTGGGTGGATGCAGCCTCTACCGCTGGCTGCGGGGTATCTTTCACGCCTTTGTTGGCCTTGGCAGCGTCGCCCAGAGCGGCTTCGGGCTTGGAGGCCTCGTCCGACTTGGCTTCCGCTACTTTGGTGGCGTCGGCAGACTTGGCGGCGTCTTTGCTGTCGGCTTTCGGGCCTTTGGCTTCCTTCGCATCACCCGCCTTCAAAGCGTCGGTTTTAACGATTTCAGCTTTCTCGTCCTTCGGCGCAGCAACGACTGGGGCAGCGGCAACAGCAGGCTTGGAATCAGCTTTGGCGGCCGGCTTCTTGTCGGACTTGTCAGCTGTGATCACCGCAGGCTCTTTGCCTGGCTCAGCAGGGGTTTCGCGCAGCAGATAAGCACGCATCTCAACCGCCTTGCCCGGATCCTTGACCTTCAGGCGCAGCGTCAGACGCCAGCCTTTGGTCACCGGGTTGTAGCGCAGGTTGTTCTCGACCAGATCAGTGTTGTCGTCGGTGATGACCTGACTGCGGATCGACGGATCTTCGCCCAGCTTGGCGAGGGTCGGGCCGACAAAATCGACCAGGTAGGCAACGCTGCCGTCCGGTTGACGAATCAGGTTGGACTGCTTCACGTCACCAGTGGAGCGCAGGGTCTGCTTGACCCAGCCCAGATCTGGCGAGTGAATGGCATCTTCATCCATGGTCCAGTGCAGACGATAGTTGAAGTCGATCGCCTGACCCGGCTCTGGCTGGGTTTCCGGCTTCCAGAACGCAACGATGTTGTCGTTGGTTTCATCGGCAGTCGGGATCTCTACCAGATCAACAGTGCCCTTGCCCCAGTCGCCCTTCGGCTCGATCCAGGCGCTTGGACGTTTGTCGTAGCGGTCATCCAGATCTTCGTAGTGGCTGAAGTTGCGGCCACGTTGCAGCAGACCGAAACCGCGCGGGTTCTCCACAGAGAAGCTGCTGACCGAAAGGTGTTTAGGGTTGTTCAGCGGCCGCCAGATCCACTCGCCATTGGCGGCCTGAATCGACAGACCGCTGGAGTCGTGCAGCTCGCGACGATAGTTGAGGACTTTCGACGGCTGATTGGCACCGAACAGGTACATGCTGGTCAGCGGCGCAACGCCCAGTTTGCCGACCTTGTCACGCAGGTACATGCGCGACTGGACATCAACCAGTGTGTTGGTGCCCGGACGCAGGGTCAGCTTGTACGCGCCAGTGGCGCGAGGGGAGTCGAGCAGGGCGAAGATGACCAGATGGTTGTCATCCGGGTTCGGCTTCTCGATCCAGAATTCGGTGAAGCGAGGGAATTCTTCACCCGACGGCATGGCCGTGTCGATCGCCATCCCGCGCGCAGACAGACCATAAACCTGACCTTTACCGATGACGCGGAAGTAGCTCGCGCCCAGCATGGTCATGATTTCGTCTTGCTTGTCGTCTTTGTTGATCGGGTAAGTCACGCGGAAACCGGCATAGCCCAGGTTCTCGGTCGACTTCGGATCGAACTTCACGTCGCCGAAATCGAAACGACTCGGGTCGTACTTGATCTCGTTGACGGAGTTGGCGGTGACTTCGTTGATCTTGACCGGGGTGTCGAAGTGCATGCCCTGGTGGTAGAAAGACACCTTGAACGGAGTCTTGTCATTGGCCCATTCGGCTTTGTCTTGCAGGAAGCGGATCTTTTGATAGTCCGCGAACTTCATGTCGCGGAATTCGGCCGGAAGATTGCTCTTCGGCGCGGTGAATTTCTGTCCGGCCAGATCTTTGGCCTTTGTCGCCACGTCGTCGAGATCGAACGCCCACAGCTGACTGGCGCCGAACAGACAAAACAAAGCCGACCCTGCCAGCAGTGCGCTACGCAAGCGACCACCCGGGTTCTTTGGTGCATTACATGGACTAACAATCACGAGCAACCCTCGCCGAAAACAGATGAAGAAACCAACGGCCAGCTATCAAATGCCGGGTTGGCGAGCATTGTTCCGACTCCAAAAGGGGCCAATGATTCCCCAAGCGGTGTCGGACCAGTCTGCGTTTTACCGATTTGACGGGCCCTGGCCCGTCCTTGTAGCGCGCGATTATCCAGTAGCTCGCGTTACAACGCATCAGGTGACGCAAACTATTTATTGCGTTTAAAGCGCGTAAATCCGGGGTCATCAAACAGACCTGGCCATTCAGGTCTCAAGCAAAAATGTCACGGGGCCATCGTTGACCAGATGCACCTGCATATCTGCACCAAACTGGCCCGTTTCCACGGTCGGGTGAGACGTTCTGGCCTTCGTCACCAGGTAGCCAAACAGCTCGGCACCGAGTGCCGGAGGCGCGGCTTTTGAGAAGCTCGGCCGCATCCCGCTTTTGGTATCCGCCGCCAGTGTGAACTGAGAGACCAGCAACAACCCGCCATTAACGTCGGTTAACGAAAGATTCATCCTTGCGTCGGCGTCACTGAATACCCGGTAGTTAAGCAGCTTGTGCAACATCTTGTCGGCGCTGGTCGGCGTGTCTTGAGGCTCGATGCCAATCAGGACCATTAATCCTTGATCAATCGCGCCAATGGTTTCGCCGGCGACGTCGACGCGCGCCTGGGAAACGCGCTGCAGCAACGCTTTCATTTATGCTTCTTCCGGGGGTAGATCCAGCAAACGGCGCGCCACTTCTGACGCTGCGCGCACCAGCGCATCGGTGATCCCCGGTTCGGACGCCGAGTGCCCGGCGTCGCGGATGACCTGCAGCTCACTGTTCGGCCACGCCTGATGCAGCTCCCAGGCGTTGTCCAGCGTGCAGATCATGTCGTAGCGGCCATGGACGATGATGCCCGGCAGATGGGCGATCTTCGGCATGTCGCGAATCAGCTGGTTTTCTTCAAGGAACGCGCCGTTGGTGAAGTAGTGGCATTCGATGCGCGCGATGGACAGGGCGCGATGGGGCTCGGTGAAGCGATCGACCACCTGCGGGTTCGGACGCAACGTGGCGGTGCGCCCTTCCCACGTCGACCATGCCTTGGCGGCGTGCATCTGCGCGATCTGGTCACTGCCGGTGAGGCGTTTGTGGAATGCGCCGAGCACGTCGTGGCGCTCGTCCGGCGGAATCGGCGCCATGTAATCCTGCCAGTAATCAGGGAACAGCCGGCTCGCACCCTCCTGATAAAACCACTTGATGTCCTGGGGACGGCTCAGAAAGATGCCGCGCAAAATCAGTGCGTGAACCCGATCCGGGTGCTTCTGCGCGTAGGCCAGGGAAAGCGTCGAACCCCACGAGCCACCGAACACCACCCATTTGTCGATGCCAAGGTGAGTGCGAATGCGTTCGAGGTCGTCGACCAGATGCCAGGTGGTGTTGTTTTCCAGGCTGGCGTGAGGAATGGACCGGCCGCAACCGCGCTGATCGAACGTGATGATGCGGTAGAGGTTCGGATCGAAGTAGCGGCGGCTCTGTGCGTCGCATCCCGAACCCGGCCCGCCGTGGATGAAGATGACGGGCAAGCCGTCTGGCGAGCCGCTTTCATCGACATACAGCACATGCGGCTCTTCCACCGCCAGATCGTGCCGGGCGTAAGGTTTGATCTGCGGGTACAAAGTCTGCATAGGTGCTCCAAAAGTCCGGTTCAGGGGCTGCGGTGTATCTGCCGTGGGGCATCATAAACCCGAATCGGCGAATGAACATGTCTGCCTCATTCTGGCCAACTGTGATCCCCTGTTTCACGCGGCATAAGCCCACTGAAAGCAGGCATGAGCAAGATCAACGTCAGAGTGGAACGATCAATGCAAGCCGTCTCCAGATCAGGGGGAAAGCGCCAGATATTCGCCGCCGGTGTGCATTGACGGCGAACCGAGGTAGCTTGTTCGAGTCGAACCGAGGGTCGTGCAACCGCGTATTTTTCATCCGATCGGGAGGAAATAACCAATGACACGCCCTACAGTCAACCCACCCATTTAATCGTCAAACCAACTTGAGGTCGTACCCGATGTCTCCGGAACCCAACGTTCGTGACGCTGAAGTGGCAGCCTTCCGAGAAGCTGTGCTGAACAAACTCGAGTATGCCGTCGGTAAAGACCCCGACCATGCCTTCGATCATGACTGGTTCATGGCAATCGCCCTGGCGACGCGCGACAAAATGGCCGAGCGCTGGATGAACCACACGCGCTACGTCTACCGGCAGGAAAAGAAGCGCGTCTATTACCTCTCCCTCGAGTTCTTGATCGGCCGTCTGATGTTCGACAGCCTGAGCAACCTGGGCATTCTCGAAACCGCGCGCGAAGCGTTGAAGGGCCTGAACGTCGACCTTGAGCAAATCCGCTCGCTGGAGCCTGATGCTGCACTCGGCAACGGCGGCCTCGGTCGTCTGGCGGCGTGCTTCATGGAAAGCATGTCGACCCTCGGCATTGCGGGTCATGGCTACGGCATTCGTTACGAGCACGGCCTGTTCCGTCAGGCCATCGTCGATGGCTGGCAGCAGGAGCAGACCGAGAACTGGCTGGACTTCGGTAACCCGTGGGAATTCGAACGCCCTGAAGTGATTTACCAGATCGGCTTCGGCGGCAGCGTCCAGCCCCTGCTTGATGCAGCCGGCGCACCTGTTCTGGATGCCTCGGGCGAAACCCGTCAGGTCTGGACCGCAGGTGAAACCGTCCGCGCGATCGCGTACGACACCCCGGTTGTGGGCTGGCGCGGCAAAGCGGTGAACACGCTGCGCCTGTGGCGTGCGCGCGCCGTGGAAGACCTGCACCTGGAACGCTTCAACGCCGGTGACCACGTCGGTGCGGTGGCGGAAGTGGTGCGGGCAGAAAGTATTTCCCGTGTGCTGTATCCAAACGACAGCACCGAAGCGGGCCAGGAACTGCGCCTGCGTCAGGAGTTCTTCTTCGTTTCGGCGTCGCTGCAGGATTTGCTGCGCCGTCATAAGAACATGGGCTACTGCATCAGCAGCCTGCCGGAACACGTGGCCATCCAGATGAACGACACGCACCCGTCGATCGCTGTGGCAGAGCTGATGCGCGTTCTGATCGACCTGCACGACGTGGAGTGGGACGAGGCCTGGCGCATCACCGTGGGCACCCTGGCGTACACCAACCACACGCTGCTGCCTGAAGCGCTGGAAACCTGGTCGGTCGGCCTGATGGAGCGCATGTTGCCGCGCCACATGCAGATCATTTACATGATCAACGCTCAGCACATCGACAAGGTTCGCCAGGACTTCAAAGACGACCCCGCACTGTTCGACCTGCTGCGCGCCGTGTCGCTGATCGAAGAAGACAACGGCCGTCGCGTGCGCATGGGTAACCTGGCATTCCTCGGTTCGCACAGCGTGAACGGTGTGTCAGCGCTGCACACGCAGCTGATGCGAAAAACCGTTTTCGCCCATCTGCACAAGCTGCACCCGGATCGCATCAACAATAAAACCAACGGCATCACCTTCCGCCGCTGGCTGTTCCAGTCCAACCCGCAACTGACGTCCATGCTGGTCAACGAGCTGGGCGAGCAGGTGCTCGACAACCACGAGACCGCACTGCTGAAACTGGAGCCGCTGGCCGACGACGCACGTTTCCAGAAGGAGTTCGCTGCTCAGCGCCTGCAAAGCAAACAAGCCCTGGCCTCGATCATTCAGGAACGCATGGGCATCTCGGTTAACCCCGAGGCGATGTTTGACGTGCAGGTCAAACGCATCCACGAGTACAAGCGTCAGTTGCTGAACCTGTTCCACACTGTGGCGCTGTATCAGGCCATGCGCGCCGACCCGAGCACCGATTGGGTGCCGCGGGTGAAGATCTTCGGCGGCAAGGCGGCGGCCAGTTATCACTCGGCCAAGCTGATCATCAAGCTGACCAACGACATCGCGCGTACGGTCAACAATGACCCGACGCTGCGCGGCCGTTTGAAAGTGGTGTTCATGCCCAACTACAACGTCAGCCTGGCGGAAAGCATCATTCCGGCGGCGGATTTGTCGGAGCAGATTTCCACGGCAGGTCTGGAAGCGTCCGGCACCAGCAACATGAAGTTCGGCCTCAACGGTGCGCTGACCATCGGCACCCTCGACGGCGCCAACGTGGAGATGAGCGAGCAGGTCGGCCTGGAGCACATGTTCATCTTCGGCATGACCGCGCAGGAAGTCGAAGCGCGCAAGCATGCCGGTGAGTTCAACGCCCATCAGGACATCGCGGCGTCCGGGCGTTTGAATGACGTGCTGCAAGCGATTCGGGGCGGGGTGTTCTCGCCGGATGATCCGTATCGCTATGCCGGGCTGATCGATCAGTTGATCAACTACGACCGTTTCTTCGTCTGCGCGGACTTCGAGTCGTACTGGCACGCCCAGGCCAAGGTGGAAGCGCGCTGGCACGATTCGAAAGAATGGTGGCGCTCGGCGGTGCTCAACACCGCGCGCATGGGTTGGTTCTCTTCGGACCGGACCATCCGCGAGTACGCGACCGAAATCTGGAACGCGCTGGATTAAGGACGCGGGGGGTGATCGCCTCAGCGGAGACGATCACCTCGGCCACAGCACTCGGTTTCGAAGCAGATGCAAATCCTGTGGGAGCGAGCTTGCTCGCGAATAGGTATTTCAGCCGCTGGTGATTTAGCGGATGTACCGCCCTCTTCGTGAGCAAGCTCACTCCCACAATTCCGGCAGCGAGGCCAAGATCCTGACCTCACCTCGATCCTGCGAGCTTGCTCGCGAAGACTTACCTTCACTCACCAAAAAACGCCGCCCCCCTTCACCGCCCTCTTAAACCCAGATCTCCTCCCCGACACAAAATGTTTCCCCTTTCCTGAGGCCCGATATACTTTTCGCCATCGCCGTTAATCGGCCGAAAAGGGATGTCGTCGCGTGCAATGGATTCTTCTGCTGGCCGGTCTGGTAATCGGAGCGCTTCTTGATGAGTCGCTGTTGGGCGGCGCTGTCGGCGCGGTCATTGGCCTGGCCGCAGGCTTGAGCTTCCGGCTTGGTGCATTGACGCGGGAGACCGCTGCGCAGAAAGCCGAGCTCGCCAAAACCCGGCTGGACCTCAACGCCGTTCAACAACGCCTTAGCCAGCTGGACTCAGCCGCCGCGCAATTGCCGGATGCGCCCGCGCCTGCGCCGTTGAATGTTCAGCCCATCGCAGACGACGGCCCGGAACTGCTGTGGGACCTCCCGGATCTTGAACCGGCCGCCTCGGACGCTGGCGACTCAGAATGGAGCCGGCCTCCGCACGCGCCGTCACCTACAGCCCCGAGCTACCCGCCCGCCTCCCTGCCCGCTTCAACCCAGCCCGCTCCTCCCCCGCACAGCCTCTTCGACAGCGCCTTACTGCGCGCTAAAAACTGGCTGCTGGGTGGCAACACCGTGCTGCGGGTCGGCGTGGTGCTGCTGTTTCTCGGCCTGGCGTTTCTGCTGCGCTACGCCACCGAAGGCATGGTCGTCCCGATCGAAGCCCGTTATGCCGGCGTGGCGTTGGCAGCCCTGGCGCTGTTGGGTCTGGGTTGGTGGTTGCGTCACCGCAATGAGTCCTTCGCGCTGATGCTGCAGGGGACGGGCGTCGCGGTGCTGTACCTGACCGTATTCGCCGCCATGAAAGTCCACACCCTGCTGGTGACGGGGATGGCGTTCAGCCTGTTGGTTGCAGTCACCGTGTTTTCGGCCATTCTCGCCGTCACGCAAAACTCCCTGGCCCTCGCCTGCGTGGCCGCGCTGGGCGGGTTTGCTGCGCCGCTGCTGACGTCCTCCGGCGAGGGGAGTCATGTCGCGTTGTTCAGTTATTTCGCCCTGCTCAACGCCGGCATTTTCGCCATCGCGTGGTTCAAGGCATGGCGCCCGCTGAACCTGATCGGCTTCATCGGCACGTTCGGCATTGGCTTCGCCTGGGGCATGGACGCGTACACGCCCGAGCTGTTCTGGAGCACCGAACCCTTCCTGATTCTGTTCTTCCTGATGTACCTGGCCATCGGCCTGCTGTTCGCCCGACGCAAGCTGCAAGAGCATGCCGCCGGGCCCGACGACGACAGCCGCGAAGCCACCCTGCGCTGGTCCGCGCGCCAGACTCACTACGTCGATGGCAGCCTGTTGTTCGGCACGCCTATCGTGGGTTTCGGCCTGCAATACGCGCTCGTCAAACATTTGGAATTCGGCGCTGCGTTGAGCGCACTGGCGCTTGGCTTGCTGTACATGGGCATTGCTCGGTTCCTGGCCAGGCGCGCACCGGGTCGGGCATTGCTGCTGGTCGAAACGTGCCTGTCACTGGGCGTTGTGTTCGGCACGCTGGCGATTCCGCTGGGCCTGAGCGCGCAATGGACGACGGTCGCCTGGGCCGTCGAAGGCGCGGCGGTGTTCTGGCTCGGCATGCGCCAGAACCGCTTGCTGGCGCGGGTTTTCGGCTTGCTGCTGCAACTGGGCGCGGGGATCGCGTTCCTTGGCGTGGTCGGCCGCTGGTTTGTGCCGAACTTCAACCACGGCGATTTCTGGACACCGCTGATCATCGCGCTTGCCGGCCTGGTCAGCGCCTTCACGGTCGAGCGCGTAGGCACCTTGCGTTTGTCGTTGAGCAATCGCTTCCTGCAGCCATTGCTGTTGATCTGGGGCGCGCTGTGGTGGTCCGCGGCAGTGGGCGTCAGCACCCATTACGTGCCGGGAGAGACCGAGTTCTCGACGCTCTTGCTGTTGGGCGCTTTCAGTGTCGGGCTGTGGACAATGGCGGCCCTGCGTCTGAACTGGGCGGGAATCGCGCAGCTGTCCACGCTGCTGACGCCCATGAGTGCGGTATTGCTGGCGCTGATGAGCTTCAACTCTTACTACAACCCTGCCGCCGATTGGGGCTGGCTGGGCTGGCTCGCGGTGTTTGCGGTTCATCTGTTGTCGCTGAATCGGCTCGACAAACTGCTGCTCCCGCGCTTGCGCAGTGCAGCCCATGTGATCGGCTGCTGGCTGATCATCGCCGTGCTCTCGCTGCAACTTCGTTACGGATTGCTGGTGTTGTCAGAGTCGTATAACGCTTGGCGCTGGCTGGGCTGGGCGTTGCTGCCGAGCCTGTACTTGCTGGCGATGACGGCTTCCCGCACGTGGCTCTGGCCCGTCACCGCCTATCCGCGTGAATACCGTGTCTGGGCCGCCGCGCCGCTGGCGGCATTGATGCTCGGCTGGTTCTGGCTGGCGAACGGGTTCAGCGAAGGCGCTGCCGATCCCCTGCCCTATCTGCCGCTGCTGAACCCGCTGGAGCTGGGCTTGCTGATCACACTGACCGGTATCTTCAGTTGGAGCCGCCAGCAACTCCCGCAATTGGGCGTCAGCGAGGGGCGGGCTCAAAAAGCGGCGCTGGTCATTGCCGGCGCATCGCTATTTGCGTTGATCACAGCCATGGTCCTGCGCACGGCGCATCACTGGCTGGGCGTGGCCTGGTATCCGGATGCGCTGTTTGAATCCATGCGGGTACAGGCCGGGCTTTCCATCGTTTGGACGCTGAGCGCTCTGGCGCTGATGATCGGTGGCCACCTAAGCGCCCGCCGCGACCTGTGGATCGTCGGCGCCGCGCTGATTGGGGTTGTCGTCGCCAAACTGTTCTTCGTCGAGCTGAGCAATCGCGGCGGACTGGAGCGAATCATTTCCTTCATCGGCGTTGGCGTTCTGTTGCTGGTGGTGGGATATTTCGCCCCCCTGCCGCCCCGGCATCCGGCCCGAAGTGAGGGTTTGACCGATGCGGGTACTGCGGACCGGGCATCGAAATGAAGGGTGTAAGGAGTGTTCAGTTGAGTCGTCAGTTCTTCATCAAGGCTGCCCTGCTTGTCCCGTTGCTGGGCTCGCTGCTGTGCGCGGCGTCGCTCAGTCAGGCGGAGGATCTGCCGGATGATTTCACCACCCATGCGCCCCTGACCGTCAGCGGCGAAGGGCCTTGGTATCGGCTGGAATTGCCCCTCGGCGTGCAGTTGAACGCGCGCCAGAGCAATCTCAACGATGTGCGCGTTTTCAATGCGGACGGCCAGGCCCAGCCCTACGCGATCACTCAAAGCCCGCCCCAGCGTGCAGCCGACGCAAGCCCGGTCTCGGTGAAGTGGTTCCCGCTGTACAACAGTGATGCCGCGTAAGACGCCGAGCCGAAAATCCGCGTCGAGCGAACGCCCAACGGCACGCTGGTGGAGGTGCAGCCCCAGGGCGAGATCGAGGCGGGCGAAGAGATTCTGCGCGGCTGGTTGCTCGACACCAGCGCGATCAACGCGCCGCTGGATCAATTGATTCTGGACTGGAGCAGCGAGCGCGACGGCTTTCAGCGGTTCAGCATCGAGGCCAGCGACGACCTCCAGCACTGGCAGCGCTGGGGCGAGGGTCAGGTCGCGAGGCTGTCATTTGCTGAAGAGTTGGTTGAGCAGCGCGTCGTCAATCTGCCGGGGCGCAGCGCCCGCTATCTGCGTCTGCTGTGGAAATCGCCCCTGTCCGCGCCGACGCTGAACGCCGTGCAACTGATCAGCACGCGGCCCGGCGTGCTGCCGTTGAGCTGGTCGCCGGCCATCAATGGACGCGTCGAAAAACCGGGCGTGTATGTGTGGCAACTGCCGGTGGCCCTGCCGCTGGAACGCATGCGGATCGACATCGCGCAACCCAACAGCCTCGCGCCTGCCACGCTCTATGGGCGTCGTGACAGCAACGCAGCGTGGGAGTTGATCGACAACGGCCTGCTTTATCGGCTCAGCCAGAACGGTCAGGACGTTGTGCAGGATGAAATGGAGCTGCCGGGCAATGTCGTGCAGCAGCTGAAACTTGAGGTCGATGACCGTGGCGGCGGCCTGGGCAATGACGCGCCGACGCTGAGTTTTGCCGTGCGCGCCACGCAACTGGTGTTTCTCGGCCGCGGCGCGCCGCCTTACAGCCTGGCCGTCGGCAGTGCCACGGTGAAAAGCGCGGCGCTGCCACTGGCGACGCTGATTCCCGGTGTCAGCCCCGAGAAACTGGCGGCGCTGGGCAGTGCGTCCATGGCCTCCACACCGGTCGCGCCGGTTGCTGCGGCTGCACCCGTGGAGGCCAGTGGTCCCGACCTGAAACGCATCGGTTTGTGGGCCGTGCTGATACTCGGCGTGGTTTTTCTGGCCTGGATGGCGCTTGGCACACTGCGCGGGTCTCGTAGCAAGTAACGCGCAAAATAACGCGCCAACCGAGGCGCCAAATTATAAGTGTCGGGGTGATGACGCTGAATCGATCCGGCATCGAAAAAATTGCAGACGATGGCCGCCAATTCGTCACCCCGATCGCGTTACGCTTAACGTACACCCGATGCGACCGGGTGCGACGATCCCTTGTGGGATCGGCTTCAGCCGGGAAGGCGTCGGTCGTCACGCTGCAAGATTTGCGGTGTTCACACTGGCCTCTTCCCGGCTAAAGCCGGTCCCACTTGGATGTAGCCCGTGAACTGAATCACTACCTAACCGGTCTGACAGGCAGTATTAAATCTCCGCTCACGCTAGACTGTGCGCGTTTTTATCCCCCATTTCGGAGCTCTCCATGTCCCGCGTTACCTTGAGTCGTTATCTGATCGAGCAGACCCGCACCAACAACACCCCTGCCGATCTGCGCTTTCTGATTGAAGTGGTGGCGCGTGCGTGCAAGGAGATCAGCCACGCGGTATCCAAAGGCGCCCTGGGCGGCGTGCTCGGCAGCATGGGCACCGAAAACGTGCAGGGTGAAGTGCAGAAGAAACTGGACGTGATGTCCAACGAGATTCTGCTCGAAGCCAACGAATGGGGTGGTCACCTGGCTGGCATGGCGTCCGAAGAAATGGACAACGCCTACCAGATCCCCGGCAAATACCCGAAAGGCGCCTACCTGCTGGTGTTCGACCCACTGGACGGCTCGTCCAACATCGACATCAACGCGCCGGTCGGCACGATCTTCTCGGTGCTGCGTTGCCCGAACGAGTACCTGAGCCAGAACGAAGCGCTGAACGAGAAGGCATTTCTGCAGCCAGGCACCCAGCAAGTCGCCGCCGGTTACGCCATCTACGGCCCGCAGACCATGCTGGTGCTGACCCTGGGTGACGGCGTCAAAGGCTTCACGCTGGACCGCGAGATGGGCAGCTTTGTCCTCAGCCACGAAGACATCAAGATCCCGGAGTCCACTCAGGAGTTCGCGGTCAACATGTCCAATCAGCGTCACTGGGAAGCCCCGGTCAAGCGCTACGTCGAAGAGCTGCTGGCGGGCGAAGACGGTCCGTTGAAGAAGAACTACAACATGCGCTGGGTCGCGGCGATGGTCGCTGATGTACACCGTATCCTGACCCGTGGCGGCCTGTTCATGTACCCGCGCGATTCCCGCGAGCCTTCCAAGCCGGGCAAACTGCGCCTGATGTACGAAGCCAACCCGATGTCGTTCCTAGTGGAACAAGCCGGTGGCGCGTCGACCGATGGCCATCAGCGCATCCTCGACATCCAGCCCGAAGGCCTGCACCAGCGCGTCGCGGTGTTCCTGGGTTCGAAAGAAGAAGTGGAACGCGCAACGGCGTATCACAAAGAGTAACGTCCTGGATGGCCGCCTTTGGCGGCCATTTCTTTTCTGCAGGACCCGGTTAAGTGGAAGTGACCTGGGTGGCGCTTCACTGTTGTCGCAGGCGGGCAAGAACAACCGCTAAATTTTATGCGGCTGAAATTCCGTCTTCGTGAGCAAGCTCACTCCCACAGGGTTTACTTTTGCTGCACAACCGCGTGCTGTCTGGCCGAGCGGAAAAATCTCTTCCTCGAAACCAGTCCTCCCCTTTTTTCTTCTAAGCTTGCGGCATCAGGGCGGCGCTGCGGCGCTGCTCTCCTCCCTCGATTCAGGAGCTTCATCTCATGTCTTTGCGCACTCTCGCGGTGTTGTCGTTCTGCGTATTGCTGGCGGCCTGCAGCAAGGTCACTCAGGAAAATTACTCGAAAATCTCGGCCGGCATGCCCAAGGCCCAAGTCGAGCAACTGCTCGGCAGTCCGACCGAATGCTCCGGCGCGTTGGGAATGTCCAGTTGCACGTGGGGCGATGCGAAGACCTTCATCAGCGTCCAATACGCCGCCGACAAGGTCGTGCTGTTTTCAGCGCAGGGGCTTGAATGAATATTCGTCAGGGATTGAAAATCGGCGCCGTGGCGCTGGCAGCATTGTGGATCAGCGCCTGTGCGGTTAAGCCAGAAACTGAATCCATGGCGCCGAAGACGGTTGATCATGTTGATCTCAAGCGTTATCAGGGCACGTGGTACGAAGTGGCGCGGCTGCCGATGTTCTTCCAGCGCAACTGCGCGCAGTCCGAAGCGCATTACACGCTGAAGGACGATGGCAACATCGCTGTCACCAACCGCTGCTGCACGATCGAGGGCAAGTGGGAGCAAGCAACCGGAACGGCTTCACCGCAGGTTCAGGGCAAGACCGACAAGCTGTGGGTCGTGTTCGACAACTGGTTCTCGAACCTCTTCCCGGGTGTGGCAAAGGGCGATTACTGGGTGCTGTACGTGAGCCCCGACTACAAGGTGGCGCTGGTGGGCAGTCCGAACCGCAAGTTCCTCTGGCTGCTGTCGCGCACGCCTCAAGTGCCGGATGCAGTGCGCAACGACCTGCTGATGAGAGCGCAGCAACAGGGCTACGACACCACCAAGCTGATCTGGCGGGTGGCGGATTCGAAAGTGGGCAAGGCAAAGGACTGACCTGTTCGGTCATTCGTGAGCAAGCTCACTCTCATAAAACATGACAGCGCCGCAGTTCTACCTATGGACACAAAAATTGTGGGAGCGAGCTTGCTCGCGAAGGGGCCCTTCGCCTCTGCACACATGTTCAGCCCAGCAATTCCCTCAGCACCTGAGCGAACGCACGGCTGCTCTGCCCTTCATCGGCATGGTGGCCGTCGCGGATCACCCAGCGGCCATTGACCATCACATCCTTGATCTGACGATCACTCCCGGCGAACAGCCAGCGATTGAGAATGGCATCGCCAGACGCCGTTGCCAGATAAGGGTCGTTACCGTCCAGCACCAGCCAGTCGGCCCGTTTTCCCACTTCCAGCGCACCTACCGGTTGGCCCATCGCTTGGGCACCGCCCACCAGCGCCGCGTCGTATAGCGTGCGCCCGACCATCGGCTGATCAGGCCGGTACAGGCGGTTACGGCGCTGATCGCGCAGACGCTGACCGTATTCGAGCCAGCGCAACTCTTCGACCACGCTCAGCGACACATGGCTATCAGAGCCGATACCCCAGCGCCCGCCCTGTGCGATGTAATCCACCGCTGGGAAAATCCCGTCGCCAAGGTTCGCTTCGGTGGTCAGGCACAGGCCCGCGATCGCACGACTTTTCGCCATCAACGCCACTTCGTCAGGCTCGGCATGGGTCGCATGAACCAGGCACCAGCGCGCGTCGACATCGACGTTTTCATACAGCCACTGCAATGGCCGGCGACCGCTCCAGCCCAGGCAATCGTCGACTTCCTTTTGCTGCTCGGCGATATGAATGTGGATCGGGCAATGGGTGTCGCTGGCGGCCGTCACGTCACTGATTTGCTGCGGGGTCACGGCACGCAGCGAGTGAAAGCAAAGCCCCAGCGCCTGGGCGGGTTGCGCGGCGATGATGGGCTTAAGACGTGCTTGCAGGTCCAGGTAACTGTCGGTGCTGTTGATGAATCGGCGCTGGCCTTCGTTCGGGTTCAGGCCGCCGAAACCGGAGTGGCTGTAGAGCACCGGCAACAGGGTAATGCCGATGCCGACCGAACTCGCCGCCTGGCTGACCTGCAGCGCCAGCTCGGCGGGGTCGGCGTAGGGCTTGCCGGTGGTGTCCTGATGGACGTAGTGAAACTCCGCAACCGAAGTAAAACCGCCCTTGAGCATTTCGATGTACAGCTGCCGCGCGATGACGCCGAGCTGCTGCGGACTGATCTGCCCGACGAGGCGATACATCAGGTCACGCCAGGTCCAGAAACTGTCATTGGGATTGCCGGCCACTTCCGCGAGGCCCGCCATGGCGCGCTGAAAGGCGTGGGAGTGCAGATTGGGCATGCCCGGCACGACCGGCCCGTTGAGCAGCTCGGCGCCAGCGCGTTCGGCATCGGCTTGAATCTGGCTCAGCAGGCCATCGGCGCTGACCTCGAAACGAACGTTATTGGCCCAGCCGGTGGGCAATAGCGCGCGTTCGGCAAAGAAAACGGACATGACTCGGCACCCCTTGCGTGAAATTGTCTATACATATACAGACGTTTATACGGCCGGTAAACTGCGCCGCGCTTGTCGGCACACGTGTTAATGGTTAGCGTGGACGCTGTAACCTCTTCCGCCTGAATAACGCCATAACAAGGATTTCTCTGTGCCGACTCCGCCTGCCAATTTGCCGCTGGCCTCCCAGATGGGTGACAGTCCGGCGCCTCTGTACGCCAGGGTGAAGCACATGATCACCCAACAAATTCAGAACGGCACGTGGCCGCCGCACCACCGCGTACCGTCCGAGAGCGAACTGGTGACGCAGCTGGGCTTCAGCCGCATGACCATCAATCGTGCCCTGCGCGAGATGACCGCCGAAGGGCTGCTGGTGCGCATGCAAGGCGTCGGTACATTCGTCGCCGAGCCCAAGACCCAATCGGCACTGTTCGAAGTGCATAACATCGCCGATGAGATCGCCGCCCGCGGACATACCCACACCTGCCAGGTCATCATCCTCACGGAAGAAGCCGCTGGTTCCGAACGCGCGCTGGCGCTGGACATGCGTGAAGGCCAGCGAGTGTTTCATTCGCTGATCGTGCATTTCGAAAACGATATCCCCGTGCAAATCGAGGACCGTTTCGTTAACGCCCTCGTCGCGCCGGACTACCTGCAGCAGGATTTCACCCAACAAACGCCCTACGCCTATCTGTCTCAGGTCGCGCCGCTGACCGAGGGCGAGCACGTGGTTGAGGCGATTCTCGCTGAACCCGACGAGTGCACATTGCTGCAGATCGAGAAGGGCGAGCCGTGCCTGCTGGTGCGTCGGCGCACCTGGTCCGGGCGCCAACCGGTGACTGCCGCCCGCCTGATTCATCCCGGTTCACGCCACCGCCTGGAAGGACGCTTCAGCAAATGACTCAACTGACTGTTCTGCGCGCTGCTGACTACCCGCGCATGCCCTGGAAAAACGGCGGCGGCAGCACCGAGGAAATCACTCGCGATGCCGGCGAAGGCCTGGAGGGTTTCGGCTGGCGGTTGTCGATTGCCGACATCGGTGAGTCGGGCGGCTTTTCGGTGTTCGCCGGTTATCAGCGCATCATCACGGTGCTGCAAGGCGCAGGCATGACGCTGAACATCGATGGCCAGGACAGCGAGCCACTGCTGCCGTCCGATCCGTTCGCATTCAGCGGCGACAGCGCAGTGTCATGCACGCTGCTCGACGGCCCGATTCGCGACTTCAACCTGATCTACTCGCCAGCCCGCTACCGCGCGCGCCTGCAGTGGATCGACGTGATGCAGCCGCAGCGGTTTTTCAGTTCGGCCAACACGTTCGTGGTATTCAGCGCGGCCGAGCAGATGGCCGCCAATGTCGGCGAGCATCCGCCGCAACGGCTGGAAAAACACGATTGCCTGCAATTGGACAACGCTGCAGGCGGGCTGCTGGAGGTTGTGCTCTACGCCCCTCGCGCCAGTCGCGTGTGCGTGATCGAGTTGTCACGCGTCTGAGTCCCGCCGTCCCTGTGGTAGATTGCGTTTTTTTCGCCAGCACAGGGACGACCATGACGACGCTCAACAACAATAAAGAAAGCCCCCGAGCCCTCGCCATTCTTGCCAGTTTTCTTTCATCGGAGTCGGCAGGCGGCCTTGTGCTGATGGGCGCTGCCCTCGCGGCGATCATCGTTGCCAACTCCCCCCTCGCCCCCTCGTATTTCGCCGCACTGCACAGTGTGTGGGGCGGGTTGTCGATCGAGCTGTGGATCAACGACGGGCTGATGGCGATCTTCTTTCTCATGGTCGGTCTGGAAATCAAACGCGAAGTATTGGCGGGTGGCCTTGCCACTTGGGGTCAGCGCGCGCTCCCCGGTTTTGCGGCAGCGGGCGGCATGCTGGTGCCGGCGCTGATCTATATCGGCATCAACATGGGCAACGCCGAAACCCTGAGCGGCTGGGCGATTCCTGCGGCCACCGATATCGCCTTCGCTCTCGGCGTGCTGTCGTTGCTGGGCAAGCGGGTGCCGACGTCGTTAAAGGTGTTTCTGGCCGCACTGGCGATTCTCGATGACCTGGGCGCCGTCACCATCATTGCGCTGTTCTACAGCAGCGGCCTGAACATGCCGATGCTCGGTGCCTCCTTCGCGACGCTGGCCGTGCTGGTGATCATGAACCGCATGGGCGTGCAGCGATTGCTGCCGTACCTGCTGCTGGGTCTGCTGTTGTGGTTCTTCGTGTTGCAATCCGGCGTGCACGCGACGTTGGCTGGTGTGGCGCTGGCGCTGTGCATTCCGCTGGGCACGCCCAAGGAAGAAGCCCGCTCGCCGCTGCTGTTCCTTGAGGAAAAAATGCACTACTGGGTGGCGTTCGCGGTGGTGCCGATTTTCGGCTTCGCCAATGCGGGCGTGTCCCTGTCGGGCATCACCCTCGGCAATCTGGTCGATCCGGTGCCGCTTGGGGTGGCACTGGGGTTGTTCGTCGGCAAGCAGATCGGCGTGTTTCTCGCAGCCGTGCTGGCAATTCGATCCGGCCTGGCAACCCTGCCGGAAGGCAGCAACTGGCCGCAGCTGTATGGCGTGGCCCTGCTCTGCGGGATCGGGTTCACCATGAGCCTGTTTATCGGCAACCTGGCCTTCCCGGGCGCTGCGCATCTGATCGATGAAGTGAAAGTGGGCGTGTTGCTGGGTTCGATCGCGTCGGCGCTTGCCGGGGTGTGGCTGCTGCGCAGCAAGCTGGCCCGGCACTGATTAGTGCTGATTAGCACTGAGACTACCCTGATATACCCAGCGCTACCGATCATGTGGGAGTGAGCTTGCTCACGAAGACCGTGTATCAGCCGCAGAGAATTTGGCGGATGTACGGGCCTCTTCGCGAGCAAGCTCGCTCCCACAGGTCAGGTGTCGGCAGCGATATCTGCACACGACGTTCTGTTACCCAATTCGCGCACTGAGCTGGTGCGTTCGCACCGAAAAGTAACAATTTCCTTCGTTTCATCTTCTTTGCATCCGTAACCCTCCTTAAACCTGAAATCTTGGCAAGCCCGACGCAGAGCGGGCCGACGGGATTTCTGCGCCTGCAAAACCAACATTGGCCCCCTGGTTGCATATGCTTGTATGTACAAGTAAGCATGAGTCGATAAAAGGCGTCCACGCCCGGTTCGGATCACAGCAGCGACGCTCATGCAGAACCTTATTCCCACATTCGTCACGGACCCCGCGTCCCGGCCGGATTGATCATCGAGGATTGTTAAGTGACTACTGACCACAACACCCCTGCTCAGCAATGGACCAAACGCCGCGATGTGGAAATCCGCGCAGCCCGTGGCACGCAACTGACGGCCAAGAGCTGGATGACCGAGGCACCGTTGCGGATGTTGATGAACAACCTCGACCCGGAAGTCGCCGAGAACCCGAACGAACTGGTGGTCTACGGCGGTATCGGTCGTGCAGCGCGCAACTGGGAATGCTACGACAAGATCGTCGAAAGCCTGACGAACCTGAATGACGACGAAACCCTGCTGGTGCAATCCGGCAAGCCGGTCGGCGTGTTCAAGACCCACAGCAACGCACCGCGCGTACTGATCGCCAACTCCAACCTGGTGCCGCACTGGGCGAGCTGGGAGCATTTCAACGAACTGGACGCCAAAGGCCTGGCCATGTACGGCCAGATGACCGCCGGCAGCTGGATCTACATCGGCAGCCAGGGCATCGTTCAGGGCACCTACGAAACCTTCGTCGAAGCCGGTCGCCAGCATTACGACGGCAACCTCAAAGGCCGTTGGGTGTTGACCGCAGGCCTTGGCGGCATGGGCGGCGCACAGCCGCTGGCCGCCGGCATGGCGGGCGCCTGCTCGCTGAACATCGAATGCCAGCAGAGCCGCATCGATTTCCGCCTGAAGACCCGTTACGTCGACGAGCAAGCCACTGACCTCGACGACGCCCTCGCCCGCATCGCCAAATACACCGCCGAAGGCAAGGCGATCTCCATCGCCCTGTGCGGCAACGCCGCCGAGATCCTCCCGGAAATGGTCCGACGTGGCGTGCGCCCGGACATGGTTACCGACCAGACCAGCGCCCATGACCCGCTCAACGGCTACCTGCCAAAAGGCTGGACCTGGGAGCAGTACCGCGAGCGCGCCGCCACCGAGCCTGCCGCTGTGGTCAAGGCCGCCAAGCAGTCCATGGCCGAGCACGTCGAGGCCATGCTGGCGTTCCAGAAGATGGGCGTGCCAACGTTCGACTACGGCAACAACATCCGTCAGATGGCCAAGGAAGTCGGCGTGACCCACGCCTTCGATTTCCCCGGTTTCGTGCCCGCTTACATTCGTCCGCTGTTTTGCCGTGGCGTCGGTCCATTCCGCTGGGCCGCGCTGTCGGGCAATCCTGAAGACATCTACAAGACCGACGCCAAAGTCAAAGAGCTGATCCCGGACGACGCGCACCTGCACAACTGGCTGGACATGGCCCGTGAGCGCATCAGCTTCCAGGGTCTGCCGGCACGTATCTGCTGGGTCGGGCTGGGTCAGCGCGCCAAGCTGGGCCTGGCGTTCAACGAAATGGTCCGCAGCGGCGAGCTGTCGGCGCCGGTAGTCATCGGTCGCGATCACCTGGACTCCGGCTCCGTCGCCAGCCCGAACCGCGAGACCGAATCGATGCAGGACGGCTCCGACGCCGTGTCCGACTGGCCACTGCTCAACGCCCTGCTCAACACCGCGAGCGGCGCGACCTGGGTCTCGCTGCACCATGGCGGCGGCGTCGGCATGGGCTTCTCGCAGCACTCGGGCATGGTCATCGTCTGCGACGGCACCGATGAAGCCGCCGAGCGCATCGCCCGCGTCCTGCACAACGACCCGGCCACCGGCGTGATGCGTCATGCCGACGCGGGGTATCAGATCGCGATTGACTGCGCCAAAGAGCAGGGTCTGAACCTGCCGATGATCAATAACTGATCAATGCCCGGGTTGCTCGCAGCCCATGTGGGAGCGAGCTTGCTCGCGAATGCTTAGGCCCAGACGCAGGTGATGCGTCGTCTGTACCGGCCTCTTCGCGAGCAAGCTCACTCCTACAGAGGGATGCATTCTGCAGAATTTGCGCGTGCCAACACTCGCTTTACGGGGATCTTCGCAATGGCTATTCCAGATGATCGTGCTGCACCTGCTTCCGTGATCGAGCGGCGTTCGATCGATTACATCCCTGATGCCGAACGACACGGTCGTCTGTTCAGTCAGTTCACGCTGTGGCTGGGCGCCAACCTGCAGATCACCGCGATCGTCACCGGGGCCCTGGCCGTGGTACTGGGCGGCGATGTGTTCTGGTCGCTGATCGGGCTGTTCATCGGTCAGCTCATCGGCGGTGGCGTCATGGCGCTCCACGCGGCACAAGGACCGAAGCTCGGCCTGCCGCAGATGATTTCCAGCCGGGTGCAATTCGGCGTCTACGGCGCGGTGATCCCGCTGGTGCTGGTGTGCCTGATGTACATCGGCTTTTCCGCCAGCGGCTCGTTGCTTGCCGGTCAAGCGGTGGCGCAACTGATCAACGTGCCGGACTGGCAGGGCGTGGTGATCTTCGCCGCCGCCATCGTGGTACTGACCATTCTGGGCTACCGGGTCATCCACATGATCGGCCGCGTCGCCAGCCTCATCGGCGTGATCGCCTTCGTTTACCTGTTCGCCGCGCTGCTGGCGGGCAACGACGTCGGCGCGCTGCTGGGCAACAAGCACTTCTCGCTGAGCAGTTTCCTGCTGGCGATTTCCCTGTCGGCGTCCTGGCAGATCGCTTTCGGCCCTTACGTCGCGGACTACTCGCGCTACCTGCCGCGCAACACTCCGGCCGGCAAAACATTTTGGGCGGTGGGCCTGGGTTCGGTGATCGGCGCACAGGCGTCCATGGTCTTCGGCGTGTTCGCGGCGGCGCTGGCCGGCAAGAACTTCGCCCATCACGAGGTCTCGTTCATCGTCGGCCTTGGCGGGACAGGCGCGGTGGCGGCAGCGCTGTATTTCAGCATCGCGTTCGGCAAGGTGACCATCACCACGCTCAACGCCTACGGCAGCTTCATGTCCATCGCCACCATCGTCAGCGGCTTTCGCGGCAACCGGTACATCTCCAGCGCGCTGCGGCTGACGTACATCTTCGCCATGGTCGGCATCGCGACGGCCCTGGCGCTGCTGGGCAAGGACTCGTTTCTCAAGGACTTCTCGGCGTTCATCCTGTTTCTGCTGGCGTTCTTCACGCCGTGGAGCGCGATCAATCTGGTGGATTTCTACTGCATCACCAAAGAGCGCTACGACATTCCCGCGCTGTCGGACCCGAACGGTCGCTATGGCCGCTGGAACGGGATGGGCATCGGGATTTACGTGGTGGGCGTGCTGATTCAGATGCCGTTCATTTCCACGCATTTTTACACCGGGCCGCTGGTGGCGAGCCTCGATGACACCGACATCTCGTGGATCATCGGCCTCATCGTGCCGGCTGTGCTGTACTACGTGGCGGCGAAGAGGTGGCCGGGCAACGTGGCCGATCGCCTGATCCTGCCAACGGATTCGGGGGCGCCTCAGGCAAGTTGCACCGTTGCCCCTGCGCACGTCGCGGTGAACTGACCGTTCGTCATGCACGTCTGTTGCAGGGGGCATGCTGGAGAGAGAAGCGGGACGAGGCCGACAAGTGTCTCTCCCCTTGGCTGGAAGCCGTCTGTTTTCGTTACTGCCGTCATCCACTACAAGACCGGAGCGTCACTCAATGAACACGAAAAAGGCCCTGCTATCCACGTTGCTCACCGCGGGCGTGCTCGCCAGTGGCGCCAGTCAGGCTGCGGGATGGTGCGAGTCCGGCAAGCCGGTGAAATTCGCCGGCCTGAACTGGGAAAGCGCAATGCTGCTGACCGACGTACTGCAAGTTGTGCTGAACAAGGGCTACGGCTGCGAAACGGACAGCCTGCCGGGCAACTCCATCACCATGGAGAACGCCCTGAGCACCAACGACATTCAAGTGTTTGCCGAAGAGTGGGTCGGCCGCAGCGAAGTCTGGAACAAGGCTGAAGCCGCCGGCAAAGTGGTCGGCGTCGGTTCGCCGGTGAAAGGCGCGGTGGAAGGCTGGTACGTGCCACGTTACGTGATCGAAGGCGACGCCAAGCGCAAGCTGGAAGCCAAGGCACCTGACCTGAAATCCATCGCCGACCTGGGCAGATACTCAGCGCTGTTCAAGGACGCCGAAGAGCCGGAGAAAGGCCGTTTCTATAACTGCCCGGCGGGTTGGACCTGCGAGCTGGAAAACAGCGAAATGCTGAAAAGCTATGGCCTGGAAAGCAAATACACCAACTTCCGCCCGGGCACCGGCCCGGCGCTGGATGCGGCGATTCTGTCCAGCTACAAACGTGGCGAGCCGATCCTGGCTTACTACTGGTCGCCGACCCCGCTGATGGGCCAGGTGGACATGGTGCGCCTGGAAGAGAAAGACGGCGTGAACAAGACCATCGAGATCAAGGTCGGCCTGTCCAAGGCGTTCCACGAACAGGCGCCTGAACTCGTGTCAGTGATGGAGAAGGTCAACATCCCGATCGACCTGCTCAACCAGAATCTGGCGCGCATGACCAAGGAACGCATCGAGTCGCCGAAGCTGGCGAAGATCTTCCTCAAGGAACACCCGGAAGTGTGGCATCAGTGGGTGAGCGAGGATGCGGCGAAGAAGGTGGATGCTTCGTTGTAAGAGCTTGATCCGGGTGCCGCGCGATCCGGCGGCATCCGAACCGGGCAGCACCTGAGCACGGATCCGCACGCAGTATTTGAATGAGATAACGATATGTTCCCCGAAAGCTTCACGTTCTCCATCGCCGACTGGGTCAATGACTGGGTCGACAAGCTGGTCACCAACTACGGCGACGTGTTCCGGCACATCTCCGACACGCTGCTGTGGGCCATCGTCAAGCTCGAAGGCCTGCTGCGCATTGCGCCGTGGTGGCTGCTGCTGGCCATCGTCGGCCTGATCGCCTGGCACGCGACCCGCAAGATCACCACCACGGTGGTTATCGTCGGCCTGCTGTTTCTGGTCGGTGCCGTGGGCCTGTGGGACAAGCTGATGCAGACCCTGGCGCTGATGCTGGTCGCCACGGTGATCTCGGTGATCATCGGCATACCGCTCGGCATTCTGTCGGCGCGGAGCAATCGCCTGCGCTCGATACTAATGCCCTTGCTGGACATCATGCAGACCATGCCCAGCTTCGTGTACCTGATTCCGGTGCTGATGCTGTTCGGTCTGGGCAAAGTCCCGGCGATCTTCGCCACCGTCATCTACGCCGCGCCGCCGCTGATTCGCCTGACCGATCTGGGCATTCGTCAGGTCGATGGCGAGGTCATGGAAGCGATCAACGCGTTCGGCGCCAACCGCTGGCAGCAACTGTTTGGCGTGCAGTTGCCGCTGGCCCTGCCGAGCATCATGGCCGGGATCAACCAGACCACGATGATGGCGCTGTCGATGGTGGTGATCGCCTCGATGATCGGTGCCCGCGGTCTGGGCGAAGACGTGCTGGTCGGCATCCAGACCCTGAACGTAGGGCGCGGCCTGGAAGCGGGTCTGGCCATCGTCATTCTGGCGGTCGTGATCGACCGCATCACGCAGGCCTACGGCCGTCCACGGCATGAGGCGAACAAATGAGCGTCGAGACTATTAATCCAGCGAGCTCGGGCAATCCACTGAGCGCGGGCGTTCCAGAGAACACGGGCGGCAAAATCGTCGTCAAGAACGTGTACAAAATCTTCGGCAACCGCGCGAAAGATGCGTTGGCCATGGTGCAGAACAACCAGAGCAAGGATCAGGTCCTGGCGCAGACCGGCTGCGTGGTCGGGGTGAACGACCTGTCGTTGTCCATTTCCAGCGGCGAGATTTTCGTGATCATGGGCCTGTCGGGCTCCGGCAAATCGACCCTGGTCCGCCACTTCAACCGCCTGATCGATCCCACCAGCGGCGAGATCCTGGTCGATGGCGAGAACATCCTGACCTACGACATGGAAGCGCTGCGCAACTTCCGTCGGCACAAGATCAGCATGGTGTTTCAGAGCTTTGGCCTGCTGCCGCACAAGACCGTGATCGACAACGTCGCCTACGGGCTGACCATCCGTGGCGAAAGCAAGACCCAATGCGCCGAGCGCGCACAGCACTGGATCACCACGGTGGGCCTGAAGGGCTACGAGAAAAAGTACCCGCATCAGCTTTCCGGCGGCATGCGTCAGCGCGTCGGCCTGGCACGGGCGCTGGCGGCGGACACCGACATCATCCTGATGGACGAAGCGTTCAGCGCACTCGATCCGCTGATTCGCGCCGAGATGCAGGACCAGTTGCTGGAGCTGCAGTCGAGCCTGAAGAAAACCATCGTGTTCATCACCCACGACCTCGACGAAGCCGTGCGCATCGGTAACCGCATCGCCATTCTCAAAGACGGTCGGCTGATTCAGGTCGGCACGCCGAAGGAAATCCTCTACTCGCCCGCCGACGATTACGTTGATCGTTTCGTGCAGCGGCGCGTGGCGACTCTCTAAGGACGCTGTGGTCATGTCGCGAGCAGAACAGATCATCATCGGCGAAGGCCCGCTCAGCTGGCGGGACGTTACCGCGGTTGCCCGTCATGGCGCGACGCTGTCGCTGTCCGAAGCCGCCTGGGCGCGGATCGACAATGCCCAGGCGATCGTGCAGCGCATCGTTGCCAGCGGCGAACGCGCCTATGGCGTGAACACCGGCCTCGGCGCGCTGTGCAACGTGTCACTGGCCGACGAGCAGCTTGGCCGACTGTCGCGCAACACCCTGCTCAGCCATGCCTGCGGCGTCGGCCCGGCGTTACCGGACGAGCAGACCCGCGCGATCACCTGTGCTGCGATCATCAACTACAGCCAGGGCAAATCCGGGATTCATCGTCAGGTGGTCGAGGCCCTGCTCGCCCTGCTCAATCGACGCATCACCCCGCAAGTGCCGTCCCAGGGTTCGGTGGGTTACCTCACGCACATGGCGCACATCGGCGTCGCACTGCTCGGCGTGGGTCAGGTCAGTTACCGCGGCCAAGTGATGTCGGCGTTGCAGGCGCTTAGCGAAGAAGGCTTGTCGCCGGTGGAGCTGGGAGCGAAGGACGGTCTGTGTCTGGTCAACGGCACGCCGTGCATGACCGGCCTCAGCTGCCTGGCCGTCGCCGACGTGAATCGCCTGATGCAGTGGGCCGACGTGATCGCCGCCATGACCTTCGAGGGCCTGCGCGGCCAGCTCGACGCCTTCGACGAAACCATTATTTCGCTCAAGCCACACCCCGGCATGCAGCAAGTCGGCAAAAACCTGCGTGGCCTGCTCGCCGGCAGTGAAGTGCTCGCCAACAGTCAGGGCATCCGCACCCAGGACGCCTTGAGCATCCGCTCGATCCCGCAGGTCCACGGCGCCACCCGCGACCAACTGGCCCACGCCACACGGCAGATCGAAATCGAGCTCAACTCGGCCACCGACAACCCGCTGCTGCTCGGCACGCCTGAAGCGTATCGCGTTGTTTCCCAGGCCAACCCCCACGGCCAATCCGTGGCGATGGCCGCTGATCTGCTGGCGATTGCCATGGCCGAACTGGGCTCGATTGCCGAGCGGCGCCTGGACCGGCTGATCAACCCCACGGTCAGCGGGCTGCCGGCGTTTCTGGTCAGCCAGCCGGGGGTCAACTCCGGGATGATGATCACCCAATACGTCGCCGCCTCGCTGTGCGCGGAAAACCGCCAGCTGGCACAACCGGCGGTCATCGACAACTACGTGACGTCCGGTCTGCAGGAGGATCATCTGAGCATGGGCACCAGCGCCGCGTTGAAGCTGCACAAGGTGCTGGAGAACGTGACGCAGATCCTCGCGATCGAGTATTTGCTGGCCGCCCAGGCGTTCGAGTTCTTCAAGGGCCCGCGCTTTGGCGTCGGCACCGAGGCGGCGTGGCGTCTGTTGCGCGAGCGAGTGCCGGCCTACGACGAAGACCGCTGGCTGGCGCCGGACATCGCCAGCAGCGTGACCCTGCTCAAGAACGAAGAGTCATTGGAAACCGTATTCCAGCGTTGCCGCGATTACGCGGTGGGCGCTCACCACAACACCGACAACAACGGTCGCAGCGCAAGCGCCCCTCGCGCAGGACAGGCAGGCGCCGGTTCAGCGCAGACGACCGATACCCAATCAGGAGTAGCAGCATCGTGACCGACACCCAACAGGCGACCCCGCTGAATCTGATCCCCGGCCAATTGAGCCTCGCCCAGCTGCGCGCGATTTATCAGCGGCCCGTCACGCTGACCCTCGACGCCAGCGCCAATCGGCAGATCGAAGACAGCGTGGCCTGCGTCGAGCAGATCCTCGCCGAAAATCGCACCGCCTACGGCATCAACACCGGTTTCGGCCTGCTGGCGTCAACGCGCATCGCCAGCGCCGACCTGGAAAACCTGCAGCGTTCGCTGGTGCTGTCCCACGCCGCTGGCGTTGGCCAGCCGATCAGCGATGAGCTGGTGCGCCTGATCATGGTGCTCAAGGTCAACAGCCTGAGCCGGGGTTTCTCCGGGATTCGCCGTCAGGTCATCGACGCGCTGATCGCCCTGATCAACGCCGAGGTTTACCCGCACATCCCGCTCAAGGGTTCAGTCGGCGCATCCGGCGACCTCGCGCCATTGGCGCATATGTCGCTGGTGCTGCTGGGCGAAGGCAAGGCGCGCTACAAGGGCGAATGGCTGAATGCCGTGGAAGCGCTGGCCATCGCCGGGCTCACGCCATTGACGCTGGCGGCCAAAGAAGGCCTGGCGCTGCTCAACGGCACGCAGGTGTCTACGGCCTATGCCTTGCGCGGCCTGTTCGAAGCCGAAGACCTGTTCGCCGGCGCCCTCAGCTGCGGCGCGCTGACCGTTGAAGCCGTGCTTGGCTCCCGCGCACCCTTCGACGCACGTATTCATGCGGCACGGGGTCAGCGCGGCCAGATCGACTCGGCTGCGGCCTATCGCGATCTGCTTGGCGACGGCAGCCAGGTCTCCGACTCCCACCGCGACTGCGACAAGGTTCAGGACCCCTACTCTCTGCGCTGCCAGCCACAGGTCATGGGCGCCTGCCTGACCCAACTGCGTCAGGCCGCCGAAGTGCTGGCGATCGAATCCAACGCGGTGTCGGACAACCCGCTGGTGTTCGCGGCAGAAGGTGAAGTGATTTCCGGCGGTAACTTCCACGCCGAACCGGTTGCCATGGCCGCCGACAACATCGCTTTGGCCATCGCTGAAATCGGCTCGCTGAGCGAACGCCGCATCTCGCTGATGATGGACAAGCACATGTCGCAGCTGCCGCCGTTCCTGGTGGCCAACGGCGGCGTCAACTCCGGCTTCATGATTGCCCAGGTCACGGCCGCAGCGCTGGCCAGTGAAAACAAGGCGCTGTCCCACCCCCACAGCGTCGACAGCCTGCCGACCTCCGCCAACCAGGAAGACCATGTGTCGATGGCGCCCGCCGCTGGCAAGCGCTTGTGGGAAATGGCGGAGAACACTCGCGGCGTGCTGGCTGTAGAATGGCTGGCTGCGTGTCAGGGTCTGGACTTGCGCAACGGTCTGAAGACCTCCGAGAAACTGGAAATCGCCCGCACCACGCTGCGCGGCAAAGTCCCGTTCTACGAGAAAGACCGCTTCTTCGCCCCTGATATCGAGGCCGCCATCGAGCTGCTGGCTTCCAACTGCCTGAGCGACCTGGTTTCTGCTGACCTGCTGCCGAGCTTCTGATCGGGACAGGCCAGGGATGGCCTGTCGTTGAAATGAGTGGGGGGTTACCCCCTGTAGGAGTGAGCTTGCTCGCGATGCAATGGGTCAGAAACGCATTTGCCGTCTGACACACCGCAATCGCGAGCAAGCTCACTCCTACAAAAGCCTCTCGTTTCGCAGCAAAAAGTAAGACTAGGAACGTGTGAAATGACATCGCAAAACGCTACAGATCTGAAACGCGGGCTCAGCGCGCGTCACATTCGCTTCATGGCGCTGGGCTCGGCCATCGGCACCGGGTTGTTCTACGGTTCCGCGTCGGCCATCAAACTGGCCGGTCCCGCCGTTCTGCTGGTGTACATCATCGCCGGCGCTGCGGTTTACATGGTCATGCGCGCTCTCGGCGAGATGGCCGTGCGCAACCCGGTGTCCGGCTCGTTCGGCGAGTACGCCACCACGTATCTGGGCCCGCTCGCAGGTTTTGTCCTCGGCTGGACCTACGCCTTCGAAATGGTCATCGTCTGCCTGGCCGATGTCACTGCGTTCGGCATCTACATGGGCTTCTGGTTTCCCGAGGTGCCGCGCTGGATCTGGGTGCTCGGCATTGTCTTTCTGATCGGCGCGCTGAACCTGTGCAGCGTCAAAGTCTTCGGTGAAACGGAGTTCTGGCTGTCGCTGCTGAAGGTCGGCGCAATCATCGCGATGATCCTCGCCGGCTTCGGCATCATGCTGTTCGGCCTCGGCTCGGTCTCAGGCGGCGGCGTCAGCAGCGTGAGCAGCGTGAGCAATCTATGGGCCTACGGCGGCTTCATGCCCAACGGCATCGGTGGCCTCGTGGCCTCACTGGCCGTGGTGATGTTCGCGTTCGGCGGCATCGAAATCATCGGCATCACCGCCGGCGAAGCGCGCAACCCGGAGCGCGTGATTCCTCGCGCGATCAACGCGGTGCCGTTGCGGATTCTGCTGTTTTACGTGCTCACGCTGTTCGTCCTGATGTCCCTGTATCCGTGGCAGCAGATCGGCAGCCAGGGCAGCCCGTTCGTCCAGATCTTCGATCACCTGGGGATTTCCTCTGCGGCGACCGTCCTCAACATCGTAGTCATCACTGCCGCCGTTTCGGCGATCAACAGCGACATCTTCGGCGCCGGACGCATGATGTACGGCTTGGCGATACAAGGTCAGGCGCCCAAGGGTTTTGCTCAGTTGTCCGCCCAGGGCGTGCCGTGGATGACCGTGCTGGTGATGGGCGTCGCGCTGCTCTGCGGCGTTGTGCTGAATTACCTGATCCCTGAAAACGTGTTCCTGCTGATCGCCTCGATCGCGACCTTCGCGACGGTCTGGGTGTGGCTGATGATTCTGGTCACGCAGATCGCCATGCGCCGGTCGATGAGCGCAGAAGAAGTGGCCCAGCTGAAATTCCCGGTGCCGTTCTGGCCCGTCGCGCCGATTGTTGCCACGTTGTTCATGGTGTTCGTGTTTGGTGTGCTGGGTTATTTCCCGGACAGCCAGGCCGCGCTGGTGGTGGGGGCGGTGTGGATCGGGTTGCTGGTGGTTGCGTACTGGATTTGGGTGAAGCCGAAGCAGAACCTGATAAAGGCCACATCAAACAGCTGATAAATGGACTGTCATGAACGGTCCGTGTGGGAGCGAGCTTGCTCGCGAAGACTGAATTTCAGGCGCCGAATATTCGGCGGAGACACTTCGCGAGCAAGCTCACTCCTACACTTAGTACTTGCAACAGGCTGTAAAACCGAAACCTTGGAGAGATCGATGAAAACGCTCTGGCACCACTGTCACGCAGCAACCATGGCGAACGGCACGTACTCGATCATCGAGGACGCCGCCATCGTGACCGATGCAGCGCGGATCGTCTGGATCGGTCCTCTCCGAGACCTGCCTGACCAGGGCGACGTCAAGCGCGTCGACCTGAACGGCGCATGGGTGACGCCCGGCCTGATCGATTGCCACACGCACACGGTGTTCGGCGGTAACCGCAGCGGCGAGTTCGAGCAGCGTCTGCAGGGCGTCAGCTACGCGGAAATCGCGGCAGCGGGCGGCGGCATTGCCAGCACCGTGCGCGCCACCCGCGCCGCCAGTGAAGAAGAGCTTTACGCCAGCGCTGAACGTCGTCTGCTGCACTTGCTAAGGGACGGCGTGACCACGATCGAGATGAAATCCGGCTACGGCCTGGACCTCGCCAGCGAACGCAAAATCCTGCGGGTGATTCGCCAGCTGGGTGAAAACCTGCCGGTCACCGTGCGCAGCACCTGCCTGGCCGCCCATGCCCTGCCGCCGGAATACAAAGACCGCGCCGACGACTACATCGCTCACATCTGCAGCGAAATGCTGCCGGCGCTGGCGGCGGAAAATCTGGTGGATGCCGTCGATGCGTTCTGCGAATACCTGGCGTTCTCGCCGGCCCAGGTCGAACAGGTGTTCATCACCGCCGGCCAGCTGGGCCTGCCGGTCAAGCTGCACGCCGAGCAGTTGTCTTCGCTGCATGGCTCGAGTCTGGCGGCGCGTTATCAAGCGCTGTCGGCTGACCATCTGGAGTTCATGACCGAAGAAGACGCCATTGCGATGGCGGCCTCAGGCACGGTCGCGGTACTGCTGCCGGGGGCGTTCTACTTCCTGCGCGAAACTCAATTGCCGCCGATGGATGCCCTGCGCAAACACGGGGTGAAGATCGCCATTTCCACCGATCTCAATCCGGGCACGTCGCCGGGTCTGTCGCTGCGGCTGATGCTGAACATGGCCTGCACGCTGTTCCGCATGACGCCGGAAGAAGCCTTGGCCGGCGCAACTGTCCACGCAGCACAGGCGCTGGGCATGGCTGAGACCCATGGCTCACTGGAAGTTGGCAAAACGGCGGATTTCGTCGCTTGGCACATCGAACGGCCCGCCGACCTCGCCTACTGGCTGGGCGGCGATCTGGACAAACGCGTCGTGCGTCATGGCGTGGAACGCACTCTCTAATCAGGGGAATACTGTGGACAAGGTTCTGAGTTTCACTCGCGGTCGCGTACCGCTGTTGATCAGCATGCCGCACCCGGGACTGCACCTGACGCCCGCCGTGCGGGACGGTCTGGTGGATGAGGCCGTGAGCCTGCCGGACACCGACTGGCACATTCCGCGCCTGTATGACTTCGCGTCAGACCTCGGCGCCAGCGTGCTTTCGGCGGAATATTCGCGCTTCGTCATCGACCTCAATCGTCCGTCCGACGACACGCCGCTGTACGCCGGCGCGACCACCGGGCTGTTCCCGTCGACGCTGTTCGAGGGCGATCCGCTGTTCAAAGAGGGTCAGGCGCCGAGCAAGGAAGAACGCGCGACTTATCTGGAGAAGATCTGGACGCCCTATCACGAGACGCTACGCGGCGAGCTTGAACGTCTGCGCGCCGAGTTCGGTTATGCGCTGCTGTTCGACGCGCATTCCATTCGTGGGCACATTCCACATCTGTTTGACGGTCGGCTGCCGGACTTCAACCTCGGCACCTTCAATGGCGCCAGCTGTGATGAAGCGCTGGCCCAGCGTCTGGATACTGCGTGCGCTGCCGCGAAGAACTACAGCCATGTGCTCAACGGGCGCTTCAAGGGCGGCCACATCACCCGCCACTATGGCGACCAGGCCAACCACATCCACGCCGTGCAACTGGAACTGGCGCAAAGCACGTACATGGACGAGTTCGTGCCCTTCCACTACCGCCCTGACCTGGCTGAGCCGACGCAGGTGGTCTTGAAAGGGCTGCTGGAAGAAATGATTGCGTGGGGGCGTGAAAAGTACGGGAAGTAGACCCGGCTTGATGATTCTCATGGTGGGACCGGCTTCAGCCGGGAAGAGGCCAGTTTGAGCGCCACCAGTTTTGCGGCATTGCACCTGACGCCTTCCCGGCTAAAGCCAGTCCCACTGGATACGCACGCGGCGTTTGTGGGACCGGCTTCAGCCGGGAAGAGGCCTGCGTGGGCACCATCAGTCTCCTGATGGTGAGCGTTACTTCTTCAACAATCGCAACCCGTTGGCCACCACCAGCAGACTGACGCCCATGTCGGCAAACACTGCCATCCACATGGTCGCCATCCCGGCGAAGGTCACCGCCAGAAAGATCAGCTTGATCACCAGCGCCAGCGCGATGTTCTGTTTGAGCACCGCCGCCGTGTCCCGCGACAGACGAATAAACGTCGGGATCTTGCGCAGGTCGTCGTCCATCAGCGCCACGTCGGCGGTTTCGATGGCGGTGTCCGTGCCCGCTGCCGCCATGGCAAAACCGATCTCCGCCCGGGCCAGCGCCGGCGCATCGTTGATGCCGTCGCCGACCATGCCCACTCGGTGATTCTGCGCGTACAGGGCTTCGATGGCTTGCAGCTTGTCGGTCGGCATCAGATTGCCCTGGGCCTGATCGATGCCCACCTGAGCGGCGATGGCCTTGGCCGTGTGCGGGTTGTCACCCGTCAGCATCATCGTCTTCACGCCCAGCGCATGCAGTTGCTCGATGGCCTCACGGCTGCTGTCCTTCACCGTGTCGGCGACCGCGAACAACGCCAGCGGGCCGGAAGCGTCGAACAGTAGCACCACGGTTTTGCCCTGGCTTTCCAGCGCTTCAAGTTGCGCTTCCAGTTCCGGCGAGCAATACCCGGCGTCATGCACCAAGCGGTGGTTGCCCAGATGGTACAAACGCCCTTGCACTTCGCCCTTCACGCCAAGCCCGGCAAGGGCTTCGAACGCCTCAACCGGCAAGCGGGTGCCGTCCTGCGCCGCCTTGGCGATGGCTTGAGACACGGGGTGATCCGAGCGACCGGCCAGGCTTGCCGAGATCGCCAGCGCCTGCTCACCCAGTGACTCGTTGAGCAATACGTAATCGGTCTGCACCGGTTTGCCGTGGGTGATGGTGCCGGTCTTGTCGAGGGCCAGGTAATCGAGCTTGTGGCCCATTTCCAGGTACACGCCGCCCTTGACCAAAATGCCTTTGCGCGCCGCCGCCGCCAGACCGCTGACGATCGTCACCGGCGTCGAAATTACCAGCGCACACGGGCACGCGACCACCAGCAGCACGAGCGCGCGGTAGATCCAGTCAAACCACACCGCGCCCATGAACAGCGGCGGGATGATCGCAATCCCCAGCGCAAGCGCGAACACGGCGGGCGTGTAGATCTTTGAAAAGCTGTCAACGAAACGCTGAGTCGGCGCGCGCGCACCCTGGGCCGCCTCGACGGCATGGATGATCCGCGCCAGCGTCGAGTTGTTGGCAGCGGCGGTCACTTTGTATTCAAGCGAACCGGCCTGATTGATCGTGCCGGCAAAGACCTTGTCGCCTACGGTCTTCTCGACCGGCAGGCTTTCGCCCGTGATCGGGGCCTGATCAATGCTCGACTGGCCGGCAACCACTTCACCGTCCAGCCCGATGCGCTCACCCGGCTTGACCCGCACGACGCTGCCCAGCGCAATATCTTTGACCTCAAGCTCTAGCCACTCGCCGTTCTGCTGCACGGTCGCGGTTTCCGGCGTCAGCTGCATCAGGCCGCCAATGGCATTGCGGGCACGGTCCAGAGACTTGGCTTCGATCAGCTCGGCGACGGTGAACAGAAACATCACCATCGCCGCTTCTGGCCATTGCCCGATCAGCACCGCACCGGTGACGGCGATGCTCATCAGCGCATTGATGTTCAGGTTGAAGTTTTTCAGGGCGATCCAGCCCTTTTTGTACGTGGTCAGGCCGCCGCTGAAAATGGCGATCAGCGCAACGATGGCGACCACCCAGGTGGGCGCGGCATTGGTGAAGTGGATGACTTCAGCAGACAACGCCGCGACACCCGACAGCGCCAGCGGCCACCACGGTTTGTTGGCAGGTGGCAGCGAGGCTGTTTCCTTGTCGGCGCCCTCTTCGATCAGGTCCGCCTGCATGCCCAGCGAGCCAATGGCGTCGCGAATGGGATCGGTGGACGGCAGCTCATGCCACACGCCCAGCACGCGATTGATCAGGTTGAATTCAAGCTTCTGAATGCCCTTCATCTTGCCGAGCTTGTTCTGGATCAGCGTCTGCTCGGTGGGGCAGTCCATGGCTTCGATGCGGAAGCTGCTCAGTTTTCCATCGGCATTTGACGCGCCATCGATGGTCACGACGGCGGGTGCGCTGTCGTGTGAGCAGCAGGCGTGGGCGGCATGGTCGTGCACGGGCGTGAGTTTGGTTTGCCCGTGCTCATGACCGGCGTGATCGTGCCCAGCGTGATCATGGGCGGAATGGTCATGCCCTGCGTGATCGTGCTCGGCATGGTTGTGCGAGTCGTGGGCAGGTTTGTGCGATGAAGATGTGGGTACAGAGTCACTCATGGATTGAGTCTCTAAATGTGCGTGTTGCCAAGTGAACACCCTGTAGCCACTATAGGGTCAAGCGTCCTTATCGAGATCTTGCACATGAACCCTTCATTTAAAATCGGCGAACTGGCAAAACTCACGGATTGCCCGGTGGAAACCATCCGCTATTACGAGCGCGAGGGCCTGCTCAGCGAACCCGCGCGCAGCGACGGCAACTATCGGCTGTACACCCAGGAGCACGTCGAGCGCCTGACCTTCATCCGCAACTGCCGCAGCCTGGACATGACGCTGGACGAGATCCGCAGCCTGCTGGCGTTGCGCGACAGTCCGCGGGACCAGTGCGAGAACGTCAACGCGCTGATCGACGAACACATCCAGCACGTGAACGCCCGCGTCGCGAGCCTGCAAGCGCTGCAGGAGCAACTGGTCGACCTGCGCCAACGCTGCAGCGAAGGGGCGCCGGATCACTGCGGGATTCTTGATCGACTGGAAATCAGCGGGAGTGTCGTGGCAGCGGACGTCGAACACTCCCACGTAGGCCGCAGCCACGGGCATTGAGAGGTTAGTAGGACCGGCTTCAGCCGGGAAGAGGCCAGTCTGCGCATCATCACTTTTGCGGTGAGGCATCCGACGCCTTCCCGGCTGAAGCCGGTCCTACAAGTCGGCGTTTCAGCCAGTCCCATTGAATGCACGCGAATGCTTTAGTGGGACCGGCTTTAGCCGGGAAGAGGCCAGTCTGCGCACCATCACTTTTGCGGTGAGGCATCCGACGCCTTCCCGGCTAAAGCCGGTCCCACAGGGATCAAGCGTTGTGAATACGCTCAACCGCAGCCGCGACACCAATCCCGTACTCGGGATCAGCCATCGAGCAATGCTCGATGTGCAGCTGAATGATCGGTGCCGACACGCCGCGCAGCGAGCGGGCGGTGTTGTCGAACAACGACTGTTTCTCCCGTACGTTCATCAGACGGAACAGGTTGCCTGGCTGCGAGTAGTAGTCGCCATCCACGCGATGGTTCCAGTGAGCGGCCGCGCCTTCGATCGACAACGGCGGCTCTCTGAAATCCGGCTGCTCCTGAAACGCACCCTTGGTGTTCGGCTCGTAAGAGGTCATGCCGCCCCGGTTGCCGTCGACGCGCATCAGGCCGTCGCGGTGGTAGCTGTTCACGTGCAGCGCCGCCCGTGGCGAGTTCACCGGGATCTGATGGTGGTTGACGCTCAAGCGGTAGCGCTGGGCATCGCCGTAGGAGAACAGCCGACCCTGCAGCATTTTGTCCGGCGAGAAGCTGATGCCCGGCACCACGTTGGAAGGCGCGAATGCCGCCTGCTCGACGTCAGCGAAGTTGTTCTCCGGGTTACGGTTCAGCTCGACCACGCCCACTTCGATCAGCGGGTAATCGCCCTTCGGCCAGACCTTGGTCAGGTCGAACGGGTTGATAGGGTACGAGCCTGCCTCCTTCTCCGGCATGATCTGCACGAACAGCTTCCAGCGCGGGAAGTTGCCCTGCTCGATGTTTTCGTACAGATCGCGGTGATGGGAATCACGGTCACGGCCGACCAGTTCCTGCGCTTCGGCGTCGGTCAGATTGGCGATGCCTTGTTGCGAGACGAAGTGGAATTTGACCCAGAACCGCTCGTGCTGTGCGTTGAGGAAACTGTAGGTGTGGCTGCCGAAACCGTGCATCTCGCGGTAGCTGCGGGGAATGCCGCGCTCGCTCATCACGACAGTCACCTGGTGCAGCGCTTCCGGCAGTTGAGTCCAGAAATCCCAGTTGTTCTCGGCACTGCGCATGCCGGTGCGTGGGTCGCGTTTGACAGCGTGGTTCAGGTCAGGAAACTTCATCGGATCGCGCAGGAAGAACACCGGCGTGTTGTTGCCGACCATGTCCCAGTTGCCTTCCTCGGTGTAGAACTTGAACGCGAAACCGCGAATGTCGCGCTCGGCATCGGCTGCACCACGCTCACCGGCAACGGTGGAGAAACGGGCGAACATTTCAGTGGACTTGCCGATCTCGGAGAAGATTTTCGCGCGGGTGTAGCGAGTGATGTCGTGGGTGACGGTGAAGGTGCCAAACGCGCCGGAACCCTTGGCGTGCATGCGACGCTCGGGGATGACTTCACGATCGAAATGGGCGAGCTTCTCGAGGAACCAGACATCCTGCAGCAGCGCGGGGCCATGGGGGCCGGCGGTCTGGATATTCTGGTTATCGACTACAGGGGCGCCGAAAGCGGTCGTCAGTTTGTTGCTCATGCGTGTTTCTCCACCAAGGATACTGGCGGGCGACCTCTGTTAAGGCCGCCCTGTGTCTGTCCGATGGGGAGAACGATAGGGAAATCGACGCGTTTAAGCTCATTGTCACTGCGCACTGGGCGGATAGGGGATTTCAATCGATTGCCGATTGATCAATAGCCTCCGCTCATGAGCGCAGCAGGATTACACCGCTACCGGCGCCTTGATGCTCGGATCCGCGTCATAACCCACGATCTCGAAGTCTTCGAAGCGATAGTCGTAGATGCTCTCCGGGCGGCGCTTGATGTTCAGCCGCGGCAGCTGTCGAGGCGTGCGGGTCAGCTGCGTCGCGATCTGCTCTTCGTGGTTGGAGTAAGCGTGGGTGTCGCCCAGGCTGACGATGATCTCGTGGGGGACCAGGTCGCATTGCTGAGCCAGCATGTGGGTCAGCAGCGCCAGCGCGGCGATGTTGTAGGGCAGTCCGAGGAAGACATCGGAGCTGCGAATGTAGAGCTGCATCGACAGCTTGCCGTCGGCCACGAAGGCCTGGTACAGCAAATGGCACACCGCAAGCGCCTGGCGCCCGGCCTTGACGTTCTCCTGCGGCGACAGCTTCTCGTCCGGCAGGTATTCGGTATTCCAGCCATGGAACAGGATGCGGCGGCTGTTCGGGTTGTTCTTCAGGCAGTCGACCATGTAGTCGATCTGGTTGATCTTGCCGCCATCCTTGGTCGGCCAGCCAGTCCACTGCGCGCCGTATACCGGGCCTAGGTCGCCGTCTTCAGTGGCCCACTCGTCCCAGATGGTCACGCCGTTCTCGTTGAGCCATTTGGTGTTGGTGTTGCCGCTGAGCATCCAGATCAGCTCGTTGGCGATGCTCTTAAAGTGCAGCTTTTTGGTGGTCAGCAGCGGGAAGCCATCGGCCAGGTTGTGGCGAATCTGCCGACCGAACACGGCAGTGGTGCCGGTCCCGGTGCGGTCGCCCTTGCGGGTTCCGTTGTTGATGACGTCCTGCAGCAGTTCAAGGTATTGCTTCATGACCAGAGGCCCTCTGTTTCGGTGAATCCGCCGAACCCTTCGGGCCCGGCGTTCAGCAAATGTACCCGGCGCGTCAAGCCGCAGCGCTGTTGGCAGCGGGCGCGCGATGGTAGGCAAGCCAGATCAGCACCAGGCCGCCGATGATCATTGGCAGGCTGAGGATCTGCCCCATGGTGACCCAGCCCCAGGCCAGATAACCCAGCTGGGCGTCCGGCACGCGGACGAACTCCACCACGAAGCGGAAGATGCCGTAGAACAGCGCGAACATGCCGGAAACGGCCATGGTCGGACGCGGCTTGCGGGAGTAGAAATAAAGAATGACGAACAGGGCCACGCCTTCCAGCGCGAACTGGTAGAGCTGTGACGGGTGGCGCGGCAGTTGCGCAGGGTCGGTGGGGAACACCATGGCCCAGGGCAGATCAGTCGGTTTGCCCCACAGTTCGGCGTTGATGAAGTTGCCAATGCGCCCGGCACCCAGACCAATCGGCACCATAGGGGCGATGAAGTCCATGAGCTGGAAGAATGACTTGCCGTTGCGCTTGCCGAACCAGTACGTCGCGATCATCACGCCGATGAAGCCACCGTGGAACGCCATGCCGCCCTTCCACACCTCAAAAATCAGCAGCGGGTTGGCGATGTAGTTGGGCAGGTCGTAGAACAGCACGTAGCCGAGACGGCCACCGACGATGACGCCCATGGCGACCCAGAAAATCATGTCCGAGAGCTTTTCTTTGGTCCACGTCGGGTCAAAGCGATTCAAACGACGAGATGCCAGGTACCAGGCACTGCCAATACCGACCAGGTACATCAGGCCGTACCAGTGAATTTGCAGCGGACCGATGGCCACGGCTACCGGGTCAATCTGCGGGTAAGGCAGCATTGCGACTCCTTGAAATAGAAGCGCTCATTGAGCGACGAAGCAGAACTATGCGGCGGCGGTAGCAGGTAGTGCCACCCAATAATGATGAAATCTGGTGCAAGAGCGACCGCGATGAAATCTCGCACGCCGACGATGTCGCCACGCATGGCGCGGACATCTCTCAAAAACAGTGCGGCATGTTACCGGACCGCGCCGATCCGCTCTAGCAGCGTGCGATGGATGTCGGCGTGCGGGGTGGGTAAAGTGGCGCAAAAAGGAGTCATCCATGTGCCTTATCGTCTTCGCCTGGCGGCCATCTCACGCTCAGCCGCTGATTCTGGCGGCCAATCGTGACGAGTTCTACGCCCGCCCTACTCTGCCGCTGGCGCAGTGGGAAGACGCGCCGCAGGTCTACGCCGGGCGCGATCTTGAAGCGGGCGGGACATGGCTGGGGATCAATGCTGACGGACGTTTTGCCGCTCTGACCAATATCCGCGAACCGGGCAAACCGCCTGGCCACCGTTCGCGGGGCGAACTGGTTGCTCGTTTTTTGACCAGCGATGTCTCCATGGATGAGTACTTGAGTGAGACCGCGACGCGGTCGTCTGAGTACGGTGGGTTCAACCTGCTGGTGGGTGATCGTCAGCAGTTGCATTTTCTCAACGCGAACGATCCGATACCCCGCCGTCTGGAAGCGGGCGTTTACGGGGTGTCCAACGCAGGGATCGATACGCCGTGGCCGAAACTGGTGAAAGCCAAAGCGGCGCTGTCTGAACATTTGGAGAATCCAGACCCTGAAGCGCTTTTTGGCTTTCTCACCGATCACGCGCCTGCGCCAGAGGCTGAACTGCCGAGCACCGGCGTCGGGCTTGCGACGGAAAAGTTATTGTCGAGCGTGTTCATTGCCAGCCCCAATTACGGCACGCGGGCGAGCACGGTGTTACTGGTCAATGCAGACGGCAGCCGGCGCCTGATCGAGCGCAGCTTCGGGCCGTATGGCGGGAGATTGGGTGAGGTGGATCTGGAGATTTGACTCCACCTCTTCCCGGCTAAAGCCGGTCCCACTAAAAGCAGCGCAGCGCCAGCCGTCAATGCCCCTTCACAGACCCCGGATTGATCATCCGCGACAGGCCCAGATTCCTCAGCGCCAGCTGCAACGAGCTGCTGATCACTTGCGGGTTGTCGTTCTTCATCAACTGGGCCAACAGGTCCTTGGCCATGCTCAGGTTGATCTGACGCAGCATCCACTTCACTTTCGGCAGGTTGGTGGCGTTCATCGACAGGCTGTCGAAGCCCATCGCCATCAGCAGCACCGCCGCCGCAGGATCACCCGCCATTTCGCCGCAGATGCTCACCGGCTTGCCTTCGGCATGGGCATCGCGCACCACGCTCTGCAAGGCCTGGAGCACAGCCGGGTGCAGATAGTCGTACAAATCCGCCACCCGCGGGTTGTTACGGTCGACCGCCAGCAGATACTGGGTCAGGTCGTTGGAACCGACAGACAGGAAATCCACCTGACGCGCCAGCTCTCGGGTCTGATAGACCGCCGCCGGGACTTCAATCATCACGCCCACCGGCGGCATCGGGACGTCGGTGCCTTCATCGCGGACTTCGCCCCACGCCCGGTGGATCAGGTGCAGAGCCTCTTCGGTTTCATGGGTGCCGGAAATCATCGGCAGCAGAATCCGCAGGTTGTTCAAGCCTTCACTGGCCTTGAGCATGGCGCGGGTCTGCACCAGGAAGATTTCAGGATGATCCAGCGTGACGCGAATGCCACGCCAGCCGAGGAACGGGTTGTCTTCCTTGATCGGGAAATACGACAGCGACTTGTCACCGCCGATGTCCAGCGTTCGCATCGTCACCGGCAACGGGTGGAACGCCGCCAGTTGCTCACGGTAGATGGCGAGCTGTTCCTTCTCGCTCGGGAACCGCTGCTGAATCATGAACGGCACTTCGGTGCGGTACAGACCGACGCCTTCCGCGCCTCGCTGTTGCGCGCGGGCCACGTCCGCCAGCAGACCGGTGTTGACCCACAGCGGCATGCGGTGGCCGTCGAGGGTCACGCAGGGCAATTCACGCAGCGCGTCGAGGCCTTGAGAAAGCTGACGCTCCTCTTCGACGACGACGGAGTACTGCTTGATCAGGATCTCGGACGGGTTGGTGAAGACCTCGCCGTGATAGCCGTCGACGATCAGCTGGATGCCGTCGACTTTCGAGTACGGCAGGTCCACCACGCCCATGACCGTGGGAATGCCCATGGCCCGGGCCAGAATCGCGACGTGGGAGTTACCCGAGCCGAGTACCGAAATCAGACCCACCAACTTGCCTTCCGGCACCTCGCCGAGCATGGCGGGCGACAGCTCTTCGCTGACCAGAATGGTGTTGTCGGGGTAGACCAGGGTTTGTTGACGCGCTTCCTGAAGGTAGGCGAGCAGGCGGCGACCGAGGTCTTTGACGTCCGATGCGCGCTCGCGCAGGTAGGCGTCATCCATCAGCTCGAAGCGTTTGACGTGCTCGTTGACCACCGAGCGCAAGGCGCCCTGGGCCCACTGGCCGGTCTTGATGACGTTGGTGACTTCACTGCCCAGCGACGCATCGTCGAGCATCATCAGGTACACATCGAACAACGCGCGCTCTTCTGGGCGCAATTGCGTCGCCAACTTCGCCGAAAGGGTGCGCATATCGTTGCGCACGCCTTCAAGCGCAGTCTGGAACAGTTTGAGTTCAGCGGTGATATCAGAGACGGTTTTGTCCGGCACGACTTCGAGGTCAGCCGGCGGCAACATGACCAGCGCAGTACCGACCGCAGCGCCCGGCGAACCCGGCACACCGACGAATCGGGCTTCCTGAATGCCTTTGCCCTGACGGCCCAGCCCGCGGATGGAGCCGGTGGCTTCCGCGTGGGCGATGACGCCTGCGAGTTGCGCGCTCATCGTCACGAGGAAGGCTTCTTCGCCCTCGTCGAACTGACGGCGCTCCTTTTGCTGGATGACCAGAACGCCCACAACCCGGCGGTGGTGGATGATCGGCGCGCCGAGGAACGACGCATAACGCTCTTCGCCGGTTTCAGCAAAGTAGCGATAGCGAGGGTGATCGGCAGCATTTTCGAGGTTCAGCGGTTCTTCACGCGTACCGACCAGACCCACGAGGCCCTCGTTCGGGGCCATGCTGACTTTGCCGATGGAGCGCTTGTTCAGGCCTTCGGTGGCCATCAGCACGAAGCGGTTCGCTTCAGGATCGAGCAAATAGACTGAGCAGACCTGGCTGCTCATGGCCTCTTTGACGCGTAACACAATAATGCCCAACGCCGCCTTGAGATCCTTGGCGGAGTTAACTTCCTGGACGATCTTGCGCAGCGTATTGAGCATGGCTCGGGGTCGAACTCCGTGTCAGTCGCGCGCCAACAGGCGCGGGGCAAGCTCTTTGAGTGCGCGGCGATATACCTCGCGCTTGAATGTCACCACCTGGCCCAACGGGTACCAATAACTGACCCAACGCCAGCCATCGAACTCCGGTTTGCCGGTCAAATCCATCCGCACCCGCTGCTCGTTGGAGATCAGGCGCAGGAGAAACCATTTTTGCTTCTGGCCGATGCACAGCGGCTGGCTGTGGGTACGGACCAATCGTTGCGGCAGACGATAGCGCAACCAACCCCGGGTGCAGGCAAGAATTTCAACATCATGCCGTTCCAGCCCGACTTCTTCATTCAATTCACGGTAAAGCGCGTCTTCCGGGGTCTCCTGAGGGTTGATCCCCCCCTGCGGAAACTGCCAGGCGTCTTGATTGATGCGCCGAGCCCATAAGACCTGGCCAGCATCATTTGTCAGAATTATCCCGACATTAGGGCGAAAACCATCGGGGTCGATCACGGCTACAACCTCGCAAACGCATGTCGCCGCATTGTTCCACAAAGATCGTGAAGGCAGCAACGAGGCTGGGACAGCTTATCGTGACAACTGCATTAATAGATGCGATCTCTCGGGCAAACCTCGTATTCTTGTGCTCTTTTTTCTGATAATTCAGCGAGTAAAGCCCATGCGCCTGGCCCTGTTCGACCTCGACAACACCCTTCTCGGCGGCGACAGCGATCACGCCTGGGGCGATTACCTGTGCGAGCGCGGCATCCTGGACGGCGCTGCCTACAAGGCACGCAACGATGCGTTCTATCAGGACTATCTGGCCGGCACCCTGAACCTGACCGACTACCTGAATTTCAGTCTGGAGATTCTGGGCCGCACCGACATGACGCAGCTCGACGAATGGCACCGGGAATTCATGCGCGACTGCATTGAGCCGCTGATCCTGCCAAAAGCCATGGCCCTCATCGCCAAGCACCGGGACGCTGGCGACAAACTGGTGGTGATCACGGCGACCAACCGTTTTGTCACCGCGCCGATCGTGGCCCGACTGGGCATCGACACCTTGCTGGCGACCGAATGCGAGATCGTCGACGGCCGCTACACCGGGCGCACCACTGACGTGCCGTGCTTCCGCGAGGGCAAAGTGACCCGCCTGAATCGCTGGATCGAAGAGAATGGCTTCAATCTCGATGACAGCTGGTTCTACAGCGATTCGATGAACGATTTGCCATTGCTGGAGCAGGTGGCTAATCCGGTCGCAGTCGATCCTGATGAAAAGCTGCGCGCCGAGGCCACCCGTCGCGGCTGGCCGGTGATTTCACTGCGCGATTGAAAGCCTTCGCGAGCAAGCTCGCTCCCACCGTTTTTTATCGGCAGGAACACCTGCGGTAGCGTAAGTTTGGATGACTGAGGTTTAGACCGGTTTGGCGCCCATGAGACCGGCAATCGCCACGAAGCAGACGACGCTGAAGATGGCCAGCGCCAGGGTGAAGCGGGAATTACCCACGATGACTGGCCGGCGCAGGCGATTGACTCGCACCGCCAGCCAGGCCCAGCTCAAGGCGCCGAAGAGATATAGCACACTCGCCGCCAGCAGCCAGGTCTGTCCCAGCGGCCAGCCGGCGTAGTGGACAAGCCACCAGCCGCTGATTGGCAGGGTCAGTAAACACACGCCCATCAGCAGCCAGGCAAATGCCCATGGTCGTTGCATGGCGCGGTTCTGCACCTTCGCATCGCCAGCCCGACGGCCGCGCACGATCCACACGATCAGCCCCAGAGCGCAGATAAACAGCAGCACCGTGCTGACGACGTGCAGGATTTTCAGTGCAGCGAAGTGTTCCATGTTGGTTCGATTTCCTGTGTGTGGCAGTTTTTAAAGCGTAGCAGCCAGTCGCATGCCGCTGCTGTTATCCCAGAAACAGCTTGTACGCAGGATTCCTGGTCTCGTCCCAATACGGATACCCAATCTCCGCCAGCGCCTGCGGCACCAGATGCCTTTCATCCTCCGGCACCACCAACCCCGCCACCACTCGGCCATCCGCCGCGCCGTGATTGCGGTAGTGGAACATCGAAATATTCCATTTCCCGCCCAGCTTGTTCAGAAAGTTGAATAGCGCACCCGGCCGCTCGGGGAATTCAAAGCGCAGCACCACCTCGTCGTTGACCCGTTCCGAATGCCCGCCGACCATGTGCCGCAGGTGCAGTTTGGCCAGTTCGTTGTCGGTCAGGTCGAGCACCGGGAAACCCTGCTCCGTCAGGCTCGCGATCAGGGCTTTGCGCGGGTCGGTGTCGGGGTGGGTCTGCACGCCGACGAAGATGTGCGCCTCTCGGTCGGTGTGGTAGCGGTAGTTGAATTCGGTGATCTGCCGCTTGCCAATCGCCTCGCAGAACGCCTTGAAGCTGCCCGGCTGCTCCGGAATGGTCACGGCAATGATTGCTTCGCGGCCTTCGCCCAGCTCAGCGCGCTCGGCCACATGGCGCAGGCGGTCGAAGTTGACGTTGGCGCCGGAGTCGATGGCGACGAAGGTCTGCCCGGTGACTTCGTACTGTTCGGTGTACTTCTTGATCCCGGCCACGCCCAGGGCGCCGGCGGGCTCGGTGATCGAGCGGGTGTCGTCGTAGATGTCCTTGATCGCCGCGCAGATTTCATCGGTGCTGACCGTGATCACTTCGTCGACGTAATCCTTGCAGATCTCGAAGGTGTACTGCCCGATCTGCGCCACCGCGACGCCATCGGCAAACAGCCCGACTTGCTGAAGCACCACGCGCTCACCGTAGGCCATGGCCTGTTGCAGGCAATTGGAGTCATCGGGCTCGACGCCAATCACCTTGATCTCCGGGCGCAGGTATTTCACGTACGCCGCGATACCGGCAATCAACCCGCCGCCACCCACCGGGACGAAGATCGCGTCCAGCGGGCCCTGATGCTGACGCAGGATTTCCATCGCCACCGTGCCTTGCCCGGCAATGGTGTCGGGATCGTCATACGGGTGGACATAGACGTAGCCATGTTCCTCAACCAGCTTCAGCGAATACGCCAACGCTTCGGGAAACGAGTCACCGTGGAGTACGACTTTTCCGCCCCGAGAGCGCACGCCTTCGACCTTGATCTCCGGGGTGGTCTTCGGCATCACGATAGTGGCCGACACGCCTAGGGTCTTTGCTGCCAGCGCCAGGCCTTGGGCGTGATTGCCCGCCGACGCCGTCACCACGCCCCGCGCCAGTTCTTCCGGACTCAACAGCGCCAGCTTGTTGTACGCGCCGCGAATCTTGAAGGAGTACACCGGCTGCAGGTCTTCGCGCTTGAGCAGCACGTTATTGCCCAGGCGCGCAGACAGCTGGCGGGCGGCGTGCAGAGGGGTTTCCACGGCAACGTCGTAGACACGGGAATTGAGGATTTTTTTGACGTAGTGCTCGAGCATCGGGGAAGAATCGCTGGCGAAGGGGCAAGACCCGGAAGTCTACCCCTCGCCCCGGCGCACGACCACATCAAGACTCAGGCTTTGACGACGGCATGTCGTTATACTGCCGGCCCTCGGACCTATCGCTATTCCCTGTAACCGGAGCCCACCTCGCATGACCCAGGATCAACTCAAACAGGCCGTTGCCCAGGCCGCCGTCGATTTCATCCTTCCGAAGCTCGCCGACAAAAGCGTCGTGGGCGTGGGCACCGGCTCTACCGCCAACTGCTTCATCGACGCACTGGCCCTGCACAAAGGCGCGTTCGACGGCGCAGTCGCAAGCTCCGACGCAACGGCCGCGCGCCTCAAGGGCCACGGCATTCCTGTGTATGAGCTGAACACGGTCAGCGATCTGGAGTTTTACGTCGACGGCGCTGATGAAAGCGACGAGCACCTGAACCTGATCAAGGGCGGCGGCGCAGCCCTGACCCGCGAGAAGATCGTGGCCGCCGTGGCCAAAACTTTCATCTGTATCGCGGATGCCAGCAAGCTGGTGCCGGTGCTGGGCGCGTTCCCCCTGCCGGTCGAAGTGATCCCGATGGCCCGCAGCCATGTAGCCCGCGAACTGGTAAAGCTGGGCGGCGACCCGGTTTACCGCGACGGCGTGCTGACGGACAACGGCAACATCATCCTCGATGTGCACAACATGAACATCACCAACCCGGCGGAAGTGGAAGCGCAGATCAATAACATCGTCGGCGTTGTCACCAACGGCCTGTTCGCCGCGCGCCCGGCGGATTTGCTGCTGCTGGGTACCCAGGAAGGCGTGAAAACCCTCAAGCGCTAATGGTTGCGGGGCAAGGCTGATCCGGTTGAAGAGGACTTCCCGACCACCGAGATAACCCTGCCGTGCTCGTCACTGTGGGAGTGAGCTTGCTCACGAAGACTGCAGTGCAGCCGCTGAAAATTCAGCGGATGTACCACCCCTTCGCGAGCAAGCTCGCTCCCACAAGTTATTCGTCGCTCGCTCGATCCTCGCCAGATCCGGCCGGATTAGCGCTTCTTGAATACATAAAACAGGTTCGGCTCGCTCACGACGTACAAGGTGCCGTCGTCCCCCATGGCGATGCCTTCGGCCTGGGGCACGCTTTTGCTCAGGCCCATGCTGCCTTTGGTCAGCGACACGTTGGCGACCGGCTTGCCCTCGGTGTCCAGCTCAAGAATCTGCCGCGACTCGTCCGACAGCGCCAGCAAGTGCCCGCTTCGCTCATCGAATTGCAGGCTGGACAGGTCGCGCACGAACAGGCCCGCATCCCGCTGCTTGCTGGACGTCACTTCCAGGATGTTTGGGGAATGGGTTCCGGCGTCAGGAAAGCCGCGCACCTCAATAATCTGCACCGGCCGCCGCTCTTTGGCGACGAACAGCCGACGGCCCTGATTATCGTAGGCCAAGCCTTCAAAACCGTTGTTGCCGCCGGCGTCGATGCCCAGGGTCAGCTGCTCGGCATCGGCCGCGTCGAGGAACGTCGTGTCGTCATCCACGTGAACCTTGATCAGCCGCTGACTGTGCTCGTCACTGATGACGTAAATCCCGGGGCTGATGTACTCGACCGCTTCGGCGTCACCGAACCCGGTCAGGGGAATTCGTCTGAGAATCCGCCCTTCCAGGCTCAACTCGACCAACTCGGGGTTTTTGTTGGTCACGGTGAAGAGGGTTTTGCGCTGCGGATCGAAGCTGAGGGCCGAGACGTTAGCCTTCAGGCCGTCGATGACCCGCGCCTCAATCTCGACGTCGTACGCGTCGAGCCCCAGCGCCTGGGCGTCGCTGGATTGCCAGAACACGTACCAGTTGAACCAGAGCCGCTCGATGACCCGGTACTCGCGCGCCACGAAGAACGACGCGGTCAGTAGCAACAGGACAAGTAACGTGAGCACAACGCTCTGGAACGGGGAAACACGACGCATGCAGGGGGCTCGACTTCAGTGGGGCGGTTTTAATAGCACCGTATTCTGAAGCCAAACTGAAAGCCATGTGACATCTCGTTTCGGCTTTTCAGAGCTCAAGCGACAGCGGGCAGACGATCAGGCCGATACCGGCCCGGCGTCACTGCCGCTTGAAGGTGTAAAACAGGTTGGGCTCGCTGACCATGTAAATGGTGCCGTTTTCATCCATCGCCACCCCTTCGGCGCGCGGGATGGTGTCGCTCAGGCCATTGAAGCCGTGCAGCAGGGTCATGAAGCTGACCTGATTTCCCTTGCCGTCCAGCTCCAGCAGCATGTGCGACTCGGCGGACAGCACCAGCAAATGACCGGTCTTCTGGTCCGCGTACAGAGACGACAGATTGCGCACGATCAGGTTGTCATTGATCAGCTTGCGCTTCTCGCCCTTCACCTCGCTGCTGCCATCGGCCTTCCAGCTGTACAGCGCCGGCGGACGCTCTTCGCCAAACAGGAACTGCTGATCCCGCGGGTCCCAGGCGATGCCTTCGAAGGCTTTGTTCTGGTCCTTCGACGGACCGAGATCGTACTTGGGGAAGTCGGCGATGTTCAGGGTTTTGGTTTCGGGCGTGACGTGGACGATGGTCATCAGGTGCTGACGCTCATCAACGATGGCAATCTGCCCGTCGCCCAGAACGGCAACCCCCTCGGGGTTGCCCCACCCCTGAAGCGGGATCTTGCGAATGACGTCCCCGGTCAGGGTGATCTCGGAAAGGAAAGGGTTTTTGCCCATCACCGAATACAGGGTTTTGGTCGAAGGGTCGTAAGACAGGTCTGAGGCCTCGTCCTTTTCCATGCCGGCCAACGGCTTGGCGTCGATGTCGACCTTGTAATCCGGCAGCCAGATGCCCGCTGCACGCTCGGCCGGCGTGACGTTGCGCTCGCGCAGCCACAACAAACCGCGATCGTCCCAGTGCCAGGCCAGGGACAGACCGGCCAAAATCACCAGCGCTGCAACGAGCAACCACCACCAACGGAAACGCAGACGGCTTTTACGCTGTGTCATCCGCGTACGTCGCTTTCGAAGCGGCTCTGGCCGGTCAGCTCCAGCACAATCTCGTCGCCAACAGTGAACGGCCCTACGCCCGCCGGCGTGCCGGTCATGATCAGGTCACCGGCCTGCAGAGAGAACTGCGAGGCCATGTGCTGGATCATCGGCACGATCGGGTTGAGCATCTGGCTGCTGTTGCCGTCCTGGCGGACTTCGCCGTTGATGGTCAGGCGGATGGCGATGTCGGTCAGATCGGGGTAAGCGTCAGCGGATACGAACGGCGCGATGACGGCCGCGCCATCGAAGGACTTGGCGATTTCCCAAGGCAGGCCTTTCTCTTTCAGCTTCGACTGCACGTCGCGCAGTGTCAGGTCCAGGCCCGGGGCGAAGCCGGAGATCGCATCGAGGACTTCTTCACGACTCGGGTTCTTGCTCAGCGGCTTGCCGATCAGCACGACGATCTCGGCTTCGTAGTGCACCGACCCCCGGTCCTGAGGAATGCTGAAACCACCCTCGATTCCGACCACGCAGCTGCCCGGTTTGATGAACAGCAGCGGTTCAGTGGGGACCGGGTTGTCCAGCTCCTTGGCGTGCTCGGCGTAATTGCGGCCGATGCAGACGACTTTACCGAGCGGAAAGTGAACCTTGGTGCCGTCGACGTACTTGTGCTGATAGCTCATGAGCGCTCCTGAGAACTTGTTGTAATGGGAAACCGCTTACACCGCGAAAATTTTGCCAGGGTTCATGATGCCGTTCGGGTCGAACACCGCCTTGACGGCCTTCATGTATTCGATTTCCACCGGCGAGCGGCTGTAGTGCAGGTAGTCACGCTTGGTCATGCCGACGCCGTGCTCTGCGGAGATCGAGCCGTTGTACTTCTGGACGATCTCGAACACCCACTTGTTCACCGTTGCGCACTTGGCGAAGAACTCGTCCTTGCTCAGGTTTTCCGGCTTGAGGATGTTCAGGTGCAGGTTGCCGTCGCCGATGTGACCAAACCAGACGATTTCGAAATCCGGGTAATGCTGTCCAACGATCGCGTCCACTTCAGCAAGGAACGCCGGGACCTTCGAAACGGTAACCGAGATGTCGTTCTTGTACGGCGTGAAGTGGGAAATGGTTTCAGAAATGTATTCGCGCAGCTTCCACAGGTTCTGAAGTTGCTGTTCGCTCTGGCTCATCACGCCATCCAGCACCCAGCCCTGCTCGACACAGTGCTCGAAGGTTTCCAGCGCGTGGTTGGCCACTTCTTCGGTGGTCGCTTCGAATTCCAGCAGCGCGTAAAACGGGCATTCGGTGTCGAACGGGGACGGCACGTCGCCGCGCGCCATGACCTTGGCCAGCGCCTTGTCCGAGAAGAATTCGAATGCGGTGAGGTCGAGCTTGCTCTGGAACGCGTGCAGAACCGGCATGATGGCGTTGAAATCGGTGGTACCGAGAACCATCGCCGTGAGGTTTTTCGGCGCGCGGTCCAGTCGCATGGTCGCCTCGACCACGAACCCTAGCGTGCCTTCGGCGCCAATGAACAGCTGACGCATGTCGTAGCCGGTGGCGTTTTTGATCAGGTCTTTGTTCAGTTCGAGCAGGTCGCCCTTGCCAGTGACCACCTTGAGGCCCGCGACCCAGTTGCGGGTCATGCCGTAGCGAATCACTTTGATCCCGCCGGCGTTGGTGCCGATGTTGCCGCCGATATTGCTGGAACCCGACGACGCGAAGTCCACCGGGTAATACAGGCCGTTTTCTTCCGCGAGATTCTGCAGTTGCTTGGTGACAACGCCCGGCTGGCAGATGGCAGTGCGATCCGTCAGGTTGAGTTCGAGCACCTGATTCATGTAATCGAAGTTGACGACCACCTCACCACTGGCGGCAACGGCGGCGGCGGACAACCCGGTGCGGCCGCCCGACGGGACCAGCGCCACCTTGCGCTCGTTGGCCCAGCGGACGATGGCCTGCACCTGTTCGGTGGTCTTGGGAAAGACGATGGCGGTGGGCGCCGGGGCGAAATGTTTGGTCCAGTCCTTGCCGTAGGCTTCGAGGGAATCGGCGTCGGTCAGGACCTTGCCGGGCTCAACCAGGGTCTTCAGCTCATCTATCAGCGCAGGATGGGTCATCAACAGAACTCTCGAACAATTCATGGTCATCCTGAGAACGGCTCACGTCCAGGAATGGGGTGTTTCGCGGGGTGCATATGCTAGCATACGCCCCCCGCCAATCGAGCTTTCGGCCGATTTGCGCGCGCTTCACTTACTGCCATTTCTCTCCGGGACACAGGTTTACGCAGATGAGCAAGACTTCCCTCGACAAGAGCAAGATCAAGTTCCTTCTTCTCGAAGGCGTCCACCAGTCCGCGGTCGACGTCCTCAAGGCCGCCGGTTACACCAGCATTGAGTACCACACCAAGTCTCTGCCGGAAGCCGAACTGAAGGAAAAGATTGCCGACGCTCATTTCATCGGTATTCGTTCCCGCACCCAACTGACTGAAGAACTGTTCGACAGCGCCAAGAAACTGGTCGCGGTCGGCTGCTTCTGCATCGGTACCAATCAGGTTGACCTGAACGCAGCCCGCGAACGCGGCATCGCTGTGTTCAACGCCCCCTACTCCAACACCCGTTCGGTGGCGGAGCTGGTGCTGGCCGAGGCCATCCTGCTGCTGCGCGGTATCCCGGAGAAGAACGCTTCCTGCCATCGCGGTGGCTGGATCAAGAGCGCGGCCAACTCGTTCGAAATTCGTGGCAAGAAGCTCGGCATCATCGGCTACGGCTCGATCGGTACTCAGTTGTCGGTCCTGGCTGAAGGCCTGGGCATGCAGGTGTACTTCTACGACACTCTGACCAAGCTGCCGCTGGGCAACGCCACTCAGGTGTCCAGCCTGAACGAGCTGCTGGGCATGGCCGACATCGTCACCCTGCACGTTCCGGAAACCAACGAAACCCAGTGGATGATCGGCGAGAAAGAAATTCGCACGATGAAGAAGGGCGCCATCCTGATCAACGCGGCGCGCGGCACGGTGGTCGAACTCGACGCCCTGGCTGACGCGATCAAGGATCAGCACCTGATCGGCGCGGCCATCGACGTGTTCCCGGTCGAGCCACGTTCCAACGACGACGTGTTCGAAAGCCCGCTGCGCGGCCTGGACAACGTGATCCTGACCCCGCACATCGGAGGCTCGACTGCTGAGGCACAGGCCAACATCGGTCTGGAAGTGGCAGAGAAGCTGGTCAAGTACAGCGACAACGGTACGTCGGTTTCTTCCGTCAACTTCCCGGAAGTGGCCCTGCCGGCTCACCCTGGCAAGCACCGTCTGCTGCACATCCACGAGAACATCCCGGGCGTGCTCATGGAGATCAACAAGGTCTTCGCTGAAAACGGCATCAACATCTCCGGTCAGTTCCTGCAGACCAACGAGAAAGTCGGTTATGTGGTGATCGACGTCGACGCCGAGTACTCCGATCTGGCGCAAGAGAAACTGCAGCACATCAAAGGCACCATTCGTAGCCGCGTTCTGTTCTAAAGCGGTGGTTTCGAGATGATAAAAAAGGAGACCTTAGGGTCTCCTTTTTTTTGCGCAAATCACGCAACACGCGGGCTGTACGTGAGACGACCCATCTGCGGTGAGTCATTTCACCGTAATGGTGATCTTCTGCGACTCGACCAGCGGGTTCAGCGGCACGTGGTTCTTGTCGCCGACGAGCAGTTGCAGAGTGTGCTGGCCCGGCGTCAGGTTCAGCTCGGTTTCGGTCTGGCCCTTGCCGAAGTGGCGGATGTTGTCGGTGGTCGGCAGCGGCGCGGTCATGTCGGGCTGATCCTTGACGTCGATCAGCAGGTGGTGATGGCCGGTGTCCGGGACGTCAACGCCGGCCGGGGCGACGCCCATGCCCTTAAGGCCGAACTGCACCTTGAAGGCGCCATTGACCGTCGCGCCGTCCTTCGGCGAGATAATGTAAACCTCGGCGCCTGCAGGGGATGCCGTGCGAGGGATGTCGGCGGCCTGGGCCAGGAAACTCGCCCCCAGCAGCAGTCCGGTAAGGGCAGTTATAGCGAATAACGTCTTCATGATCTCTCCGTTTTTATCGATGTGCGGCTGGCGGGTTGGGGAGTCGAAGCCTCTTCACCCCGACAGACAACCGCTCAGGAACGACCTTTACCTTAGCTGCGGTTGGCCGCGAAGTATTTCGCCGAGTGGCTGGATGTAGAAGATTTCATGTTGGACCGAGCGGTGTCGGGCAGAAACCACAAATCCTGTAGGAGCCGTCACGCCGCTGTTGCGCAGCAAACACCGTCCATGGGGAAGTGAGCTTGCTCACGAAGGCGGCATTTCAGGCGCTCAATATGTAGCGGATGTCTGGGCCTCTTCGCGAGCAAGCTCGCTCCCACGGGATCGGGGGTCGGCTTGTAATCTCCGGCTGCCGCAGGACTTGTATGAGTGAGCTTGCTCACGAAGAGGCCAGCTCATTCAGCCGCTTTCTCTGGGGAATGAACCTATGCCTTCGCGAGCAAGCTCGCTCCCACGGGATCGCGGGTCGGCTTGCAATCTCCGGCTACCGCAGGACTTGTGGGAGTGAGCTTGCTCACGAATAGGCCAGCACATTCAGCTACTTTCTCTGTAGACGGAAAGTAAGCCTTCGCGAGCAAGCTTGCTCCCACGGGATCGGGGTCGGCTTGTAATCTCCGGCTGCTGCAGGACTTGTGGAGGTGAGCTTGCTACAGCTCGAACGGCTCGTTCCCGCGCCGCCTGAACCAGCCGGTCAGCGACAGGCGCTCGCGGGTCGAGGGCATGACTTCGTGGGGCATGTCGCCCGAAAGGAACACCACCAGGCAGCCGCCGGTGGGTTGCACGTCATACTTGACACCGTCTTTGAGGTACATCCGCAGCTGGCCGCCGTGTTCTGGCAACCAGCCGTCATTGAGGTAGACGACCGCCGAGACCATGCGTTTGTCGTCATCGCGAAAACGGTCCACGTGCTTGAGGTAGAAGGCCCCTGGCGGATAGAGCGCGAAGTGGCTTTCGTAGTCCTCAAGGCCCAGAAACAGGCCTCGGTTCAGCGCCTGACGCAGGCTCTCCATCAGATCCAGATAGCGATCGCACGGTTCGGCCTGCCCCGCTTCCAGCCACTGAATGTGATCGCCGCGAATCCCCTCTCGAACCTCCTGCGCCGGCCCGCGCCCCACCGCAGCAGGTGCGAGCTCGCCCTGAACGGCACGCGTGCGGCATTCAAGCGCCAGCTCTCGGGTCAGAGTGTCGGGCAGGAAGATGTTCTGCTGCGACCAGCCACGCTCGGCCAGGTCGTCGACGATTCGCAACAGCAGCGGGTGATCAGGGGATATGCGCATGGCGCGCATAGTATCCATACGCCGATTAATCCGACAGGGCCTGCAGTCCGGCGAATGAGGAATATTTTTGCGGGGTTGAATACGCCCGGCGGTTTTGCCCGACTGCTGATCGAACCCACGGTTTTTAGCGGGGTCTGGCAAGTGTTAACTCGACAAATCCCCGCTGCCCCACCGAGAATGGCGGCCTGCCGACAGGAGTCTCTAATGCGCCGTCTGTTTTTCCTGCTGTTGATGTTCTGCACTTTGCCCGCCTGGGCAGACGGCCACGATCAGCTGTACAAGCTCGCCGGCTGGCCGGAACAACGCGCTCATTTTGTCGATGCCTTGAAAGCCGCTCAGCAGCGTTACCGCAACAGCCTTCCACCGGCCGTGTTCGACGCCCTGGTGAGCAACAGCAATCAGCGTTTCGCGCCCCAGGCGATGGATCAGCGCGGGGAGCAAATGCTGCGCCAGACGCTGCAAGACCCGAACCCTGCACTGCAGTTTTTCCAGTCGCCCCTGGGCCGTAAGATCGTCAACGCCGAGCTCACTGCGACGCGCCCGGACCAACTGGCCAAAAACGCCCAAGGCCTGCCGCACATCCAGGCCGACGACAACCGCCTGCTGATCATCGGCCACCTGGCCAACGCGCTCCCCGCCAAGGAAGCCGGCGCCGAGGTCAGCATGGCGATTGCGGGCGTCGCCGCCGACAGCCTGAGTTCGATGATTCCAGGCTTGATGGGCGGCGGAACGACCCAGGTGATGCTCGACAGTCAGCGTCAGCGGCTCATGGGGCAGATCGGCAAGGACGTGAACAACACGCTGCTTTACGTGTACCGCGACCTGTCGGACGGGGAGCTGGACGAGTTCGCGACCTTCGCGGAGTCCAATGAGGGCAAGGCCTATTACAAGGCCGCACTGGCCGCCGTTCGCGCGGGATTGGCGGTCGGGCAGACTGTCAAATAACATCAGTGGGATCGACTCCAGTCGGGAAACCCGCCCTCCGAGCCCTACCCCATCCGCTGCGTCAGAAACTCAAAAAACCGCGCCCGCAGCTCGGGTGACTCGTTCACCAGGTGATGCCGCGCTTCGTGCAGCATGAAAATCTCCGGCTCGGCGAACTTGTCCTTGAGCACTGGCAGATTATGTCTCCAGTCCACGGTCATGTCCGACTCGCCCTGCACGATGAGCGGGCTGCGGCTGCTGCGGGGCGCGCGTTCGATGCGCTCGATCCATTTGGCCAGCGCGCCCACCCAGACGGTCGGCAAGCGCCGCGGCTGCAACGGGTCCGCCAGCAGGAACGGCAGAAAGGTCGGGGCGTTGGAGTTTTCGCTGAAGCGCCGGTCGATGGCTTTGACGAAGCCGCGCAGCAGGTAATAGCTGAGTTTCGACAAGGCCCAGCCACGCGGCCGCACCAGCGGCGCCAGCAAGATGGTCTGACCTTGCACCGGGCTGGCGTCGCCGTGATGCAGCAAGTGGTCGATGACAATCGCGCCGCCGGTGCTTTGCCCACACAGGTGCCACGGCTGCGGCAGGTTGAGGCTTTCGGCTTCGACAAAAAGCCGATCCAGCACCGCCTGATACTCCGCGAAGTCGGTAATGCTTGCCCGCGCCCCACTGGACAATCCATGGCCCGGCAGGTCGCAGGCAATCACCGCCAGCCCAAGCCCCAATGCCCAGTCGATGACGTGACGATACAAGCCGATGTGATCGTAAAACCCATGCATCAGCACCAGCGTGCCGACCGGCTGTTCGGGCATCCACAGCTGCGTGACGATGTCGTAACCGCCCACTTCAACGCGTCCGATTCGGCTGCTGATCAAGCCATTCGGGCCAAGCGCGTTCAGGCCGTAGAAACGCTGATAAGCCTGCGCCTCTTCAGATGGCGCTTGCGACACGCTTAGCGGCAACAGCTCAGCACGCAGGTGATCGGGATCGAACGTGTCAGACATCGGAATTCCAGATGAGGGTGGGTGGGAAGCGGCCGCACGGAAGTGTCATCTGTCCGCTGCGGCGTGGCAAGTTACGCGGCCTAAATCCGTGAGCGGGCTGTCTACCCAGTCGCGAGACAAATCTGTAGCCTGCAAAACCTTCACGATTCTCATTTGAGCCCCCGGATGAAACGCAGCCTTTATGTCGTCGTCGCAGTGTTGGTGCTCATCGGGGGCGCGGGCGCCTGGTACATCCACGGCAAGCAGCCGGTCCGCGATGGCGAGATCAAACTCGCAGGGCTGCAGGCCCCGGTCACCGTGCGTTACGACGAGCGCGGCGTGCCGCATATTCGTGCCGACAACCAAGACGATTTGTACCGCGCGCTGGGCTATGTCCACGCCCAGGACCGCCTGTTCCAGATGGAAATCCTGCGCAGGCTGGCGCGCGGCGAGCTGGCTGAAGTCCTCGGCCCCAAGCTGGTCAACACCGACAAGCTGTTCCGCAGCCTGCGCATCCGCGAGCACGCCGATTCCTATGTCGCGCGCCAGGACAAGAACACGCCGGCGTGGAAGGCGCTTCAAGCGTATCTGGACGGCATTAATCAATATCAGGCGACGCATCCCAAACCGATCGAGTTCGACGTGCTGGGCATTCGCGAGCGGCCGTTCACGGCGCAAGACACCCTCAGTGTCGGCGGATATCTGGCGTACAGCTTCGCGGCGGCGTTTCGCACTGAGCCGCTGATGACCTATGTGCGGGATCAACTGGGCCCGGAGTATCTGAAAGTCTTCGACATGGGCTGGCGGCCGCAAGGGGGCCTTGGCCAGTCCCCTGCATTGACGAGCAACGACTGGAAAGGCCTCAATGACCTGGCGCTGCTCAGCCAGCAGGCGCTTGAGAAAGCCGGCCTGCCGCAGTTCGAGGGCAGCAATGCCTGGGCGGTGTCCGGCAGCCGCACCGAGAGTGGCAAACCGTTGCTGGCGGGTGATCCGCACATTCGTTTCTCGGTGCCGGCGGTCTGGTACGAAGCCCAGCTGACCGCGCCGGGTTTCGAGCTGTACGGGCATTTTCAGGCGCTCAATCCCTTCGCGCTGCTCGGCCATAATCTGGATTTCGGCTGGAGCCTGACCATGTTCCAGAACGACGATCTGGACCTGATCGGTGAAAAGACCAACCCCGATAATCCCAACCAAGTCTGGTACCACGGCGCCTGGGTGGACATGACCTCACGCACCGAGCAGATCGACGTCAAGGGTCAAGCCCCCGTCACGATCACCTTGCGGCAGTCACCCCACGGCCCGATCGTCAATGACGCGCTGGGCGCCAATGGGGCGCAACAGCCGAGCGACACGCCAATTGCGATGTGGTGGTCGTTTCTCGAGTGGGACAACCCGATCCTGCAGGGCTTCTACGAAGCCAACCGCGCCGACACGCTGGAGAAGATGCACAGCGCCGCCGAGAAGATTCAGTCGCCGGGCCTGAACATCGTCTACGCCAACGCTCGCGGCGATATCGGCTGGTGGGCGGCGGCGCAGTTGCCAAAGCGACCTGCGGGGGTGAATCCGAACTTCATTCTCGACGGCAGCTCCGAGCAGGCTGACAAGAATGGCTTCTACCCCTTCACTGCTAACCCGCAGGAAGAAAACCCGGCGCGGGGTTATATCGTCTCGGCGAACTTCCAGCCGGTGTCGCCGACGGGGATGGAGATTCCGGGCTACTACAATCTTCCCGAGCGCGGTCGCCAGTTGAATAACCAGTTGAGCGACGACAAGGTGAAATGGAATCTGGAGAACAGCAAGGCGCTGCAGCTCGGCACGCGGACGGACTACGCCGCGCAGATTCTGACGCCGCTGATTCCGGTGCTGCGCCGTGTGGTGAGTGAGCCGGAAGAGCACGATTTGCTGGAGCGGTTGGCGGCGTGGAACGGCGAGTACTCCGTCGATTCGGTGGGGGCGACGCTGTTCAATCAGTTCCTGTTCAATCTGACCGATCAGGTGTTCCATGACGAGCTCAGCGACGGGATGTTCACGACGCTGCTGTCGACACGACTCATTGACCTGGCGCTGCCGCGACTGGCGGCAGACCCTGATTCGCCGTGGTGGAACAATCGCCATTCTCGAGAGCCCGAGAGCCGCGACAACACGGTGAAGGTCGCCTGGCACGCAGCGGTCTCACATTTGAAATCGCTGTACGGGCAGAACCCGGATGAATGGACCTGGGGCAAGGCGCACACGCTGACCCATGAACATCCGTTGGGCAAACAACCGCCGCTGGACATGCTGTTCAACGTCGGGCCGTTCGCGGCGCCCGGTACACATGAGGTGCCGAACAACCTGTCAGCGAGCATGGGCCCCGCGCCGTGGCCGGTGACTTACGGACCATCGACGCGCCGCCTCATCGATTTCGCCGACCCGGCCCACGCCCTGGGGATCAACCCGGTGGGCCAGAGCGGCGTGCTGTTCGACAAGCACTACGCCGATCAGGCGCAGCGCTACGTCAACGGCGAGTACGCGCCGGAGCGGTTCAGCGAAGGAGATGTGGCGGGGAACAGCAAAGAGGTGTTGAGGTTGGTGCCGGGGCGATAACCGTATGAACGGTGGGTCTAGCTGGAGCCCCAACTTGTGGGACCGGCTTTAGCCGGGAAGGCGTCGGACGTTACAACGCAAATCTATAGCGTACATACCGGTCTCTTCCCGGCTGAAGCCGGTCCCACTAACAGCATCGCGTGCATCCGGTGAGACCGGCTAGAGCCCCGACCTTTGGGACCGGCTTTAGCCGGGAAGGCGTGGTGCGTTACGCCGCAAATCTGTAGCGCACACGCCGGCCTCTTCCCGGCTGAAGCCGGTCCTACTATCAAACCGACTCGACCACCTTTGCACGACGCAGGTCCGGCTGTTTCCAACCGTCTGCCGCAGCTTCTTCGATAGCTAGCTGGATGGCGCGTTTGCGGTTGTTTTCCGCGCGGCGGCTGAAGAACCAGACCAGGAAGGTCGCAATCGACACCGCCAGCAGAATCAGGCTGGCAATCGCGTTGATCTCAGGCTTCACGCCCAGGCGCACCGCCGAGAACACTTCCATCGGCAGGGTCGTCGACCCCGGGCCGGAGACGAAGCTCGCCAGCACCAGGTCGTCCAGCGACAGCGCGAAGGACATCATCGCCCCCGCCGCCAGCGATGGCGCGATCATCGGGATGGTGATCAGGAAGAACACCTTCCACGGCCGCGCACCCAGGTCCATTGCTGCTTCTTCGATGGACATGTCCAGCTCACGCAGACGCGCCGACACCACCACCGCCACATACGCCGCACAGAACGTCGTGTGAGCGATCCAGATGGTGACGATCCCACGCTCCTCGGGCCAGCCGAGCAACTGCGCCATCGCCACGAACAGCAGCAACAGCGACAGGCCGGTGATCACTTCAGGCATCACCAGAGGCGCGGTGACCAGACCGCCGAAGAAGGTCTTGCCCTTGAACCGGGTGATGCGCGTCAGCACGAATGCCGCCATGGTGCCCAGCGCCACCGCCGCAATCGACGTGTACAGCGCGATTTCCAGCGAGCGCATGACCGCGCTCATCAGTTGGGTGTTGTCGAGCAGCCCGACGTACCACTTCACCGACCAGCCGCCCCAGACCGTTACCAGCTTGGAGGCGTTGAACGAGTAGATCACCAGAATGACCATGGGCGCATAGATGAAGATCAGGCCCAGTACCAACATCAGGTTCGAGAATCGGAAGCCTCTCATGCCTTGCCCTCCAGCTCTTTGGCCTGACTGCGGTTGAACAGAATGATCGGCACGATGAGGATCAACAGCATGACCACTGCCAGCGACGACGCTACCGGCCAGTCACGGTTGTTGAAGAATTCCTGCCAGAGCACTTTACCGATCATCAGCGTCTCGGGGCCGCCCAGCAGTTCCGGGATGACGAACTCGCCCACCACCGGAATGAACACCAGCATGCAGCCGGCGATGATGCCGTTCTTGGACAGCGGTACGGTGATTTTCCAGAAGCTGTTGAAAGTGCTCGAACCCAGGTCCGATGCGGCTTCCAGCAGGCTCTGATCGTGCTTCACCAGATTCGCGTACAGCGGCAGGATCATGAACGGCAGATACGAATAGACCACGCCGATGTACACCGCGAGGTTGGTGTTGAGGATCTGCAATGGCTCGCTGATCACGCCCAACCACATCAGAAACGCGTTGAGCAGACCGTTGTTGCTGAGGATGCCCATCCACGCGTACACGCGGATCAGGATCGCAGTCCAGGTCGGCATCATGATCAGCAGCAACAGCACCGTCTGCATTTCTTTGCGGGCGATGGAGATGCCATAGGCCATCGGATAGCCGATCAACAAGCACAGCACGGTGCTGATGAACGCCATCTTCAACGAGCCCAGATACGCCGAGATGTACAGATCGTCACTGGTCAGCAGGGCGTAGTTGGCGAAGTTGAGCACGATGTCGAGCTTCTGCTCGACGTAGGTGAAGATCTCGGTATACGGCGGAATCGCCACGTCTGCTTCAGCGAAGCTGATCTTGATGACGATCAGAAACGGCAGCGCGAAAAACAGGAACAGCCACAGGAACGGCACGCCAATAACGGCCTGGCGCCCGGTGGGTTTTATTCGATTGAAAGCCCGTTTTATTTTTCGGATTTTCATGAGCGCAATACCACGCCGCTGTCGTCTTCCCACCAGACGAAGACTTCATCGTCCCAGGTCGGTCGTGTGCCCTGACGTTCGGCGTTGGCGACAAACGACTGCACCAACTTGCCCGACGGCAGTTTCACGTAGAACACCGAGTGACCGCCCAGGTAGGCGATGTCGTGAACCTTGCCCCGCGACCAGTTGTGCTCGAACGTCGGCTGTTCGGTGGTCACCAGCAGCTTTTCAGGACGCAGCGCGTAGGTAATCCGCTTGTCTTCCACCGACGTGGTAACGCCGTGGCCGACATAGATTTTGCGTTCCAGCTCAGGGCTGCTGATCAGCGCGTGGCCTTCCATGTCTTCGATGACTTCGCCGTCGAACAGGTTGACGTTGCCGATGAACTCGCACACCAGGCGGCTAGTCGGGGTTTCGTAGATATCGATCGGGCTGCCGATCTGCGCGATCCAGCCTAAGTGCATGATCGCGATGCGCTCGGCCATGGTCATGGCCTCTTCCTGGTCGTGGGTCACCATCACGCAGGTCACGCCGACGCGCTCGATGATTTCCACCAGCTCCAGTTGCATCTGCGAACGCAGCTTTTTATCCAGTGCGCCCATGGGTTCGTCGAGCAGCAGCAGCTTCGGCTTCTTCGCCAGCGAACGTGCCAGCGCCACACGCTGCCGCTGACCGCCGGACAATTGGTGCGGTTTGCGCTTGGCGTACTGGGTCATCTGCACCAGCTTGAGCATCTCGGCCACGCGGGCCTCGACTTCGGCCTTGGGCAGCTTGTCCTGCTTGAGGCCAAAAGCGATGTTGTCCGCCACGGTCATGTGCGGAAACAGCGCATAGGACTGGAACATCATGTTGATCGGACGTTCGTACGGCGGCATGTCGGTGATGTCGACGCCGTCGAGGTAAATGCGCCCTTCGGTCGGGCGCTCGAAGCCGGCAAGCATGCGCAGCAGGGTGGATTTACCCGAGCCGGAGCCGCCGAGCAGGGCAAAGATTTCACCCTTGTTGATCTGCAGAGACACGTCGTCCACAGCAATCGTCTCATCGAACTTTTTCGTGACCCGATCGATTTTGACCAGCACCTGTTTCGGTTGCTGACCACCCTCAAGGGATTTCTTGTAGGCGCCGGAGGCAACTGCCATGGGTGAAACTCCCAACTGTTTTTGCGCCCGGCCAATGGGGTCGGGCGCCAAGGTCTTTATTTACCGGTTTTGATCTTCGTCCAGCTGCGCGTCATGACGCGCTGGATCTTCGGCGGCAGCTCGGAGTTGACGTACAGGCGCTCCTGTATCTCCTTCGAAGGGTAAACCGCCTCGTCGTTGCGAATTTCCTGATCCATCAGCTCGCCCGAAGCCGGGTTCGGGTTGGCATAACCCACCTGGTCACTGACCTTGGCGATTACGTCAGGCTTGAGGATGTAGTTGATGAACGCGTGCGCGGCCTTCACGTCCGGCGCATCCGAAGGGATGGCGAGCATGTCGAACCACAGGTTGCCACCCTCTTTCGGGATCGAGTAGGCGATGTTGACGCCCTTACCGGCTTCTGCGGCACGGGCCTTGGCCTGGAAGACGTCACCGGAGAAACCGGCTGCGATGCAGATGTCGCCGTTGGCCAGGTCAGTGATGTATTTGGACGAGTTGAAATAGGTCACGTACGGGCGGACTTTGAGCAGCTTGGCTTCAGCGGCTTTGTAGTCTTTCTCGTCGGTGCTATTCGGGTTTTTGCCCATGTAGTTAAGGACTGCAGGCAGCATCTCGTCAGCCGAGTCGAGGAACGCGACGCCGCACTTCTGCAGCTTCTTGATGTTCTCGGGCTCGAACAGCGTGGCCCAGGAGTCGATGGTGTCGACGCCCAGCACTTCCTTGATCTTGTCGACGTTGTAGCCGATGCCGTTGGTGCCCCAAAGATACGGCACGGCGTACTGGTTGCCCGGGTCGTTCTTTTCCAGGCGCTTGAGCAGTTCGGGGTCGAGGTTGGAGTAATTCGGCAGCTGTGATTTGTCGAGCTTCTGAAACGCCCCCGCCTTGATCTGCTTGCCCAGGAAGTGGTTGGACGGCACGACTACGTCATAACCGGTGTGGCCGGCCAGCAGCTTGCCTTCCAGGGTTTCGTTGGAGTCGAAGACGTCGTACTTGGTCTTGATGCCGGTGGTGGACGTGAAGTCCTCCAGCGTTGTGGTGCCGATGTAATCGGACCAGTTATAAATGCGAACGGTGGAATCCGCGTAGGCACCGGCCGCGAGCGTGAGTCCGGCGCCGAGCAGCAAGCCTTTTGAAAATAAAGAAATAGACACGTGTGCAGTCCTTTTTTAGTAGGTGGGCCTGTTGCCCGTACCGATGACAGTAACGACTGCCTGTGACCCATCCGGCGCGCAACTTACCTTCGATAAACCCTTCTCGCAAAAAAACTTTTTGTGACGCGGGTGTCATGACGGGTGACGCAAAACCTGTAGGAGTGAGCTTGCTCGCGATTGCGGTGTGTCAGTCATGCATCCGGCTCAGGCAGACCGCATTCGCGAGCAAGCTCACTCCCACAGTTTGGGTGGGGCACTTGCCCCACCCGGTCAGGCTTATTTACCCGATTTGATGTTGGTCCAGCTGCGGGTCATCAAACGCTGAGTCGCCGCTGGCAAGTCGGCGATCGCATACAACTTGGCCAGCACGTCTGCCGGCGGATAGACGCCTGGATCAGAGGTGATGTCCTTGTCGACGAACTCGGTTGCTGCCTTGTTGCCGTTCGGGAAGTGAACGGAGTTGGTGATTTCGGCCATCACCTTCGGTTGCAGGATGAAGTTCATGAACTTGTAAGCGCCTTCGACGTTTTCGGCATCTTTAGGGATGGCGACCATGTCGTAGAAGCTGCCTGCACCTTCTTTCGGAATGTTGTAGCTGACTTTGACCTTGCCGCCCGCTTCTTCAGCGCGCGCCTTGGCCTGGTAGACGTCACCCGAGTAACCCACGGCTACGCAGATGTTGCCGTTGGCCAGGTCCGAGATGTACTTGGACGAGTGGAAGTAGGTGATCGAAGGACGAATCTTCTTGAACAGATCCTCGGCCTTCTGGATGTCTTCCTTCTTCTGGCTGTCGGTCGGCAGGCCCAGATAATGCAGCGCCACTGGCAGCATTTCGGTCGGCGAGTCGAGGAAGCTGATCCCGCAGCCTTTCAGCTTGGCAGCGTTTTCCGGCTTGAACAGCAGGTCCCACGAGTTGACCGGAGCATCAGCGCCCAAAGCGGCTTTGACTTTTTCAGCGTTGTAGCCGATGCCGATCGAGCCCCACATGTACGGGAACGCGTGCTTGTTGTCCGGGTCGCTGATGGACACGGCTTTCAACAAGGCAGGGTCGAGGTTTTTATAATTTGGCAGCTTGGACTTGTCCAGCTCCTGGTAGACGCCGGCCTTGATCTGCTTGGCCAGGAAGTTGTTCGACGGAACGACGACGTCGTAGCCCGATTTACCGGCCAGCAGCTTGGCTTCCAGGGTCTCGTTGCTGTCGAACACGTCGTACACCACTTTGATGCCCGACTCTTTTTCGAAGTCGGCGATGGTGTTCGGTGCGATGTAATCGGACCAGTTATAGACGTGGAGAACTTTGTCATCGGCGTGTGCAGCGGCGGCCACTGCGCCCATGAGGGACAAGGCCAGGAGGGTTTTGCCAAATTTCTTCATGCGTACGGCTCCAGTGTTTTTATGTAAGCGGCGTCTAGACGGCGGACAGTCTGGCAATTTCCGGAAAAAAATTCAGCCTTGCAATGACTCAAGCGTCAGGTCCAGGCACTTGCGCGCCTTTTCGATCAACTCGTCGATCTCGGCGAAGGTAATCACCAGCGGCGGCGAGATAATCATGGTGTCGCCCACGGCCCGCATGATCAGGCCGTTATTGAAGCAAAAAGTGCGGCAAATCATGCCTGCGCCTTTGCCGACATAACGCTCGCGAGTGGCCTTGTCTTTCACCAGTTCGATTGCGCCCAGCATGCCGACGCCCCGCACTTCACCCACCAACGGGTGATCGCTCAGCTCGCGCAGACGCTTTTGCAAATAGGGTGCCGTTTCGGACTTCACCCGTTCGACGATCTTTTCTTCACTCAGAATGCGAATGTTCTCCAGGCCCACTGCCGCCGCCACCGGGTGACCGGAGTAGGTGAAACCGTGGTTGAAGTCGCCGCCCTCGTTCAACACCTTGACCACGTCGTCGCGCACGATGACGCCACCCATGGGGATGTAACCCGAAGTCAGGCCCTTTGCGATGGTCATCAAATCCGGCTTGAGGTCGTAGAAGTCGCTGCCGAACCATTCCCCGGTGCGGCCAAAGCCACAGATCACTTCGTCGGCCACAAATAGGATGTCGTATTTGGCGAGGATCTCTTTGATCTTCGGCCAGTAGGTGTCGGGCGGAACGATAACGCCGCCGGCGCCCTGAATCGGCTCGGCGATGAACGCGCCGACGTTGTCTACACCCAGTTCGAGAATCTTCTTCTCCAGTTGTTCAGCCGCCCAGACGCCGAACTCGTCGGGCGTCATGTCACCGCCTTCACCGAACCAGTAAGGCTGCGGAATGTGCACGATGCCCGGAATCGGCAAATCGCCCTGTTCGTGCATGTAGGTCATGCCGCCCAGGCTCGCGCCAGCGACGGTCGAACCGTGGTAGCCGTTGACGCGGCTGATGATGACTTTCTTGCTCGGCTGGCCTTTGATCGCCCAGTAATGGCGAACCAGGCGCAGCACCGTGTCGTTGCCTTCTGAGCCGGAACCGGTGAAGAACACGTGGTTCATGCCCTCGGGGGCGATGTCGGAAATGGCCTTCGCCAACTGCAGTGCCGGCGGGTGAGCGGTCTGGAAGAACAGGTTGTAGTAAGGCAGCTCGCGCATCTGCTTGCTGGCCGCGTCCGCCAGTTCTTCACGACCATAACCAATGGCGACACACCAGAGCCCGGCCATGCCGTCGAGGATCTTGTTGCCTTCGCTGTCCCAGAGGTAAACGCCCTTGGCGTTGGTGATGATGCGCGGGCCTTTCTCTTTCAACTGCTTGAAATCGCTGAACGGCGCCAGGTGATGATCACTGCTGAGGGCTTGCCATTCGCGGGTTTGCGGGTTGTTGGAACTCATGAATCACTCCAGTCAGGTATCGCGTGTGGGGCGCCGTGGATCCACTGGAATCCACGACGCCCCGGAACGTCAGACGGCAAAGAGCAGGAATTCCCGCTCCCACGAACTGATCACACGCTTGAAGTTCTCGTGCTCGGCGCGCTTGACCGCGACGTAGCCGGTGATGAATTTCTTGCCGAGGTACTTTTCGACCGTCTTGCTGTTTTCCATGCGCTCCAGCGCGTCTTCGATGGTCAACGGCAGGCGCAGGTTGCGGCGTTCGTAACCGCGACCGACGACGGGGGCGCTGGGGTTGAGGCCCTCGACCATGCCGATGAAACCGCACAACAGGCTGGCGGCGATGGCCAGATACGGATTGGCATCGGCGCCGGGCAGACGGTTTTCCACACGGCGGTTCTGCGGCCCGGCATCCGGAACGCGCAGGCCAACGGTGCGGTTTTCTTCGCCCCACTCCACGTTCACCGGTGCGGAGGTGTCCGGCAGGAAGCGGCGAAACGAGTTGACGTTGGGCGCGAACAGCGGCAACAGCTCGGGGATCAGCTTTTGCAGACCGCCGATGTGCTGCAGGAACAGCTGACTCATCGTGCCGTCCTCATTGGAGAAGATGTTCTTGCCGGTCTCGATGTCGATGATGCTCTGGTGCAGGTGCATCGCACTGCCGGGCTCGCCGGTCATGGGCTTGGCCATGAAGGTCGCGGCCACATCGTGCTTGAGGGCGGCTTCGCGCATGGTGCGCTTGAACACCAGAATCTGGTCCGCCAGAGACAGCGCGTCGCCGTGACGGAAGTTGATTTCCATCTGCGCGGTGCCGTCTTCGTGAATCAGCGTGTCCAGGTCTAGGTTCTGCAGTTCGCACCAGTCGTAGACGTCTTCGAAGAGCGGGTCGAATTCGTTGGCGGCTTCGATGGAGAACGACTGACGACCGGTTTCCGGACGACCCGAGCGACCCACCGGTGGCTGCAGCGGGTAGTCGGGGTCGTCGCTGCGCTTGGTCAGGTAGAACTCCATCTCCGGCGCCACAATCGGCTGCCAGCCTTGATCAGCGTAGAGCTTGAGGACTTTCTTGAGGACGTTGCGCGGGGACAGCTCGATGGGGTTGCCTTGCTTGTCGTAGGTGTCGTGAATCACCTGCGCAGTTGGCTCGATGGCCCAGGGCACCAGAAACACCGCGCTCTGGTCAGGACGGCAGAACATGTCGATGTCTGCGGGGTCCAGCAATTCGTAGTAGATGTCGTCTTCGACGTAATCGCCCGTCACGGTCTGGAGCAGTACGCTTTCCGGCAAGCGCATGCCCTTTTCAGCAATGAACTTGTTGGTCGGTGAAATCTTGCCCCGTGTGATACCGGTGAGGTCGGCGATCATGCATTCGACTTCGGTAATCCTGTGTTCTTTCAACCAATCGGTGAGCTGGTCGAGGTTGGTACTCATAAATACCTCAGGGTTTTAATTCCTGGTCGCCGTCATGGCGGTCAGGCGTTCTTTGAAGCGCTGGCGTTATGGTGCTGCTCGTTTTCCACAGGCATCGCCAATTGCCTGGAAGACTCAAAGATAGTCGTGCTTGTGCAAAAAGCGCGGCGGCGGATGCCGCGGAAAGTCAGGGCCGGATACGTCAGCGGAAGCAAAAGACGCGCCCGCTGGAACCGCTGCGCGGATAAAGAGTAAGGTGTCGAGGTGCCGCACAGAGGCATGCGCAGTGCCCGGCGCGCTGAATGGGCCGCTACACTGAAAGCATGTGATGTGAAAAAGCAGGTGCCCGAATGGCTGAGTGCAGGCGGTGAGGCCGATCAGCGGAAGGCGAAGCATGAGACCCCCGGTATTATTGCTGTTATGGGTTGCAATCGAGCTTAGCGTTGTTCATTTTTTTCCACAACACACCCGTAAAAAATAAAACACGCCCTGCTCAAACCCGCAGTTTGCATGACCTTTGGCGCACAACATTTGCCCTAAAGTGCGGCGAAAATAGCTGTTTGGCGCCCTTTTAGGGCAAATCAGGGCTCCCTTGACTTCGTCTGGCCTTTCGGATTGACTGAAACCCGTAATGCTCGATGATTGATATTTTCAACAACAAAGGTGTTGCATCATGTCGGTACCCCCGCGTGCCGTTCAGCTCAACGAAGCGAACGCGTTCCTTAAGGAACATCCTGAGGTTCTATACGTTGACCTTCTGATTGCAGATATGAATGGAGTGGTGCGCGGCAAGCGCATCGAACGCACCAGCCTTCATAAGGTTTACGAAAAAGGCATCAACCTCCCAGCTTCCCTATTCGCACTGGATATCAACGGCTCGACGGTGGAAAGCACCGGTCTGGGTCTGGACATCGGTGACGCTGACCGAATCTGCTATCCAATCCCCGACACTCTCTGCAATGAGCCTTGGCAGAAGCGTCCTACCGCACAACTCCTGATGACCATGCACGAGCTGGAAGGCACGCCCTTCTTCGCCGATCCGCGCGAAGTGCTGCGCCAGGTTGTCAGCAAGTTCGACGAGATGGGCCTGACCATCTGCGCTGCATTCGAGCTTGAGTTCTACCTGATCGATCAGGAAAACGTGAACGGCCGTCCGCAACCGCCGCGCTCACCGATCTCAGGCAAACGTCCGCACTCGACACAGGTTTACCTGATCGACGACCTGGACGAGTACGTCGACTGCCTCCAGGACATTCTGGAAGGTGCAAAAGAGCAAGGCATTCCGGCCGACGCGATCGTCAAGGAAAGTGCTCCGGCGCAGTTCGAAGTGAACCTGCACCACACTGCCGACGCCCTGAAAGCCTGTGATTACGCGGTACTGCTCAAACGCCTGATCAAGAACATCGCCTACGACCATGAGATGGACACCACCTTCATGGCCAAGCCGTATCCAGGCCAGGCGGGTAACGGTCTGCACGTGCACATTTCGATCCTTGATCGCGATGGCAAAAACATCTTCACCAGCGAGGATCCCGAGCAGAACGCCGCATTGCGTCATGCGATCGGCGGTGTGCTCGAGACCCTGCCCGCGCAGATGGCGTTCCTTTGTCCGAACGTCAATTCGTACCGCAGGTTTGGTGCTCAGTTCTACGTTCCAAACTCGCCGTGCTGGGGTCTGGATAACCGCACCGTGGCCGTGCGCGTGCCTACCGGGACGGCCGACTCGGTACGTATCGAGCACCGGGTTGCCGGTGCGGATGCCAACCCGTATCTGCTGATGGCATCGGTGCTGGCAGGCATTCACCATGGCCTGACCAACCAGATCGAGCCCGGTCCGCCCGTGGAAGGCAACTCCTACGAGCAGAACGAGCAAAGCTTGCCGAACAACCTGCGTGATGCACTGCGCGAGCTGGACGACAGCGAAGTCATGGCCAAGTACATCGATCCGAAGTACATCGATATCTTCGTTGCGTGCAAGGAAAGTGAGCTGGAGGAGTTCGAGCACTCCATCTCCGACCTTGAATACAACTGGTATCTGCACACGGTTTGATGGCTGCACGAGTTACGAAAACGCCACCTTTTCGAGAGAATCGGTGGCGTTTTTCATTCTCCCGGCTGCCACTGTAGAATGCCCGCGCCACCGACCGAGAGAGCGCCGATGACCCGCCTTGCCCCACCCCGCAAACCGCGTGCACGCAGTCAGGCGCGGATCGACTCGATCCTCGATGCCGCACGTGGGCTGCTGGCCTCGGACGGCGTGGCGAGCCTTTCCATCTACAGCGTCGCCGAGCGGGCCGAGATTCCGCCCTCCTCCGTGTATCACTTCTTCGCCAGCGTTCCGGCGTTGCTGGAAGCGCTGACGGCCGATGTCCACGAGGCGTTTCGCGAAAGCCTGCAGCAGCCCATCGATCATGATCAATTGAACCAGTGGCGAGACCTGTCCCATGTGGTGGAGTCGCGCATGCTCGCGATTTACAGCGACGACGCTGCCGCGCGACAGCTGATCCTCGCCCAGCACGGTTTGACCGAAGTCACTCAGGCGGATCGTCAGCACGACATTGAACTGGGCAACCTCATGCACGCGCTGTTCGCCCGGCATTTCCAACTGCCGACGCTGCCCGATGATGTTGAGGTGTTTGCCCTGGCGCTGGAACTGGCCGACCGGGTGTACGCGCGCTCGGTGCAACTGCACAACGCGATTACCCCGCGCATGGCCGAGGAAGGATTGCGGGTGTTTGATGCGTATCTGGGGTTGTACTTGCCGCCGTATTTGCCGAAGCGGTTAATCGAGCAATAACGCAGGTCAGTTGTGGGGGTGCCACCCCGATCACGCCCACACGTCCTCGACCAACCCGAAGCCTGAGTCAGACGCTAAACCTGTGGGAGCGAGCTTGCTCGCGAAGAGGCCGGGGCATTCAGCCACTTTCTCGGTGGCTGAAGCTAAATTTTCGCGAGCAAGCTCGACTCCCACAGGATGGTGGGCTGACTCGATATTTCGGCTAGTTCGGAGGACCAGTGGGAGCTTGCTCGCGAAAGCATTCTGTCAGCCTGAAGTGGTCAACTTTTTCCGGACACCTCAATCGGTGATTGTCAGACCGCTTGCCGCTCGTACTGATTGGGCGTCATGTTGCCCAACGTCGAGTGCAATCGCCCCTCGTTATAGAACCGCACGATGTAATCAGTGATGTCCTTTATTGCTTCGCCGTGGTTGGCGTAATCCTTTCTCCAGGTGCGCTCCATCTTTAGGTTCAGGAAGAAGCGCTCCATCACTGCATTGTCCCAGCAATTACCTTTTCGGCTCATGCTGCAACGCATCCCATTGCGAGTCAGCAGCGATTGATAAGCAGCTCCCGCGTACTGGCTGCCTCTGTCCGAGTGGGCAATCAGGCCCGGTTCAGGCTGCCTTTGAGCAATGGCCAGTTGCATCGCGCTGGTCACCAGCTCGGCGCGCATATGGGGTGCCATGGCCCAGCCGACGATTTTGCGTGAAAACAGGTCCATAACCGCAGCCAGATAGACCCAACCGCTTCGTGTGCGTATGTAGGTGATGTCCGCGACCCATGACTGATTGATTGCCTTGGGGTTGAACTGGCGGTTGAGCAGGTTTTCAGCAACCGGCAAGTTGTGTTTACTGTCGGTTGTGTGGATAAACTTGCGCTTCCAGATCGGGCGCAGACCCTGTTGTTTCATGAGGCGACGAACCTTGAAACGACCGATGGAAACACCTTCATCACGCAGCGCGCCCAGCACGCGGCGGCTACCGTAGCAGTGTTCTTTGGACTCGAATGTCGCCTTGACCATGGCCGCTGCAGTGCAGATGGGCTTGGGTTTCTGGCAACGTTGGCGAGCTTCATAGAACCCGGAACGACTGATCCGCAAAACCCGGCAGATATGAGCCACCGGGTAGGCCTTGCGATGTAATTGGTGAACCAGTTGATGGATCACTTCAATTCGCGGGCAAAGAAGGCCGTGGCTTTTTTTAGGATGTCGTTGTCCATTTTTAGCTGCCGAATCTGCTGCTCCAACTGACGAATTCGCTGCTGCTCACTGGTCAATGGATTACCAATACCCGGCCCGCCTAACAGCTCGGCCTTATATTGCTCAACCCAACGACGCACTGCCGTATCACTCAGATTCATGTCAAGACAGACCGAGTTCACGCTCTGCCCCTGGTCGACGATGAGCTTGCAGACATCAAGCTTGAAGGCTGCATCGAATTTTCTGTATTTCTTGGTCATGATCGTTCCTCAATGGGTACAGTTTCCCCCATTGAGGTGTCCGGGGTCATTAGGCCAGCTCAGCCAGCATAACTGTTGCTGACCCACCGCATTCGTGAGCAAGCTCACTCCCACAAGTCCCCGGTCCAACCAGAGTTTGCGGAACCAGCACAGAATTTGTGGGAGCGAGCTTGCTCGCGAAGAGGCCGGGGCATTCAGCCACTTTCTCGGTGGCTGAAGCTAAACCTTCGCGAGCAAGCTCGACTCCCACAGGATGGTGGGCTGACTCGATATTTCGGCTAGTTCGGAGGACCTGTGGGAGCTTGCTCGCGAAAGCATTCTGTCAGCCAGCCTAACTGTTGCTGACCCACCGCATTCGTGAGCAAGCTCACTCCCACAAGTCCCCGGTCCAACCAGAGTTGCGGAACCAGCACAGAATTTGTGGGAGCGAGCTTGCTCGCGAAAGCATTCTGTCAGACAGCCTAACTATTACTGACCCACCGCATTCGTGAGCAAGCTCACTCCCACAAGTCCTCGACCAGCCCGAAGCCCGAGTCAGACGCTGGAGTTGTGGGAGATCGCTTGGGATCCAGCATCGATCACAACTTGGCGATCGACACCTCGGTGGACTTCACGAACGCGATCACTTCGCTGCCGACCACCAGTTCCAGCTCTTTGACGGAGCGAGTGGTGATGACGGAAGTGACGACGCCCGACGCGGTCTGCACGTCGATCTCGGACAGCACGTCACCGGTGACGATTTCCTTGATGGTGCCTTTGAACTGGTTACGCACGTTGATGGCTTTGATAGTCATGGTAAGGCTTCCTTTGTGAGATCAGTTCCGGGGGCAGGATTGCCTCTGGAGTTAGTTGGCCCAACGCAGTTGCGTGGGCAGCGGTGAAGTCGGTTCGGGGTCGGGCGGATTGCCTGGTAGCGACAACACGCGGTTGAGCACTTCGGTTTCCAGCGCGGCCAGTCGGTAAGAGCCGCGTGCCCTCGGACGGGCCAGATCAACCTGCAGGTCAAGACCGATGCGGCCCTCTTCAATCAGCAAGACCCGGTCGGCAATGGCGACCGCTTCGCTGACGTCGTGGGTCACCAGCAACACCGTGAAACCATGCTTCTTCCACAGGTTTTCGATCAGTTGCTGCATCTCGATTCGGGTCAGGGCATCCAGCGCGCCAAGGGGTTCATCGAGCAACAACAAGCGCGGCTGGTGAATCAGCGCACGGGCCAGCGCCACCCGTTGTTTTTGCCCACCCGATAACGCCGCCGGCCATTCGTTGGCACGCTCGGCCAAACCCACGGCCTCCAGCGCTTCCAACGCTTTGCCACGCCAGTCGCCGCTGAGGCCAAGGCCGACGTTGTCGATGATCTTTTTCCAGGGCAGCAAGCGCGCTTCCTGGAACATCAGTCGCGTGTCTTCCCGCGCATCCGCCAACGAGCCGTTACCGGCCAGCAGTTGGCCGCTCGACGGCTGATCGAGGCCCGCCAGCAGGCGCAGCAATGTGCTCTTGCCGCAGCCGCTTCGGCCCACGACGGCGACGAACTGGCCGGCCGGGATGTGCAGATCGATGTCTTTCAGTACTTCCCGCGAGCCGAAGGTTTTTTTCAGCTTGCGGACCTGCAAGGGAATCCCGCGCAACAGGTTTGCCGGTTGTTGGAGATTGCTCATTGCGCGCCACCTTTAGCCACTTGATACGCCGGGTGCCAACGCAGGCAGACCCGTTCCAGACCACGCGCCGCGAGGTCTGCCAATTTGCCGAGTACGGCGTAAAGCACGATCGCCAGCACCACAACGTCGGTCTGCAAAAACTCTCGGGCGTTCATCGCCAGATAGCCGATGCCGGAGCTGGCCGAGATGGTTTCCGCGACGATCAGGGTCAGCCACATGAAGCCCAGCGCGAACCGCACGCCGACCAGAATCGAAGGCATCGCGCCCGGCAGAATCACATGGCGGAACAGTCCGAAGCCGCTCAAACCGTAGCTGCGGGACATCTCCACCAACGCCGGATCGATGTTGCGAATGCCGTGGTACGTGTTCAGGTAAATCGGGAACAGCGTGCCGAGCGCGACCAGAAATATCTTCGCGGTCTCGTCGATGCCGAACCACAGGATGACCAGCGGAATCAGCGCCAGGTGGGGCACGTTGCGGATCATCTGTACGGAGCTGTCCAGCAGGCGTTCGCCCCATTTCGACAGCCCGGTGATGAAGCCCAGAGCCAGGCCGATCCCGCCGCCAATGGCAAAGCCGATCCCGGCACGCCAGCCACTGATCGCCAGATGAGTCCAGATTTCCCCGCTGCGCACCAGCGTGACGCCGGCCTCAATCACAGCGCTCGGCGCCGGCAGAATGCGGGTCGACAGCCAGCCCGCGGTGACCGCCAGTTGCCATATCGCCAACAACAGGACCGGTAGCAACCAGGGCGCCAGTCTGTGGGTGATTTTTTCCACGCTCATGGAGTTGTCTCCTTCCAATGCCGGGCTTACTGGGCTTTCGCGACAGCAGCGGGTGGCGTCCAGATCACATCAGCGATACGCAACGGTTTAGGGATCAGCTTGAGCTGATAGAAGGTGTCGGCGATTTTTTGTTGCGCGGCGACGGTTTCAGGCGTGATGAACGAGGCGCCGTAGCCCTGACGCTTCACCGACGTGCGGGTGATGTCTTCCGGCAGGCCGAGCAGTGGCGCGACCTGTTTGGTCACCTCTTCCGGGTTGGCCTTGGACCAATCGCCGACCGCGCGCACTTCTTCAACCAGGGTCTGAATCACCTTGGGATGCTGCTGCGCATAGGGTTTGGTCGCCAGGTAGAACTGGTTGTTGTCGACGATGCCTTTGCCGTCGCGCAGTGTCTTGGCTTGAAGCTGCTGCTCGGCGGCAGCCTGGTACGGATCCCAGATCACCCAGGCATCGACGCTGCCGCGCTCGAAGGCCGCACGCGCATCGGCAGGCGGCAGGAAAACGGTCTGGATATCGGTGTACTTCAGGCCGGCGTCTTCCAGCGCGCGCACCAACAGGTAGTGCACGTTGGAGCCTTTGTTGAGGACGACTTTCTTGCCTTTGAGGTCTTTGACCGAGGTAATCGGCGAATCCTTGGGCACCAGAATCGCTTCGCTGGTGGGCGCCGGCGGCTCGGAGGCGACGTACAGCAGATCAGCGCCAGCGGCCTGGGCAAAGACAGGCGGTGTTTCGCCCGTCACGCCGAAGTCGATCGAACCCACGTTCAGGCCTTCAAGCAACTGCGGACCACCGGGAAACTCGGTCCACTGAACCTGCACGCCTTGGTCGGCGAGTTTTTTCTCGAGCGACCCTTTTGCCTTGAGCAATACCAGCGTGCCGTATTTCTGGTAACCGATGCGCAAGGTATCGGCCTGGGCCTGAGTAAGGACGCCGAAGGAAACCGCCGCAACAAACAGAGCGACCAGGCTTCGACGCAAAATAACGGTGCCCATGGCACGCTCCTTTGGTGTGTAGCTAACAGGTGGCACCTGCTCGTCCGATGGCGGACCAGTAAGGCGGAAAGGGATTCATTGCCGGCGATCTCGCCAGGACGGAGAGACCATAACAGGGGACAGTTATTCTCTAAAATCATATTTATTCATTTGGTTAGCACCAAAAGGAATATACAGATTGTTTAGCTCTTCGGTAATACGCGATCCCGTGGGAGCGAGCTTGCTCGCGAATCGGCCGATACATGCACTGAAATTCGCGGCGGCTGGAATACAGCATTCGTGAGCAAGCTCACTCCCACATGGGCTGTGTTGGCTGTGCGATAGCGCTGTGTCAGAACCCTCGTAAATATCCAACATGTTCAGCGTTCACAGCACAAAAAAAGGGCCGATAAATCGGCCCGAATGTCATGGTTGAAACCGGTGTATCAGCGATTCGGTTGTGGCGTCAGGCGCAGGTAAGGGGTAACGGCGGTATAGCCTTTAGGGAAGCGTTCCTTGATCTCTGCTTCGTCTTTGATCGACGGCACGATGACAACGTCTTCACCATCCTTCCAGTTAGCCGGCGTGGCGACTTTGTAGTTGTCGGTCAGCTGCAGCGAATCGATTACCCGCAGGATCTCGTGGAAGTTGCGACCGGTGCTGGCCGGGTAGGTGATGGTCAGGCGCACCTTCTTGTTCGGATCGATCACGAACAGCGAACGCACCGTCAGGGTTTCGCTGGCATTGGGGTGAATCAGGTCATAGAGCTCGGAAACCTTGCGATCTTCGTCCGCCAGGATCGGGAAGTTCACAAGGGTGTTCTGCGTGGTGTTGATGTCGCCGATCCACTGGGTGTGGGATTCGGCCGAGTCCACTGACAGGGCAATCGCCTTGACGTTGCGCTTGTCGAATTCGTCTTTGAGTTTTGCGGTGAAGCCCAGCTCGGTGGTGCATACCGGGGTGAAGTCGGCAGGATGCGAGAACAATACCGCCCATTTGCCATCCAGCCATTCATGAAACTTGATTGGCCCTTCGCTGGAGTTCTGTTCGAAGTCGGGTGCGATGTCGCCGAGTTTGAGGCCCATTCAGTCGTGCTCCTTGGATGGTGAGGTATGAATCACTGTGCATCCCAGCATCTGAAAACAAAAGGAACGATTGGTGCTGGATGACATTGTTTCAGGCATAAAAAAGCCCCGCCGAAGCGGGGCTCTTTTCAACACATCACGCTTATTTGAACGCGTAGGTGTAGTTGAGGACCACACGAGTCTGGTCGGTATTCTGCTGCGAAGCGTACAGATCGGTATCGGAGCGCAGGTTCGCGCGACGAACTGTAACGCCGAAGCCTTTCATGAAGCCGTCCTGGAACACGTAGTCGATGCGCATGTCACGTTCCCACTCCGAACCACGACCCAGCGATGCGTTCTGCAGACGTATCTGATCGCCATACAGGTAAGCGATGGCAGCTTTCAGACCAGGGACGCCCAGGCGTGCGAAGTCATACGAGTACTGACCGAACTTGGTCTGCTCACCGGCGCGGGTGAAGTTGGTGATCATGCTGTCGGTGAACAGGTAAACGCTGTTACCGCCTTCACCTTCGTTACGACCATTGGAGAGGTTGTTGCGGGTAACGTTGCCGTTGCTCATGACCGGCATGCCGCCGTCATCGCTCACCGACTGGTAACCCAAGAGGAATGCGTTGCCACCCAGGGTGTAGGTGAACATGGCAGTCCAGGTGTCGTTGTCAACTTCGCCCTGGCCGTCTTTGCTGTAGCCGTTGGAGAAGCGATAGCCGGTGTTGACTTCCTGATGGGCGTTCTTGCCATCGGAGGTGCTGTGGAAGTAACGCAGGTCGGTCTTGAACGACTGGTCCTCTGCGATCGGCAGGATGTGGACCAGGCCCAGGAAGTGCTGCTTGTAGTAGTCTTCAAGGTTCGCGTAGTAGTACTGAACGGTCAGGTCTTTGGTGACTTTGTAGTCGCCGCCTGCGAACTGGAAGTTGTTCGAACCTTTGTAACCACCGGCCAAGGACATGTCAGCGTAGTTACTGGAAGCACGACCGGCAGCTTGGGTCAGCTTACCGGCGGTCAGTGTCAGACCGTCGAGTTCCTTGGAAGTGACGATGCCACCTTGGAAGGTCTGCGGCAGCAGACGACCGTCGTTCGATACGAGGATCGGCAGGTTAGGCTGCAGAGCGTTACCGACTTTCAACTCGGTCTTCGAGACTTTGACCTTGGCGTTGGCCCCAGCGCGAGCCCAGTCAGCCACCGGCGTACCGTCGGAAGTTGTAGGGGAAACGGTGTTCGCAGTACTGCCGTTAGCGGCACGGTTGTCGATACCGCCGCTCAGGTTGATGCCGTACATGCCCTGAACGTCGAGGCCGAACCCAACAGTACCCGGGGTGTAACCCGAGATAAAGTTGAACAGGAAACCCTGAGTGGTCTGACGCTGGTCTTGCCCTTTGGCGCCAGTCGACGACGGCTCGCGCGGATCACCTTCGAAATACAAAGTACGGGAACTGAGTGTCGCTTTGCTGTCATCCAGGAAACCAGCTGCACCGGCCTGAGTAGCCAAGACACCTGCGTATACGGCCAAGGCCAGGGTGGACTTCTTCATTGTGTATCGCTCCTCATGAATCTAATTTTTGTAGTTCCCGGGCTAGAGCCTAAGGCTCAAAACCGAGGATGCGCGATTAGCGCCGGACCTGACTCGGCGAGTCAATGGCCCCAAGACTAATTGACTAGACCGCGGTACAGCTGGCTGCAAGGTAAGGGAAATCCTTTAAACCTAAAAAGACTTGTTAGACCTGCTTTTATGCCAAGCAGTTATATGTCACAAGCCGTTTCAGCCGTCCGTTGCGGAGTGTATCGGCCCTAATCCCTAATTCCCAAAACATATTTCGATGCCGTTCGTCAGATCGATATGTTTAGCGGTGACGTACGACCGGAACTTGACCGGTAAGTCACGGTCGTCCTGCGAAATCGGGTGAGAATTGCCTCTCCAACCGACTGAAATACATGGAATTTCTTTTCCGGTAGTCGCAAACGTTGCAGTTGTCACCCTGCTCCCCGTCTGTTTTCTGACGAAGCCAGAAAAAACCTCATCGGGGAGAAAACCACGGCAAAACTCGGCGCCGTATCGTGCATCCATCCAGATCAGTCCTTGAGAAACGCCCCATCCCTGCAGGTACATCGCTGAACAGGCGTCGCGATCGTATTTACAAATTGTGACGATTCGATGAATCGTCCATGAGCTCGGTGTTTTTCCTCTCACGATGCTCACCCATCAAGCCCGCGCGTATAGGAATTAACACTAAGCAAATTCCAAAAGGTTATTTATTTCGACTTTCTTAGATCATTTAGGCTCTGCGGCATTCGAAGGCGGTGTGCCTTTCTACGGAGCGTCACCATGAAACTGCTCAAACCCCTACGCGTCCTGGCCGCCTTGTCGCTTGCCGGCTCGGCACTCTTCGCCCAGGCCGCTGAATTCACCGTCGCCTACCAGACCACCGTGGATCCGGCGAAAGTCGCTCAGGCTGATGGCGCCTATGAAAAGGCGACGGGCTCGAAGATTTCATGGCGCAAATTCGATAATGGCGCGGACGTGATCACGGCGATCGCGTCGGGTGACGTCCAGATCGGCTACCTCGGCTCCAGCCCTCTCACCGCGGCGGCAACGCGCAAAGTACCGGTGGAAACGTTCCTTATTGCCACCCAGATCGGCGCTGCCGAGGCGCTGGTTGCGCGTAATGGCTCCGGCATCAACGGCCCACAGGATTTGATCGGGAAGAAGATCGCCGTGCCGTTCGTATCGACGGGCCACTACAGCCTGCTCGCTGCCCTGAAGTACTGGAAAATCGACCCGGCGAAAGTGACCATCCTCAATCTCGCCCCACCGGCCATTGCGGCGGCATGGAAGCGCGGTGACATCGACGCCACATACGTCTGGGACCCGGCGCTCGGCGTGGCCAAGGAGACAGGCAAAGTGCTGATCACCTCGGGCGAGCTGGCGAAAGTCGGCGCGCCGACCTTTGATGCGTGGATCGTGCGCAAGGACTTCGCCGACAAGCATCCTGAGGTCGTCAAAGCCTTCGCCAAAACCACTCTGGAAGCCTACGCCGCCTACCGCAAGGACCCTGCCGCCTGGCTGGCCGATGCCAGCAACGTCGACAAGCTGGTGAAACTCTCCGGCGCCAAACCTGGCGACATCCCGGGCCTGTTGCAGGGCAACGTCTACCCGCTGGCGGCTGATCAGGTAACTGAACTGGGCGCGCCAACCACCGACGCCATCACCAAGACCGCAGCGTTCCTCAAGGAACAAGGCAAGGTCGACGCCGTCCTGGCCGATTACACCCCTTACGTGAGCGCGAAGTTCGTCACCCAGTAAGCGAAGGCGTCCACCCGATACCGAGCCGGCTTCGACAGCCATGCCGTTGACGCACATCTATTAGAAGCGGAGTCCATGCCATGGCCCTGTTACAGCTGGAGCGCATCAGCGCACAGTATCCCGGTGCGGCCGAGCCGGTGCTGTCGGATATTTCCCTGACCCTTGGTCCGCAGCAACTGCTGGTTGCCCTGGGCCCATCCGGCAGCGGCAAGACTTCGTTGTTGAACCTGATTGCCGGGTTCGTCGCGCCAAGCGCAGGCCGCATCACCCTTGATGGCGTCCCGGTGAACGGCCCCGGCGCCGAGCGCGGCGTCGTGTTTCAGGATGACGCTCTGCTGCCCTGGCAGGATGTACTGGCCAACGTCGCATTCGGGCTGGAGCTGGCGGGCGTCCCCCGTGAAAAACGCGAGAGCAAAGCGCGGGACATGCTGGCGCTGGTTGATCTCGCCGGCTTCGAGAAGCGCCGTATCTGGGAATTGTCCGGCGGGCAGAAACAACGTGTGGGCCTTGCCCGCGCATTGGCGGCCGATCCGCGCGTGCTGCTGATGGACGAACCTTTCGGCGCCCTCGACGCCTTCACCCGCGAACAGATGCAAGAACTGCTGCTGCAAGTCTGGCAACGCAGCGCCAAACCGGTCTTCCTTATCACCCACGACATTGAAGAAGCGGTGTTCCTGTCGACCGATCTGATTCTGCTTGCGCCCAACCCCGGTCACATTGTCGAGCACCTGAAGCTCGACTTCGGTCAGCGCTACAGCGCAGGTGAATCGGCTCGCGCCATCAAGTCCGACCCTCGCTTCATCGAAACCCGCGAGCACGTGCTCGCGCGGGTATTTTCCCAGCGGCAAAGCATTCGGGAGCAACGGGCATGAGTCTTTATCAATCGCCGGAGCCCGCCCTCACTCGCGCGCCGGTGCAAACAGCACCGCGCCAGCCCTCTTCTTTCTATGTGAGCACGCGCGCCATCAGCGTGCTGACCCTCGCTTTCCTGCTGGGCGGCTGGTGGTTGGTCACAGCCCTTGAGTGGGTCGAACCGCTGTTTCTTCCGCCGCCTGCCGCTGTGCTTGAAAAAGCCTGGCTGTTGATGACCAAAGGCTACATGGACTCCACGCTCTGGCAGCACTTGGGGGCGAGCCTGCAACGCATCGGACTGGCGCTGTTCTTCGCCGTGCTGACGGCCATTCCCGTCGGCATCGCCATTGGTCATAACCGAATCGCGCGCGGGATTTTCGACCCGCTGATCGAGTTCTACCGCCCAGTGCCGCCCCTGGCCTACCTGCCGTTGATCGTGATCTGGTGCGGCATTGGCGAATTCTCCAAGGTCCTGCTGATTTATCTGGCGATCTTCGCGCCGATCGCCATCGCCACCGCGACCGGTGTGCGCACGGTCGACAGCGCAAAACTGCGCGCGGCTCAGTCTCTGGGCGCCAGCCGCTGGCAGCTCATCCGTCATGTCATCCTGCCCAGCGCCCTGCCCGACATCCTGACCGGCGTGCGCATCGGCCTCGGCGTGGGTTGGTCGACGCTGGTGGCGGCCGAGTTGATCGCCGCCACCAGTGGCCTCGGCTTCATGGTCCAGTCCGCCGCGCAGTTTCTGGTGACCGATGTAGTAGTGCTGGGAATTCTGGTCATCGCGCTGATCGCCTTCGCGCTGGAAATGGGCCTGCGCGCACTGCAACGCAAGCTCGTGCCCTGGCACGGCCAGAATCACTGAATCCAAGACCTTATTACTGACTACGCCGACACTTCGGCGCCGAACACACGAGAACACCATGAGCATTGACATACACCCGCTCAGCCCGGCGTTGGGCGCACAGATCAGCGGCGTTGACCTCAGCCGCGACCTGACCGATGAACAACGCAACGCCATCGAGCAAGCGCTGCTTGATCATCAGGTGCTGTTCTTCCGGGATCAGCCGATCACGCCGCAACAACAAGCGCGATTCGCCGCCAACTTTGGTGACCTGCACATCCATCCGATCTACCCCAACGTGCCGGAACAGCCTGAAGTGCTGATCCTCGATACCGCGGTCACCGACGTGCGCGACAACGCCATCTGGCACACCGACGTCACCTTTCTGCCGACCCCTGCGCTGGGCGCGGTGCTCAGCGCCAAGCAGGTGCCGGCTTACGGTGGGGATACGTTGTGGGCGAGCGGCATCGCTGCGTTCGAGGCGCTGTCCCGGCCGATGCAGATGTTGCTCGATGGTCTCACCGCGACCCATGACTTCACCCGGTCATTCCCGCTGGAGCGCTTTGGCAATACGGCTGAAGACCTCGCGCGTTGGGAGGAGACCCGCCGCAAGAACCCGCCGCTGTCGCACCCGGTCATTCGCACGCACCCGGTGAGCGGTCGTAAAGCATTGTTCGTGAACGACGGCTTCACCACCCGGATCAATGAATTGGAAGCTGCCGAGAGTGAGGCGATCCTGAAATTGCTGCTCGCCCACGGTACGCGTCCGGAATTCACCCTGCGCTGGCGCTGGCAGGCAAACGACGTGGCGATGTGGGACAACCGCGTAACCCAGCATTACGCAGTCGACGATTACCGTCCGCAGCGCCGCGTGATGCACCGCGCAACGATTCTGGGTGATGCGCCGTTTTGATAAGACGCCGGCAGGCGCGCTGATGCGTTTAGTGGGACCGGCTTTAGCCGGGAAGAGGCCGCCAGGTGCGCTATAGATTTGCGGCATAACGCCTGACGCCTTCCCGGCTAAAGCCGGTCCCATAATTTAGGGTTCAGCGAGCCCACTGCATGCACGCGATGCTTTTAGTGGGACCGGCTTCAGCCGGGAAGAGGCCGCCAGGTGCGCTATAGATTTGCGGCGTAACGCCTGACGCTTTCCCGGCTAAAGCCGGTCCCACAATTTTAGGGCTCAGCGAGGTTACAGACCATTCATGTACCCATATGTACTGAAGGCGGCGAGATTAAGAGCAACCTTGCCGCTCCGCTTTGGCGTGCATCACTTTGGTCTCTCGTACTCGGAGAATGCGCGAATAGCGTGCAAAAACGCTCACCAATTATCCAACCCCGAAAGTCGATTCGAACCTCATCCCTATACCCGTCTATAAAAGGCGCGGGCTGAAAGGCCCTAAATCCGTCTCCTGCAGGACATTACGAATATTCCTACGGAAATTTCCTAAAACTGGCACGCACGCTGCAATAGGTTATACATCACCAGTTTTGGGGACCTTGGTACAGGCAGGCCGGGGATTCCCCTCTTTTATTCCTCCCGGAGACTGACCTCCAGTCTCCAGCGCCCGTCCTGGGTTGCACCGCGCCAGTCGCCGTGCAGAGGACGGGCCGCCAGCAGGTTCAGCAACAGCCCTTTATCACTTCGTTGCACTCTCCAGCGCACGTCTTTGCCGTTGAGCTTCAGTTCGCCTTTCTGCGCCTGACCCTGGGCGTTGAACAGCAGCGCCACAGCACCGTCGATGTGTTCACCATGAAGCTGCGGCTCGCGGTTAAACCACACGGCAACGCCGTTCGGCAGCACTTCGACGGTTTGCAGCTGGATGGGGTCCGGGGTCGTCACGCGGCCGATCATCAGCCCGACCATCACACCAACGATCGCCACCGAGCCCAGAAACTTGGGCCATAGCTTCGGCCTGGGGTCTTCTTCAGGGGTAGAATGCATCCCGTCCTTTCGTTCGGAGCCGTGCATGTTTCACGTGATCCTTTTTCAACCAGAAATTCCGCCGAATACCGGCAACATCATCAGGCTCTGCGCCAACAGCGGCTGCAGCCTGCATTTGATCGAGCCGCTGGGCTTCGAGCTGGATGACAAACGCCTGCGTCGAGCCGGCCTTGATTACCACGAATACGCCACGCTGCATCGTCACGCCGACCTGCCGAGCTGCCTTGAAAGCATCGGCCACCCGCGGCTGTTTGCTTTTACCACAAAGGGCTCGCGGGTTTTCCACGATGCGCAATTCCAGGAAGGCGATGCTTTCCTATTCGGCCCGGAAAGCCGAGGGCTGCCGCCGGAGGTGCTGGATCCGCTGTCGAGCGACCAACGCCTGCGCCTGCCGATGCGCGAAGGTTGCCGCAGTTTGAATCTGTCGAATACTGTCGCAGTGGCGGTGTATGAAGGCTGGCGGCAGTTGGGGTTCAAGTAACCCACCCGCAGCACCGCCGAATGCCGCCCACAAAAAAGCGCCCTCACAGGCGCTTTTTTATTGCAGCGACAACGCTTACTGAACGGTAGGCGTTGGCGTTTCGCCGCTTTCCTGCATGCGTTGCAGTTCTTGCGCGTACAGGGCGTCGAAGTTCACCGGGGCCAGCATCAGCGCAGGGAACGAGCCACGGACAACCAGGCTGTCGATGGTTTCGCGAGCGTACGGGAAGAGGATGTTCGGGCAGAACGCGCCCAGGGTGTGGCTCATCGAGCTGGCATCCAGGCCCTTGATCAGGAAGATACCGGCTTGCTGGACTTCAGCGATGAAGGCGATTTCGTCGCCGTTCTTCACTTCGACGGACAGGGTCAGCACGACTTCGTAGAAGTCATTTTCCAGCTGCTTCTGGCGGGTGTTCAGGTCCAGGCTAACGCTCGGGGTCCATTCTTGACGGAAGATCGCCGGGCTTTTTGGCGCTTCGAACGACAGGTCGCGGACGTAGATGCGTTGCAGGGAAAACTGCGGTGCTTCTTCTTCGTTGGAAGTGGCGCCGTTATTCGGTTGATCAGTCATCTCAGATCCTTACATTGGGGTCTTGTAGGCTTCCGGGCTGTGCAAAAAACCATCGTTTCCACATCCCGGTTCGAATTCAGGCGCTCAGCAGCTTATCCAGCTTGCCGGCGCGCTCCAGCGCGAACAGGTCATCGCAACCGCCAACATGGACCGGGCCGATCCAGATCTGCGGAACCGAGGTACGCCCGGATTTTTTAGTCATTTCAGCGCGAATCTGTGGCTTGCCGTCGACCTTGATCTCTTGGAAGCCGACACCCTTGCCCGCCAGCAACGACTTGGCGCGGGAGCAATAAGGGCAGTAATCGCTGGAGTAGACGACGACGTCGGTCATTTCACTTCACCAGCGGCAGGTTGTCACCGCGCCATGACGAAATACCACCGGACAGCTTGGCGGCGTTGAAGCCCGCTTTCAGCAGTTCGCGTGCGGTATGGCCTGCGTGCTGGCCAGCGGCGTCGACGATGATCAGGGTTTTAGGCTTGAATTTCTCCAGCTCCGAAGTGCGAGTCAGGATTTTGTCCTGGGGGAAATTCACCGCGCCGACGATGTGGCCGGCAGTGAAGTCTTTCTTGGCGCGGACGTCGATGACAACGGCTTCGTCGCGGTTGACCAGAGCGGTCAATTCGCCGGTGCTCAGGCTGCGGCCGCCTTTGCTAAGCTCGGTTGCGATCAGCAGGCCCAGCAGGATGACGAAAGCACCCGTCAGCAAATAGTGATTCGTGGCAAATTCAATCAGGTGAGCAACCATCATCAGGTTCCAGGGCGTTAAAATGTCGGCCAGTATACACAGCACCCAAGGTCGGCCAAAGCCCGTACGGCAGTGACGTCGTTTAGCTTGTTGCCGATTTGAACTTGTCCCTAAACTGTCGATCTTTTTTCTACTTCACCTATTAGCCAAGAGTGGGACTCATGACTACCACGCCTAAACCTTTGGTTCTGATCATCCTGGACGGCTTCGGTCACAGCGACAGCCACCACGGCAATGCGGTCTACGCAGCGAAGATGCCGGTCTTCGATCGCTTGTACCAGACCATGCCAAACGGCTTGATCTCCGGGTCCGGCATGGATGTCGGTCTGCCTGACGGGCAGATGGGCAACTCCGAAGTCGGCCACATGAACCTGGGCGCCGGCCGCGTGGTGTATCAGGACTTCACCCGCGTGACCAAAGCGATCCGCGACGGCGAGTTCTTCGAAAATCCCGCCATCTGCAAAGCAGTCGATCAAGCGGTCGGCGCCGGCAAGGCCGTGCACATCCTCGGCCTGTTGTCCGATGGCGGCGTTCACAGCCATGAAGATCACCTGGTGGCGATGGTCGAGCTGGCCGCCAAGCGCGGCGCCGACAAGATCTACTTGCACGCCTTCCTCGATGGTCGCGACACGCCACCGCGCAGTGCCCATCAATACCTTGAGACCATGGAAGCAGCCTACGCGCGCCTGGGCAAAGGTCGCACCGCCACGATCATCGGCCGTTACTTCGCCATGGACCGCGACAATCGCTGGGACCGTGTCGAAGCTGCCTACAACCTGATCGTCGACGGCACTTCGGAGTTCCACGCCGACAACGCCAAGGCCGCGCTGGACGCCGCTTATGAGCGAGGCGAGAACGACGAATTCGTTAAAGCCACCAGCATCGGCGCGCCGGTGACAGTCGAAGACGGCGACGCGGTGGTGTTCATGAACTTCCGTTCCGACCGCGCCCGCGAACTGACCCGCGTATTCGTCGAAGACGATTTCGCGGACTTCGCCCGTCGCCGTCAGGCCAAGCTGGCCGGCTTCGTCACGCTGACCAAGTACGCCGCCAACATCGACGCACCCGCGGCGTTCGAAAAGGCCGGCCTGCACAACGTGCTCGGCGAATACCTGTCGAACAACGGCAAGACTCAGCTGCGCATCGCCGAGACCGAGAAGTACGCCCACGTGACGTTCTTCTTCTCCGGTGGCCGTGAAGAACCCTTCCCTGGCGAAGAGCGCATCCTGATCCCTTCACCCAAAGTGGCGACTTACGACCTGCAGCCAGAAATGAGCGCGCCGGAAGTCACCGACCGAATTGTCGACGCCATCGAGCATCAGCGTTATGACGTGATCGTCGTCAACTACGCCAACGGCGACATGGTGGGCCACAGCGGGATCATGGAAGCCGCCGTCAAGGCCGTTGAGTGCCTGGACGTCTGCGTCGGGCGCATCACCCAGGCGCTGGAAAAAGTCGGCGGAGAAGCGCTGATTACGGCCGACCACGGCAACGTCGAACAGATGACCAACGAGGAGACCCACCAGCCTCACACCGCTCACACCACCGAGCCGGTGCCGTTCATTTATGTCGGCAAGCGTGACCTGAAGGTGCGCGATGGCGGCGTATTGGCGGACGTCGCGCCCACCATGCTGACGCTGCTCGGCATGGAAATCCCGCAAGAAATGACCGGCACGTCGATTCTGGTCGCCAAGTAAGCCTCTCGAACCGGTCCGCCAGTCGCTGGCGGGCCGGTTTTGTATGAAATGTCTGACGGCCAAGTCGTCCGAGCGTTTTTTTTGCAGCCACCGCCGGGCATACTAGTCCCGTCTTCACTCCTGGTATCGCCCAACCTCATGCTTCGCGCCCTGATCACCCTCGCTTTGATTTGTATGCTCAATCCGGCCTTCGCCGACGATGATCGCGCACAAACGCAGAAACAGCTGGATGCCACGCGTCAGGACATCACCGAACTGAAGAAAGCGCTGAGCCAGCTGCAGGAAGAAAAGTCAGGCGTTCAGAAAGACCTGCGCTCCACTGAAACGGAGATGGGCAAGCTGGAAAAGCAGGTGGAGGCCCTGCAAAAAGAACTAAAAAAGACTGAAAGCGAGCTGCAACGGCTCGACCAGGAGAAAAAAAAACTCCAAAGCGCACGCGTTGAACAACAACGACTGATCGCCATTCAGGCCCGCGCTGCGTACCAGAGCGGCCGCCAGGAATACCTCAAACTGCTGCTCAATCAGCAGAACCCAGAGAAATTCGCCCGCACCCTCACCTATTACGATTACCTGAGCCAGGCGCGCCTGGAGCAGTTGCGCAGCTTCAATGAAACCCTGCGCCAGCTGGCCGGCGTCGAGAAAGACATCGACCTGCAGCAAGCGCAGCTCCTGGTGCAGAAGAGCTCGCTGGATGACCAGAAAGCCCAGCTCGATACCGTGCGCCAGGAACGGCAGGTAGCGCTGGCCAAGTTGAATCAGGACTACAAGGTTCGCGACCAGAAGCTGCAGTCGCGGCAGCAGGATCAAGCCGACCTGACCAAAGTCCTCAAGACCATCGAGGAGACCCTCGCCCGCCAGGCCCGTGAAGCCGAAGAGGCGCGCCAGAAGGCGTTGCTCGCGCAGCAAGAGGCCGAGAAACGGCAGCGCGAGCAGGAAGCGTTGGCGAAAAGCCGTGAAAAAGACAACAGCAAGGACGACATCGATGAAGCCCCGCGTCGCCCGACCAAAGCGCCCGGCGCGATGGTTTCCAGTGCCGGTCAGTCGTACGGCGGCGCTTTTGAGCAAGCAAAGGGAAAACTTCCTTGGCCCGTCGATGGTCGATTGTTGGCGCGATTCGGTGAAAGCCGTGGCGATGACGAGCGCACCAAGTGGGACGGCGTGTTGATCAGTGCGGCTGCAGGCAGCCAGGTCCGCGCGGTGCACGGCGGTCGGGTGGTCTTCGCCGACTGGTTGCGCGGCGCCGGGCTTCTGGTCATTCTCGACCACGGCAATGGTTATTTGAGTCTGTACGGTCACAACCAGAGCCTGTTGAAAGAGGCCGGTGACGTCGTAAAAGCCGGAGAAGCGATCTCCACTGTCGGTAACAGTGGTGGCGGTCAGGACACTCCGGCGTTGTATTTCGCTATTCGTCAGCAGGGTCGCCCTAGTGATCCGGCCCAATGGTGTCGCACTCAAGGATAAGTCGACACCTCACTCAGGAGTTCGTAAGACATGCTGTTTTCGTCCCGCCTCACCTCGCTGGCCCTGACTATCGCCGTCGTTATCGGTGCTCCTCTGGCCCAGGCTGCCGGTGCCGCACCTGCCGCTGCGCCAGCCGCCACTGCGCCCGCCAATGCCGCGAACATCAAGGCGCCGCTGCCGCTCGACGAGCTGCGCACCTTCGCCGAGGTCATGGACCGGATCAAAGCCGCGTACGTCGAACCCGTAGATGACAAGACCCTGCTGGAAAACGCCATCAAGGGCATGCTCAGTAACCTCGATCCGCACTCCGCTTACCTGGGCCCGGAAGATTTCCAGGAGCTGCAGGAAAGCACCAGCGGCGAGTTCGGCGGGTTGGGTATCGAAGTGGGCGTCGAAGACGGCTTTGTAAAGGTGGTCTCTCCCATCGATGACACCCCTGCGTCCAAGGCCGGCATTGAGGCAGGCGACTTGATCGTCAAGATCAACGGCACGCCGACCCAGGGCCAGACCATGCAGGAAGCCGTGGACAAGATGCGCGGCAAGCTCGGCGAGAAAATCACCCTCACGCTGGTACGTGACGGCGGCACCCCGTTCGACGTGACGCTGGCGCGCGCCACCATTCAGGTGAAGAGCGTGAAGGCGCAGATGCTGGAGCCGGGTTACGGCTACATCCGCATCACCCAGTTCCAGGTCAAGACCGGTGAGGAAGTCGGCAAGGCGCTGGCCAAACTGCGCAAAGACAACGGCAAGAAGATGAGCGGCCTGATCCTCGACCTGCGCAACAACCCGGGTGGCGTGTTGCAGGCGGCAGTCGAAGTGGCTGACCACTTTCTGACCAAGGGCCTGATCGTTTACACCAAGGGCCGCATCGCCAACTCCGAACTGCGTTTCTCGGCAGACCCGGCCGACGCCAGCGAAGGCGTGCCTCTGGTTGTGCTGATCAACGGCGGCAGCGCCTCGGCGTCGGAGATCGTCGCCGGTGCCTTGCAAGACCAGAAGCGCGGCATCCTGATGGGCACCGATACGTTCGGTAAAGGCTCGGTGCAAACCGTTCTGCCGCTGGCCAACGACCGCGCGCTGAAGATCACCACGGCGCTGTATTACACGCCGAACGGCCGCTCGATTCAGGCTCAGGGCATCAACCCGGACATCGAAGTCAAACGCGCCAAGCTCACCGCCGAAGCCGATGGCGACAACTACAAAGAGGCCGATCTGCTCGGTCACTTGGGCAACGGCAACGGCGGCGCGGACAAACCGACCACCAAGGCCAAGGCTGGCAAGGCGCGTCCGCAGGACGATGACTACCAGATGAACCAGGCCCTCAGCTTGCTTAAGGGTTTGAGTGTCACGCGCGGCAATTGAGGTGCGCGTCTGGTTGACCGGGCTCATTGGCGCCCTTGTCGTGACAACGGGTGCTGCACACGCAGCGCCCGTCGAATCCCCAGCGACCGCCGGCAAAGCGCCGAAGGTCGCCTATCTCAGTTTGATCATCGACGATCTCGGGCAAAACCCTGAACGGGACAGCCGCGCGCTGGCCCTTCCCGGCCCCGTGACGCTGGCGATCATGCCCGACACCCCCCACGCCACCGACTTCGCCCGCCAGGCGCACAAGGCTGGCAAGACGGTCATGCTGCACATGCCCATGGATCCGGCGACCGGGCCCTACGCCTGGCATCCCGAACTGCCCCTGCCCGAGCTCGAATCGCGCCTGAACGCTGCGCTGCTGAAAGTCCCCTACGCCGCTGGCATCAATAACCACATGGGCAGCCGCATGACCGCTGAGCCGGTGGCCATGGGCTGGCTGGTAGGTGAGCTGCAGCGACGTCATCTGTTTCTGGTCGACAGCCGCACCAGCGCCAAAACCGTTGCGGCGGCTGAAGCCCAGAAGATTGGGCTGGCCAGCGTGTCCAGGGATGTCTTCCTCGACGACGAGCGCACCGCAGAGGCCATTAGCGGCCAGCTTCAGACGGCGATCAAGCTCGCTCACAAGCAAGGCTCGGCCGTAATGATCGGCCATCCCTATCCGGTGACGCTCGACGTGCTTGAGCGCGAGCTGCCCAAGCTTAAATCCCAAGGTATAGAGCTGATCGAGATCCGCCACATGGTCACTGAGCGCGGAAATGAGGCGATGGCCGGCCATGGCAAGAACGGGCGTTATCGCTAGGCCGAAGGCGCTTCGCCAGAGGTCCGATAAGTGATCAGAGGTATTTGGCGAAAATCGAATCGGCCACGCCTTCCTTGCGGAGCTGATCCAGCGCGTTTTGCAAGCGGGTGACTACGGCATCGGGGGTGTCTTTGTTCAGCGCCAAAAACAGTTCGGCGCTGTTGAAGCGCAGCACGGTCTTCAATCCCGTAATGCCCTCCTGCCGCGCCAGGTACCGCCCCGCCGGATCGCCGGTGGCCCACAGATCGAGCTGACCATCGACCAGCTTCCTGGCGTTGTCTTTGTCGCTGAGCACGGTGATCGGCTTCATGCCCTGACGCGCAAGCTCCACTGCGATGGCGTCGCCCTTGTAGGCCCCGATTCGGTAAGACCGCGCGGCCTCAAGCGTGCTCAGCTGGATTGGGCTGTCAGCCCGCGCCAGCAGAATCCAGTCGTCGGGGCCAATGGGGCCGACCCACTTGAAGAGCGTTTCGCGCTCGGGCAATCGCGCAGTCACAAAGACGCCATAGCCGGGATTTTCCATCGCCAGTTTGTAGATGCGATCCCAAGGGAAGCGCAGGGTCATGTTGTAGCCGATACCGGCGCGCTTGAAGGTCTCGCGCACCACTTCGACGGCGATGCCCTTGATGTTGGCTTCCTGGGCGAAATTCTTGCCGTCGGTGGCCATGTTGTAAGGGGGGAAGTTTTCGGTCAGAAGGACCATCGAATAGGCCGGTGCATCGTCGGCCCGGGCGGCTCCTGACAGCAACGTCGCGACGCTGATCAGTGCAAGAAAAACACCTTTGAACATATCCCTGGCACCTGATCCTGACGACGGCAAGAGAGTGCCGTTAACGATCTGCAAAGTCCAGTTCGGCGGTAGGCATGGTCGTTTTCAGAGCAGGTCGGTCATGACCCCACCGGGGCGCACGCCCCCAATGTGGGAGCGAGCTTGCCCGCGAATAGTGCTAGACGGCCGCCGATATTCAGCGGCTGAACGGCCGGAGGCGCCTCAGCGAACCACGATCCCTTGCGCCGCCATGTACGCCTTTGCTTCTGGCACAGTGTATTCGCCGAAGTGGAAAATACTCGCTGCCAGCACGGCACTGGCGTGGCCTTCCAGCACGCCGGCGGCCAGATGCTCAAGATTGCCTACGCCACCCGATGCGATGACCGGGATGCCAAGGGCATCGCTGATCGCCCGGGTCACGCCCAGGTCGAAACCGTTCTTCATGCCGTCCTGATCCATGCTGGTCAGCAGGATTTCCCCAGCGCCCAGGTCTTCCATCTTCTTCGCCCACATCACCGCGTCCAGCCCAGTCGGCTTGCGACCGCCGTGGGTGAAGATTTCCCAGCGTGGGGTTTCGCCGGGCAGCGAGACCTTCTTGGCGTCGATGGCCACGACGATACATTGCGAACCAAACCGCGCAGCGGCTTCACCGACGAACTCGGGGTTGAATACCGCGGCGGTATTGATCGACACCTTGTCCGCACCGGCGTTGAGCAGGTTGCGGATGTCCTGCACCGTGCGCACGCCGCCACCCACGGTCAGCGGGATGAACACCTGACTGGCCATGCGCTCGACGGTATGCAACGTGGTGTCGCGGCCATCAACGCTGGCGGTGATGTCAAGGAAGGTAATCTCGTCGGCACCCTGCTCGTCATAACGCCGGGCGATCTCGACCGGATCACCGGCGTCGCGGATGTTCTCGAACTTCACGCCCTTGACCACACGGCCGTTGTCGACGTCCAGGCAAGGGATGATGCGTTTGGCGAGGGCCATGGGCCGGTTCTCCGAAAACGGTTGGGAATCTGCCCAACATCACAACATTCTGATTTGAAGCACGTCCCTGTAGGAGTGAGCTTGCTCGCGATGCGCCGGGTCAGTCAGCAAACATACGTCTGACACACTGCTATCGCGAGCAAGCTCACTCCTACACGGGGCGTGGCAGTCAGCCTTTGTACGAATCACAAAACGCCTGTGCTTCAGCCACATCCAGCGTGCCTTCATAGATCGCACGGCCGGTGATTGCGCCGATGATGCCCGGTGCTTTTGCGTCGAGCAGCGCTTTGATGTCGCCCAGGTTGTGGATGCCGCCCGAGGCGATTACCGGAATGCGGGTCGCAGCGGCCAGCGCGGCGGTGAACGGGACGTTGCAGCCCTGCATCATGCCGTCTTTGGCGATGTCGGTATAAACGATGGCCGAGACGCCGTCGGCTTCGAAGCGCTTGGCCAAATCGATCACCTGCACCGTGCTGACTTCTGCCCAGCCGTCGGTGGCGACAAAGCCGTCTTTGGCGTCCAGGCCCACGATCACTTTGCCCGGGAACGCGCGGCAGGCTTCGGCGACGAAGTCAGGATCCTTGACCGCCTTGGTGCCGATGATCACGTAACTCACGCCGGCTTTGACGTAGTGCTCGATGGTGTCCAGCGAGCGGATACCGCCGCCGATCTGGATCGGCAGATTCGGGTAACGACGCGCAATCGCCGTCACGACCTCGCCATTGACTGGTTGGCCTTCGAACGCACCGTTCAGGTCCACCAGGTGCAAGCGACGGCAACCGCCTTCAACCCACTTGGCAGCCATGCTCACCGGATCATCGGAGAACACCGTGGAATCCTCCATCCGGCCCTGGCGCAGACGTACACAGGCGCCATCTTTAAGGTCGATCGCGGGAATAATGAGCATTCTTTTTCCTTCGTCAAAAGAGCTGCGAGCCGCGAGCTATAAGCTGCAAGTCTGCGCATCTAACCATTCTTGCAGCTTGAAACTTGCCGCTTCTAGCTGCTTTTCTCCAACGCCCACAGGTCGCTTTCGATGCTTTCGAAACGCTCCTTGAGGTGCGTCTGAACATCGAAGATCGCCCGGTTGTAGTAATGCGGTGCGATCTCGCGGGTGAACAATTCCAGAATTTCAGCCGCTTCGAACGAACCCAGGTCTAGTTCGAAACGGTCTTCCATGAACCGCTTGATCGTGTGGCACGCCTCGCTCTCCTGTTCGGGAGTGAGGGTCAGAATCGGCGGTTTGGTCTTCTTGCTCATTACCGGCGGCCGTCCCACGCCGCGAAGTTCTGCAGCAACTGCAGGCCATGGGTATGGCTCTTCTCGGGATGGAATTGCACGGCGAAGCGCGAGCCATCGGCCAATGCAGCGGCGAAGTCGTGACCGTAATGGCCACGACCAACGATCTGCTGGGGGTTCGGCGATTCGATGTAGTAGCTGTGCACGAAGTAGAACCGCGCCATGTCCGGAATGTTGGCCCACAGCGGGTGATCCACGGCCTGCGCCACTTCATTCCAGCCCATGTGCGGGACTTTCAGATGCTGGCCGTCTTCGTGGAGGTCCTTGCCGAAGAAACGGACCTGACCGGGGAAAGTGCCGATGCAGTCAACGCCGCCGCTCTCTTCGCTGCGCTCCATCAGCGCCTGCATGCCGACGCAGATCCCGAGAAACGGACGGTCCTGGCTGACTTCACGCACCAGAGCATCGAAGCCCAGGCGACGAATTTCCGCCATGCAGTCGCGAATCGCACCAACACCGGGAAACACGACACGATCAGCTTCACGAATGACGTCGGCATCGCTGGTGATCAGCACGCGACCGGCGCCGACGTGCTCCAGCGCCTTGGCCACCGAGTGCAGATTGCCCATGCCATAGTCGATAACGGCAACGGTCTGCATTACAGCACGCCTTTGGTCGACGGCATCTGGCCAGCCATGCGGTCGTCAAGCTCCACCGCCATGCGCAACGCACGGCCGAACGCCTTGAAGACGGTTTCGATCTGGTGGTGGGTGTTGTGGCCGCGTAGGTTGTCGATGTGCAGCGTGACGTTGGCGTGGTTGACGAAGCCCTGGAAGAACTCCTGGAACAGGTCTACATCGAAGCCGCCAACGGTGGCGCGGGTGTACGGCACGTGCATTTGCAGGCCAGGCCGACCGGAGAAGTCGATGACCACGCGCGACAGCGCTTCATCCAGGGGGACGTAGGCGTGGCCGTAGCGACGGATGCCTTTTTTGTCGCCGATGGCTTTGCTGAACGCCTGACCCAGCGTGATGCCGACATCTTCCACGGTGTGGTGATCGTCGATATGCAGGTCGCCTTTGCATTCGATGTCCAGATCGATCAGCCCGTGACGGGCAATCTGGTCGAGCATGTGTTCAAGAAAAGGAACGCCGATATCGAATCGGGACTTTCCTGTGCCATCCAGGTTGATCGAGGCTTTGATCTGGGTTTCCAGAGTGTCGCGCTCGACGAACACCATACGTTCGGCCATCACCAGCTCCGCAAAATCATTGGGCGAAAAGGCGGCCATTATAGGCGTGTGGCAGGGAAACAGAAACATGAAGCGAGCAATGCCGGACCGAGGGAAATGCGGGCCGCATGGGATAGACATGTGTGTACAAGCGAAGACATTTCGGAAAAAAAGTGGGAGCGAGGTTGCTCGCGACGAGGTCCTTACATTCGACATATCTGTCGACTGTCTGACCGCCTTCGCGACCAAGCTCGCTCCCACCCTCACACCAACGGGTTCAGCCTGAAATCTTCAGACCGATCCCGCCATGGTTTTAGTGAAACAGCACCGCAGTTTTCTGCAGAGTGATCCACACGCCCCACGCCAACGGAATGCCCACTGCCAGCCAGGCCAGAATCGCCAACGGCTTGGTGCTCGGGTCCGCTTTCCATTCCAGCGAAGTGCTGTGGTCAGCGCCGGCATCGTGACCGATGGCTTGCTCAGCCTTCAATTGCTCGTCGGTCATGAAGTATTTGTCGGCCACAGGACGCACCAGCAGGTTGCAGATAAAGCCCAGCACCAGCAGACCCGCGAGGATGTACAAGGTGATGTCGTAAGCATCGGCCCGTGCAACGCCGTGGCTCAACTGATACTCACGCAGGTAGTTCACCAGCACAGGGCCGAGCACGCCAGCGGCCGCCCATGCGGTCAGCAGACGACCGTGGATCGCACCGACCATTTGCGTACCGAACAGGTCAGCCAGATAAGCCGGAACGGTCGCGAAACCGCCGCCGTACATCGACAGCACGACGCAGAACGCCGCCACGAACAGCGCAACGCTGCCCAGGTGACCCAGGGTCGGCACCGACGCGTAGAGCAAAAAGCCCAGCGCGAAGAACACGAAGTAGGTGGCTTTACGGCCGATGTAGTCCGAGAACGAAGCCCAGAAGAAACGACCGCCGATGTTGAACAGGCTCAGCAGACCGGTGAAGCCGGCCGCGATCGCCGCGATGGCCGCCAGTTGCGAGGCATCCAGTTGGCCGAACGGCTGATCGGTGCCTAGCAGCTTGCCGCCGAACACTTCCTGCAGCAGGGGCGAAGCCATGCCGAGGATGCCGATGCCTGCCGAAACGTTCAGGCACAGCACCAGCCAAACCAGACGGAACTGAGGCGTTTTCCACGCAACACTGACGTGCACATGGCGGTTGGTGATCATCGCGCTGTTGGCTTTCTTCGCCGGAGCGGTCCAGCCTTCAGGTTTCCAGCCGGTCGGCGGAACGCGATAGGACAGTGCGCCGCCGATCATGAAGATGAAGTAAATCACCGCCATGACCACGAAGCTCTGCCAGACGCCAACGCTGTCAGGCGTAGCGAAGTGGCTCATCAGTGCGGTTGCCAACGGAGCGCCAACCATCGCGCCACCGCCGAAACCCATGATCGCCATGCCGGTCGCCATGCCGCGCTTGTCCGGGAACCACTTGATCAGTGTCGAGACCGGCGAGATATAACCCAGGCCCAGACCGATACCGCCGATCACGCCCGAGCCGATCCACATCAGCCAGATCTGGTGCGTATAAACGCCCAGGGCCGAGATCAGCAGACCACCACACCAGCACAGTGCCGAGACGACACCGGCCTTGCGCGGGCCTGCGTGTTCCAGCCAGCCGCCCCAGATGGCTGCGGAGCAACCCAGGAAAATGAAGAACAGGGTGTAGATCCAGCCGAGCATGGAAATCGGCCAATCACAGCTGGACGAAATGACTTGCTCGAAGAAACCCATGTCAGCCGGGCAGGCAACAGCGGTCTTGATGCCGATTGCCTTGGACAGCGGCAGCCAGAACACCGAGAAGCCGTAGGCCATGCCGATACACAGGTGGATTGCCAATGCAGCTGGCGGAACCAGCCAACGGTTGAAACCGCGTTTGGCGATAATGCGCTCTTTGGACAAGAACGCAGGCTGAGCGGCAGTACCGCCCAGAACAGTGCTCGTGGTCATTTGATTGTTGCCCCCAATTTATAGTTGTATCCCGCAAGAACAGCGACATAGTTCCGCCACCACTCTTAAAGCACGCAGGCCTCGGTGGTTTATCGGCAGGACATCTCTTTACGTGACAATTCGACGCAGCAAGGCTGGCGAATGGCGCGAGATTACCATTTGCAGCGTAAAAGAAAGCAATCTGCTACTACCTTTTTCGCGCCGTTTGTCACCGTTCTGGGCGCTGCCAATTCGAACGACGGCGTCGGTGGCGATCCAAAACCCGGTGCTTGCCTGAGAACGCTATACTCGCGGGCTAAATTTTGAACGACTCGACACAAGGACTCGCCCATGAAAGCGTTCGGCAAAATCCTGGGGCTCACCCTTCTCGGGCTGTTGCTGATCATCGTGGCTCTCGGCTTTGCCTTGACCCACTTTTTTGATCCCAACGACTACAAAGACGAGATTCGAAAACTGGTTCGCGATCGCGCTCACGTCGAGCTGACGCTCAATGGCGATATTGGCTGGAGCCTGTTTCCGTGGTTGGGCCTGGAGCTGCACGACGCCAGCGTCGCCACCTTGAGCGAGCCGACCAAACCTTTCGCCGACTTGCAGATGCTCGGGCTGTCCGTGCGTGTGCTGCCGCTGCTGCGCAAGGAAGTGCAGATGAGCGACGTGCGCGTCGAGGGCCTGAACCTGACGCTGACCCGCGACGAAAACGGCCACGGCAACTGGGAAGACATCGGCAAAGTGCCTGCCACCGCGGGCAATCCAGCCCAGCCCCCCGCCACGCCGGATGCGCCAGCTGATACCGCGTCGGCCAAGCCCGACAAGCAGTGGCAGCCGCTCAAGCTGGACATCGACAGCCTGACCGTGAACAACGCGCGGATCGATTTCAACGATATTCCCAAGGCCCGGCAATTCAGCGCCGAGAGCATCCAGTTGAGCACGGGGCCGATCCACAACGCGACTGACATCCCGCTGAAACTCACCGCATTCCTCAGCACCAACCAACCCGTCGTGCGCACCAAAACCGAACTGACCGGCAAGCTGCGTTTTGATCGCGTGCTCAAGCGTTACCAGTTCGACGACATGCGTTTCTCGGGTGATGTGACAGGCGATCCGCTGCAGGGCAAGACGCTGACGTTCTCGGCCCAGGGCCAGTTGCTGGCAGACATGTCCGCCAACGTCGCGGAATGGACCAATCTGAAGCTGTCCGCCAATCAACTGCGCGCCCTTGGCGAGCTGCACGTTCGTGACCTGGACAAGACGCCGCAGCTCACAGGCGGCATTTCGATTGCCCAGTTCAACCTGCGCGACTTCCTCGACAACATCGGCCAGCCTGCGCCAGCCCTTGGTGACGGCAGCCTGAACAAACTGGAACTGGTCACCCGCATCGCGGCAACGCCCAACAGCGTCTCGCTGGATGACCTCACGGTTAAACTCGACGACAGCACCATCACCGGCCATGTCGCTGTGGAAGACTTCGCCAAACAGTCCCTGCGCCTTCAACTCAAAGCCGATACGTTCAACGCCGACCGCTACCGTGTGCCAGAGGGTGAACAGGCGAAGAGCGCCGGCGCCGCGCGCAGAGCAGAAGTTCAAGGTGCCGAGGCCGAAGCCATGGTGGCCTCGGGCACTTCGCCGCTGCCAAACCAGCCGACCCAAGGTGCCTGGAGCGACGCGAAGCTGCTGCCCCTCGAGCGCCTGCGCAAACTGGATGTCGACGCCGACCTGAGCTTCGGCAAGCTGACCCTGGAGAAACTGCCGATCCAGAATGCGGCGCTGAAGACTTCGGCGCTCGATGGCGTGATCACGGTCGACAGCCTGCGCGGCGATTTGTACAACGGCAATTTCGAGGTCAAAGGCAATCTCGACGCGCGTCCCGAAGTGCCCTTGGCCAGCGTGCAGACGCATATCGCCAAGGTGCCGGTGGAGCACTTCATTCAGAGCCAGGGCACCACGCCGCCTCTGCGCGGCCTGCTCAACCTCACCAGCGATGTGACCGCCAAAGGCAATAGCGAGAAGGCGCTGGTCGAGAGCCTTAACGGCACCGCCAGTTTTGCGCTGAACGACGGCGTACTGGTCAACGCTAACCTCGAGCAGCAGCTGTGCCGTGGCATTTCGACGCTTAATCGCAAGAGCTTGAGTGGCGAACCGCGCGGCAAGGACACGCCGTTCCAGCAGTTGAATGGCAATCTGGTGTTCCGCAACGGCGTGGCTAGCAACCCGGACCTGAAAGTCCGCACACCGGGCTTGACCGTCAACGGCGATGGCGACATCGACTTGCGTGTTATGGGCATGAATTACCGCGTCGGCGTGATCATCGAAGGCGACAAGAGCGACATGCCGGACCCGGCCTGCGAAGTGAACCCGCGTTTTGTCGGCATCGAATGGCCGGTGCTCTGCCGTGGCCCGCTCGAAATGGGCGCCAAGGCCTGTCGTCTGGATAACGACGGCCTGGGCAAGGTCGCCGCGAAACTGGCAGGCGACCGGATTGGCGACAAGATCGATGAAAAGCTGGGGGACAAGGTCAGTCCCGAGCTCAAGGATGCGATCAAGGGATTGTTCAAGCGTTAACCCTGACTAACACGCGCCGCGCCGTTCAGTTGTGGGAGTGAGCTCACTCCCACAATTCATTTTGGCTGACCTCCAAAGCGCGGCGTCTGGCGACGTATATAGCAACCCAACATCTTTTGATCACCGGAAGCCTTGATGCAACCCGAGCAGTTTTCCTCCGCCGTTCTCGACTGGTACGACCGCCACGGCCGTCACGATCTTCCCTGGCAACACGACATCACCCCGTACCGCGTGTGGGTGTCGGAAATCATGCTGCAGCAAACCCAGGTCAGCACGGTGCTTGGCTATTTCGACACATTCATGGAAGCGCTGCCCACGGTGCACGCTCTGGCCGAAGCGCCGGAAGATGAGGTCCTGCATCTGTGGACCGGGCTGGGTTACTACACCCGCGCGCGCAACCTGCAGAAAGCCGCGAAAATCGTGGTGGCCGAGCACGGCGGTGAATTCCCCCGCGACGTGGAAAAGCTCGTCGAGCTGCCCGGTATCGGCCTCTCGACGGCAGGCGCGATTGCCAGTATCAGCATGGGCCTGCGCGCGCCGATCCTCGATGGCAACGTCAAGCGCGTACTCGCCCGCTTCACCGCCCAGGAAGGCTATCCCGGCGAGCCCAAGGTGGCGAAGCAGATGTGGGCCACGGCCGAGCGCTACACGCCGCACAGCCGGGTCAATCACTACACCCAGGCGATGATGGACCTGGGCGCCACGCTCTGCACCCGGACCAAACCCAGCTGCCTGCTCTGCCCCCTTGAGCGCGGTTGCGAGGCGCACATGCTCGGCCAGGAAACCCGCTATCCAATACCGAAACCGCGTAAGGTCGTGCCGCAAAAACGCACCTTGATGCCCATCTTCGCCAACCAGGAAGGCGCGATTCTGCTTTATCGCCGCCCTTCGACAGGGCTGTGGGGCGGACTATGGAGCCTGCCGGAACTGGACGACTTCAACGACATGCAGCATCTGGCCAATCAGCACGCCCTTGAGCTGGGCGAGCATCAAGCCTTGCCGGGCCTGATCCACACGTTCAGCCACTTTCAGCTGAGCATCGAACCCTGGCTGGTCCGGGTCCGTGAGTCCGCCCATCACGTGGCCGAGGACGACTGGCTCTGGTATAACCTCGCCACCCCGCCGCGCCTGGGCCTTGCCGCCCCGGTGAAGAAACTGCTGAAACACGCAGCCGACGTATTGAATGCAGGAGAGTCCTCATGACCCGCACCGTGATGTGCCGCAAATACAAAGAAGAATTGCCTGGCCTGGACCGTCCGCCGTATCCGGGCGCCAAAGGTGAAGACATCTATAACCATGTCTCGCAGAAAGCCTGGGGCGACTGGCAGAAACACCAGACCCTGCTGATCAACGAGCGCCGCCTGAACATGATGAACGCCGAAGATCGCAAATTCCTGCAGACCGAGATGGACAAATATCTGTCCGGCGAGGAATACGCCAAGGCCGACGGCTACGTTCCCCCTGCCGAATAAGCCTTTGCAGACAGTGGTCGTCGTAAGCGGAGGAAATAATTCAGATTTTTTTTGACACCATGCTTGACGACCTCCTGAAAAACACGTTTAATGCGCCCCGTTGCCCAGATAGCTCAGTCGGTAGAGCAGGGGATTGAAAATCCCCGTGTCGGCGGTTCGATTCCGTCTCTGGGCACCACCTTCCGTTTTCAGGTGATGCCAAGCACACCTGAAAACACACAAGAAGCCCGCCTCGTGCGGGCTTTTTGCTTTTCACTGTTCCCCACCGTTTCCATGTAATCCCGGATAGATGTGAATGGATTCGTGAGCTCAGAGCCGGATCTGCGTGAAGACGCCCAGGTGCTGGCCGACGTCTCCGACAATCGCGCTGTGTCGTCGCTCAAATCGCGCGATTGGAGGTATGGGAGCAGATCGCCGGACTATCGATCATGCTTGTTTTTCTTGTGCCCATGTCGCTTGCCGTGAGATCGATTGTCGCCGCCGTCATCTGCCAAGTTGCTACCCACTGCGCCTCCGGCAGCGCCGCCCAAGCCGGCACCTATGGTTGACCCTGTTGAGCCACCCAACTGGTTACCAATGACAGACCCACCCGCTGATCCCAGCCCGCCGCCGATAGCCGCTTCGGTCTTGCTTCCTCTTTTGGCGCCTAGAGCCCCGCCAGCGGCCCCGCCGACACCAGCACCAACCGCCGCGCCGGTGCTTCCACCCATTTGCTGTCCAATGACATTCCCAAGCGCACCGCCTATGCCTCCGCCCACTGCGGATGTTCCATCCCCAGCCGCCAGCGCGCATTGAGCGCCAAGCATTCCTAAAAGTAGTACCGGTAGAGTTATTCGCATGAATTCAATCTCAAGTGGGTGAAGTAGCCTCTCGGAGAAGCATCGAGCAGGACTAAAACGACGGTGCTGGACTGGGCAAGGGGGATTCAACTCAGAGTATGTCCAGCCGGATGCTCATACCCACACATCGGCTGCCGTGGATAAATCTTGATAGGGTAGAACTGCTGGCGGGTGGCAGGCGCCGGGATGGACAGCCACAAGGAATTCCTATTCGCCACGCACCGGCTTTTTACAATTTTCCCCTAAGCCCTCGCCCAAGATCAGTTGAACGAGACCCTGATCAACCTCAGAATGCACTTCTTGAGCAACCACGGACACGGGAGGTGTGCATGAAGACTATCGAAACGTCGAGCCGCCTCATTGGAGTCGGCGTATACACGCCATCAGAAGCAGCCCTCTACACGGGCATTCCCGCCAAGGATATTCGCAGATGGCTCTTCGGCTATAAAGCGGATGGCGTGGAGCATTCCGGTCTGTGGCTACCTGAGCTGGGCGTCAACGATGAGAAGCTGCTTGGCTTCCACGACCTGCTCGAGATCAGATTTGTCCATGCCTTCCGAAAGCACGGCGTAAGCCTTCAAGCTATTCGCGCAGCATCCAGACAGGCCAAGGAAATTTTTCACCAGCACTATCCGTTCACCTGCAGAAGATTCCAGACTGACGGCAGGAGCATATTCGCCACTGTGTTTGACGAGACTGGCGACGAGGCGATCCTGGATCTGGCGAAACGTCAGTACGCATTCAGGCAGGTAATCGCGCCTTCGCTGTATGAGGGCATTGACTATACGGGTGAGGGAAAGGCGCAGCGTTGGTATCCGGTCAAGCGCAGCAAGGCAATTGTGCTCGACCCCAACCGTAACTTTGGAAAACCGGTGCTCTCCTCCGCTGGTGTCGATACGGCGTCGATTTATCAGGCTTATCTGGCGGAAGGCCAGGACGCAAAACGTGTGTCTGTGATTTTCGAAATTCCCACCGCGGCAGTGGACGCTGCGGTGACCTATGAGCACAGGATTGCTGCTTGAATTTTCTGATCGATAACAATCTTCCACCGTCCATTGCCAGAGCCTTGCACGAGCTTTGCAGCGGCGAAGGCCATGTCGTCGTCTCGCTCAGGGACAGGTTCCCAGCGGACACAAGTGACATCCACTGGATTACCGACCTCACTGCCGAAGGCGGATGGGCCGTGGTGTCGCAAGACAAGTTCTCCAAGGGAAACGCCGAGCGGCAGGCCTTCAGAGAATGCGGACTACCGGTTTTCTGTCTCGCGAGGCAATGGGGTCAAACGACCTACTGGAGTAAGGCCGAAAATCTTGTCCGATGGTGGCCTGCCATCATCCGGCAGGCAGAACTGATATCCGGCGGTGCAGCATTCAAGGTGTCCTGGAAATTTTCAGCGCCGGGGAAGTTTGAGCAATTGAAAATGTAACCCCGCATCAGACCTACCCCTTGCGACTCCGTCTCCGGGCACCATAAATACCGAAAAACCCCTGCATCGAAATATTCAGGGGTTTTTTATTGGGCGTGATTTATTAACATTGCAGGCTTGAGCCGACTAGAGGACTTCGTGATGGCATCTGTCAGCAAGCAACAGAAACGAGCCAAGCGCGCCAAGACCAAAGCCAAAGAGCAGCGAGTCGCTCGTCAGCACCCGCAAACTCATGACCCGATCGTCCCGGATTACTTCATGCCTGATTTCTTCTCGGACGACGAAACATCGCTGCTCGACGACGATACCCTGCTCAAGAATTTCGTAGAGCCCGACATCCTCGAAACTATGGACGAGGAAGAGCGGGAGGCGATGGCGGCGGTGATCAGGGGCGAGGACATCGGGATGTCGATCACTGAGGACGAAATGCTGTTGACGGAGGTCTATCAGTCCCCTGCGCCAGAGCCGTCTCAGGAACAACGCCTCGCCCATTACGAAGTGCTCAAGCGTGCCGAGCAGCAAGGTTTCCTCGATTTACTCGATGCCTTCGCCAGAGGTCCGATAGCGGCCCACGCTTTCTACGACATCGACTTCGACAACTACCTCGACGTCCTGGTGAACACGCTGGGCGCCTACATGATGTGGGCCCACGGACTGGATGAGGCGACCGTCAGGGCGCGCATTCACGACGACGATTTCTATGAAGCCTTCCGCGCCGTTCTCGACGAGATCGAGATGGAATCCACAATGGAGATGCTGGGGATCGACCGCAACAAGTACGACGAACCGGCACAAGACTGAATACAATACGCGCCCGATGATCCTGGGCCATGCGAATGGCTGCACCGCACAAGGAACCGCCGTCATGGCCTCCCCCGACAAACAGCAAAAACGCGCCCAACGGGCAAAGGCCAAGGCCAAGCAGAACCGTTCCGGCAAGGCCCGGCCGAGCGTCATTCACCCGGTGCTCAATCATGCCTTCGTCAACGAGCCCTTTGATGACGTCGAGATCGACCTGAGCACGTTCGATTTCAAAGACATCGAAGAGAACGGCTTCGACCCGGCGGATTTCGACGACCTGTTCGAAGCGATGAAGCAGGCTGAATCGATAAGTTTGCTGGCGCTGTGCATAGTCTTCCTGCAATACCCGGTGCTTGAGCTGGTGATCGCTGAAGAAGATGAAGAGCCGGCGACCGACTTCATGATGGGCCTGCTGATCACCTACCGCGGGCTCTTCCATGAGGAAGACGAAGACTCGGCCGTTGAATGGATCGGCAGCGACGCCTTCCAGACCGCCTACAACGAAGCGTCGGTGATCCTGCAGAAAAAGAACGCGCAGGGTGCAGGCGGGCGCTCTTAAAACGTTTTTTGATTTACATGACCCCGGTCAAAACGGTAGCTTTGCGCCATTACGAGAATGCAACTCCTTCTCAACTAAAGGCTGGCCGTTTTGACACTCCCAATCACTCCTTCGCCTGAACCGGCTTCAGACGGAACGAGCCCTTACTCCCGAACCCGAATCTTCCTGCATTGGCTGTCTGCGGCCGTCATCCTGTGGGCGACCTTCAGCGGCTTCGGCGTGGCATTGCTGGATCAGAACGACCCTTTTCGGCAATGGGTCGAGTCGTTCAATCCGCAGTTGACCAGCCTGTTTATTCCGTTTTTCGTCTGGCGGTTGTGGCTGGCGATCAAAGCCCCTGCGCGGCACTCCGCCAAAAACGCTCAGGCGCGACTGGCGAGCGCTGCGCACAAGGCGATCTATGGGGCGGTGGCGGGCGTGCTGATTACCGGGGTTCTGATGATAAGCCACCCAGTCATGCTGCTGGCGCTGGTGCCGCTGCCGCAGCTCATCCACTCAAAGATTGCGCTGCTGGAGCTCCATCAGGTGCATCACGTTCTGTGTGCCGTCTTGGCAGGGTTGGTGGCGCTGCATCTGGCGGCGGTGGTGCTGCATCAGGTGCGGGGCAGATCGGTGCTGGGCAGGATGAGCTAAGACGCTGAACCTCCCACCGTGACCCAACCGTCGAGACAAAAAAAACCGCCATCATCCCTGATAGCGGCTTCTCAACAGCGGTCGGTCACAACCGACTCACTCCCCCATCAATTCAGCACAACCTTCCCTGCCTTCCCCGCCTTGCGACGGTTCGACACGATCAAACCGGCCGCCACGACCAGGATGCTCAGCAGCCCGGTGGCGATGATTTCCATGCGGTGGCCTTCCTGGAACAGCATGATGGTCAGTACGGCGACGATGAACACGATCACCGCCCAGGTCAGGCCCGGGAACAGCCACATGCGGAAGTCGATGGCCTGGCCTGCTGCTTCACGCTTGCGGCGCATACGCAGCTGGGAGACGGCGATGACCAGATACACCAGCAGCGCGATCGCGCCCGAGCTTGCCAGCAGGAAGTCGAACACCGCTGCGGGTGCGACGTAGTTGGCGAACACGGCGGCAAACGCGGCACCGGTCGACAGCAGCACTGCCCAGTAAGGCGTGCCGGCTTTGGTGGTACGCTGGGAAACAGCAGGCGCGTCGCCACGTTTGCCGAGGGAAAACAGCATGCGCGAAGCCGTGTACAGCGCCGAGTTCAGGCAACTGGTCACGGCGACCAGCACGACGATGTCGACAATCAGCTTGGCGTTCGGAATGCCCATCAGATCAAGCACGGTCTGGTACGAACCCACTTCAGCCAGACGGCTGTCGTTCCACGGCACCAGCGAGACGACGAGGAGGATCGAGAGCAGGTAGAACAGGCAGATCCGCCAGATCACCGAGTTGGTGGCCTTGGTGATTTGCTGACCGGGATTCTTCGATTCTGCCGCCGCGATGGTGACAATCTCGGTCCCCATGAACGAAAACATGGTGGTTAGCATCGCCGCCAGCACCGCACCCATGCCGTTAGGCAGGAAGCCCTGCGTGTCGTACAAGTGGCTCACGCCGCTGACCTGGCTGTTCGGCAGCAGACCAAACACCGCCGCAATGCCCAGCAGCACGAAGCCAATGATCGCGATGACCTTGATCAGCGCAAACCAGAACTCGAACTCCCCGTAGTTCTTCACGCTGAACAGGTTGGTCGCGGTCAGCAGCAGAGTGATCACCAGCGTGAACGCCCAGATCGCCACGTTCGGGAACCACGCGTGGAGAATCGTCGCGGCGGCGTTGGCTTCCAGCGGAATGACCAATACCCAGAACCACCAGTACAACCAGCCGATGGTGAAGCCGGCCCAGTGCCCGATCGCGCGGTCGGCGTAAGTCGAAAAAGAACCGGTGTCCGGCGAAGCGACGGCCATTTCCGCCAGCATGCGCATCACCAGCACCACCAGCGTACCTGCGGCGCCGTAGGCCAGAAGTACGGCCGGCCCGGCTTCGGCAATCGCGTGCCCGGAGCCGACGAAGAGGCCAGCGCCGATAACGCCAGCGATCGACAGCATGGTGATGTGCCGCGGTTTGAGCCCTTGTTCAAGGTTTGAAGCGTTGGGTGTGCTGCTCATGGAACCAACCTTAGAAGGATTTTTGTACGGATCAGGACGTGCGGCGGCTCTTCGTAAAGAGAACACAACAGCTCTGTTATTTATTTTTTACGCAAGAATTACGCCAGGATGTTTCAGATACGACGTCGCAGCGGGATACGGCCGTTGCAGACGATTTCCGCAAGTCCATGAATGCAATAGCAATTCGCCAGTCGTGTAGGAAACGTTACCGAGCGCAACAGGAGGGAGACGATTGGCCGCACCGAAAATACACATTTAAAACGAAATGGCACCAAATAAGCGCACAAGACCAGCCGCCGATCGCGCCCGTGGCCGAAACACCCTTCCCCACGGCGGTTAAAGCTGGCACCATCGCGCCCTTTTTGCGCAGAGGCATTCTGAGCCGGCGCCCATCAAGCTCATCTTCATAAGCCTTCGCGCAGTTCGACTGTCGCTACCGCCAAGTGGCGTCCAACTGGCCAACCCGATGAGCCCACCGAACACACGAGGACTGAACATGGCCGAGGCCACGCCCGCCCTGGAAATCCGCAATCTGCACAAGCGCTATGGCGAACTCGACGTGCTCAAGGGCATCTCGCTGAGTGCGCGCGATGGCGACGTGATCTCGATTCTGGGTTCCTCTGGCTCAGGCAAGTCGACGCTGCTGCGCTGCATCAATTTGCTGGAGAATCCCCATCAGGGGCAGATTCTCATTGCTGGCGAAGAGCTCAAGCTCAAAGCCACCCGCAAGGGTGAACTGATCGCCGCCGACAACCGTCAGATCAACCGCCTGCGCAGCGAGATCGGCTTCGTCTTTCAGAATTTCAATCTCTGGCCCCACATGACCGTCCTCGATAACATCACCGAGGCGCCGCGTCGCGTGCTGGGGCAGACCAAAGCCGAGGCCACTGAAGTTGCCGAAGCGCTGCTGGCCAAAGTGGGTATTGCCGACAAGCGTCATGCCTATCCGGCACAGTTGTCGGGCGGCCAGCAACAACGTGCCGCCATTGCACGCACGCTGGCGATGCAGCCCAAGGTCATTCTGTTCGATGAGCCCACGTCTGCCCTCGATCCCGAGATGGTGCAGGAAGTGCTTAGTGTTATTCGTGGCCTGGCCGAAGAAGGCCGGACCATGTTGATGGTGACCCACGAAATGAATTTCGCCCGGCAGGTGTCCAGCGAAGTGGTTTTCCTGCACCAAGGGCTGGTAGAAGAACAAGGTTCGCCAGACCAGGTCTTCGATGACCCACGGTCGGCGCGCTGCAAACAATTCATGTCCAGCAATCGCTAACGGAGCAACATCGATGCAGACCCTGAGAAACATTCTGTTGGCCGCTGCCGCCACCCTGGCCATGGCTTCGAGCGCCTTTGCTGCCGACACCCTGAAAATGGGCATCGAGGGCGCCTATCCGCCGTTCAACAACAAGGACGCCAGCGGTCAGGTCGTGGGCTTCGACGTGGAGATCGGCAACGCGCTGTGCGCGAAGATGAAAGTGACCTGTGAAACCGTCACCTCCGATTGGGACGGCATCATTCCCGCACTGAACGCGCAGAAGTTCGACTTCCTGATTTCTTCGATGTCGATCACTGAAGAACGCAAGCAGGCGGTCGATTTCACCATTCCGTACTACTCCAACAAGCTGCAATTTGTTGCGCCCAAAACTACCAACCTCAGTGGCGACCTGGCCGCGATCAAGGAGACGTTGACGGGCAAGACCATCGGTGCCCAACGCGCGACCCTGTCCGGCACGTGGCTGGAAGACAACTGGGGCGACGACGTGACCGTCAAGCTGTACGACTCCCAGGAAAACGCCTTTCTCGACCTGGCTTCGGGCCGCCTCGACGCACTGCTCGGCGACAAATACGCGAGCTACGAGTGGCTGAAAGGCAAGGAAGGCCAGAGCTTCGAGTTCAAGGGTGACGCGCTGCCGGTTGACGACAAGATCGGCATCGCGGTGCGTAAAGACGACCCGCTGCGCGACAAGCTCAACGAAGCGTTGAAAGAAATTATCGCCGACGGCACCTACAAGAAGATCAACGACAAGTATTTCCCGTTCAGCATCCTCTGACCTGCCTGACCATCGCCGCCGTTTGCTCGTGCAGACGGCGGCGTCTGTCCTCTAGACAAACAACGCCATGAACTTCGATCTCTATGGATTCGGCCCGGCCCTGGTCGCCGGCATGCTGATGACTCTCCAACTTGCGCTGTCGGCCCTCTGCCTGGGTCTTGTCCTCGGCCTGCTCGGGGCGCTGGCGAAGACTTCGCCGAATCGTGCCTTGCAGTGGCTGGGCGGCACCTATTCCACGCTGGTACGCGGCATCCCCGAATTGCTGTGGGTGTTGCTGATCTACTTCGGCACGGTCAGCTCGATGCGAGCGATCGGCAAGCTGTTCGATATTCCCAACCTGTCGCTGAGCGCTTTCGCGGCTGGCGTTATCGCGCTCGGTCTGTGCTTCGGCGCTTACGCCACCGAGGTGTTTCGCGGCGCCATGCTGTCGATCCCGAAAGGCCACCGCGAGGCGGGCCTGGCGCTGGGCATGTCGCGCTCGCGGATCTTCTTCAAACTGGTGATGCCGCAGATGTGGCGCATTGCACTGCCGGGGCTGGGCAATCTGTTCATGATCCTGATGAAGGACACCGCGCTGGTCTCGGTCATCGGGCTGGAGGAAGTCATGCGTCACGCGCAGATCGCCGTCACGTCCACCAAGCAGCCTTTCACCTTCTATATGGTCGCGGCGCTGATGTACCTGTGCATGACCGCGCTGTCGATGATCGGCCTGGCGTGGCTGGAAAAACGCGCGTCGGTGGGCTTTGCGAGGAGCGCGTCATGAGCTGGGAATTCGTCCTCAAATGGCTGCCGAAACTGCTGCACGGCGCCACCGTCACGCTGGAGCTGGTCGCCGTCGCGGTGATTGCCGGCCTCATCCTTGCCATTCCGCTGGGCATCGCCCGCGCTTCGCGTAACGCCTACGTGCGGGCGCTGCCCTACACCTACATCTTCTTTTTCCGTGGCACGCCCCTGCTGGTGCAGCTGTTTTTGGTCTATTACGGCCTGGCGCAGTTCGACGTCGTCACCAAGGGGCCGCTGTGGCCTTACCTGCGCGACCCATTCTTCTGCGCGGCGCTGACCATGACGCTGCACACCACCGCCTACATCGCGGAGATCCTGCGCGGCGCCATTCAGGCCGTGCCGCCCGGCGAAATCGAAGCGGCTCGCGCACTGGGCATGTCCAAAGGCAAAGCGCTGCTGTACATCATCCTGCCCCGCGCCGCACGCATCGGCCTGCCCGCGTACAGCAACGAAGTCATTCTGATGCTCAAGGCCAGCGCGCTGGCAAGCACCGTGACCCTGCTCGACATCACCGGCATGGCCCGCACCATCAACGCGCGGACCTACATGCCGGAACAGACCTTCCTCATCGCCGGGTTGATCTATCTGGTGATGTCGTTCGTGCTGGTGCAAGGCTTCAAACTGCTGGAGCGGTATTTGCGGGTGGATGCCAGCCAAGGGCGGTGAGGATCGAGGCGCATCCTAGCGGAGATCCCCCGTCGTTCAGACGCCGGGGTTTCGCGCATTAAACACGGTCCATGTGGGAGTGAGCTTGCTCACGAAGGCGGCAGCTCAGCCGCCATAGATTTCCATGCCTGATGAGCGCCGCCCTGCCCCTGAATCACCGTATGCTGCACATCACCGCTCAACTGCCATAACCCAATGCCACTCACACCCGCCCAACTCCAATCCCAATTCACCGCGCTCGATGCCTTCCTCCTAGAGCATCAGGCCCTGTGGCGCCCGCGCCCCTTCACCCATCGCCACCTGCCGTGGGAAGCGCAGCACCCGGAGCTATCACGCTGGCTGCGACAACGTTCGCTCGAAGAGGCAGAAACTGCGCACAACCATCCCGAACAGCTCGATGCGCCGCAGCCCTTTGCTCAGTTGGCCTCGCTGTCGAAGGCGTTAAGCGAGATCGACGCGTTGCCCCCCGTTAGCCTGGAGCCTGTGCCATCGCGCATGAGCGTCGACGTGCCCGGCCGCAAATGGCAGCAAATCGAAGCCTTCGCCAGCAGCTTGAGCTTCCAGCGGCAGCCAACCCACTGGCTGGACTGGTGCTCGGGCAAAGGCCATCTAGGTCGGCGCCTCGCCCATGGTGGCCAAGCCCTGACCTGCCTGGAATACGACGCGCACCTGGTTGAAGCAGGACGGCAACTCAGCGACAAACTGGGCATCACCGCGGACCATCTGCATCAAGACGTCATGGCCAACGATGCCGGCTCGCGCCTGGAAGCCCATCACACGCCCGTCGCCCTCCACGCCTGCGGCGACCTTCATGTGCGCCTCATGCACCTAGCCAGCGACGCGCGCTGCCAACAACTGGCCATTGCGCCCTGCTGCTACAACCGCATCGAAGGCGAGCAATACGTGCCGATCTCCCAGCTGGGCAAAGCGTCCGCGCTTACGCTCTCCATCGATGACCTCGGCCTGCCCCTTAGCGAAACCGTCACCGCCGGAGCCCGCGTGCGCCGCCAACGCGACACCTCCATGGCCCGACGCCTCGGCTTCGACCTGCTGCAGCGAGAGCTGCGAGGCGTCGACGACTACCTACCAACGCCATCGCTGCCCAGCGCCTGGCTCGACAAACCCTTCGCCGACTACTGCCGCGACCTCGCCGAGCTCAAGCAACTGCCCTCCCCTGGCAGTCAGGACTGGACCGCCCTTGAAGCAGCGGGATGGGCGCGCCTGGCCGAAGTGCGCAACCTCGAATTGCTGCGCAACCTCTTCCGCCGACCGCTGGAAATGTGGCTCATCCTCGACCGCGCGCTTTATCTGACTGAGTGCGGGTACGACGTGCAGATCGGCACCTTCTGCGACAGCAAAGTCACTCCGCGGAATCTGCTCATTCTTGCAGAACGGCCTTGAGCATTTTTTGACGCCCGAACCTGTGGATAAGTCTGTTGATGAAATTTCAGCCAACGCCCGGAAATCCTGCGCTGGAGGGGATGTAACCATTTGTTCATTTTTTGGCCAGCATAAAATTGGCGCTAAAACAGTAGCTTGCGAACGATTGAGAATGGTTCCTGAATTCGACCGATCGTCGCCTTCGGCTTGTGCTGATTGTGAATAACGGTAATCACCTTCCGGCATAAGGGCCGCGAAAAAACTGAAATTAGGGCTTTACTCGCCAGATCAAATCCCTATAATCAGCGCCCACAACGCCGGTATAGCTCAGTTGGTAGAGCAACTGACTTGTAATCAGTAGGTCCCGGGTTCGACTCCTGGTGCCGGCACCAAACATCAAAGCCCCGCTATGCGGGGCTTTGTCGTTTTGGAGCGTCAATCTTGATGCCTCATTCCGAGGAACATCGTCCACAAAACCTCCACACGCAGTTATATCCCCTCAAGCCAGCCACGGACTGCTTTAGTACTTCGGGAGAAAGCGTAATGGATTCAGGCTGTCCACTGCCTCCCGGTAACAACTTTAACTTTGCCCCCTTCTCCCAATCTCCGTTATTAGCAAGCAGATAACTCACCCGGTCCGAATTGAGCAGGCGCGTTGTCCCGCCAGCGTCATGTACATAAAAAAACTTACTCATACAGCCCTCTCCTTTTTGGTTGGCTTGGTCTGTTGATGGGCTTTTATGCTTTACCATGGTGAAGGCACGAAGGTGGTGCTGTGCTTCGGCTATGGCCTGCCCAACAAGCCCTTTATCTCCGCGATCCTGCCCCACGGCATCAGCCTGCCCAACGTCCCGAAAGGGGACTCGATCTGGCAACACAGCGCGACCAGTCAGCAGAGGGTGGACGTGGAAGGCAGCTGATCGCGGCTGACGCACGCGAAGATCACCGACAGCTCGATGGATCGCGAGGTTAGCTCCTTGGAGAACAGCGAACAGTTCGGCAGCCATTCGCAGGCAGTGGCAGATCATTCGAGCGAGACGATCGGCGGTGTGAAGTCGGTCGCGGCCGTCGGCTCGATTCACCTGTTGTCAGGGGGCGGGATGAATTTCGCGTGCGTTGGGGACATGAACGTCGCGACCGCGCGGGACATGAACCTGGTGGTGGCTCAGAAGCTCAGCGCGACGCTGAGCGAGCTGCAAGAGCGCGTGCTCGGCGAGCGTCGGAGTGTGGCGATCAAGACGTGGGTGGGGCCTGAGAGTGTGAACGTGCTGCAGGTCCTTTGCGACACGCTGGACCTGGTTGAGCGCTTCACCGGCTAGATCGCGGCGCAGGTGCATGGGCCGAGTCCAGTGCCGACGACCGCAGCTGCTTTTCTTGCAGACTCAGCTCATGCACAAAAGCTTTCGTCATCACTCAAGCTAATTACTGGCTAATCAGGGCTTCCTTTCGGTTATCGCCTTGATGATTAACTCGATCGGCGTTGTTGGCGATGTGTCCGCCACTCCTCCCGTTTGAGAAGCTCTAAAAAGAGTTTCCAGTACCAACTTCATATCTCCATCAGCAGTCAGCTTGCCCTCATTTGAGAGCGCGAGATAGGTTTTAAGCATAGTTACCCTCTCCTCCGCATCATGAGCGAGATATACAGCTGTATTGTACTGACGAAGACTAAGCCTTACTAAAACGGAGAGTAGCGCAACGAGCAGAGCCGCACCTGTTAGATCCGCGATGCCACTAGCAACCGCCACCGCCTCAACAGTGATGGAAGGGTTGATCTTGTCTTTGGTCGGTGTATCTAGTTTTTCGGCCTGAGGCACTACCGCTTGATTCGAAGGCGTGCTCGCAACAACTTTGATGGCTTGCTGCAAATCACTGTGTCTCCATGCGGCAAGTGCAGAAACACCGCCCAGAGCATAATAGGCAGCCGGCGCAATGAAGGTGATTATCATAGACGCGACCACGGCGATTAACCATTTCCGTCTGGAACTTCCGTGTTTGTTGACCTTGTCATCCCAGTAAACTATCGAGGAGTTTAAGTCCACTTGCGCGTGGTAGGTGTCATAGGCCGCTTTCAAATCCGCCGTTGCCTCATTTCTTGCTGCCACTGCCTCATTTCTTGTCGCTGCAGCTTCCTGTCTCACGCCATCAAAAACTTTACGATATCGTCGCAGTCTTTTGCGCTGCACATGCTTCTGCCTGATATCAACCTGATTCTGCCTATTAGCGAGGTTTTTAGTGAGTGAATTAATCCTTGCACGCGAGCTTTCGACCTCTTTCATCGAAATTGTAGCCTTATCTTGAAAATTAGAAAATACTTCGGTGAACCGGTCAGAAGTATTATCCACTATGTAGTTGGCCGCACCTATAAATTGAAAATATAGGTACTGCGCCAAATTATAATCGTATGTCGTGTTCTTTTTCAGGGCGTCGGACTTGATGTGGCTGGAATTATCGTCATCTCGTGAGTCATGAGTCGCGATTAAAAGAACAAAAAAAGCGACTAAATCGCTATGCACAACCCGGGTGGATGCTACGAAACGACCTAATTCACCATCAGGCGCCACTAGATGTTTAACGCTAATCAGTTGATTGTTTCCAACCTCATCTCGAGCGCGGGTAATGCTCTCGAGCGCAGGGTCGATGTAGCGATGAAAATACTCTTGCGCTGCTTGTACTTTAAGAGCCCTCAACCAGCGCCACGATTCTTTGTAGTCAGAAAAATGGGAAACCAGATCGGACCTCTCTAGAGAGTAATCCGTGTCGTATGTGCTTACGAAGAAACTTTCACTATTACTCACGGCCATGTGCTGTATTTCCAAGACGTTTTCCAACGATCCTACAGACCAAAGTTGATCTAGGCGAGTGGTATAACTCTGGCTAATCATCTCCCGTCTCATCGCCCAGCTAGGCTCTATAGGAACGCTTGCTGCTCGCAACGTCCCGCGCCCCCACCGGCCATTTATCTCATCAAGTCCGTCCATTACTTTGTGCGCTGCGACCGGCTGTGCAGCCGCGAACAGGTCGTCAGTAAACTCCCCTGGCTGACGAAGATCCATCAGCAGGACCTCGGCCTTGCTGTATTTGAACCCCGGCCGGTACAAGCGATTGCCGGCCGATCGAGGACTTCACCTGGCATACGGTGAGCAAGGCAGTAGGCAACGTGCGAAATCACGGGCCTGAGCTGATCGAACCTGTACCTCAGAACGACGACGCCCAGTAAAACCGCACCTGGAATAAAAAACATCCGGAAAAATCACTTATCCCCCTCCCGCTGGCGGCGTTTGCTTAGGATTTTTGTGCAACAGAGTTCTGTGGTGAATCCATGGATGGGCCCAAGCCGGCTGTGGATACCGTGACGGTAATGGTAATTTCACCAAGTGCAAGGTTTTGTAAAGCGGTGCATTGATGACGCCGGATTCGCGAGGAAGGCGGACGATCTAAGGATTAAGTGGAAGCCTTGGTTTGAAAGGGGCGTAGCATAGAAAGCGCTTATTTTGTCCGTATTTTCGGTCGCTGAAACGCTCTTGCGGGAGGCGCTTACACAATCTCAGGCGCTCAGGGAACAGGGAGGAAAGCCCCACCGTCTCTGCAGCAAAGAGATCCACCTGATTTCAAACACTCTCTCAATGCTTGATTGATTCGAGCCTTGGTCAAACGGACGGAAAAGCACGAAAGTAGCTTATGCAGACTGGCCTTTTGACGCTACAGTGGCACGCCGGCGTAAAGCGGTTGCTTGCGCGGCGTCAGAACTCAAGGATGGCTGGTAAGATGAAAGAGCTGAATTTTAAGATTTCGTACAGCGGCGCAAGCGCGGACCAAGGACTTCTTGATATTTATGACGCAGGTGTATCGACTCTTGGGCTAGCAAGAGCGCTTTCAGTGACAACACATGCCTTCTTGAATGATGGAAAGATCCGAAAACGTGCCGAGCGAGTGGTGGGCGCAAGGGTTTACTTGCATCCACCAAAAAATGGAAGTTTTGAAGAACTGGTAACGATTGTCTTTACCGACCCCGTTGTTCAGGCGATTGGAACCGCTGTGATAGTTCCTGCATTTTGGGACTTTCTAAAGTGGACATGGTCGGAAGCTGTGGGCGGGCAGCATCAGCCCGAGACGCCTTTTGTAAGGCGTCTTGAAGATCGAGTCGAACCGCTCATAGGGGAGATAGGTGTCGCACTTGAGTCGCCGATGGCTGAACTGCATCGCCCCATCCAACATGCGGCCAACATGGAGATATCTATTTCCCGCCCAAGAGTTGGAGAAATTATCAGACTAGACCATACGACCATGGCATACGTTTCTATACGCGATGAAGGCGAGGCAGAAGAAGGAATTATTGGCAATGTTACAAAATACAATATAATAAGCGGTTACGGTCGGTTGTTTGTGGATGAGCTAGACCGTACCGTGCCTTTTGATCTAGATTCGAACATTTCTGACGATCAGAAACAACTTCTAACCCGATCGAGCCATGATCGAAATAGAGGGCTGGATGGAAAAATCGCTTTAAATGCATCGAGGATTTTGACAGGCCGCGGGGAGCTGAAACGATTCAAAGTTTATGGTGTCGAATGGATCGGCAACAACTAAACAAGCTGCGCTGAGCGAGATCCGCCAGCGCTCTTTTTTTGGAGCTTTCATGGACAGGATAAGCGCCCCACCAGCTTCAAGCAGTCTTCTTGAAGGGTTGAGCAAGTTGGGCAGCGCTATCGTTGGGCTTTCTGCATTCGCTTATATCGCCGGCTATGTAAAATTGATTGCAATGTACAACGCTGCGAATGCAGGCTGGCTACTTGATTTCGTTATAACGCAAGACATCATACGGGCAGGGCTTGAGCCATTGGCGATGGTTGGGGTTACCGGTGCTGCTAGCGCTTACATCTTGCTATCAAGAAATTGGACAATTGCAAAAATCGTAACCTTCTTACTCATCACTGCAGCTCTAACTTACGCAAAGCTCATCCCGTCAGGGGAGTGGAGTTCAAACTGGGTGAGCAGTTATAAATTCTCAAGATTCATTTCTCATGGCCTTTATTTGATTTCAGGCGTTTTGATTGCATACTCTGTAGTTGCGACGACCAAAAATAAGCGACTGAGCAAAAAAAGTGCCGCATGCTTTGTTATCGGAGCAACTATTTCTTTGTATATCACCCCCACTTATTTAGGACAAGTCTGGGCCAAATCGATCACTAGCAGCGAGAACAGGCTTCCTAAAGTTATAGGGGAGCAATACAAGGGGGAGGCTTGCTACCTGCTTGGAAACGTAAACTCCAAATACGCTATCGGCTGTGTGGTATCCGCAAAGGTCGGACGAGTACAGCTGATTGAAGTTGGAAAAGATGTGGCCTTCGTGCCTGAATGACCAGCTATTTGGAAGCGGTTTTGTTTAAGGTTTTGGTTCAAACCCGTCTCCCCAGATTTGCGGCTCAGAGAACCAGGCCTTGGAGCAAGCGTCCACAAAACGTCCACACTACTCCTCCATATGCGCTCTCTATTGCCCGTATGTTCGGCAGAAATGGAGTGAGTTGAGCGCGCGCTGAGGGGCCCGGGCGGTCTTTTTGGACTTGTAATCAGTAGGTCCCGGGTTCGACTCCTGGTGCCGGCACCAGATTTAGCAAAAAGGCTCACCGAAAGGTGGGCCTTTTTTGTTGGACTTCAAAATGGGAGTTCCGTGACGCATTCACCTACTGAAAGCCCGCAGTTGACTCAACACAGCCCCTCATTGTCCCGGCCTCAATCCACGGGCATCATCGTGGCTCGACATAAGGACACGGCACTATAGCCAAGCCCATGCTCCACCTCCTGTGCGGCAAGATCGCATCCGGGAAATCAACGCTAGCGAACGCTCTAAAAACAAAACATGCGGCGCTCTTGCTGACTGAAGATCATTGGCTCTCAAGGCTCTACGCAAGCCAAATTCACTCGGTCGATGACTATGTAAAACTCTCACGACAGCTTCGAGATGTCATTGGCCCCTTGGTCATCGATATGCTGACGGCGGGCGTCAATGTAGTTCTCGATTTTCCAGCGAACACTCCCGCAGACCGCCAGTGGTTGCGCAGTCTGGCTGATCGCGCCCAAGCCCCGCACAGCCTGCACGTCCTCAACGTCGACGACGAAACTTGCCGGGCCCGGCTGCACCTTAGGAACAAGCGCGGTGAGCATGAATTTGCAGCGACTGACGCTGAGTTTGAGTTGATCACTAGCTACTTCAGGGCTCCCGACAAGGAGGAAGGACTTGATGTTGTCGTGCACCGAGAATTCGATCCCTCGCCAGGCAAAACGCAACCATGAATATCCCGGAGCTGATGGCCCAGCTTGTAGAGCTTAAAAAGATCTATCACGATGAAGGATGTAGAGATTTTGACAGAGGCATTGATGGTGTATTAAGTATGCTTTCCCAAGGCGCTCTGCCCAATAACTCTGCATGGGAGCAAGCGGGTTCGATATACAGAACAATGGCCGGATCTAAATCTGGGTTTTCGGACGCTTACATCGACCGCGACACCGTCGAGCAACGTATTGCGGCCAACTTAAAACTCGACGGCATCCGCCAGACACTTTGGGATACCTTCACTAGAGCTTGATGCATCGGGATCGCCAGAAGGTCAAGCTTAGCGGAGCTCTACCTTTGTGTAAAAACTTAAGGCAGGGCCGGACTTCGAGTGTGATTTGTGCTTCATGACAGACAGATAAACGTCTAGATATTCCGCAACGGGCTTAGCCGCGCCCAACTCAATCAACTCACCAGAGTTCCGTTCGGTCCGAAACGGGCTATTTCCTGCTAACTGATCACACCGATTTACGGTTCTTAAATACTCAACTAACTGAAAGCAAGACAACCATCCACCTTGAAAATCCCCTCCCCCGACTATCTCTAAGGGTATCGCAGATTTCCAATATACTTTCTAGCAAGATCAAAAGCATACTCGTAATTTATCATCAGTTCGCCCACGATATATGCCCACTGAGCAGGGAATACCGTGTCCGAAAAACGCCGCCTCCGTCCCTGATACCAAATCAATTTCTTAAATTTTTATTAAACCGACATTCCTATACAGTCTTTAGCCTTGTTGAGGAACGAATAATTCTGCTTCAGAAGAAACCTCAGGGCCTTGGCATACCTCTGCAAGCGCTTTTAGTGAATCCTCTGAAACCTGAAAGTAAAAATTCTCCACCTCGTTATCGTCATCGAAAAATATGGACATACCAATATCGTCGCTTACGTATTTTTTGATCCCCGAATACATCTCAACAAAGTCGAACTTCAATGCCGCAATCAAGTGCTCTGCAATATCTTTAGATAGTCGCTGAGAGCTCTCAAACTCCCAACCATCCTCACCTAACACTTTATCCACCCCGATAGGAATCAAGAAAGCAGCCATATATTTTTTCTTCATCACATCACTCCCAAACTTCTACCGGAATTTTCTCTATACCCGCCTTTATTGCGGCTTGAGCCCTATGGTGCCCATCCTGAATTTCAAGTCGCCCTGTACTCGGGTTCCTCCAAGCGTCAACTGGATAGCTGGGGTCAAAACCATTCTTCTCCATACTTTTTGCGAGACGCTTAATCTGTGATCCAGACATTTCCGATTTGGTCTGAGTCGGTATTAGGTTGCTAGGATTTTCATAAGTTAGCCTAGGTTTCAGCTCCCTTGGGGATTTAGCATCAGAGCTAGGCGAGGAAGAAGATTCTTGCGGATGTTGTGGCCCCATCGCACCTTTGTGCGGCTCAGCCTTTTGCAGATCAGGCCTACTCTTCAACGCATCCTCATGCTTAAGCATCCACTGCCCAATGTTTGCGCCTTTCGGACTGGCTCCCATCTCCTGAGCTAGCCTGCCTGCGTTTCCCCGACCACGCGTCAGGTATTCAACAATGGCACCTAGCAGCAGAACGACTACCTCTACATGGCCGAGTGCGATGTTATGGGCAGCGCTGCTCACAGCATAAGGGTCATCTTGGCTGAAGGGGGCCAATCCTTCTTCGCCGCGTGGGCCCTCCCATGCAGTTTGAATCCCGGTCAGGTAATACTCGCCGACGCGAGGTAGGCCTTCGACGAAAAATTCCGCAACGGAATGCAGGCCAAGTATTGTCAATATCCAACTGCTGACCTGCAAACCTATTGCAGCCCCGGCGGCACCCATCGGGGCAGCACCCACACCGCCGAAAAATGCGCCCACTCCCGCGCCGATGGCAGCTCCAGTCAAGGTACTACCTGCGACGATCATTGCCATCTGGGTCACCACATCAATCAAGTCGTCGATGATGATGGAAATTTCGAGGTCGGCAAAACGTCGGCGCAGTAAGTCTGCTGCCTGCCATTCAGCTTGATAAAACGCAGACCTGACGCTTTCGACACGGCGGATATTCAGGCTGAGGGATGCCGCAGGCTCGCCCCAATGGTTTCTAAATCGAGCACCACCTTGGTAGCCCATTTCCTGCCTTACCTGATCTTCGATCTGATGCCACGAGGGCACGATATGCCAAAAGAACATTCAACGTCTCCCTGACAACTCCCAGCTTTGGGCACCGCCCGCTTTTTATCATGGCTGAGAGGGTGCACGAAATTTGGAACCGAGTATTTCATGACCCAGTGCGCCCACCATAGGCCGACCCTCCCGCAGTGACGTAGGAACCTTCTGAAGTTAAGCAATAAGGTTCGCCACATCTTGATATCGCATGCACGCAAAAACCTTCCCGCCTGGCATGGCACTCGGGTTCAGGTCTAGCCACAGGAACACCAAAGCTGCCAGCAGCGCTTTGAGCCCGGCTACTGGCATACAACCACTCATCGCCGGTCAAGGCGCCATGTTCATGTGGCGTCTGCCAGATTCCCCCTCCCCCATCCCGCCCCCATCGAGTAACGTATACCCATCCAACGGGCCCTCGCGTCTGCGTCAGGACAGCGACCCGCCATCAGAAACACGATAGAAGGCCCAACCGTGCACAAAGTCCGATTGATCAAGTACGTCTGGACCCACCAGACCCCGGAGATTTCGTCCGAATGGTCCAAGCTGCTCTACGAAGTGGAGCTGCCGTTCGTCCCCTTCCATGGCTTGAACATTCAGTTGCCGATGCAGCGCGTCTGGCGGATTCGGGATGTCGAGTGGAACGTCGAGGAGCAGACCTTCCGCTGCCATATCGAGGACCAGTTCATGAATTTGCTGGATGTCGATGACTCGTATGAGGACTGGATCGAGACGTTGCTGGAGTGTGGCTGGGTGCTGAGCGGGCGCTACACCAATGAGCACAACAAGACCTGATTCGCCTTCGCTCAAATATTCCCCCGGAATCGACGCTGGATGCGCACTGCGCCCGGCAGAGATGACAAACCGATGCCAGACTGGATAACACACCTGGCACAAGGACTGTCCCGGCGCCCTATTCCCTTTGAGCATGACTGCCATGAAATGGATTTCCCGCTGTATCCATTGCGCGGCCAGCGCGCTGTTGGCGTGCTCGTCAGCAGCGTTTGCGCTGCCGACCGTCGACCTGTTCGTGGCCGAAGCGCCGCCGCTGACGATGGCCAGTCAAGGCGACCGGCACGGGATCGCGGGCGACATCAGCCTTCAGGCCATGGCGATGGCGGGGTATTCCGCCCACTTGCTGTCGCCGCCGTGGCCGCGCGCGCAACGCGATGTGGCGCTTGGGGCGAACAAGCTCATTGCGCCGCTGACCCGCACTCAAAGCCGGGAAGACAGCTTCACCTGGATCGCTCCCCTGATGACGATGGACAGGGCGTTTTTCAGCCTTGATCGTCACGTCGAGAGTTTTGAGGAGGCGCGCAAGACCTTCAAGATGATCGCCGTCGGCAGTGGCTCGGCGCAGGAGACGCGTCTACGTGAGGAGGGTTTTTCAGCGGCTCAGATTTATCCGCTGAAGATCGGCGAGAACCCGGCACTGATGCTGCTCAAGGGCCGGGTAGATGCGTGGTTTAACGGCGTGCCGGAAACGCTCTACATCTGGAAGCAGATCAGCGATCGCCCGCTGATGATGAGCCGAGCGTTGATGACCGCCGATCTGTATCTGGCGTGCTCGAAGGACTGCGACCCCCAGATGGTCGAGAAGCTGAAGGCAGCGATCGACACGCTTCAGGCAGACGGGTCGATCAAACGCGTTCAGCATGACTATCTGAAAGGGTTGCCCGGCTTGTAAACCGGGCAATCTTGTCTGCAGGCAGGTGTCTCTGTCATGGCACCAGAATCACCTTGTCGGCGCCGCCCTGATTGACTTCCGCGTAACGCGCCAGGCCTTCTTCCAGCGTTGATTCAATCAGCCCGGTAGGCAGCGGCAAGGTGCCGTCGTCGAACTGTTTGCCGAATTGCTCAAGCATTCGCGCGCAGGCTTCAACGCCGTACAGCAGCGAGTTGATCCCAACCACCGAACCGCCCTTGCGGTACAGCGCCAGCGCCGGCAATTGCACGTGGCCGTCTACCGGCGCGGCGATGATTGCGATGCGACCGAATTGCGCCAATGCAGGCACAGCCGCCGGCAGCCAGAAGCCGGTGGTGTCGAAGATCACATCAGCGCCGCCTGAAAACACGGCATTCACTTGAGCACCCAGGTCTTCTGGCTTGTCGAGCTGGATCGCGTTGAAGCCTTGCTCTTGCAGCGCTTTCAGTTGGTCCGTTTTACGCACCGCCGCCAGCACCTGGGCGCCGCGCACTTTCGCCAGTGCGATGGCGGCGCTTCCCACTGCGCCATTGGCACCGATGACCAGCAGCCGAGTGCCGGCCTGCACGAGGCTGCGCTCAAGTGCGTCCCACGCCGTGGTGTACGGGACGCCCAGACTGGCGGCCTGAGTGAAGCTCAGCGACGCCGGCTTGATCGCCACGCCCTTGGCCGACAGCGTGATGTAGCCGGCGTGGGAGCCGTCGCGGACAAAGCCGATCTCCTTGCCGGTGCCCCACACTTCTTTGCCGATCAGTTCTTGCGGGCCTTCGACGACAACGCCCGCGAAGTCACGGCCCGGAATGCGTGGCATCGTGGTGTAGGGAAAGCGGCCCAGGACGTTTTTTACGTCGCTGGGGTTCAGGCCCGCTGCTTTGATCTGCACCAGAACTTCGCCGGCCGCGGGGACAGGCGTGGGCAGATCGACGACTTCCAGCGCAGCCAGGTCGCCGGTGCGGGAGAATTGCAGTGCTTTCATGATGGGTTCATCCAGAGTAGGAAAGGGAGGTCGTCGATTCAGGACGCCAGGTTGGAAAAGAACTGCTTGCCCACCGGCCACAGCCATTCACCAGCCTGCATGCCGAGCAAGCCAACCAGTGCGACCAGAGGCGGTGCCGGTGAGCGGAAGTCCAGCAGGCCATACAGCAAGCCGACGGCGATACCGATTGCGAGGGAAATGACGTAGCTCATGACAAACTCCGGTGCGTGGGACGCGCAGCTCGATGGCGGCGCGACTGCGTTAAGCGATGACCAGAGTGTAAGCAGGGCCGGCGAACGCTACCGGCCAAGTGCTTCTGAATTTCGGACAGAGTCGGCGCAGGCGCTAGTGGGATGGATCAATGACCGGGTACTGAGAAGGCGCCATGCCCAGTTCGCGGCGGAACATGTCGCTGAAGCTGCTCGGCGAGTAACCCATGGAGCGGGCGATGGCGTTGACCGGCACGCCCTGAATGATCTCCGCCACCGAGGTCGCCAGTTGCACCTGCCGCCGCCATTCGGCGAAGCCCATGCCGAGCACTGCTTGGAAAAGCCGCGACAACGTTCGCACACTGGCGCCGGCGTTTTCCGCGTGCTGCTCGAACGACACGTCGATGGACGGCTCGATCATCACCGCCTGACAGACGCTCATCAGTCTGCGGTCGCTGTCATCGGGCATCGGCACTTTCAGCAGCGAACGCCGGGCGCGCTTGAGTTCGAGCAACGCCAGGTTCACCACGGCGTCGTAGTAGTCCGATTCCTTGTCCTGCTCGGCCACCAGACCGACGATCAGCTCGCGCAACAAGCGACCGACTTCCAGGACCTGAACCGTGGTGTCGAGGGTTCGGGCGAGCGCCGGGCGCAGGTAGATGTTGCGCATTTCCAGATCCGACACCACGCGGATGCCATGGGGCACGCCGGGCGGCAACCAGACCGCGCGCTGCGGCGGCACGACCAGCGCTTCGTTGGGCGTCTCGACCCACATCACGCCAGACATCGCGTACAGCACCTGCCCCCACTCATGCTCATGGGGCTCGATGTACAAGCCCCGCGGATACGTCCGCGACAAAGGCTGCACGGGGACGGCGGTGTTGGAGAGGTCGGGCGGCGCGGCGATTGCCATGATGAAACCGGCTGGAGTGGGATGCAGCGATGGTAGCGGGAGAGCGGGAGGGATCGCCAGTGCAGTGAACACCTTGCTACCGCTGCAGAGGACCGGCTGAGTCTGCGGTAGCGAGCGGGCTGGCGATCCACCTCGCTCGCGAAGAAACGGGTGCAGCCGCTAGATCTCCAGCGGCTGTAATGCAGTCTTCGCGAGCAAGCTCACTCCCACAGGGACGGTGTTTGCCTTGCGAAAGCGCGACGTCTGGACCACATGAATCTCCTACAGATTCACGTCGGTCAGAAGACTTCACACATCAGAACACGTTGATCGGGTAATCGACGAAGATCCGGGTTTCGTTACCGCCAACGTTGTATTGATCCACATCGTTGGAGACGCGCAAGAACGAGTTACGCAGGCGCACCGACAGGTCTTTGACCGGGCCGCTCTGGACCACGTAGGTCAACTGGCTGAACAATTCGCGCTCTTCGCCACGCCCACGGTCGCTGCCGTCGTCGATGTTGTCGCCGCGCACGTAGGCCACGCGGTAGCTCAGGCCTGGAGTCACAACGGTGCCCAGGTTCACGCCATAGCCCACCTGCCACGAACGCTCGTCCTTGCCGTTGAAGTCCGACCAGTAGGAGTTCGCCAGGTAGATGGTATTGCCGCCATCGCCGGTGCCGCCTGCGTTGCGGTAGCCGCCGTAGGTGTAACCGGTCTCGCCGGTGCTGCGCTGATGCGCGATCGTGAACGAGTGGATGCCCACCGCCCAGGTCGCCGCCAGGCTCCAGATCTTGTTGTCGCGGGCGTCGTCGACGGCGAAGTCTTTGTCCAGCTTGGTCTTGTAGCCGTTGAAATCGAAGGTCAGCGACTGATCTTTCGGCATCGCCCAGACGTAGTTCAGGTTCACGTACTGCTTCTTCAGCACGTCTTCGTCGTCGGAGGCGTAAAACGCGGCGCTGAGGGCCTCGGTGAATTTGTAGCTGCCGCCGTAGACGTTGATGCTTTTCAGATCACCGCTGTCGCGGCCTTCGGCGCTCTTGCGGGTTTCGGCGGTAAAGCGGCCGGCCACCAGCGTGAGGCCCTTGATCTCTTTGGAGGTGATCATAGTGCCGGTGTACGACTCAGGCAGCAGGCGAGAGTTGTCGTAATTGAGCACCGGCAGCTCCGGCATCATGTCGCCGTACTTCAGTTCGGTATTGGACACCCGGAATTTGACCGCGCCGCCAAAGCGCGACAGGTCGTCCGCCGCGTTGCCGCTGTCGCCCTGCTTGAAGAAGTCGATACCGCCCGCGCCGCTCTTGCCCTTGCCACCGTCCAGACGCGCGGCGTACAGACCGAAAGCGTCAACGCCAACGCCCACCAGGCCTTGGGTGAAACCGGATGTGTAGCCGGCCATGAACGCCTGACCCCATTCCGAGCGGTCCTGCGGTCCGTTTTTGTAATCGCGATTGATGTAGGCGTTGCGCAGGTTGATCTTCAGGCTGCTGTCTTCAACAAATCCTTTGGAATCTGCCTGACCGTCCGCCATGGCGTGAGTGGCGGCGAGGATGCCCAGAGCGAGCAGACCGATACGCTGTTTCATCTTGTTGTCCTTGTGAGCGGATTAATCGCGCGCTGTGGCAAATGCCCCGGGTGGGCAGTTGCGTCTTCCGGGACTGGAACCGTTCCGGAAGCCCGCACGAAATCATCGCAGTGGACTACTGATGCACGTACATGGCGCTAGGCCACAGGCGGTGGAGGCGCGAATGCTATCCCCCGTCTGCCGAGGGTGTCAATTTGATGGGAGTCAAACGGAGGCCCTGTAATGCCTGTTGCTCTAACTTCGTCAGCTGTGGAGCACGCCCAGCAACGCTTCGATCTCGGCGTCGTTGATCAGCCCGCTGGGGTACCGCTTCGTTAGCATCTTGCGAAAATCGCCCCGTTGTTTCAGCGCCTGTTCGTCGTGCATGGGCACCATCGGGATCCGGGTCGTCCGTAACCAGTCCGCCATCATCTGCCGTGCTTCACTGCTCGCAGAAAAACCTCGAGTCACTCGCAACTCATGACCTGCGTTCATAAGGACAACCTCTTATGTCGTGGACTGCGAAATCTACGGAGCTTTTGTTACAGACGGACGACCTTGCGGGGGCATTTACGCACCGCTGGGATCCCATCTTCCTACGGCTGACCGGAAACCGTCCGCCCATAAAAAAGCCCATCGTCTGATGGGCTTGATGACAGCAAGAAGCGAACCAACTCAGCCCCGGTGGGGGGCCGGTTGCTGCTGCGTAAGGCAGTGAATGTTGCCTCCGCCCAGTAGCATTTCGCGGCCAGGGACCATGACCACCTCGTGTTCCGGGAACAGCTGCTGGAGGATCTGGCGGGCCGTGTCATCCATCGGATCGTCGAAACACGGGGCAATGATCCCGCCGTTGACGATCAGAAAATTCACGTACGAGCCGGCCAGACGCACCGATGGGTTGCGCTCCTGACTGCCGTGCACCTGATCAACCCCGGCGCACTCTTCTTCGGTGGCATACAGCGGACCCGGGATCGGCATCTTGTGTACGACAAACGGACGTCCCTTGGCGTCGCGGGCATTTTCCAGCACCTTCATGGCTGCCTGGCAGCGCGGGAAATTGGGGTCTTTCGGATCATCTGTCCAGGCGAGTAACACTTCACCGGGGCGTACGTAGCAGCAGAAGTTATCCACATGCCCGTCGGTCTCGTCGTTATACAAACCATCCGGCAGCCAGATGATTTTTTCGACCGACAGGTGATCGCGCAGCACCGCTTCAATGTCTTCGCGAGACAGGTGCGGGTTGCGGTTGCGATTGAGCAGGCACTCTTCGGTGGTGATCAGCGTGCCCTCGCCATCGACGTGGATCGAACCGCCTTCCAGCACGAAACCTTCGGTGACATAGCGCGGGCAGCGCTCGATTTCCAACACTTTGCTGGCGACCTGTTCATCCAGGTTCCACGGTGCGTACAGCCCGCCGTCGAAACCGCCCCAGGCATTGAAGCCCCAATTGACGCCGCGAACCTCCCCCGCGTCGTTGATGACGAAGGTTGGGCCGCTGTCGCGTACCCAGGCGTCGTTGCTGCTGAGCTCGACCACGCGAATGTTGGGCACGTCCAGCCGCGCGCGGGCGTTGTCGTACTGTGCGGCCGAGACGCCAACGGTGACGGGCTCGAAACGGGCGATGGCCTTGGCCACTGCGACGTGATCGTTCTGCACGGGCTTGCCGCCCAGACGCCAGTTGTCAGGGCGCTCGGGCCAGATCATCCAGGTTTGCGTCTGCGGCGCCCACTCGGCAGGCATGTAGAAGCCATCGGCGCGGGGGGTGCTGTTGAGAGTGGTCACAGTAATCAGAACTCCATGAGACGACGAGGGCGTCTACAGCAAAATAAGAGAGACGTTATAGACGATAAAAATCGGATTTAAAAACATTAATCAAGCTTCCTGCGCTTGCCGTGGCAATTTACACCGATAAATATCGGCCAATACAAGGCTGGGACAGCCCACTCAACTCTCCAGTTCACTCAGCACCTTCGACACGCTCTCGACAAAGAAGTCCACGCTCCGGCGGCTGGTCACCATCGGCGGTTTGATCTTGAGAATGTTCAGATAATCCCCCGTGGGCTGCATGAAAATCCCCAGTTCACGGAGACGGTCGCACAAGTAGGTCGTTTCCTCAGTTGCAGGCTCCAGCGTCTCGCGGTCGCGTACCAGTTCCAACCCCAGATAGAACCCCGAGCCGTGAACAGCCCCGGCCAGCGGATGTTTGTCGATCAGCGCCAGCAGGCGCTCCTTGAAATAGCCGCCCACCACGCGGGCGTTTTCCCACAGCTTTTCTTCCTCCATGACGTCGAGCACTGCCATGCCGATGCGGCAACTCACCGGGCTGCCGCCGGACGACGAAAAGAAATAGCCCTCGGCTTCCAGCGCTTCGGCGATCTCGCGACGGGTGATGACGGCGCCGAGGGGATGACCGTTGCCCATGCCTTTGGCCATTGTGATGATGTCCGGCGTCACGCCCTGCTCTTCGAAGCCCCAGAAGTAATGACCGAGACGGCCGTAACCCACCTGCACTTCATCGGCGATGCACACCCCGCCTTGGGCGCGGACTTTGTCGTACACCTGCTGCAGATAACCCGGCGGCAACGAAATCCCGCCGGCGTTGCCGTATACCGGTTCGCAGATGAAGCCCGCCACTTGCCGACCTTGCTCCTTTAGCGCGGTCAAGTGCGCGTCTACGCTGCGCAGGTAGAACGGCGTGCTGTCCGCGCCACGAAACTCGCCACGATAGGTATTGGGCGCGACCACAGGATGGACCCAGTCGGGACGCGTGCTCAGCGCTTGCGGATTGTCGGCGACGGATGTCGAGATGGCATCGGTCGCCACCGACCAGCCGTGATAGGCCTCCAGCACGCTCAAGACATCGCGCCCGCCGCTGTACGCCCAGGCCAGACGAATCGCCAGATCATTCGCCTCGGTGCCGCTGTTCACCAGAAACACCCGGTCCATGCCGGCGGGCGCCAGCTTCAGCAGCCGCTCGGAAAACTCGGCGATTGCCGCGTAATGAAAGCGTGAGTTGGTGTTGAGCAGCGACCACTGCCGCGCCGCAACCTCAGCCATGCGTGGATGGCCGTGACCGAGCACCGCGACGTTATTGAGCATGTCCAGATAAGAACGGCCCTGCATGTCGATCAGGTGGTTGCGCCAGCCGCGCTCGATCTGCGGCGGGGCTTGGTAATAATGCTTTTGCGAACGGGCAAAACTGGCGTCGCGACGGGCGAGCAACGCGGCGGCATCTGCCAGTGCGGGCGCATCGCAATCAAAACCCAGCAGCACTTTGGGGGACGGACACAACGCACGCCAGGCGGCTGCCCGCGAAGGCGTGGTGAACAGCGGCGGGCTCACGTCCGGCTCCGAACACAGCTGCACGATCAACGCGCCGCCGCCCTGCCCGATCACGTCGCCCGCGTCGAACTCGACGCCGGAGTCGAAATCAGAACGCACGCCCCACAGGCGCAGACTCACTTCCGCGCCCACCAACTGCAACGCGCCGTCGGCGGTGTGACGCAGGCTCCCGGCAAATGGCGCATGGACAGCGGTGCCGTGGGGGATCTGCAATTCGGTGTGCAGCGCGAAGGTGTCCGGCTCTTTCGCGCTGTCCGACAGCGTGCGGGACAGCCGGTATTCGCCATAGCGGCTGGCCGCCAGGCCGTGGTGTTGAGCCGCGTCTTTCAGCAGTTGTTCGTCGATGCCACTGTGTTCCCAGTTGCCCGCCACGAAATGCTCGCTGAGCACACCCAGATCGATAAGGGTAAAACCTTGCCCGCTCAAGCTCGGCAACAGCGGCGAAAACGCCTCGGCTTCTTCGTCCGCTTCCCATTCACCCACCGCGTCGAGAATCGCCGCTTCCATCAGCGCAATCGGCACGGAGGTGGCGACGTCGAAGATGTTCCACTCGCTGGCCAGATTGGCCTGGATGTAACCGTTGTCTGGCTCGATGCTCGCCTGTTGCTCGCTGCTCAAGACCAGAACAGCCGAGCGCGCGACGATCAACGGCCACAGCGCCAGCAGCTCCTCGCTCTGAAGCGGGTTGATTTGGTGGTAAGCCTGAATGGCGGGCAGGATGAAAAACGGATCGCAGTCGGCATGGTGCAACAGCGCGGCGCAGGTCACCGAGAGGTCGGCGATGCGCCACGTGCGGACGAGATCGCCAAAGTCGATCAGCCCTTGAAGCTGCCACTGGCGATGGGCGTCCCGGGCCCAGACCACGTTGTATTCGGTGATGTCCATGTGAATGGCCTGTACCGGCAATGAGGCCACCAGCGGCAGCAAATAGGCCTGGGCCTGCTCGGCGGCCTCGGCGATACAGGCGCGCTTGTCGGCATCGGCAATGACCGGGAGCAGATGCTCAATCAACGCAAACGCGTGCCGCGGGTCCCACTGCAACACACGGTCCAGACCTGGGTGCTCGAAACCGGCCAGCGCGACATCAACACGGGCGCAGAGCTGCGCCAATCCGGTCACGATGTGCCGGTTCAGATGGGCGACGTGGGCCAGTGATTGTCCGTCGATAAACTCGAGAACGCGCAGGTGCACGGCGTTGCCGTTGTGATCGACAGACAACAAGTCTTCACCGTTCAGCCCTGGCATCACGGCCGGAACGCGCACCTGCGGCTCAGCACCCAGATGCCGCAACGCTGCATGCTGGGCCGCAAGCTCGGTGGTTGAGTAAGCGCCATGGCAGATCTTCAGGACGAAACGGCGTCCGTCCCCGCAGTCCAGCAGGAAGTTTCGGTCTTGATGGCTGCCCAACTCCTTTAATGTTCCCGACAGCCCGTAATACGTCGCCAGCCATTCACCGGCATGCACGGCGTCGACGTCCGGGCATGGCAGGCTGGAACGACGAATCAAGGTGTCGAGCGACATGAAAGGAGTCCTGAGAGAGAAAGGCGCGAACAATATCGCCAGTTGCGCGACCGTTAATCAACCCCGCGCCATTTGCCAATAAAGAAATGCGTTAACGGACCGATAGATAGGCCAAGCGTTAAGCCCGTGAAACACCCGCGGCGGTTTAATGGCGCTGATTGCCATGGGCCATCAATTAATTTCATCGCTTGTTGGCGGATTGCTCCTTGCGTCAGTCAGCAAGGCCCCACAAGCTATGCTCCATCGTCCTACGCCTTTATCGTCTTACGTCTTTCCAGGGAAGAAGGTTTATCCATGCGAATACTTGTTACCGGTGGCGCCGGCTTCATCGGCTCTGCGCTGATCCGTCATCTGATCAACAACACCGATCACGACGTCCTCAATTTCGACAAGCTGACCTACGCCGGGAATCTTGAGTCGCTGCAGGGCATTGCGAACAACACTCGGTATGAGTTCGTGCAAGAAGACATCGTTGATCAGGCTGCGGTGAGCAAAGTCCTCGCGCGCTTCAAGCCGGACGCGATCATGCACTTGGCGGCTGAGTCCCACGTCGACCGTTCGATTGACGGCCCGTCGGAGTTCATTCAGACCAACATCGTCGGCACTTACAGCCTGCTGGAAGCGACCCGCAGCTACTGGCTGACCTTGCCGGAGGCCGAGCGCGCCGCCTTTCGCTTCCACCACATCTCCACTGACGAAGTGTATGGCGACCTGCATGGCGTGGACGACCTGTTCACCGAAACCACGCCCTACGCGCCAAGCTCGCCGTATTCGGCCAGCAAAGCGGCGTCAGACCATCTGGTTCGCGCCTGGCAGCGCACCTACGGGCTGCCGGTGGTCGTCACCAACTGCTCGAACAACTACGGCCCGTTCCACTTCCCCGAGAAGCTCATCCCGCTGGTGATTCTCAATGCCCTGGCCGGGAAGCCGCTGCCGGTGTACGGCAACGGCTTGCAGGTGCGTGACTGGCTGTTCGTCGAAGACCACGCCCGCGCATTGCTTAAGGTGGTAACTGAGGGCAAGGTCGGCGAGACCTACAACATCGGCGGCCATAACGAACAAAAGAACATCGACGTCGTGCGCGGCATCTGCGCGCTGCTCGAAGAGCTGGCGCCGGAACAGCGCAAAGGCGTGGACCACTACGCGGACCTGATCACCTACGTGACCGACCGCCCGGGCCATGACATGCGTTACGCCATCGACGCCAGCAAGATCGAGCGCGAACTGGGCTGGACACCGGAAGAGACATTCGAATCCGGCCTGCGCAAAACCGTGCAGTGGTATCTCGACAATCTTGAATGGTGCCGCAACGTGCAAGACGGCAGCTATAAGGGCGAACGCCTGGGCACCAACGTGAAGGAACTGATCGCATGACTAAAGGAATTGTACTGGCCGGCGGCTCGGGCACACGCCTGCACCCGATCACCCTCGGGGTCTCAAAACAGCTGTTGCCGATCTATGACAAACCGATGATCTATTACCCGATCTCGGTGCTGATGCTGGCCGGGATCAAGGACATCCTGGTCATCTCGACGCCGCTGGACCTGCCGCAATACCGGGCGCTGCTGGGCGACGGCAGTCAGTTCGGCGTGCGCTTTCATTACGAGGAGCAGCCCAAGCCGGACGGCCTCGCGCAGGCATTCCTGATTGGCGAAGAGTTCATCGGCGATGACTCGGTGTGCCTGATTCTCGGCGACAACATCTTCCACGGTCAGCACTTCAGCGAGCAGCTCAAGCGTGCGGCGGACAACACCTCCGGCGCGACCGTGTTTGGCTACTGGGTCAAGGATCCGGAGCGTTTCGGCGTGATCGACTTTGATGAGCACGGCCACGCGCTGTCCATCGAAGAGAAGCCCAAGGCGCCGAAGTCCAGCTACGCCGTGACCGGTCTGTATTTCTACGACAACGAAGTCATTCAGATCGCCAAGGATGTCAAGCCGTCCCCGCGCGGCGAGCTGGAGATTACCGACGTCAACAACGCCTATCTCAAGCGCGGCGACCTGCGCGTCGAGCGCTTTGGCCGCGGCTTCGCCTGGCTCGATACGGGTACGCACGACAGCCTGCTGGACGCGTCGCAATACGTGCAAACCATCGAGCACCGTCAGGGCCTGAAGGTCGCGTGCCTGGAAGAAATCGCCTATCAGAACGGCTGGATCGACCGCGCCCACCTGTTGAACAGGGCTGACTATTTCGGCAAGACCGGCTACGGTCAGTACCTGTTCAAGATCGCAGGGGAAAGTCAGTGAAAGTGGTTGCCAGCAAGTTGCCTGAAGTCCTCATCATCGAACCCAAGGTGTTCGGCGATGAGCGTGGTTTCTTCTACGAAAGTTTCAACGCCCGAGCCTTTGCCGAGGCCACCGGCGTCGCCGATCAGTTTGTGCAGGACAATCACTCGCGCTCGCAGAAAGGTGTCCTGCGCGGGTTGCATTACCAGATCGAAAACCCACAGGGCAAACTGGTGCGCGTGACCGTCGGCCGCGTGCTGGACATCGCTGTCGACATCCGTCGCAGCTCGCCACAGTTCGGCCAATGGTTCGGTCTGGAGCTGTCTGCCGAAAACGCGCGTCAGCTGTGGATTCCCAAGGGTTTCGCCCACGGCTTCGTGGTGTTGAGCGACTACGCCGAGTTCCTCTACAAGACCACCGACTACTACACGCCGTCGGCCGAGCGCTGCATTCGCTGGGACGATCCTGAGCTGGGCATCGACTGGGGCTTGAGCGAAGCACCTCAATTGTCGGCCAAGGATCAGGTCGGCAAGCTCCTGAAAGACGCGGACCTGTTCCCGTGAGTGCGCCGCTGCGCATTTTGATCAGCGGGCAACACGGCCAGGTCTCCCATGCGCTGCAGCAACGCCTGCAGAACATGGGCGAGCTGATCGTGCTGGGCCGTGATCAGCTGGATTTGAGTCAGCCGGAATCCATCCGCCCGGTGGTTCGCAATATCAAGCCGGACCTGATCATCAACGCTGCCGCGCACACGGCAGTGGATCAGGCCGAAAGCGAGCCGGACCTGGCCTTCGCCATTAACGCGACGTCCCCCGGTGTATTCGCTGAAGAAGCTGCGGCACTGGGCATTCCGCTGATTCACTACTCCACCGATTATGTGTTCGACGGCAGCAAGGCTGGTGCGTGGGTTGAGTCCGACGCGCCGAATCCGCTGGGCGTTTACGGCAGCAGCAAGCTCGCGGGCGAGCGGGCCATCGCCGCAGCGGGCGGGCAGCACCTGATTTTGCGCACGAGCTGGGTGTACTCCCTGACCGGGCGCAACTTTCTGCTGACCATGCAGCGCTTGCTGCAAGAGCGCGAGAAGCTGTCGATCGTTGCGGACCAGATCGGCGCGCCCACCTGGGCCGGCACCATCGCCGCCAGCACCGGTGCGCTGATCAAACGCTGGCGTGACGGGGCACCAGGCGCCTGGGGTGTTTATCACCTGACGGCCAGCGGCGAAACGTCGTGGTTCGGGTTCGCTGAAGCCATTGGTCAGCAGTTGATCAACAGCGGCAAACCCTGCGCGACCCTTGAGCCGATTGCTTCCAGCGCTTACCCGACGCCGGCTGCACGCCCGCTCAATTCGCGTCTGGATTGCAGCCGATTGCAGCGCGAGTGGGGCGTCAGCCAGCCGGACTGGCACGAAGCGTTGCTGGAGTGCTTAGCGCAGCAGCGGTAGGCATAATGGGCCGACTCGATGTTGAGCGGCTGCGGAATAATGATTCATCCGCAGCCGCTCTACACCGCAACGAACCCACCGGCGATTTCATGATCAGCACTAACGCCCTTCCCCGCCGCCCTCGCTGGCGCAGCCTTGCCTTACTGGCGCTGATCCTCGCCCCGTTGCTGTGGCCGCTCGAACGCCTGGCCGAACACTATTACCGCAATGAGCTGCTGAGCCAGAATCGCCAGACCCTCGATCTGTACGTCGCCAACCTGCTGGGCACGTTGCACCGCTATGAAGTTCTGCCACAGATTCTCGGCGACCTGCCCGGGCTGCGCGCCATGTTGGCGAACCCCCAAGACAAACAGGCGCAAGCCCAGGCGAACGTGCTGCTGATGAACACCGCCCGGCAGACCGGCGCCGAGGTGATCTACCTGATGGCGCCCAATGGCGACACCCTCGCCGCGTCGAACTGGGACAAACGCGACAGCTTCGTTGGCCGCAACTTCGCCTTCCGCCCGTATTTCAGCAATGCCATGGCTGGCAATCTCGGCCGCTTTTTCGGCCTGGGCACAACGTCAGCCAAACGCGGCTACTTCTTCGCGGCCGCCGTGCGCGACGGCGACACTGTGATCGGTGTGCTGGTGGTCAAGGTCGACCTGGACCTCACTGAAACCTTGTGGGGCAAAACGCCGGAACAGTTGCTCGTCACCGACCACAACGGCGTGGTGATCCTGACCTCTAATCCGGCCTGGCGTTTCCGCGCCACGCGCCCGCTGAGTGAGGAAGAAAAGCAGGCGATCGTCGCCATCCAGCCCTACCCGACCCGCGATCCGCGCCCGCTGCAGCTGGATGAAAACGGCTGGCTCAAGCAAACCCAGCAGATCGACGAGACCGGCTGGAGCGTGAACATCCTCGCCCCCCAGATGCTGGTGTCGAGGCCGGTGCGGACGGTGGTTGCCATTGGCGGTGGTGCGTTGCTGGTGCTGATGCTTCTATTGGGGCTGATGATGCAGCGCCGCCGCCATTATCTGGATCGCATCAACTTCGAGGCCAAGGCGCGCCGGGAGCTGGAAGTGCGAGTCGCCGAGCGGACCTGCGATCTGGAAGGCGTCAATCAGCGATTGCGCCAGGAAGTTCTCGAACGCGAGCAGGCGCAGCAGGAACTGTTTCGCGCCCAGGACGAACTGGTTCAGGCCGGCAAGCTGTCAGCGCTGGGCACGATGTCGGCGAGCATCAGCCATGAACTCAACCAACCGCTGGCGGCCATTCGCAGTTACGCCGAGAACGCCGAAGTGCTGCTCGATCATCAGCGCACCGAAGACGCCCGCGGCAACCTCAAGCTGATCAGCGAACTCACCGGGCGCATGGCGTCGATTATTGCGCACCTGCGCGCCTTCGCCCGGCGTGACCGGCATGCGCCTGAAAGCGTGGCGCTGCAGCCAGCGCTGGACGATGCGCTGGCCCTGCTCGCCAAGCGTCGGCGCGCGATGGAAGTGGAATTGATCCGCGATTTACCCGCCGCGACCTTGTGGGTGCAGGCCGGCGAGACGCGGCTGCGTCAGGTGCTGGGCAATCTACTGGCGAATGCGCTGGATGCGCTGACCGAGAAAGGCCCGCCGCGCAAATTGTGGATCAGTGCCGAGTACAACGCCGAGGGCGTCAATCTGTACATCCGCGACAACGGCCCGGGGTTTTCCAGAGAAGCGCTGGAGCACGCCCGCGAGCCGTTTTTCACCACCAAGACGCGCACCCAGGGGCTCGGCCTGGGCCTCGCGATCTGCGATACGCTGATGCGCGCACTGGGCGGCGAGCTGCTGTTCGCCAATCACCCGGAAGGCGGTGCGCTGCTGACGTTGCGGATGCGCACCGGCGCCTCGGGCGTCAACCTTCAACCGTCTGAGGACTTATCTGCATGAGCACCGACGCCATCGACAGCCGGATTCAGGTGGTGCTGATCGACGACGACCCGCACCTGCGTCAGGCCCTGAGCCAGACGCTCGATCTCGCCGGCCTGAAAATCCTGCCGCTGAGCGACGCCAAAGGCCTGCAGGCGCGCATCGAGCGTGACTGGCCGGGAGTGATCGTCAGTGACATTCGCATGCCGGGCATCGACGGCCTCGAGTTGCTCCACCAGCTGCACGCCCAGGATCCGGAGTTGCCGGTGCTGCTGATCACCGGACACGGCGACGTGCCGCTGGCGGTGCAGGCCATGCGCGCCGGCGCCTACGATTTTCTGGAAAAACCCTTTGCCAGCGACGCACTGCTCGACAGCGTTCGGCGCGCCCTGGCGCTGCGCAGGCTGGTGCTGGACAACCGGAGCTTGCGGCTTGAGCTGAGCGACCGTCAGCAACTGAGCACGCGACTGGTGGGGTTATCCGCCCCCATCCAGCGCCTGCGCGATCAGATCGGCGCGCTGGCGGCGACCAAGGCTGACGTGTTGATTCTTGGCGAAACCGGCGCCGGCAAAGAAGTGGTCGCCCGCGCACTGCACGATTTGTCCAACCGCCGTAATGGTCCGTTCGTGGCGATCAACGCCGGGGCGCTGGCCGAGTCGGTGGTGGAAAGCGAGCTGTTCGGCCACGAGTCGGGCGCCTTCACGGGGGCGCAGAAGCGCCGCATCGGCAAGTTCGAATTCGCCAACGGCGGCACGTTGTTTCTGGATGAAATCGAAAGCATGAGCATGGACGTGCAGGTCAAGCTGCTGCGTTTGCTGCAAGAGCGCGTGGTTGAGCGGCTGGGCGGGAATCAGCAGATCCCGTTGGACATCCGGGTGATCGCGGCGACCAAAGAAGACCTGCGCCAGGCGGCGGACCAAGGGCGTTTCAGGCCCGACTTGTATTACCGCCTTAATGTCGCGCCGTTGCGCATTCCTCCGCTGCGCGAGCGTGGCGAAGACGCGTTGGTGCTGTTCCAGCATTTCGCCGATACCGCCAGTTTGCGCCACGGCCTGCCACGGCATGAATTGCAGCCGGGGCATCGGGCGCTGCTGCTGCGTCACACCTGGCCGGGCAACGTGCGTGAACTGCAGAACGCCGCCGAGCGTTTCGCCTTGGGCCTTGAGCTGGAACTGGAAGGCGAGGCGCAGCCGGATCTGGTGGCATCCAACGGCGGGCTGAGCGAGCAGGTCGAGGCGTTCGAGCGAGCGTTGATTGCCGCCGAACTGACCCGTCCGCACAGCTCGGTCCGCAGCCTCGCCGAAGCCTTGGGCCTGCCACGCAAAACCCTGCACGACAAACTGCGCAAGCACGGGCTGACCTTCAACGGCGCGGGGTCCGACGACAATGACTGACCGGCAACGTTTGTCTGCTGAAGATCTGGAAGCGGTGCTGCACCGGGACATTCCCCTCACCCGGGAAATGGGTGTCAAGGTGCTGGGCTGGCGAGACCATCAACTTCGTCTGCACCTGCCGTTGGCGCCCAACGTCAATCACAAGAACACCTTGTTCGGCGGCAGCCTGTATTGCGGCGCGGTACTGGCGGGCTGGGGTTGGCTGTACTTGCGGCTCAAGGAAGCCGGGATCGACGACGGGCACATCGTGATTCAGGACGGCCAGATCAGTTATCCCCTGCCGGTCACCCGCGATGGCATCGCCATTTGCGACGCTCCGGATGAAGCGAGCTGGGAGAGATTCGTGAAGCTCTACCACCGACGCGGCCGTGCGCGCCTGACGCTGCACACCCGGATCGTGGCTGATGGATCAGAAGAAACGGCAGTGGAATTCGTCGGGCAGTTCGTGCTGCATCGCTGAACAAAGCTGCCCGACACGCCTTGCCTATGTGGGAGTGACCGGGGTGGCGCTCCACCTTGCTCACGAAGACGGCATTCCAGCCGCTGAAAATTGCGTGGATATACCGACCTATTCGCGAGCAAGCTCGCTCCCACAATCCGTATTCAGCAGAGACATCTGCAGCGTCTTCTGACACCGCGCTTTCTCGCAGCAGACACAGCCCCTGTAGGAGTGAGCTTGCTCGCGAAGACGGCATTCCAGCCGCTGAAAATGGCGTGGATATACCGACCTATTCGCGAGCAAGCTCGCGCCCACAATCCGTATTCAGCAGAGACATCTGCGGCGTCTTCTGACACCGCGCTTTCTCGCAGCAGACACAGCCCTTGTGGGAGTGAGCTTGCTCACGAAAGCGGCATTACAGCCGCTGAAAATGGCGTGGATATACCGACCTATTCGCGAGCAAGCTCGCTCCCACAATCCGTATTCAGCAGAGACATCTGCAGCGTCTTCTGGCACCGCGCTTTCTCGCAGCAGACACAGCCCCTGTGGGAGTGAGCTTGCTCACGAAAGCGGCATTCCAGCCGCTGAAAATGGCGTGGATATACCGACCTATTCGCGAGCAAGCTCGCTCCCACAATCCGTATTCAGCAGAGACATCTGCAGCGTCTTCTGACACCGCGCTTTCTCGCAGCAAACACAGCCCCTGTGGGAGTGAGCTTGCTCACGAAAGCGGCATTACAGCCGCTGAAAATGGCGTGGATGTACCGGCCTATTCGCGAGCAAACCGCTCCCACAATCCGTATTCAGCAGAGACATCTGCAGCGTCTTCTGGCACCGCGCTCTCTCGCAGCAGACACAGCCCCTGTGGGAGTGAGCTTGCTCACGAAAGCGGCATTCCAGCCGCTGAACATTGCGTGGATGTACCGGCCTATTCGCGAGCAAGCTCGCTCCCACAATCCGTATTCAGCAGAGACATCTGCAGCGTCTTCTGGCACCGCGCTCTCTCGCAGCAGACACAGCCCCTGTAGGAGTGAGCTTGCTCACGAAAGCGGCATTACAGCCGCTGACAATGGCGTGGATATACCGACCTATTCGCGAGCAAGCTCGCTCCCACAATCCGTATTCAGCAGAGACATCTGCAGCGTCTTCTGACACCGCGCTTTCTCGCAGCAGACACAGCCCCTGTGGGAGTGAGCTTGCTCACGAAAGCGGCATTCCAGCCGCTGAAAATGGCGTGGATGTACCGACCTATTCGCGAGCAAGCTCGCTCCCACAATTGATCCCCTACGGCGTCCTCAGAGCTGATGTGCGCTCAAGCCCTCGCCAACGCCAGCAACGCGCCGCGCCATGTCGCCTCAGCCGGCAACGCCAGAAAATACGAATTCAGCAGCGTCTCCCGCGCCGGGTACTCGAAGGTCGTGCCGTCCAGGTTCAGCACTACGCCGCCCGCGCCTTCCACCACACCTTGTGCAGCAGCGGTATCCCACTGAGACGTCGGCGCCAGACGCGGGTAGCAATCGGCGGCCCCTTCGGCCAGCAGGCAAAACTTCAGCGAGCTGCCGATATTGGTCAGCTCTAGCTCACCCACCACTTCCGACAAACCGGCCAGCAACTTCTGTTGCTCGGGGCTGGAGTGACGACGGCTGGCGACCACGGTGAACGCTTCTCCCGCGCCCGGCTCATTGCGCACGCTGATCGGCGCCAGATGCTGCGGGTCGTCACTGCGCCACGCACCCAGCCCGGCGCCACCGAAATAGCAGCGGTTATTGGTCGGCATCGACACCACGCCAAACACCACACGACCGTTCTCGATCAGTGCCACGTTGACGGTGAACTCTTCGCTGCCGGCAATGAATTCCTTGGTACCGTCCAGCGGGTCCACCAGCCACCAGCGTTGCCACTGGCTGCGTTCGCTCAACGGGATGTTGGCGTCCTCTTCGGACAGGATATGAATACTCGGATCCAGCGCCTTGAGGCCCGCCACCAACAGCTCATGGGCGGCCAGGTCAGCGGCCGTGACAGGCGAGTCATCCGATTTGACCTCGACTTCCACGCCGGCGCGCCAGAACGGCAGAGTGACTTCGCCCGCCTGCCGGCAAAGTTCTATGACGGGCGCAAGCAGCGGATGCGGCAATTGGGCGAATGTCGGGTTCATGGCAGAAAATCCCCACGCTCGGCCAGCAGATCCCGGGCGAGGTACAGCGCCGCCAGCGCGCGCCCTTCAGTGAACTGCGGATTCTGAACCAGACTGGAAAGCTCGCGCAGATTGACCTTGTCCACGCGCATCGGCTCAGGCTCGTCGCCGGGCAGTGTTTCCTCATACAAATCGGTGGCCAGCACGACCTGGATTTTCTGGCTCATGTAGCCGGGCGAAAGCGACAGCTCGGTCAGGTGCACCAAGGTGCGCGCGCCATAACCGGCCTCTTCCTTGAGCTCGCGATTGGCGGCGGCCAGCACGTCCTCGCCCGGCTCGATCAAGCCTTTGGGCAGCGACAGCTCGTACTGATCCGTGCCGCCGCAATACTCCTCGATCAGCACGGCGTGGTCGGCATCGAGCATGGCCACGATCATCACCGCGCCGTAGCCACTGCCGCTGCCGACCAGCCGCTCGTAGGTACGCTCGACGCCGTTGGAAAAGCGCAGCTGCACTTCTTCAACGCGGAACAGACGGCTGCTCGCGACGATTTCGCGAGAGAGGACGGTAGGTTTCTGCTGCATGACGAGCTCCTTGGCGTAGACGGGTTACTATACCGTGGCTTTTGCGGATGTCTTCGCCGCAAACCCACGCGACCCCTTCAACGCCGAGAGACTTGTATGCCTTCTTTGCCCTGGCGCGATATCGACACCGTTCTGCTGGATATGGACGGCACGCTGCTCGACCTGCATTTCGACAATCACTTCTGGCTGGAGCATCTGCCCAAGCGCTATGCCGAAGTGCACGGGGTCAGTCTGGCCATGGCGCAACTGGAGCTGATGCCGCTCTTCGAAAAAAACGCCGGCACCCTCAACTGGTACTGCACCGATTTCTGGAGCACGGAGCTGAACCTGCCGGTGAAGGACCTGAAAGTCGAGATCGCCCACCTCATCGCATTGCGCCCCGACGCCGAGACGTTTCTGACCGCCCTCAAGCAGGCTGGCAAACGGGTGATCATGATCACCAACGCTCACCGCGACTCGCTGTCGCTGAAGATGGAAAGACTGGAACTGGCGCCCTACTTCGAGCGTTTGATCAGCTCCCATGACTACGGTTATCCCAAGGAAAACCCGCAGTTCTGGGACGCGCTGCAGGACGATATCAAGTTCGATCCGGCGCGCAGTCTGTTCATCGACGACACCTTGCCGATCTTGCGCAGCGCCGGGCGATACGGCATCGGCCATTTGTTGGCAGTGCGTGAGCCGGACAGCCGAAAAGGCCCGAAAGACACCGAAGAGTTCGAGGCTGTTGAGGATTATCGGGCGTTGATACAGGGCTTGTAAGAATCATGCAGCAAGGGTTGCCGTACGGTCAGCGCTAACGCTGGTTTCCGTACGGCCAGTACAACTTACCGCTTACTCAGGAATACGCAGAACCTGACCTGGGTAGATCTTGTTTACGTCCTTCAGCATCGGCTTGTTGGCGTCGAAGATTTTCTGGTACTTGTTGGCATCGTGATACACGCGCAGCGAGATGGCGCTGAGGGTATCGCCCTTCTGAACAGTGACGAACGTCGCAGCAACCACAGCAGGTGCGCCGGCGGCGATGGTCAGCTGATCATCAACGCTGCCAACACCGGCGATGTTACCGGCCGCCAGTACGATCTTCTCTTTCTCTTCCTGACTGGCGACTTCGCCCGTCAAGGTAATCTTGTCGCCTTCGACCGTCGCATGAACGTTGGGATTGCCCAACCCGACAGACTCGATGTGCTTTTTCAGCTCATCGCTGGCGTTGGCGTTTCCTGGGGTGAGCAGGTCGATAAGCTTCTCACCGGCTTCCTTCACAAAACTGAACAGACTCATGGGTTTCTCCTTGGTGTCGTCGTAGTGTCGTTGTGGTTTCCCGCGCAACATCTGTTCCGCTGACATTGCCCGACAAGTCTCCGACCTGTGGCCGCGTCTCAAGGTTTCAAGCCATTTGACGGTCGGTCGCGATAGACTTCGCCGGGCCGGCCTGTGCCTCAAGGAGAGACGATGGACATCAAGCAGCTGAAATTTCTGATCGCCCTCGACGAAACCCGTCACTTCGGGCAGGCCGCTGCGCGCTGCCATATCACGCAACCGACCCTGTCGATGCGTCTGCGCAGCCTTGAAGAAGAGCTGGATCTGCCGCTGGTCAATCGCGGCCAACGCTTCGAAGGCTTCACCGCGCCGGGCGAACGCGTTCTGGCATGGGCGCGCACGGTGCTGGCAGCGTATGACGGCTTGCAGGCTGAAGCCGCCGCCTGTCGCGGGCATCTGGTCGGCACATTACGGCTGGGCGTGGTGCCACTCTCGAACTTCGATCCGCTGCCCTTGCTGCAACGCCTGCATTCCCTGCACCCGAACATGCGCTTCGAGCTTTCATCCCTGAGCTCCGAGCAGATTCTCGATCAACTCGCCAGCAACCGCCTGGACCTCGGGGTTTCGTATCTGGACCGACTGGACTCCGAGCGTTTCGACTCATTGCAACTGGCCGAGACGCGGATGGGTGTGATGTATGACCAGCGCTATTTCAGCTTTGCCGAAGAGACGTCGAGCTGGGAAAGCCTGACCAAACTGCCCTTGGGCCTGCTCACCAGCGGCATGCACTTTCGGCAGTCCATCGATCACAACTTCCACAGCCGCGGCCTCCATCCGCAGCCGATCATTCAGACCGATGCGGTCCATCAGCTGCTGCAAGCGGTTCATGGCGGCTTCTGCTGCGCAATCATGCCGTTGGACGGCGGGCTGGAATCCCTCACCGAGCATCTGCGCTTGCAACCCATCGAAGACGCACAGACTCTGGCTCGACTAGGCTTGATCATGCGTCGCTCAGCGCCGCGCTCGGCATTGGCTGAAGCCTGTCTGGCGCTCTATCACACGATGATGCAAGAAAGTTGATCGACGTCATCTATCGGTGCATCAGTACTAGCGATTAGACGTAATCCGACCGGAGGCCTAGGCTTAAGCCTAATCATTCTGCCGGTTACTCCCAATGCACGCCAAGCACATGGATATCACGGCGCCCGCACAACAACTGCCCGCGCCCGCCGCAAGCCAGTCCTACAGCTATTCGAACCTCGAACACGACGTCAGCGAGCCCAATGTGCTGGCCGAGGAAGTCGCGTTGGCGATCGCCTACAACGGCATCAGCCAGGCGGTCATGCTGGTCACGCCCAGCGATCTGGAAGACTTCATCGTCGGCTTCAGCATCGGCAGCGGGCTCATCGAATCACCGGACGAGATCTACGACATCAAGCTCGGTGGTTGTGGCTCTGCGCAGACCGCAGAAGTTGAAATCGCCAGCCGCGCCTTCTGGAACCTGAAAACCCAGCGTCGGCAAATGGCCGGCACCAGCGGCTGCGGCCTGTGCGGCGTTGAAGCCGTCGAGCAGGCCTTGCCCGAGCTCAACGTGCTGCCCGGCGCCCCTCTTCCCCCCGCCGAATGGCTGAAAGGCCTGCGCGCGCGCATGGGTGAGTTTCAGCCACTGGGTGAACACTGCGGCGCCGTCCATGCAGCGATGTTCATGGACGCTCGCGGCGAAATTCTTTTAGGTCGTGAAGACATCGGCCGACATAACGCTCTGGACAAGCTGATCGGCGCGCTGATTCGCCAGAACATCCCGACCACGGGCGGGCTGGCTATCGTCACCAGCCGCTGCAGTCTCGAACTGATTCAAAAAGTATTACGTGCCGGCATTCAGACCCTTGTCAGCCTGTCGTCGCCGACCGGCCTGGCGCTGCAATGGGCTCGCCGCCACAACCTCAACCTCATTCATCTGCCTAAACACAGTGCGCCGCGGGTTTACAGTCCTGCGTTGGAGAATCAAGCGTGAGCATGCATAAAGAAGCCGACAAGGTATCGACCCCCCGCTACAAGCCCTACAAAGGCCCGGCCGGCGGATGGGGCGCATTGATCAGCGTCGCCCACTTCTGGCTGACCAGCGACAACGCCCTGAAGAACATTCGCACGATGCTCAAAACCAACCAGAACGGCGGTTTCGACTGCCCAGGTTGCGCGTGGGGCGATTCGCCGGAAAGCGGCATGGTCAAGTTCTGCGAGAACGGCGCCAAGGCCGTGAACTGGGAAGCGACCAAGCGCCGCGTCGACCCGTCTTTCTTCGCCCGCTACAGCGTGAGCGCGCTGCTTGAGCAAAGTGATTACTGGCTGGAATATCAGGGCCGTCTGACCGAGCCAATGGTCTACGACGCTCAGACCGATCGCTATAAGCCGATCGCCTGGGACGACGCCTTCGCCCTGATCGCCAAGCACCTGAACAACCTGCCAAGCCCGAACATGGCCGAGTTCTACACTTCGGGCCGTGCCAGCAACGAAGCGGCGTATCTGTATCAGCTGTTCGTCCGTGCCTATGGCACCAACAACTTCCCTGACTGCTCGAACATGTGCCACGAAGCCAGCGGCGTTGCGTTGTCGCAAAGCGTGGGCGTCGGCAAAGGCACGGTGACCTTCGAGGACTTCGAGCACGCGGACGCGATTTTCGTCCTCGGCCAGAACCCGGGCACCAACCACCCGCGCATGCTGGAGCCGCTGCGTGAAGCGGTCAAACGTGGCGCCCAGGTGGTGTGCGTCAACCCGCTGAAAGAGCGTGGTCTCGAGCGTTTCCAGCACCCGCAGCACCCGCTGGAAATGCTCAGCAACGGCTCCGAGCCGACCAACACGGCGTATTTCCGTCCGGCATTGGGCGGCGACATGGCCCTGCTGCGCGGCATGGCCAAGTTCCTGCTGCAGTGGGAACGTGAAGCTCAGGCGAAGAACGAGCCATCGGTGTTCGATCACACGTTCCTCAACGAACACACCAATGGCGTGCTGGAATACCTGGCCGCCATCGACGATACCTCGTGGGAATTCATCGTCGAGCAATCGGGTCTGCCATTGACCGACATCGAACTCGCCGCGCGCATGTACGCCAAAGGCAAGAACGTGATCATGTGCTGGGCGATGGGCATCACTCAGCATCGCCATTCGGTGCCGACCATCCAGGAAGTTTCCAACCTGATGCTGCTGCGCGGCAACATCGGCCGGCCCGGCGCTGGCCTGTGTCCGGTGCGCGGTCACAGCAACGTGCAGGGCGACCGCACCATGGGCATCAACGAGCGTCCGCCGGCGTTCTTCCTCGATGCGCTGGAGAAACGTTTCCAGTTCAAAGTGCCGCGTGAAAACGGCCATAACGTCGTCGAAGCGATTCACGCGATGCTGGAAGGCCGCGCGAAGGTCTTCATCGGGCTGGGCGGCAACTTCGCCCAGGCCACTCCGGACAGCCCGCGCACCTTCGAAGCCCTGAGCAACTGCGACCTGACCGTACAGATCAGCACCAAGCTCAACCGCAGTCACCTCGCCCATGGCAAAGAAGCACTGATCCTGCCGTGCTTCGGCCGTACCGACATCGACATCCAGGCCGAAGGCCCGCAAGCGGTGACGGTTGAAGACTCGTTCAGCATGGTTCATGCGTCCAACGGTCAGCTCAAGCCGCTGTCGGCGCAGATGCGTTCCGAGCCTGCGATTCTGGCGGGCATCGCCAACGCGACTCTGGGCAAGCAGCCGGTGGACTGGCTGTGGCTGGTGGCGGACTACAGCCGCATTCGCGACCTGATCGCCGACACTATTCCCTCGTTCCAGAACTTCAACGAGAAGATCAAGAACCCGGGCGGCTTCTATCTGGGCAACGCCGCAGGCTCCCGTCGCTGGAACACGCCAAGTGCGCGGGCCAACTTCAAGCCGAACGTACTGCCGAGCGATCTGGTGCATGAAAGCGTGCGCGGGACAGGCATCGTGCCGGACCTGATCATGCAGTCCATGCGTTCGCACGATCAGTACAACACCACCATCTATGGCCTAGACGACCGTTATCGCGGCGTGAAAGGTCAGCGTGACGTGATGTTCGTGAACGAGGCCGACATCATTCGTCTGGGCTTCGTACCGGGCCAGAAAGTCGACATCGTGTCGATCTGGGGCGATGACATCACGCGTCGCGTGAAGGGCTTCACCCTCCTGCCGTTCGACATCCCGGCCGGCCAGGCCGCTGCGTACTACCCGGAAGTGAACCCGCTGGTGCCCCTGGAAAGCGTCGGTGACGGCAGCAGCACGCCAACGTCCAAGTTCGTCGCGATCAAGCTGGAACGGCATGTGGAGACCGCGCGGATTATTTAATCTGCGTAGCAAAGCACAGGTTCATCGCACTGATCGAGATAGCTCGCTGACTCACGTCCTTGTGGGAGCGAGCTTGCTCGCGAAGGGGAGCTTTCAGCCGCTGGATGTTCACCGAATGTACTGGTCACGTCGCGATCAAGCTCACCTGCGCAGCAGCCACAAAAAAAGGCCCGAATCGCGAGATTCGGGCCTTTGTCCAGTAGCGTATGACTCAACAACCTGACTTAGGTTCCCAAGCCAAAACAATAAGTTAGCGTTTTGTATACAGGTCGTGTTACTCGTCGGAATTCGATTGTGACATTTTCTTCATACTTGCAGGATCGCGGCGTCATCCCTACGAGCATTCCTACATGAAGTATTCCTCGATTCTGTTGTTGTCGTTCTCACTGGTCAGCGGTTTTGCCTCAGCAGGCGATAACCTGACGGCCGGCGTGGGCGGCGCATTGGGTGGGGTACTCGGCTCCGTCGTTGGCCAGCAGGTCGGCGGCAGCACAGGTTCGGCAATCGGTGCCGGCCTTGGCGGCGCGGCCGGCGGCGCAGTGGGCGCCAACCGCAGAAACCGTACCGAAGCCGCAATCGGCGGCGGCCTGGGTGCCGCGGGCGGCAACGTGATTGGCCGCAGTGTCGGCGGCAGCACGGGCAGTCTGATCGGCGCAGCGGCGGGCGGCGGCGCGGGCGGCGCACTCGGCAACTACATGGGCGACGAAAGCCGCCGTGACGACGACCGAGGCCGTGGCTACCGTGGCGATCGCCGCGACTACAAACACGGTCGCGGCCACGCGTACGGTCATCGCAAGCATCATCGTGACTAACGCCGTCGAGTCCGACTCGCGCACCTGACCCGATGAACACCGGCCGCCCTTGACGCGGCCGGTTTCATTTTCAAACCACCAATCGCTCAAGCGCCTGCCGCAACCCCGTCGGGATCGGCACCGGCTGATTGGACGCCCGATCCACGAACACATGCACGAAGCGGCCTGCCGCCCGCGCTTCGTCTTCCCCCGCCTTGAACACCGCCAGCTCATATTGCACCGAGCTGTTGCCCAGCTTGCCAACCCGCAGCCCGACCTCGATCAACTCCGGATAGGCAATCGACGCAAAGTAATCGCACGACGAACTCACCACAAATCCCACCGCTTCACCGTCGTGGATATCCAGCCCGCCCTGCTCGATCAGGTAGGTATTCACCGCGCTGTCGAAAAAGCTGTAATACGTGACGTTGTTGATATGGCCGTACACATCATTGTCGTGCCAGCGCGTGACGATCGGCTGAAAGTGGCGGTAGTCGGCGCGCTGCGGGGTGTCGTTCATGTGGCTCACTCCGGTTTGTCTGTTGTGCTTCTTCGTTCATGAGGTCGGTAAAGGCTATTGAATCTGGCTCTGAATCCACTTCCGCACCTCGGCATACGGATACGCCTCCAGCGCCGCAAACCCGCCGATATTGCGGGCCTTGAGCCGGGTAAACATCGGCACGCTGATCCCGCAGAGAAACCGCGTCAGGCACTCCGCACCCGGCTCATGCCCTCGGACCTCAAGGTGCTTGCCGACGAACTCGCTGCACAGGTCCGCGAAGTTCTGCTCGGTCAACGGCGTCAGGGCTGGCGGCTCGGGGAGCACAGCCACATGGCCCTCGCACACCGAACAATGGCCGCACTGCTCGGGCGCAAGGTCGTCGCCGAAGTATCGGGCCAGACGATGGCTGAGGCACTGCTCGCTGGCAAACAGTTCGAGCATCGCGTGGATGCGCGCGACTTCGGTCTTTTCGTGATCGACGAAATAGTCATGCAACTCCTCGCTCAGCGCCTGCGCGTCGAAGTCGGCGGCGATCAGGCTGTAGACCTCCGTCATCTGCTTGCTTTCGAGTTCGATCCAGCCCTTTTCCTGAAAGAAATCCAGCGCCGTCACCACTCGCCCGCGCTCGGCCTGATACTGCTGATACATCGCGTCGAAATTCACGGTTGCCCAGGTGCGCGCCCGGCTTGACGTCTCGGTCAGCGCCTGCACGAATTGGCGTCGTTCGCCCTGAAAGCGTTGCACCAGCACCTGCGGCTCTATCAGGTACTTGAAGCGATACTCCGCGAAATACGAATAACGCGGCGCAATGATCCCGCGCAGTTCCAGCTGCACCAGCAGCGTTTTGAGGGGCAGTTGGCGGATGTTGCTGAGGTCCGACAAAGGCGCCAGCAGAAACTCCCACTGACTGTCGTTGCGCGCGCCTTGCAGATCTTCCAGCACCCGCCGGATGCCCTCCTGCTCCGGCGTGTCGCCGTACACAAAGTTTTCCAGCACGTTCAGGCTATCGCGATTGGCCAAGACCAGACACTCCGACGTCGCCCCGTCGCGCCCCGCACGGCCGATTTCCTGGCTGTAGTTCTCGATGGATTTGGGCAGATCGAAATGCACGACGTTGCGGATGTCGCTCTTGTCGATCCCCATCCCGAACGCGATCGTGGCAACGATGCAGTTCAGACGCCCGTCCATGAACTGGCGCTGGATCGATTCGCGCTTATCGTGAGGCAGGCCCGCGTGGTAGGCGTACGCCGGGATGCCGTTCTGCGACAGATGAGCTGCCACGAACTCGGCAGTCTTTTGCAGCGTGACGTAGACAATGCTCGGCCGCCCGGCCCGTTCGCCGAGCCACTCCACCAGACGCCGGCGCTTGTCCCGGCCCGCAACCGGTTCAACCCGCAGCGTGAGGTTGGGTCGGTAGAAGCCGGTCGTCACCACATCGTCCGGCGCGATGCCGAACTTGCTTTGCATGTCATTAATGACTTGGGGCGTCGCGGTCGCTGTCAGGAGCAGCGCCTGGGGGATGTTGAACTCGCGCTGGTAGTCAGGGAGTTTCAGGTAATCGGGCCGGAAGTTGTGGCCCCACTCGGAAATGCAGTGCGCTTCGTCCACGACCAGAAGGGAGATCGGCACCTGAGTGATGAAATGCCGGAAGCGCTCGTTCTTCAGGCGCTCGACGGAAATCATCAGGATTTTCAACTCACCGGAGCGGGCCCTGGCCATGACCTCGGCGACGTCATCGCGGCTTTGCGCGGAGTCGATGCTCGCCGCCGCAATGCCGTGCCGTTGAAGGAAAGCCAACTGGTCCTGGATCAGCGCCAGCAGCGGTGACACCACCAAGGTCAGATGCGGCAGCAGCAACGCAGGCAGCTGATAGCAGAGGGATTTACCGGAACCTGTGGGAAATATCGCCGCAGCGGAGCGTCCTGCCAACACCGCACTGATGGCGGCCTCTTGTCCGGCGCGAAACTGCCGATAACCGAAAACCTGCTCAAGGGTTTGATGCATGTGTGCCACTCCTTTGACCGTCGCAAGGGCGTGAACCATAGCGCGGTGGGTCCGGGCGCAATACACCTAAACCATTACAGAAATATCGGACAGGATACATCCCGGATACAAGGACCGTACGCGGTGCTGGCAAAACGGCATTCCGACGATTAATCTCGCGCGACGCAACCCATCGCTGCACATCAGACAGCCCGTTCGGCGGTAACCCCGTCTACGTCAGAAGATTCGCCAAGGAGAGGCAATGCAACCCACCACACCGCAGCCCGAGGATGACGGACTCACCATGCAGCGGCTGGCACCCGGTCAGTTCGACGTCGTGCTCGGTTCTCATCCCACCCGAAGCAGTGTTGCATCAGGCAAAAGCAATTGGCCGTTGAGCAGCCTTTTGATCTGCCTGGCACTGCTGATCGCAATCCTCATTCTGATCGCGCAGATGTTTCGCACGCCCAAGCCGGCAGCAACGGTCATCCCTGCGCCGCCCATCGCTGAGGTGGTCAGCGAGCCTGACCCAGAGCCCGTCGCTCAGGTACGCAACGTCGAACAAGTGGTTTATATCGCCCCCAAGGTCGAAGTTTTCCAGCCCGCCACGGCACGGCCGCTCGACGCCTGCCTGAAAGACGGCAATGTCATCGACCGGGACGTCATCAATTGCCGCTTCGGTGAAGCTCAGGCCAACGACTCCCAAGTCACTCGACCCCAAGGCATGGTTTCAGATCGTTACATGGCGAACTACAAGGCTGCCGCCGCCAAACCCAAAACGGAGCCCGCGCGACGCTACGAAGTAGCGGGCGTGTTCATCCGCGAAATTGACGGCCGCAACCGCTACGAAGCCCGCTATCGCATTTCCAACAACCACATTGAAACCAACAGTGTCTGCATGAACTTCTTGGCCGACAGTGTCGAACACCGTGAATGCCGCCGCGCCCTACTTCAAAGACATGTGCAGCGATTGGAGCAAACGCGTCGCCAAAGACAAGAGCGACAAAAACAAACTGGCGCAAGAGCAATACTGCACGGCGGCCCGGGAATATTCCGCCTGATAGGTGATCAACTGACGTGCCGAGAAACCCATCAGTGCTTATTAACTAACACGCAGTAACAACAGCAGCCGACATGTTCTCAAACCGTCTTCTAACCTCGTCAGACCTATCAACCAACGAGGCTAGAAACATGACAACATTTACAATTTTCTTTTGCGGTACCGGCTCTACCAAATACGACAACTTGAACAAGAACTACTGGAACGGTGAGTTGGTCGCTACATTGGCGAACAACATCGACGGTCACGAGTTCGCCGAGTGGATTGTCATCGACGGGCCGGGTAGCGGCAACATGCAGGCCGATGAACTGTTCACCGAATCCAAAGGGTTTGGCTGGTCTGGCACCGCATTCGGCAAAGGCTGGCATGAGAATGTGCAGCATGCCGTCAACATCGTTCATGGCAAATTCGATTGGCAAAGAACCAAACTTTCAGAAGCTGACTACCTGCGTCTCAAAAAAGCCGACGTGCCTATCCCCGACGCTCAGGCGCATGGCTCCTGGTTCTGGCGGCAATACGACTACGGTAATCGCATCAGCCCGCAGGAACTCCAGCAACAACTGATCAAGAACCTGAGAAAAGGCGGCTTGATTCCAAAACAAATCAATCTGGTGGGGTGGAGTCGGGGCGGCGTCAGTTGCCACATGCTCGCCAATGCGCTGATGGCCAATCCGGTCACACGTCAAATCCCGGTCAATATCTTTGCGGTCGACCCAGTGCCCGGCCCACTGAATTATCAGCCTGAAAAAGTTTCTCTCGGTAGCAACGTTAAAGAATATGTAGGTTTCTATGCCCGCGATGAACGCTCCAAAGGGTTCTCTTGCATCATTCCGAAAACAGACCCCAAGACTAAAGTCAGCATATATCCCATGGCCGGACGTCACGCTACGCTGGTGGGTAACGCGTCGCTCACGGGCGCAAGTGGGCCAGGCGACCTGACAGAGCCTGGCAAGCTGGTGCGACATTACGCCGAAGTGTGCCTGACCCGATGGGGAACTAAGCTCCAGCGAAAACTCAACTTGTCGGCTATCGAGATTGGCAAGCTGCATCAAAGTATCGTGATGCACGAAGCCGAGTTCATCAAAATGCGCAGAAACTCGTACACCGTTTTGTTTGAAGACTATAAAACTGAACGTCATGTCAGTTACGCGAATAAAGCAACTGGCTTCAGCATGGCCGCAGGTACGCCGTTTAAGCCCGCGGAAGGCTTGGCGGCAAGCCTCGCAAAAGGGCATAGCGCCTACAAGGACATCTGCTGACAAAACCTGCAATTCATGACAAGGGCGACTAGCGCATTTACATGGCTTTCCCGTCCATCACCAATGGCCTCCTGCTGAGCGCTACGTTGGTGAAAAACAGAATCCCTGCGGAAGCCGCCCATAAGGGCGGCTTCTTCGTCCCGCTTTTTGTCATCGCTGCATTGACCCGCAAGCGTTTTATGCGGTCATAGGGAGCTAAGGTCAAAGAAACCCGCAGCGATTACGGACGGAACACCATGCCTCAAGCAGCCCCGCGAACACATACCAGCCTGTTTCCGCTGTTTCTCGCCACTGCAGCCGCTCTTCTTTCGGGCTGTGGCGACGATGCCAAGACGACCAACGCGGCAACCGCGAGTGCATCGCCCCTGCAGAAGGTTATGAGTGTCGATGTGAGCGGGGCGCTGAACCTGCACTACGAAGCAAGAGGTGATCAAGTAGCCGTAGGCTTCTTGCCCGGCAAACTGCCCGGCTCCAACTGGCTGACGCTGAGCGCGGATCAGGAAGCCGAAGGCGACCGCAATGAGGTGAGCATCGGGCCGATTCTCGGGTTCTCCTTCGATAACCCCGATCAGGAAAAGAAGGCGATCATGTTTCAAGGAGGCCGCGTCGAAGTTGCCCACGATGAAAACAGCGCGTCCTACGACACCGGTTCGTACTATCAGTATTTCGATACGGACAAGGGTGGCAACAACAGCAACGTCCAGCTCGTCTTCAGCAAAATCGAGAAACTCACCTCCCCCAACAAACTGCTCGACCGCTATCGGTTGATCGGTACGTTTCAATTCAATGCCGCGCTTTCCCCTGAGCAGCCCACCGACGAATGCACCCGGGAAGCCTCTGCGTACGCCGCCGAGCATGGCGAGCGCCACCCGGGGTTCGACGCCAGGCTGTGTAACGCGAAGAGCGTGGTGGCGAAGGGCAGCTTCGACATTACCCAGGACTTTCCAGCGACGACGAAGGCGGACGGCTAGCTATCGCGCAGGCATAAAAAAACCGCCCCGAAGGGCGGTTTCTTTTTAGCAGGCGCCGATCTTACAGCTTCGGGCCCGCTGCCTTGATCGCGTCGCTCACGTCGAACTTCTTGAAGTTCTCGATGAACAGGCCGGCCAGTGCTTTGGCTGCTTCGTCGTACGCCGCTTTGTCAGCCCAGGTGTTGCGCGGGTTGAGCAGGCCGGTTTCGACGCCCGGCACGGAAGTCGGGACATCCAGGTTAACAGTGTCGAGGTGCTCGGTTTCTGCACCGATCAACGCGCCGCTCTGGATGGCCGCGATGACGCCACGGGTGGTCGGAATGTTGAAGCGCTTGCCGACACCGTAGCCGCCGCCGGTCCAGCCGGTGTTGACCAGATAGACCTTGGAGCCGAAACCGCGGATACGCTTGATCAGCAGCTCTGCGTATTCGCCAGCAGGACGCGGGAAGAACGGTGCGCCGAAGCAGGTGGAGAACGTCGACTTGATGCCAGCGCCCGAACCCATTTCAGTGGAGCCGACCAGTGCGGTGTAACCCGACAGGAAGTGGTAGGCCGCTTGTTCTTCGCTGAGGATCGACACGGGTGGCAGCACGCCGGTCAGGTCGCAGGTCAGGAAGATCACCGCGTTTGGCTCGCCGCCCAGGTTCTTCTCGGAGCGCTTTTCAACGTGCTCGAGCGGGTAAGCGGCGCGGCTGTTCTGAGTCAGGCTGCTGTCGGCATAGTCGGCATGGCCGGCTGCGTCCAGCACCACGTTTTCCAGGACGGCGCCGTGCTTGATGGCCTTCCAGATAACCGGCTCGTTCTTCTCGGAGAGGTCGATGCACTTGGCATAGCAACCGCCTTCGATATTGAAGACAACGCCTTCGCCCCAGCCGTGTTCGTCGTCACCGATCAGGTAACGGGTCTCGTCGGCGGACAGCGTGGTTTTACCGGTGCCGGACAGACCGAAGAACAGCGTCACGTCGCCGTCTTCACCGATGTTGGCCGCGCAGTGCATTGGCAGCACGTCGGAGGCCGGCAACAGGAAGTTCTGCACCGAGAACATGGCTTTCTTCATTTCACCGGCGTAGCGCATACCGGCAATGAGAACCTTCTTCTGGGCGAAGTTGATGATGACGCAACCGTCGGAGTTGGTGCCGTCACGCTCGGGCACGCACTCGAAGTTGGCCACGTTGAGCACTTGCCATTCTTCACGACCGGCCGGGTTGTACTGGGCCGGATTGATGAACAGGCAGCGACCGAACAGGTTCTGCCAGGCCGTCTGGGTGGTCATCTTGACCGCCAGGTAGTGGTCTTCGGCTGCGCCTACGTGCACGTGGGAAACGAAGTGTTCCTGGGCGTTGTTGAACGCCTCGACACGCGCCCACAGGGCGTCGAACTTGTCGGCCGGGAACTTGCGGTTGATCGGGCCCCAGGCGATCGCAGCCTGAGTGGAGGGTTCGTCTACGATGAAGCGGTCGACAGGCGAGCGGCCTGTGCGGTGGCCTGTTTCCACGACGAGTGCGCCAGTATCGGACAGCACGCCTTCTTCGCGTTTGAGGGCTTCTTTAACCAGATCGTCGACACTGAGATCGGTGTGAACGGCGTTATTGGCTTGCGTCATGAGATTCCCCGTCGGCTCGATGGCCGAGTGCTCCAAACGTTTTGTAGTAGAAAAACCAACACTACTACAGCTAAAAAGTGGCCGGATTATGCCAGAAAAGCCCAAAAAAGGTAGGGCCCTCCTGTCAGAACTACATGAAGAAGAGTCAAGCGGGCCGGGCGGAAAGCTTTCAGCGCAGGACCCGCACTACATTAATGGCGGGTATCGGAAGGGGTATCTACCCCACCCCCTGCAAACAGCTGCGCTACATCGGTTGCATCGAACAGATAGCGCTGATTGCAGAACTGGCAGTCGATCTCCACCGCACCGTGATGCTCGATCACCAACTGCTGTGCATCTTCCAGACCAAGACTGACCAACGCATTGCCAGAACGTTCGCGCGAGCAGCTGCAACGGAACACCAGCGGCTGGACGTCGAACATGCGCACGACCTCTTCGTGGAACAGCCGTTTCAACACGGTTTCGTTGGTCAGGCTGAGCAATTCTTCGGCGGTCAGGGTGTCGACCAGCACATTGACGTGCTGCCAGCTGGCTTCGCGCTCATCCTGATCTTTCAGCTTCTCGGCCGGTAACTGTTGCAGCAGCAGCCCACGTGCGCGCTTGCCGTCGGCCTTGATCCAGAAGCGCGTAGGCAGTTGCTCCGACATCACAAAATACTCGGACAGACACGCCGACAAGTCGACGCCGTCCAGGCCCACGATGCCCTGGTAGCGTTTGCCCTGACGCGGGTCTATGGTCATGGTCAGGTCGCCGTTGGGCATCAGGTCGAGCAGCGTGGCGTCCGGCTTGACCAGGCTTTCGTCGTAGCGCGCAATGCCGCGCAACTCACGCTCGCTGGAGCACTCGACCATCAGCAGGGAAACCGGCCCAAGCGACCGCGCCTGCAGAACCAGCAGACCGTCGAACTTCAGCGTGCCCACCAACAACGCAGCGGCGGCGAGCATTTCGCCGAGTAACTGAGCGACTGGCTCGGGATACGGGTGTTTGGCAAGTACTTCGGCGTAGCTACGCTCAAGGGCCACGAGCTCGCCGCGAACGTCGCTCTCGTCGAAGATGAAGCGCTGGGTGTAATCGGTATCCGGAAAGTCTGGCATAGGAGAAGGTATCTGAATGGATGACAAAATGATGACAAGCGCCTATAAAGCGCGGTTTAGCACCGCTTGGTGCACTGTCATGCCGATGGGGGCATTTTATGGACTATCCCGCGTTGTTCCAACCCAAGTGGAACGTCAAAAAATTCTTGCTGTGCAATCTGGTGGCGCTGGCATTGCTGCTGCTGTGGATCTGGCCCACGGGCCACGCGGCATTCACGCATTTCGATGAAGGCCTGTTTCACGTACTGAACCGCCCGCTTGAGCAAAACAAGGCATGGTTGTGGACCTGGACGGTTGCCAGCATGCGACCCTTCGATATCGTCGTCGGCCTGATTCTTCTGACGCTGCTCATAAAGGGCGACTGGGTGTTCAAATCCCTGCAAACCCGTGCCGCGCTGATCGGCTTCGTGCTGACGCTGATTCTGCTGCTGATCATCCGCACGGTGTTTTCCAAGATCATCGACCACAGCGCGCTGCAACACGACAGCGCCTCGATGATGATCCCTGATGCCATCAAGCTCAGCGACATATTCCCGGGGCTTGAAGACAAGTGGCAGCTCAAGGACCGTTCCAGCCAGAGCTTCCCGGGTGACCACGCTTCGGTGCTGCTGATCTGGGCGATGTTCATGAGCGTCTACAGCCGCACCGTCGGCCAACGTGTCGTCATCTGGGCGCTGGCGTTCCTGTTCATGATGCCGCGCCTGGTCGCCGGCGCGCATTGGGGTCAGGACGACTACATCGGCGGCGTGATGATCGCGTTGCTCGCGCTGGGCTGGAGTTGCTACACCCCGTTCGCGGCCACTGCTACCGCCTTCGTGTTTCGACTGACCGCGCCGGTCTTCAATGTGTTGGGCCGCCTGCCGCTGATCAAATGCCTGAGCATCATGAAGCAGGGCTCTCATTTGTAAGCTGCCCGTTGCTACCGAGCAGCCCGGGGTCGATTAACCCACGATCCCGGAAAGCGGCGAGATCGTCAGTCGTCACCCGAACGAAAATGAAACAATTGCCGACGCTGCTTTTTGGTCGGCCTGCCGTCGGTGGTCACGCCCAGGCTTCCGGCCTTGCGCATCTCGGCGGCTTGTTCGCGTTTGGCGAGGCTCTCCGGCGTTTCGCTGTACAGCAGCTGAGCCTCCGGGGCGCCACGGCGGACAATCGACAACGCCTGAACCACCACGGTCCGCTCATCGAAGCCCGCTCTGATCTGGAACTCGTCACCTACGCGCGGCTCTTTTCCCGGCTTGCAACGCTCGCCCCGGCAATGAACCTTGCCGCTTTCAATGGCGGCTTTTGCCAGCGCACGCGTCTTGAAGAAGCGCGCCGCCCAAAGCCATTTGTCCAGACGGACTTTGTCGTCCTCGTCTGACTTCTGTGTCATCTGAATTCCTCAATCGCGTAATGGTCAGAACCGTACTACGTCACGCCGGGGACGCAGTAACCGCCACCCTCGTTTACACTGCCCCCCAAGACTAAAGCACCGGCTTCAGGAGAAACACGTGACAGACTTCCCTACGTCATTGACCGGTGGGTGCCAGGGCTGCAGAGAAAGCGCCGCGCTGGATTTCGAATTTGAATTCGCCTATCAGCCAATCGTGGACGTCCGCAACCGCTCGGTGTTCGCTCACGAGGCGTTGGTACGTGGCGTCAACGGCGAAGGTGCCCTGTCTGTACTGAATCGGGTGGACCACACCAACCGTTACCGTTTCGATCAATTGTGCCGAACCCGCGCGATTTCAACTGCCGCCCGGCTGGGAGTGGACGAATACCTGTCGATCAACTTCCTGCCCAACGCGGTGTATCGCCCTGAACTGTGCATTCGCAGCACCCTTGAAGCGGCTCGCGCCCACAATTTTCCGCTTGGCCGGCTGATCTTCGAGACCGTCGAAACCGAGCATGTGTGTGACAACAGCCACCTCACTAACATCCTTCGCGAGTACCGCCAGTTTGGCTTCAAAACCGCTATCGACGACTTCGGTGCCGGGCATTCGGGACTGACCCTGCTTGCCGACTTTCAGCCTGACCTGATCAAGCTCGATATGGCGCTGGTGCGCAACGTCCATCTGGATCCCGCACGGCAGGCCATCGTGCGCGGCATTGTCACAATGTGTACGGACCTGAACGTTACAGTGATCGCCGAAGGCATCGAACATGCAGGCGAACGAGACTTCCTTGCCGACTGCGGCATTTATCTCATGCAGGGCTACTGGTTCGCCAAACCTGCATTCCAGGCGCTGGCGCACATCGACGCCGGTGCCTGGCAAAACGTGTAAACGAACGGAAACGCTTTGAAAACATTTGATCATCTGACCGTCATCGGCCTCCGCGAATGGGTGGCGCTGCCCCATCTGGGCGTTGCCGGGCTGCGCGCGAAAATCGACACCGGGGCCAGCACCTCCAGCCTGCACGCGACTGAAATCGAGCCGTTCGAACGGGACGGCGAAAAATGGGTGCGCTTCAACGCGCATCTGGGGACGGTGGTGCAGCTGCGTCATCGTCGCTGCGAGGCACAACTGGTGGCGATGAAAACCATCAAAAGCTCCAACGGCCACGCTCAGGTTCGCTACGTCATTCGCACGACACTGGCGCTGGGGGATAGGGTCTGGCCGGTTGAGTTCACGCTGGCCTGCCGCAAGGCCATGCGCTACCGGTTGCTGCTCGGTTCCAAAGCCCTGATTGACGGCCAGTTGGTGGTCAATCCGGGTGTTACTTATATTCAGGACAAGCCGGTCTTCCCGGCTTCAAATCTCTCTGCCACAGGTGCTGCATGAAGATCGCTGTGCTTTCGCGAAACCCGCGTCTGTATTCAACTCGTCGTCTGGTCGAAGCGGGCATTCAGCGCGGCCACGAGGTCGTGGTGGTCGATACCCTGCGCGCCTATATGAACATCGCCAGTCATAAGCCGCAGATTCACTACCGAGGAAAACCCCTGGAAGGCTTTGATGCGGTGATACCGCGCATCGGCGCTTCCGTGACCTTCTACGGCTGCGCCGTGCTGCGTCAGTTTGAAATGATGGGCGTGTTCCCGCTCAACGAATCCGTCGCCATCGCGCGGTCCCGTGACAAGTTGCGCTCGCTGCAGCTGTTGTCGCGACGCGGCATTGGCTTGCCCGTCACCGGCTTTGCTCACTCACCGGACGACATCCCTGACCTGATCCAGATGGTCAACGGCGCGCCCCTGGTGATCAAGGTGCTCGAAGGGACGCAAGGTATCGGCGTGGTACTGTGCGAAACCGCAACGGCGGCCGAGTCCGTGATCGAGGCCTTCATGGGTCTGAAGCAGGACATCATGGTGCAGGAGTACATCAAGGAAGCCGGTGGCGCGGACATCCGCTGCTTCGTGGTGGGTGACAAGGTCATTGCGTCGATGAAGCGTCAGGCGAAGCCCGGGGAATTCCGCTCCAACCTGCATCGAGGCGGCACCGCCAGCCTGATCAAGATCACCCCCGAAGAACGCATGACGGCCATTCGGGCCGCCAAGGTCATGGGCCTGAGTGTCGCGGGTGTCGACATCCTGCGCTCCAATCACGGGCCATTGGTGATGGAAGTGAACTCGTCGCCAGGTCTTGAAGGCATTGAAACCACTACCGGCAAGGATGTCGCGGGGATAATCATCGAGTACATCGAGAAAAACGGCGGGCCGCACATGACCCGCACCAAGGGCAAGGGCTAACGCTTAAGCCCGTTTCTGCACGGAGGCTTTGGTCGCGAGCACGTCACTCGCCCATGGCCCCCAGGCAGAATCAGTAACGAGTCAATCGGCATCCCGCGGCAGCAACAGCCCCAACGGCAACCGAACCCTGGCCTCCAGCCCGCCTCCCGAACGATTACGCAACTCGACATTGCCGCCGTGCATCGCTGCAATGCGCTTGACGATCGCAAGGCCAAGCCCCGTCCCCTTGCCACTTCGGGCGCGGTCACCACGGATGAAGGGATTGAAAATACCCTCCAGCTCCGACGGATCAATCCCCATACCCCGATCCAGCACGCTCAGCACCACATAGGGCGCACCGCTGTCGCCGGAAACATAGGCCGCCACTTCAACTCCGTCACCGGCATGGTGCATGGCATTGCCAATGAGGTTGTTGAGCAGCCGCTTCATGGAAACCCGTCGCAGCGGGAACGGCGGAATCGACTCAAGGCACAGCCGGACCTGCTCGACCGGGTTGTTGTACGGCGCCACCACTTCGTGGACCAGCTCGACCAGATCGACTTCTTCGACCTCTTCATCGCGCCCGTCCCGAATAAATGCCAGGAATTGGTCGAGGATGGCGTCCATGTCTTCGATGTCGCGAACCATGCCTTCCATGAATTCGTTGTTAGTCGGCATCAGTTCCAGCGACAGGCGCAAACGCGTCAGCGGCGTTCGCAAATCGTGGGACACCCCGGCCAGCATCAGCTCGCGCTCCTGCCCGGCCTGCTCCACGTCTTCGGCCATCTGGTTGAACGCGCGATACACCTCGGTCATCTCGCTGGGCGTGTCGCCCACCGGCAACCGCACACTGCGGCCCTGCCCCAGCTGGCGGGCGGCAAAAACCAGGCGCTTGAGCGGCTGATTGAGCTGGCTGACGAAGATCCACGCCGAAGCCGTCGAGAGCAAGCCGATCGCCAGAAACCAGCCCAACACGCTCCAGATTTTCTGCCCGCGCAACGGATGCGGGTACAGCGGCACTTTCAGCCAGCCATCGCCGAGACTCGGCGCCCTCACCCACAGCGCGGGGGGCGCGTGGACACGCAGGCGCACTTCGGTGTCCGCGCCCAGTTCATCCTGCATTTGCCTCTGATAGATTTCGGAGTACGGCCAGTGCTGCTCGCCTTCCGGCACGCCGCCACCCACCACGCGGATCAGCCCGGCAGCGTCGGCGATGGTCTGCCGGTCGCTCTCGTCAGCCGCCCAGTAAGCCCGCAAAGTGAGTGCAACGCCGTGGCTGTATTGGCGATCGACCAGAACATCCTCGTTCATCAGCAGATAGACGAGGGTCAGCGCCTTCGAAAACAGCACGACAATGAGCACCAGCCACAGGGTGCGGGAGAAAAAGCTTTGCGGGAACCAGAGCGGTGTCTTCATAACAGCAGCTACACACTTTGCGGAAGCGAGCCGGGCTCGCGAATTTGCGGAACACATGACACAGCAAAAACCAGCCACGCCAATGGCCGCTTTCGCGAACATCGAGGTGACTGGCTAACGTAGGCGGGCGTGAGACAGGCCCGGCAGGTTACCGTCGAACTTGCTGCTACTGCTTGTTGGCACCGTCTGGCACGAAAACATAACCCACTCCCCAGACCGTCTGAATGTAACGCGGCTTGGCAGCGTCCACTTCAATCAGACGACGCAGGCGGGAGATCTGGACGTCGATGGAACGCTCCAGCGCGTCCCACTCGCGGCCACGGGCCAGATTCATCAGTTTGTCCCGCGTCAGCGGCTCACGCGCATGCATGACGAGTGCCTTCAGCACGGCGAATTCACCGGTGGTGAGCATGTGCACTTCGTCGCCCCGCTTGAGCTCGCGGGTGGCGAGCGACAGAGCGTAGTCGCCGAAAGTGACGGTTTCGTCTTCCGTGGCGGGTGCGCCGGGTACGGGTGCGGATTGACGACGTAGCACCGCGCGGACGCGGGCCATCAGTTCGTCAGGATTGAAAGGTTTTGCGAGGTAATCATCGGCGCCGAGCTCGAGGCCCTTGATGCGGCTGAGCTCGTCGCCCTTGGCGGTCAGCATGATGATGGGGACTTGATTGTTCGCGGCGCGCAGACGGCGGCAGGCGGACAGGCCGTCTTCGCCCGGCAGCATCAGGTCCAGCACCACGAGGTGGAACACTTCGCGCGCCAGCAGCCGATCCATTTGCTCCACGTTGGGCACAGCCCGGGCGCGGTAGCCCTTGCTGTTGAAAAAGCGTTCTAGCAGGCTGCTTAAGCCCGGGTCATCGTCAACGATGAGGATTTTCTCGCCTTCAGCCGTTTGTGCAGTGCTGCTCATTGGAAGCTCCTTTGATCTCGGCGCGCATTATGGCGTAGCTGCAGTTATGCGCACCGTGTGCATTGTTAGCAGATTTTTCCTGAATCCACATGGGTGCTCTCGCTCAGTCACTTGAGGGCGATTCGCCGCGGCTGCGCGGGCTGAAACCGGCGTATCGACGGGCCGATCCCCTATTCAGGGCTCACTGGGTATAATGCGCCGCCTTCAAGGTCAGGCAACGCTCGTTCAAGGCGGTTCGCCAGCCGCTGATTTAATGCACACACATTTGCCAGGTGGTTTTATGGACAGTATCAACAGCCGCATCGCCGAGGAACTCGGCGTCCGCCCGCAACAGGTCGAAGCGGCCGTCGCGCTACTGGATGAAGGCTCAACGGTGCCTTTCATCGCTCGTTACCGCAAGGAAGTCACTGGCAGCCTCGATGACACGCAACTGCGTCATCTGGAAGAGCGCCTGCGCTACCTGCGCGAACTCGACGAGCGCCGCATCAGCATCCTTGCCAGCATCGAAGAGCAAGGCAAGCTGACCCCTGAACTGGCGCGCGAGATCAAGCTCGCCGACACCAAGACCCGCCTTGAAGACTTGTACCTGCCGTACAAGCAGAAGCGCCGCACCAAAGGCCAGATCGCACTGGAAGCCGGCCTGGGTGAGCTGGCCGACGGCATCTTCAATGATCCAACCCTGACCCCGGAAACCGAAGCTTCGCGCTTCGTCGATGCCGAAAAAGGCTTCGCCGACGTCAAGGCCGTGCTCGAAGGCGCCAAATACATTCTGATGGAGCGCTTCGCCGAAGACGCGACGCTGCTGGAGAAGCTGCGCAGCTTCCTCAAGCACGAAGCCGTGATCAGTGCCCGTGTAGTGCCGGGTAAGGAAGACGAAGGCGCCAAGTTCCGCGATTACTTCGAACACGACGAGCCGCTCAAGAGCATGCCGTCGCACCGTGCGCTGGCGATCTTCCGGGGTCGCAACGAGGGCGTACTGAGCTCGGCGCTGAAAGTCGGCGAAGAGCTGCCCGGCACCCTGCACCCGTGCGAAATGATGATCAGCGAGCGCTTCGGCCTGCAGAATCAGAACCGTCCTGCGGACAAGTGGCTGGCGGAAGTCGTGCGCTGGACCTGGAAGGTCAAGCTGTACTCCAGTCTCGAAACCGACCTGCTCGGCGAGCTGCGCGAAGGTGCCGAAACCGAAGCGATCAACGTATTCGCTCACAACCTGCACGACCTGTTGCTGGCCGCACCGGCGGGACCACGCGCCACGCTGGGCCTCGATCCGGGCCTGCGCACGGGTTGCAAGGTCGCCGTGGTCGACAGCACCGGCAAGCTGCTGGACTACGCCACGGTCTACCCCCATGTACCGAAAAACCAGTGGGATCAGACCATCGCCGTGCTCGCGGCCCTGTGCGCCAAGCATTCGGTTGACCTGATCGCGATCGGCAACGGTACCGCCAGCCGCGAAACTGACAAGCTGGCCGGCGATCTGATCAAAAAGTATCCAGGCTTGAAGATGACCAAAGTCATGGTCTCTGAAGCCGGCGCCTCGGTGTACTCGGCCTCGGAGCTCGCCGCCAAGGAATTCCCGGACCTCGACGTTTCGATCCGTGGCGCCGTGTCCATCGCACGCCGCTTGCAGGACCCCCTCGCCGAACTGGTGAAAATCGACCCGAAGTCCATCGGCGTCGGCCAATACCAGCATGACGTGTCGCAGCTCAAGCTGGCCCGCGGTCTCGACGCGGTGGTGGAAGACTGTGTGAACGCCGTGGGTGTGGACGTGAACACCGCATCCGTCGCCCTGCTGGCGCGGATTTCCGGCTTGAACACCACCCTGGCGCAGAACATCGTTGCCCATCGCGACCAGAACGGCGCGTTCAAGACCCGTGCGGCATTGAAGAAAGTCCCGCGTCTGGGCGAGAAGACCTTCGAACAGGCCGCAGGCTTTCTGCGGGTTATGAACGGTGACAACCCGCTGGATTCGTCAGCCGTTCACCCTGAGGCGTATCCGTTGGTGCAGCGCATCGCCGCCCAGACCGATCGCGACATCCGTTCGCTGATCGGCGACGCTGCCTTCCTGAAGCGTCTCGACCCGAAGACATTCACCGACGAAACCTTCGGCCTGCCGACCGTCACCGACATCCTTCAAGAGCTGGAAAAACCGGGCCGCGATCCACGTCCGGGGTTCAAGACCGCTGAGTTCCAGGACGGCGTTGAAGACTTGAAGGATCTTCAGCCGGGCATGATCCTGGAAGGCGTGGTCACCAACGTCACCAATTTCGGCGCGTTCGTTGACATCGGCGTGCATCAGGACGGTTTGGTGCACATCTCCGCGCTTTCGGAGAAGTTCATCAAGGACCCTCGCGAGGCGGTCAAAGCCGGCGACGTGGTGAAGGTCAAGGTGATGGAAGTGGACATCCCGCGCAAGCGCGTCGGTCTGTCGATGCGCATGAGCGACACGCCGGGCGAGAAAGTCGATGGCGCTCGCGGTGCCCGTCCGGGAGCAGCGCCGCGTCAGCAGCAAAGCAATACCCCTCGCAAGGAAGCCTCGACCCCGGCGCCGAGCAATAACCCGATGGCGTCGCTGTTCGCCAACGCCAAGCAACTGAAGAAGCGCTGATGGATATCCCTGACGAACTGACTCAGAGCGCCTATTTCAAGACGCTCGGCTGCCGGGTAGTGAAACTGGACGAAGGCGTTGCCGTGGTGGCGTTGCCGCTGGAGCCACACCTGCGCAATCGCGGCAACGTCATGCATGGCGGCGCGCTGTTCAGCCTGGTCGACATCACCATGGGCCTGGCCTGCTCCAGCGCCCACGGCTTCGACAAGCAAAGCGTTACCGTGGAATGCAAAATCAATTACATGCGCGCCGTGGCCGAGGGCGAAGTCATCTGCACCAGCACGGTGCTGCATGCCGGACGCCGAACGCTGGTGGTCGAAGCCGACGTTCGCCAGAACGACAAGCTGGTTGCCAAAGCGCAGGGCACGTTCGCGATCGTCTAGCTGTCCGATAGCGTTATGAGTTAATTTCGGCACTGTTCAGCAGTGTCGAAATTTTCTGATTTCCGTGTAGGAACGATCAGCGACGGGCATCGGCGTTAGGGCCATCGACGAGGCGAAAACGCCAGTTCCTTTCTTCACCCTTGTAGACCGCCATATCGCCCCCATATAGGGCCGACTGACGCGTGAAGGATTCCAACTTGAGCGAACTTCTCAACCGCCGCCTGACTCTGCTTGGCGAGCACTCCAACCTCTCCCTTCTGGAGAAGTGCTTGCACGGCATCGAGCGTGAATGCCTGCGCGTTACGGGCGAAGGCCGTCTGGCGCAAACTCCGCACCCGGAAGCACTGGGCGCGGCGCTGACCAACGAGCAAATCACCACCGATTACTCCGAGTCGCTGCTGGAGTTCATCACTCCGGCCCTGGCCAACCCGGCTGATACGCTGGAAAGCCTGGACAAGATTCACCGCTTCGCGTACAGCAAACTGGGCAGCGAGTACATCTGGAGCCCTTCGATGCCGTGCCCGCTGCCGGCTGAGGCAGATATCCCGATCGCCTATTACGGCACGTCCAACATCGGCAAGCTCAAGTACGTGTACCGTCAGGGCCTTGCCTTGCGTTACGGCAAGACCATGCAGTGCATCGCCGGCATTCATTACAACTTCTCGCTGCCTGAAGCCATCTGGCCCGTGCTTAAGCAGGACGCGAAATTCGAAGGCGATGACCGTGATTTCCAATCCGAGAGCTACATCGGCCTGATCCGCAACTTCCGCCGTTACAGCTGGCTGCTGATGTACCTGTTCGGCGCTTCGCCGGCACTGGACGCCAGCTTCCTGCGCGGCCGTTCGCATCAGCTTGAGCAGTTCGACGCCGAAACGCTGTACCTGCCTTACGCTACCAGCCTGCGGATGAGCGATCTGGGTTATCAGAGCAATGCCCAGGCGGACCTGACGCCTTGCTACAACGATCTGCTGACCTACACCGACAGCCTGCGTCGTGCGGTGGCAACGCCCTACGCGCCTTACGTCGAAATCGGCACGCACAAGGATGGTGAGTGGATTCAGCTGAACACCAACGTGCTGCAGATCGAGAACGAGTATTACTCGACGATCCGCCCGAAACGCGTCACCTACTCCGGTGAGCGCCCGATTCAGGCGCTGGTCGCGCGCGGCGTGCAGTACGTGGAAGTCCGCTGCCTGGACATCAACCCGTTCCTGCCGGTGGGCATCGACCTTCAGCAATCGCGCTTCATTGATGCGTTCATTCTGTATTGTGCGCTGCACGACAGCCCGCAGCTGGCGAGCAATGAATGCGGCAACGCCAGCACGAACTTCCTGACCGTGGTCAAGGAAGGTCGTCGTCCCGGCCTGCAACTGAACCGCAACGACACGACGATCGACCTGAAAGTCTGGGCCAACGAGATGCTGGACACGATCAGGCCGATCTGTGAGCTGCTCGATGCCAGCCAGGGCACGGATGAGCACGTCAAGTCGCTGGACGTCCAGCGGGCAAAAGTGGCGGACGCCTCTCTGACGCCTTCGGCACAAGTGCTGGCGGCGATGACCGAGCACAAGGAAGGCTTCACGGCTTTCTCGCTGCGCCAGTCGCAGGTTCACGCTGATCATTTCCGCAGCAATCCGCTGAGTGCCGAGGACCAGACGCACTTCGAAAGCAAGGCGCGCGAGTCCCTGGCTCAGCAGGCGGAGCTGGAACAAACCGAAGAGAAAGTGGATTTCGATACGTTTGTGGGTGCGTATCAGGCGAGCATTCTGGCGATCAGCAACTGACGCCAGGCCCGTTGTAAACGGCGGGAGCTCGCTCTCATCAAACAACACCGCAGATGTGTCTGCCAGCGCACGAAATGGTGGGACGACCGGGGTGGAGCTCCACCTTGCTCGCGAAAGCGGTGGCTCAGGCGAGAGAGATGTATCGCCTGACCTGGCCCCTTCGCGAGCAAGCTCGCTCCCACAGGGGTTCTATCGAACCGAAAATACGCGGCAGGCTCGAAGTCCTGACGCGCTTCGCTTAGATAGCCTTCTCGAAAATCTTCGAATTACGCTGATAGTTGTACAGCGACGCACGGGCGCTCGGCAGGCGGTCAACGCTGCTGGCCTCGAAACCGCGCTCCTGGAACCAGTGCGCAGTACGCGTCGTAAGAACGAACAGGGTTTTCAGCCCCAGCGCCCGGGCGCGTTCTTCAATGCGCTCAAGCAGCTCATCGCCGCGCCCACCGTGGCGATACTCGGGGTTCACTGCCAGACACGCCAGCTCACCCGCTTCGGAATCGGCAATCGGATACAGCGCTGCGCAGGCGATGATCAGGCCCTCGCGCTCGACCACGCTGAACTGCTCGATTTCACGCTCCAGCACTTCCCGCGAACGACGCACGAGAATCCCCTGCTCTTCCAGCGGCGTGATGAGGTCCATCAGCCCGCCAACGTCGCCAATCGACGCTTCGCGCACCAGTTCGAATTGCTCCTGCGCCACCAGTGTGCCGCCGCCCGTGCGTGTAAATAGCTCGGAGAGCAGCGCGCCGTCTTCGGCGTAGCTGACAATGTGACTGCGCGCCACACCGCCGCGACAGGCCTGAGCCGCCGCATCCAGCAGCTCCGCCTGGTAGTTGCTGCCCAGGCGCTGAAGGTGCGCGGGAACCTGTTGCGGACGCAACTCACGGACCAATCGGCCCTGTTCGTCCAGCAAGCCTGACTCGGCGCCAAACAGCAGCAGCTTTTCCGCACCCAGATCAATGGCCGCGCGCGTCGCAACGTCTTCACAGGCCAGGTTGAAGATCTCGCCAGTGGGCGAATACCCCAACGGCGACAGCAGCACGATAGAGCGTTCGTCGAGCAGCCGGCTGATGCCCTTGCGGTCGATGCGGCGTACTTCGCCGGTGTGCTGGAAATCGACGCCTTCAAGGACGCCGATCGGACGCGCCGTGACAAAGTTGCCGCCCGTCACACGCAACCGCGAGCCCTGCATCGGCGAAGCAGCCATGTCCATCGACAGACGCGCTTCGATGGCAATGCGCAGGGCGCCAACGGCGTCGATCACGCATTCGAGCGTGGCGAAATCGGTCACGCGCATGTCGTGATGGAAATGCGGCGTCAGGCCGCGCGCTTGCAGGCGGCTCTCGATCTGCGGGCGGGAGCCGTAAACCAGTACGAGGCGCACGCCAAGGCTGTGCAGCAACACAAGGTCGTGGACGATGTTGCCGAAGTTCGGGTGCTCGACGCCATCGCCCGGAAGCATGACGACGAAGGTGCAATCCCGGTGGGCATTGATGTAAGGAGACGCGTGGCGGAGCCAATTGACGTAATCGGGCATATCCGAAAGGAGCCTGTAGTGGATGGACGAAGGGTAGAAACACTCAAGACGGCATGAGCTTTATCGTCGGAACAGGCATCGCAACACGCGTACTCTCCTTTTCGGATCATTCTTAGACAGGGCCTGACTCCAGCAGCACGTGGGCGCACTCAAGGGGTAGCCAGGCAGTAATGTTCGATCAATTGACGTAACAGACGCACTGTAGGCTGCAAACGTGACATTTCAAGATATTCACCGGGCTGGTGCGCACAGGCAATGTCCCCGGGCCCCATCACGATGGTTTCGCAACCAAGGCGCTGAAGATAAGGCGCTTCGGTGCCAAATGCCACCGCTTCGGCCGTATGACCGGTCAGACGCTCTGCGATTCGCACCAGTTCCGCATCGGCGCTTTGTTCAAAGGGGGACACTTCCGAAAACAGCGGCGCATAGTCGATCTGCACCTGATGCAGCTCGGCGACGGGCTGCAGCTTCTGCCGAATCGCGGCACGCAGCACTTCAGGGTCCATGCCCGGCAGCGGGCGCAGGTCGAACTCCAGCGAGCACTGCCCGCAGATCCGGTTCGGGTTGTCGCCGCCATGGATGCAGCCGAAGTTCAGGGTCGGTTGCGGAACGCTGAACTGCGGATTGCGGTATTGCTCCTGCCACTGTCGGCGCAGGCCTTTAAGTTCACCAATGGCGTCGTACATGGCTTCAAGGGCGCTGCGCCCCAGGCTCGGGTCCGAGGAGTGACCGCTGCGGCCGAGAATCTCTATGCGCTCCATCATCACGCCTTTGTGCAGGCGGACCGGCTTGAGACGGGTCGGCTCGCCAATAACTGCTGCGCGTCCCAGCACACCGCCCGCCGCCGCCAATGCCTTGGCTCCGGCCATTGAGCTTTCTTCGTCGCAGGTCGCGAGGATGATCAGCGGCTGCTTGAACGGCTGATCGAGCAGTGGCTGCAGCGCTTCGATGGCCAAGGCGAAGAAGCCCTTCATGTCGCAGCTGCCCAGTCCTACCCAGTTGCCGTCAACTTCGGTCAGCTTCAGTGGATCGGTCTTCCACAAAGCATCGTCGTAAGGAACCGTATCGCTGTGGCCCGCCAGCACCAACCCGCCGGGGCCGGTGCCGAAAGTGGCCAGCAGATTGAACTTGCCGGGGCTCACCTGCTGGATGTCGCAGGCAAAACCCAGGTCGCCCAACCAGCTTGCCAGCAGATCAATGACGGCGCGATTGGACTGGTCGAGCGCAGGCTGCGTACAGCTCACAGACGGCGCGGCGATCAGGGCAGCGAACTGGTCTTTCATGGACGGCAACGGCATAGGCGACTCCGGTGATGGGGTGCGACACGCGGACCATCATAGGTCGATTGCCCCGCATGAATAAACTGTCACGGTTGATGTCCTGTACACTGCACGGCCCACGCAGCTGTGTCGATTCCGGCTGCGACCCCTGTTATCAGCGATAGAGCGTTTGGATTCTCCGGCCATGCAGAAAGAAACCGAAATCAAACTCCGCGTCAGCCGCGAAACCCTCATAGCCCTGCGCGAGCACCCGTTGCTGAAGAAACGCAACAAGGGTGGCTGGGAGCGGTTGGAGCTGTTCAATCAGTACTTCGACACCCCCGAGCGTGAGCTGGCCCATGCCAAAGTTGCGCTGCGCCTGCGCCGCGACGGCGACGCCATCATTCAGACCCTCAAGACTCGCGGCCAGAGTGTCGCAGGCCTGTCCGAGCGTAACGAATACAACTGGGATGTGCCCAAAGCCAAGCTGGACCTGAAGAAGCTCGACGGCGAATGCTGGCCCGAGCAACTGGCGGATCTGGACAAGAAAACCATCAAACCGGTGTTCACCACTGATTTCGTCCGCGAAAAAGCGGAAATCGCTTGGGGCCGTGGCAAGTCCAAGGTGGTGATCGAGGCAGCGCTGGACCTGGGCAAAGTGGTGGCCGGCAAGCAGCAGGAAGAAATCTGCGAGCTGGAACTGGAATTGCGCGAAGGCGATCCTGCCGCGTTGCTGGAACTGGCCGCAGAACTGGCCGAGAAACTGCCGCTGATGCCCTGCGATATCAGCAAGGCCGAACGTGGCTATCGTCTGTTCGACGCCAGCAGCTACTCCATCAAATTGCCAACGCCCGAGCTGCATGGCGAACTCTCGGTAGACGACGCGTTCAGCGCCATCGCCTGGTTCCTGCTCGGCAGCAGCCAGCGTCTGGCCGAGCAATACCGTTTCAACGGTCACTGGAGCCTGTTGCAGGAGTGGGTCGAAGTGCTCGCTGAACTGCGCGCTCTGGCCGGCAGCCTCGGTCAAGCCGCTCCGCGTGCCACGACCCATGACCTGCGTGCCGCGCTGGACGCCTTGCTGGAAGACTGGCGCACGCTGGTGCTCGCCGGCCAGGAAGATGGCGATGTACGCGCCGCTGCCCATGAGCAGTTCATCGAAGAGCTGCAGGACACCCGTTGGGGCCTGTTCTCGCTGACCACGTCGCGCTGGTTGATGGCGCGCAGCTGGACGGTCGAGCGCAACAACCGTGGCAATCGTCAGGGCCACGCAATGCTCAGCAGTTGGGTACCGCGTTTCCTCGGTGATGAGGCGACCGCGCTGAACCTGCCGCGCTACCAGCAGCAGCCGGAAGACCTGGCGGAGCAGTTGCCACGCATCGAGCGCATTCAGGTGTGGCTGCATTACGCCCGCCAGGCCCTCGACCTGCCTGAGCTGGATCGCTTGTACGGCGAGCTGAACAAGCTCGAACAACTGGCGCATCTGGACATCACCGATGAAATCCTCGATGCCCGCGTCCAGCAAACCATCACCGTCCTGCAAAGCCGGGCGTGGAAGACATTGTTGAAGTTGTAAGACGCTGGCAGTAGGACCGGCTGACGCTGTTTTGGTAGGACCGGCTTCAGCCGGGAAGAGGTCAGTAATAGCACCCTCAATTTCGCAGTGTGCCTACCGACGCTTTCCCGGCTAAAGCCAGTCCTACGAAAGGCGCGCGTGTGTCAGTAGGACCGGCTTCAGCCGGGAAGCGTCCAGTGGCATCACTCTCAATTTTGCAGTGTGTCCACCGACGCATTCCCGGCTGAAGCCGGTCCCACTAAATGCACGCAGCGCGGGATTGGCACCCTATCTGTTGATCGGCAAGCTCGTCGTCGATTTGATTTCCGACAGCGCCACTGTCGAATTCACTTCCTGAATCCCGGGCACCAGCGAGAGCTTTTCGAAGAAGAATCGCTCGTACGCTTCGATGTCCGGCGTGACGATGCGCAGCAAAAAGTCTACCGACCCCATCAGCACATAACACTCCAGCACTTCGGGAAAGCCTCGGATCGCTTCGGTGAATTCGGTGAAATTGGAGCGACCGTGGGCGTTGAGTTTTACCTCGGCAAATATCTGCGTGTTCAGGCCGATTTTCTTGCGATCCAGCAGTGTCACCTGCCGCCGAATCACGCCTTCATCCTTTAGCCTCTGAATGCGCCGCCAGCAAGGCGACTGCGACAGGCCGACCTGCTCGGCGATCTGCGCGCTGGACAGCGACGCATCCTCCTGCAGGAGCGCCAGAATCTTCCGATCGTAGGCATCCAGCTCAATCCGCATAATCAATTCCCGAAATAAGGCCACTGAACATAGACAAGTCTCGATAAGACTAATACAGCCCGTCTTCGACCAGTAATTTCTTTTTCGGCGTGTAAAACTTTCTGCCATTCAACGCCATTGCAACGACGAGATTGTAAGGAGGTATCCCATGCCACATTTCGAAACCGTCAGCCCTGCTCCGTTTCGCCACGACGTCTGGTCGGTCAGCAACGCTCACTGCCTGTCGCGATACCAAATCCTTGCCGAAGCGGAAGCTGACGTACTCTGCCGGCTGCTCAACCTGTTCGCGATGCAGTACCTGATTCCCCAACAGGTCAGCGTGCTGCAGCAGGAAGGCATGCTGATGGTGAGCGTCGAGGTGGGTGGCATGACGTGGCACCGCGCTCAGGTGATTGGTGAAAAAATGCGCAACCTCGTCAGCGTTTGCTCGGTCGAACTTGAACCCATGGGCGATTTGCACGTCGTAACCGAGGCCGTCTCACTCGCCGCCAGTTGAGTGCTCCGAAAATATTGGCAACGCTTCGCTACCGGCAGGGCGCAACAACTGGCACGCTTGGGACTACTCTTGCTCAACACCGAAGTAAGCCGTCTCGTACCAAGGAGCCCGCATGTCCGTCCTCGCCTCATCATCTCAGGACCGCTGGCTGGATCTGAACGAAGTACTGCGTGACCTCGTCGCCCAGGGATACCTCGATCAGGACAACGCCGAATATGCGCTCACGCTGCGCCGAGCCGCGCAGAATCTCCACGCCCACCCGCTCGAACTCATCGCCACCCAGCAGTTCGACAACCACAAGCGGCCCGGCAAGAAACTCGACCTCGAAACCCTGACCGCCTGGCTGGCTGAGCAAGCCGGCCAGCCGTACCTGCGCATCGACCCTCTGAAGATCAACGTCGCCGCCGTGACCCCGCTGATGTCCTATGCCTTCGCCCAGCGCCACAAGATTCTCGCGGTGGACGTCGATCGCGATGCGGTGACCATCGCCAGCGCGCAGCCTTACGTGAGTGCGTGGGAAGCCGACCTGACCCACGTACTGAAGATGCCGATCAAGCGCGTCGTCGCCAATCCTGTCGACGTGCAGAAACTGGCCGTCGAGTTTTATCGGCTGGCGAAATCGGTCAGCGGCGCAAGCGCCAGCGATCAGAAAATCAGCAACATGGGCAACTTCGAACAGTTGCTCAAGCTCGGCGCCAGCGATCAGGAGCCGGACGCCAACGACGCGCACATCGTCAATATCGTCGACTGGCTGTTCCAGTACGCGTACCAGCAGCGGGCGAGCGATATTCACATCGAGCCCCGCCGTGAAGCCGGTACCGTCCGTTTCCGCATCGACGGCGTGCTGCACAACGTGTATCAATTCCCGCCGCAAGTGGCGATGGCTGTCACCAGCCGTCTGAAAAGCCTTGGCCGGATGAACGTGGCCGAGAAGCGCAAGCCACAGGACGGCCGGGTGAAGACCAAGACGCCTGACGGTGGCGAAGTGGAGCTGCGGCTGTCGACGCTGCCCACGGCCTTCGGCGAAAAAATGGTCATGCGGATTTTTGACCCGGAGGTGCTGCTCAAGGACTTCGACCAGCTCGGATTCTCCGGCGATGACCTGCGTCGCTGGGAGGGCATGACCCGCCAGCCCAACGGCATCATTCTGGTGACCGGCCCGACCGGTTCCGGCAAGACCACCACGCTGTACACGACCCTGAAGATGCTGGCGACTTCGGAAGTGAACCTCTGCACCATCGAGGACCCGATCGAGATGGTGGAGCCGGCGTTCAACCAGATGCAGGTGCAGCACAACATCGACCTGACCTTTGCCAGCGGCGTACGCGCGCTGATGCGGCAAGACCCGGACATCATCATGATCGGCGAGATTCGCGACCTGGAAACCGCAGAAATGGCGATTCAGGCGGCGTTGACCGGTCACTTGGTGCTGTCGACGCTGCACACCAACGACGCGCCCAGCGCCATCAGCCGTCTGCTGGAGCTGGGCGTCCCGCATTACCTGCTCAAGGCGACGATCCTCGGCGTGATGGCGCAACGTCTGGTACGGACGCTGTGCCCGCACTGCAAGGCGCCGATCGAAATGGATGAGGTCGACTGGCAAACCCTGACGCGGCCTTGGCAGGCGCCCGTGCCAAGCGGCGCGCACCGGGCAGTGGGTTGCGCGGAATGCCGTGACACGGGTTATCGCGGGCGTGCGGGGGTGTACGAGATCATGCTGATGTCCGACGCCGTGAAGTCGCTGATCACGGCGGACCTGGACCTGACGGCGTTGCGTCGCCAGGGCTTCAAGGACGGCATGCGCAGCCTGCGGTTGTCCGGCGCGCAAAAGGTCGCAGCGGGGCTGACGACGGTTGAAGAGGTGCTACGCGTGACACCGCAAAGCGAGCAGCGTTAGTTACTGGTCCGGCACCCCGAAATCCAGCACGACTTTCATCGCTTGCTGCTTGTCCCCGGCCAGCTCGAACGCCTGGACCGCGTCCTGAAACGCGAGGGTGTGAGAGATCACCGGGGTCACGTCGATCACCTTGCGATTGAGCAAGTCCACCGCCTGGGCGAATTCGGGATGGAAGCGAAAGGTACCGCGCAGGTCGATTTCCTTGCCCACCACTAGGTTCAGCGGAATTGCCACATCGCCACCGAGCCCGACTGTCACCACAACCCCACGCGGTCGCATGCAGGTCAGGCCATCGCGCAGGGCTTGCGCACTGCCGGAGGCCTCGAACATCACGTCGAAATAACCCTTGTCGGCGGTATAGCGCGCCAGTGCTTCGGGCTCGTCGCGCAGATTGTGGGTTTCGCTGGCACCCATGCGGCGCGCGCAGGCCAACGCGCTGTCGCTCAGATCTGCGGCAATAATCTGCAACGCACCCGCCGCGCGCAGGCTGCCGATTAGCAAGTTGCCTATCGGGCCGCAGCCGGTCACCAGGACGCGCTTGCCGAACACGCCGCCGGCGCGCTGGATCGCGTGAAGCCCGACCGACACGGGCTCGGCCATGGCGCCTTCAGCCAGCGTCGTGGTCGGCGCCAGCACATGGGCCTGGTTCGATTCGATCACCAAGTGCTCCCGGAAGGCGCCCTGAATGTGCGGAAACGGCATCGCGCTGCCGTAAAAACGCATGTTCAGGCAATGGTTGAGCAGGCCTTCGTGACAGTATTTGCAGTCTCCGCACGGCCGTGACGGCGACACGGAAATCCGTTGCCCGACGCTGAAAGCGCTCTGGGCGTCGCCGACTTCCTCGATGACTGCCGAAATTTCATGGCCGAGGACCATCGGCTCTTTCAGCCGAACGGCACCGAATCCGCCGTGCTGGTAGTAGTGAAGATCCGAGCCGCAGATACCGCCGCGAGCAACGCGAACGCGCAACTGGCCGGCAGACAACGACAACGCTTCGTTACCGGGCTCGACACGCAGGTCTTTCGCGGCATGGCAGACAATCGCTTGCATGGTCATTCTCCGGATTACAGCGATGCCGTGATGGCACCGTCGACGTAAAGGATGTGGCCGTTGACGAAGCTGGCCGCGTCCGAGGCGAGAAACACCGCCGCGCCCGCCAGCTCCGACACTTCGCCCCAACGACGGCTCGGCGTGCGTTGCACCAGCCAGTCGCTGAATTCGGTGTTGGCCACCAGCGCAGCGTTGAGCTCGGTCTTGAAGTAGCCCGGCCCGATCCCGTTGATGTTGAGACCGAACGGGCCCCAGTCGATCGCCATGCCTTTGGTCAGCATCTTCAGCGCGCCCTTGCTCGCGGTATACGGCGCAATACCCGGCCGGCCCAGCTCGCTCTGCACCGAACAGATGTTGATGATGCGCCCGCGCCCACGGGGGATCATGCAGCGCGCGACGGCCTGACCCACGAAGAAGGCGCTGTCCAGGTTGGTACGCATCAGCTCGTGCCAGTCCGCCTCGGCGAACTCCGCCAGCGGCCCGCGCCGTTGGATGCCGGCGTTGTTGACCAGGATTTCCAGCGGCCCGACGCGTTCTTCGATTTCCTGAACCGCAACGGCGACCGCCTTGCTGTCCGTCACATCAAAACTCTGAGTGTGAACTGCATGCCCCTCCGCGATCAGGGCTTGAGCGGACGATTGCAGCGTCTCGGCGTTGCGGCCGTTGAGCACGACCGTGGCGCCTGCTTCGGCCAGACCCCGGGCAATCGCCAGACCGATGCCTGCGCTGGAGCCGGTGATCAGCGCCACCCTGCCGTCGAGACGAAAACTTTCCAGAACAGCCATGACGCCCTCCTATTGTTTTTGCGGCTTGAATCTCGATGGGCTGCGCCAGCTGTTGTTCCGATCAAACACAGAAGCCGCGCAGATTGCAGTCACCGTACTCTGCCCGATCAACTTCCCACCGTCATCAACCATGACCCTCCGAACGTTGATCAACGCCCGGACGAGACGACTTGGCAGGTCGTTGCGCTATGAAGCCCTGCGCATGGGGAACTAGAACGGGAGATGGCGTATCAAATCGTTTCAGAACAAACCAACATCGGAGTACCCGTCATGCGTCTTAAACTTGCTGTAGCCACGTTAGCTTTGCTTTCCCTGCCGGTCGGTTCAGCAATGGCCGACGGTTTTCTGCGGGACGTGCTTTCGTCTGGTGCCACAACCGGTTCCACCTACCTCACCTTCCGGCACCACAAGCTGATCGTCGCTGCACAAGATGACGCTGGCAGCTTCGTCGCCAGCAACGGCGAAATCCGTGGCCCATACCTGGAAGCCGCCATGGATCAGGTGCGCAAGGACAACCCGGCCCTCAAGGCATCGGACATGGACCTGGCGAACGCCATCCTGGCGAAGAACCTGGTTGCCGAGCAATAAGTCAGACCTGTCGAGACGGGTTGGCGGCATAACGCCAATCTAGCTCCCAATAAAAAGCCGCTCACTTGAGCGGCTTTTTTGTGCCTGACCGATGGGCTTATTCGCCGATCAGTGCCTTGTAGCCGGCTGCATCAAGCAGCTTGCCCAGGTCCGCGGTATTGGCTGGCTTGACCTTGAAGATCCACGACGCGTATGGCGCTTCGTTCAATGCCTCTGGGCCATCAGCCAGCGCCTCGTTGACCTCGACCACTTCGCCCGCCACGGGCGAGTAGATGTCAGACGCAGCCTTTACCGACTCGACGACACCGGCCTGATCACCTGGCGCCGCGAAAACCTTACCCACCTCAGGCAGCTCGACGAACACCACGTCACCCAGCGCTTCCTGCGCATGATCGGAAATACCGACAACGATCAGATCACCCTCTTGCTTCGCCCACTCGTGGCTCTCGGCAAAACGCAGTTCGGCGGGAATAGTGCTCATGTTCTTATCCTCTCTACTTCATCAGGTCAGCGGAAAAACCCGCCAGGGATGGCTTTCAAATCAGGGTTATATCAGGGCCTTGCCGTGACGCACGAATGCGGGTCGAACCACTCGAACCGGGTACCACTTGCCCCGGATTTCCACCTCGGCACGGTCAGCGGTGGCCATCGGCACTCGCGCCAGCGCGATCGACTTGCTTAGCGTAGGAGAGAAACTACCACTGGTGATCTCTCCTTCGCCAACTTCCGCTATTCGGACGACCTGATGAGCGCGTAAAACGCCCCGCTCTTCGAGGACCAGCCCTACAAGTCTTGAGGAGATGCCTCGCGCGCGCTCTGCTTCGAGTGCTGCACGCCCGATGAACGTTCGGTCTTCAGGCGTCCACGCCACCGTCCAGGCCATGTTGGAAACCAGCGGCGAAACCTGCTCGTCGATTTCCTGACCGTACAGATTCATGCCCGCTTCCAGCCGCAGCGTATCGCGGGCGCCCAGACCGATAGGCGAGATGCCGGCACCGACCATGTCGTTGAAAAAACTGCAGGCTTCGGTGGCGGGCAGGATGATCTCCAGGCCGTCTTCACCGGTATAACCTGTGCGGGCAATGAACCAGCCGCCTTCCTGCTGGCCTTCGAAGGGTCTGAGGGTGTGGATGAGCGCGGTGCGTTCCTGATTGACCAGTTCGCCGATCTTCTGCCGGGCGTTTGGCCCCTGAATGGCGAGCATGGCCAGCTCCGAGCGATGCCTGACGCGCACGTCGTAGCCGGCAAGGTTGGCGTTCATCCAGGCCAGATCCTTGTCGCCGGTGGCGGCGTTGACCACCAGTCGATAACCCTCGTCGGTCAGGTAGACGATCATGTCGTCGACGATACCGCCGTGGGTGTCGAGCATCGCGCTGTAAAGCGCCTGCCCGGTCTGTTGCAACCTGCCGACGTCGTTGGCCAGCAGATGTTGCAGCCAAGGCTTGGCCTGGCTGCCGGATACATCGAGCACATGCATGTGCGACACGTCGAAAATCCCGCAATCCCGGCGCACCTGATGGTGCTCCTCGACCTGCGATCCGTAGTGCAAGGGCATGTCCCAACCACCAAAATCGACCAGCTTCGCGCCGAGCGCGAGGTGCAGGTCAAAGAGGGGCGTACGCTGTCCCATGGGTTTCTCCTTCCGGGCGTGGCGAAGACGCGGTCACTGGCAATCCCGCAAATCCCCCGTGAATTGGGGTTTGGAGCCGTTGCTAATTTGTGGAATTGTCTGACAGACCGAGTCGATTGCGGCGCATTGTAGCCGCAAGGTTGGGACCCCGCACCTAACCAATCGGCTTAGCCGAACGTCTGATCAAACCGATGACCGGGAGCAGCCCGACCAGTACCAACGTCAGTGCAGGCAGAGCCGCACGCGCCCACTCGCCTTCACTGGTCATTTCGAAGATGCGCACGGCCAGCGTGTCCCAGCCAAACGGGCGCATGAGCAGCGTGGCGGGCATTTCCTTGAGGACGTCGACGAAGACCAGCAGCGCAGCGCTCAACGTGCCGGGTATGAGCAGCGGCAGATAAATCCTGAAAAACAATCGTGGCCCGCTGACCCCCAGACTGCGAGCGGCTTCGGGCAATGAAGGGCGAATGCGCGACAGGCTGTTCTCGAGCGGCCCGTAGGCGACCGCAATGAAGCGCACCAGGTACGCAAGCACGAGCGCGCCCAGGCTGCCCAGCAAAAGCGGCCGGCCAGCACCGCCCATCCAGGTGGATAAGGGCACGACCAGTTCCCGGTCGAGATAACTGAACGCCAACATGATCGACACCGCCAGCACAGAGCCGGGCAGCGCGTAGCCGATGTTGGCGAGGCTGACGCCCGAGCGGATGGCGCGGGTGGGGGCGAGACGCCGGGCAAACACGAGGATCATCGCGACGCACACCGTGACCAGCGCAGCGATGCCGCCCAAGTAAAGCGTATGCAGGATCAACCCCGCGTAGCGCTCGTCGAGGTCGAAACGCCCGCGCTGCCAGACCCAGACAATCAACTGCAACAGCGGCACCACGAACGCGCAGGCGAACACCAGTCCACACCATGTGCTGGCGGCGGCGGCTTTGATGCCGTGCAGGTGATACAGCGCCTTGACCCTCGGACGCTCGTTGCTCGGCCGGCTCGCCCCCCGTGCGCGATGCTCGCCGTACAACAGGACCATGACGGCCAGCAGCAGCAGGCTCGCCAGTTGCGCGGCGCTCGACAGGCTAAAGAAGCCGTACCAGGTTTTGTAGATCGCGGTGGTGAAGGTGTCGAAGTTGAACACCGACACCGCGCCGAAATCAGCCAGGGTTTCCATCAACGCCAACGCGACACCGGCACCGATTGCCGGCCTCGCCATGGGCAGTGCCACGCGCCAGAACGCTTGCCACGGCGACTGCCCCAAAATGCGGGCGGCCTCCATCAGGCCTTTGCCCTGGGCGAGAAATGCCGTACGCGCCAACAGGTACACGTAGGGATAAAACACCAGCACCAGCACGATGATCACGCCACCGGTTGACCGCACTCGCGGCAGACGCAGACCGGAACCGAACCACTCGCGCAACAGCGTCTGCACCGGCCCTGCGAAATCCAGCAATCCCACAAAGACAAACGCCAGCACATACGCCGGGATGGCAAACGGCAGCATCAGCGCCCAGTCGAGCCAGCGCCGCCCCGGGAACTCACACAGCGCCGTCAGCCACGCGAGACTCACGCCCAAGACCGTAACGCCCAGCCCGACGCCGAGCACCAGCGTCAGGGTGTTGCCAAGCAACCGTGGCATCTGGGTTTCCCAGAGGTGGGACCAGATCTGCTGATCGACGGTTTGCCAGGAGAACATCAGCACGCTCAACGGCAGCAGCACCAGCGCGGCGATGGTGAAAACCAGGGGGTACCAGCGACGCTGGCGGGAATGGGCCAAAGGGGTTACTCATGGAGGGTTGCGGGTTGCCGAAGCCCTCGGGGGGAGCGACCGGGGTGGCGCTCCACCTTGCTCGCGAAGAGGCCGGCACATCCGCTAGATCTCCAGCGATTGAAATGCCGTCTTCGTGAGCAAGCTCACTCCCACAGGATCTTCACCAAAATGCAAAACCGGCGTTAATCCGGGCTTCTTTTGCGAGAGATCAGTTCCAGCCAGCACGGTCCATCATGCGAATCGCTTCGGCCTGCCGCCGACCGGCCACTTCAACCGGGATTGTGTCCGCCTTGAATGCGCCCCAGCTCGCCACTTCTTCGGACGGTGCGACTTTCGGGTTGGCCGGGAACTCCTGGTTGGTGCCGGCGAATATCGTCTGGGCTTCGGGGCCCGTCATCCATTCCACCAACGCCTTGGCGGCGTCGGCATGGGGCGCGTACTTGGTCAGGCCAATGCCGGAAAGATTGACGTGCACGCCGCGATCCGACTGATTGGGCCAGAACAGGCGCACGGCAAGGTCCGGATTGTCCTTGTGCAAGCGACCGTAGTAGTAAGTATTGACGATGCCGACGTCGCATTGGCCGGCATTGATGGCTTCCAGCACCGCGATGTCATCGGAAAACACGTCGGTCGAGAGGTTGTTCACCCAGCCCTTGAGAATCTTTTCAGACGCCTCGGCGCCGTGGGTTTCGATCAGCGTGGCGGTCAGCGACTGGTTGTAGACCTTCTTGGCGGTGCGCAGGCAAAGACGCCCTTCCCACTGTTTGTCGGCCAGCGCTTCGTAGGTGGTGAGTTCTTCCGGTTTGACGCGATCGGTGGAGTAGGCGATGGTCCGCGCGCGCAGGCTCAGGCCGGTCCAGCTGTGGGTGGAAGAGCGGTATTGCGGGGGAATATTCGCGTCGATGACCGGCGAAGTGAACGGCTGCAGGATACCCATCTGTTCCGCTTGCCAGAGGTTGCCTGCGTCGACAGTGAGCAGCAGGTCAGCCGTTGCGTTCTGGCCCTCGGCCTTGATGCGCTGCATCAGCGGGGCTTCCTTGTCGGTGATGAACTTGACCTTCACACCGGTCTTGGCGGTGTAGGCATCGAACACCGGTTTGATCAGCTCATCGATTCGGGAGGAATACACCACCACTTCATCTGCGGCCTGGGCGGTGCTGCCGAGCACGGTTAATGCCAGGGCAGCCAAAAGACGCTTGCTCGCCTGCATGCAGGTTCTCCTGATTCGAGAGAGGGGAAAAACGAGGCGAAATGGTAGTGAATCGCATCTACCATCTCAACCGAAGTCAGGATTGAGCCGTTACCGGATGTTGCGGAGTGCCGGCGGTGAACCCTCTGAACGCGCGCGGTTTCAGTGGGACCGGCTTCAGCCGGGAAGAGGCCAGCTTGAACGCCATCAGATTCCCGGCGTAACGAACGGCGCTTTCCCGGCTAAAGCCGGTCCCACAGTGGAGCGCGCGGACAGAAAGTGCTGTGCCGTCAGAGCTTCGCCAACTTGGGGAGGTCCCCGGTCAGCCCCAACGCCTGACGCACGAACAATGCTTTGGCTTCTGCCGAATGATCGACCATCTTCAGCCCGGCATTGCGCAGCAAACGAACCGGCAGCGCATCGGCCTGGAACAGCCGCTCGAAGCCTTCCATCGCCGCCATCAACGCCAGGTTATGCGGCATGCGCCGACGCTCGTAACGGCTCAACACACGCTCATCGGCCAGACGCTCTCCGCGCCCGACCGCACCGCGCAGCACTTCGGCGAGCACCGCCGCGTCGAGAAAGCCCAGGTTGACGCCCTGCCCCGCCAATGGATGGATGGTGTGTGCGGCGTCGCCGATCAGCGCAAGGCCCGGCGCCACATAGCGCTTGGCATGGCGTTGCCGCAGCGGGACGCAAACCCGCGAATCAGCCGAGATCACCTGCCCGAGACAGCCTTCGAACGCATTCTCCAGCTCACGGCAGAAGCGTTCGTCATCGAGCTTCATCAACCGCTCGGATTGCTCCGGTGTCACCGACCAGACGATGGAGCACCAATGCTCACCCTCTCGGTCCAGCGGCAAAAAGGCCAGCGGGCCGTCGTCAGTAAAGCGCTGCCAGGCGGTTTTGCGGTGGGAGTCCGCCGTGCGCACGCTCGTCACAATGGCGTGATGCAGGTAGTCCCATTCCCGCGTCGCGGTGCCCGTCATGCGCCGCACGGTCGAGTTGGCGCCATCGGCCGCGACTACCAGCGGCGCGCGCAATGTGCGGCCGTCGGACAGGGTCAGCAGCCAGTCATCGCCGGAGTGACGCATCTGCTCCAGACGCGCATCGGCCAACAAACCGATGTTGCTGTCATGCAAGCGTTCGACCAGCGCATCCTGCACCACGCGGTTTTCAACGATATGCCCAAGCACTTCGGCGTGAACGCTGGAGGCAGAAAAATGCACCTTGCCCGTGCCGCTGCCATCCCACACGTGCATGTCGCTGTAGGGGCTGACTCGCCGCGCAACGATGCCGTCCCAGACGCCTAGCCGCTCGAGAATGCGCTGACTGGCGATGGACAGCGCGCTGACCCGCGCCTCGAATGGCGCGTCGGCCACGAACGGCTTGACCGTCAGAGGACCACCATCCACCACGAGGATGTTCAGCCCACTGTCGCGCAGCGCCAGTGCAAGCGCGCTCCCCACCATTCCGGCCCCGACAATCAGCAGATCTGCGCGCGTTTCCATGCTTTAAATCGTTCTCGGTTGTGGCGAAGGCCACGGATGAATGGAGTGTTCAGACATCGCTTCGCGTTCCCAGGCCCATGGCCTGACGGGCGAACCAGCTCTTGGCGGACGGCAGCAGATCCAGGCCCAGGAGGCCCAGGTTGCGGCCTGCCGTGACGAGGGATTGCTGACTGCTGAACAGCCGGGTGACTTGATCCGAAAAGCCGACGGTCAGTTTTTGATCAACGCGCTGGCGCTCGCGGTAGGCCTGCAGCGTCGACAGCTCGCCCAGCGGTGCTTCGCTGGCGAGCAGTGATTCGGCCAGGGAGGCCGCATCACGCAGCGACAGGTTGAAGCCCTGCCCCGCAATTGGATGAAGACTGTGGGCCGCGTTGCCGAGCACCACCAGATGGGAGCGGATCTGCTCTTCGGCCTCGATCAACGCCAGCGGATAGCTATGCCGCGCACCCACTTGTTTCAGCGCACCCAAACGGTAGCCAAAGACGCCCTGCAGTTCTTCCAGAAAGCGTCGGTCGTCCAGCGCCATCAGCCGTTGAACGTCATTGCCGGTGCGCGTCCAGACCAGTGCGCAGCGGTTGTCCGGAAGCGGCAACAACGCCATGGGGCCATTTTCGGTAAACCGCTCGAAGGCCTCACCACCGTGTGGATCTCCCGGCGTGATGTTGGCAATGAGGGCGCTCTGATCGTACGGCGTGTTCCGCACGGCAATGCCCAACTGCTCGCGCAGGCTGGAGCGGCCGCCGTCGGCCAGCACCGCCAGATCGCAAGTGAGCTGAGTTTCGTCGTTCAGGGTCAGTTGGTAGCCATCGGGCAGCGCCTGCATGTGCGTGACCTCAGCCGGCACCCGCCAGCTGATCACGTCCTTGTCCAGCGCCTGCCACAGGCATTGGCCCAGCCAGGCGTTCTCAACCACATAGCCCAGCGCCGGAACGCCTTCCTCCATCGAAGACAGGTGCGCAGCGCCGAACCGGCCTTTGTCGGAAACGTGAATTTTGAGAATCGGTTCGGCGCGGCGGCTGATCTGCTGCCACAGGCCCAGGCGCTCGTAGATCTGCCGCGCGCCGAAAGACAGCGCCGAAGAGCGCGCGTCGTAGCTGGGCTGGTACGTGTCGCCAGGCGCAAACGGCTCGATCAGGACAATTTTCCAGCCCCGCGCCTTTGCCCCGGCTTGCAGGGCGAGAGCGAGGCTTGCGCCGACCAGCCCGCCGCCGACGATGGCCAGATTAAAGCGGCTCATGCGGCTTGGGTTCGCGCAGCGGCCATCAGGGCCTCAATGTCGGCAACGGTTTTTGGCACGTCGCCCGTCAGGATTTCACAGCCTTTTTTGGTCACCACGACGTCATCCTCGATTCGCACGCCAATCCCGCGCCACTTCTTGGCAACGGTCTGATTGTCCGGGGACACATAAATGCCGGGCTCGACCGTCAGTGCCATCCCGGCCTCCAGCACACGCCACTCGCCGCCGACCTTGTATTCGCCGACGTCGTGCACGTCCATGCCCAGCCAGTGTCCGGCACGATGCATGTAGAAAGCTTTGTACGCTTCGGCGGCAATCAGTTCATCCACCGCGCCTCGCAGCAGCCCGAGTTCAACCAAGCCTTCGGTGATAACCCGAACCGTCGCCTCGTGGGCCTGATTCCAGTGATTGCCGGGTTTGATCGCCGCAAACGCCGCTTCTTGGGATTTGAGCACCACCTCGTAAATCGCTTTCTGTTCGGCGGAGAATTTGCCGCTGACCGGGAAGGTACGGGTGATGTCACTGGCGTAGCAGTCGATCTCGCAACCGGCATCGATCAGCACCAGGTCGCCGTCTTTAAGCGGCGCGTCGTTCTCCTGATAGTGCAGGATGCAGGCGTTGCGCCCCGACGCGACGATGGATCCATAGGCCGGCATCTTCGCGCCGCCCTTGCGAAATTCATAATCAAGCTCCGCTTCCAGGCTGAACTCGTAGAGCCCGGCGCGACTGGCTTGCATCGCCCGCACGTGGGCCCGGGCCGAGATTTGCGCAGCCTCGCGCATGACCTTCACTTCGGCCGCCGATTTATACAGGCGCATGTCGTGCAGCAGGTGATCCAGCGCAACGAATTCTTTCGGCGGCTGCGCACCCAGATGCGCCTTGGAACGGATGACATTGATCCACTCCATCACATGTCGGTCGAATTCAGGATTGCTGCCCATGGACGAATACACCCGATCGCGACCTTCGATGAGGCCGGGAAGGATGTCGTCGATGTCGGTAATCGGGAAGGCATCGTCGGCGCCATACTCGCGCATCGCGCCGTCCTGACCCGCGCGCAGGCCGTCCCACAGCTCGCGCTCGGGATTGCGCTCGCGACAGAACAGGACGTACTCACCGTACTCGCGGCCGGGGATCAGCACGATCACCGCTTCGGGCTCGGGGAAGCCGCTCAGGTACTGAAAGTCGCTGTCCTGGCGGTACACATGTTCAACGTCCCGGTTCCGAATGGCCACAGCCGCCGCTGGCAGAATGGCGATGCTGTTGGGCTCCATCTGCTCCATCAACGCCTTGCGGCGGCGGGCATATTCGGCTTTCGGGATATGAATCATGGGCAAGTGCGGTACTCCGGGAGGTGCGCTTCGGCCACCGCCGCGCAGGGCGGCATGGCCGAAGCAGCGATGACGCGCTGTCAGTGCAAAGACGGCTTGGCTTCGTCTTCGTCGTCGGTTTTCTGGTTGAACTCGGTGAACAGCAGCAACGGCGCAACGCGCAGGTATTCCATCACTTCCATGTAGTCGCTCTCGCCGTCTTCGGACTCGTCGAGCGCATCGTGGACCTGAGCGATGGCAGCCAGATCTTGCAGCACGTCCCTGGCATCATCGCTCAGCGACTGACCACCGACCCGGGCAAAGCCGCTGAGGAAACCCTGGCACCACTGGGCCATGGCGGCGGTGCGCGTAGCCAGAGGCTCATCATCGCCGGGCAACAGCAACACGACGGTCATGTCGTCGCCGGTCAGTTCGCTTTTGACCATTGCCTGCAGGCCGATCAGGGCCTGGCGCACTTTGTCGTCAGGCTCTGTTTCCAGCAGCAGGTGAGCGTCGGTCAGCCACTCCTCAGCATCAAAGCCTGCGCCGGCGCAACTGCGACCGAGCAAAAGGCCGTGCAATTCGGCAGGCGATACGTGATGACCACTGCTGGTAAGCAGGGTGGCGAAGCCGTTGTACGGGGAATTCTGAATAGGCATGGGCAACTAGGCGCCAGGCGGCGCAATGTCTAGAATGAAGGCCTTGTATCGTAGCACCGGCAGACGCGCCCAAGCTATCAGGCGATGTCCGGGGCGAATCCAGACGCCAGCGCCTGCACCACTCATCTGAAAGTAATCAGTGGAAAACAATGGAAGACAACGACCTGCAAGCGCTGATGGCTCGACTGGAGTTATTGATCAATCGTGTCGAGCAACTAAAAAGTCAAAACGGACTCCTATTAGCTCAGGAAAAATCCTGGCGCGAGGAACGCGCTCAACTCATTGAAAAAAACGAAATCGCCCGGCAAAAGGTCGAGTCCATGATTTCGCGCCTCAAGGCCCTGGAGCAAGACTCATGAGTAATGGCAACAGCATCACCGTGCAAATCCTCGACAAAGAATATTCGATCATCTGCCCGCAGGAGGAGCGCACCAATCTGGTCAGCGCCGCGCGTTATCTGGACGGCAAAATGCGCGAGATCCGCAGCAGCGGCAAAGTCATCGGCGCCGACCGTATTGCGGTGATGGCCGCACTGAACATTACCCATGACCTTCTGCACAAACAGGAACTGCCACCCGCAAAGGCCCAGACAAATGGTGCCAATAGCGAGCAGGTTCGCGATTTGCTGGACCGAGTAGACCTGGTCCTTGCCACGGATTCGGATAAAGCACAAGGCTGATTGTTCGGACATGATTCGGTATACTTGCGACCGCTCCCTGGAGTGCTTGCCAGTCGGTCATGTCCCTGAGCCGATACGCACAACCACGGGGGTTGCACGTTGGGGTTGGTGTGCATGTCCGCTCGACGGAAAGCCTTAAAACCTCCTGCAATCTCCACCTTGAACTTTCGGGTTCAAGGGCTACACCGACAGCGGTTCGTCGGGGAGTCTCGAACCTTCTACCCATCGCCAGGCGTCCCGTCTGGCGGTGGGCATCGTGAATCTGCCTGATTACACGACATCACCTTCCAAAGCCTTACGGACCCGCCAGCATGACCTCATCCGGCGCCGCTCCCCTCCCAGATCCTTCAAGCCTCACTCGCCCACAGTTGCGTCGGCTGCTTCGCCATAATCGTCGCGCGCTCAGCCCGGCAGAACAGCGACAGGCGGCGCAGGGTGTGTACCGTCAACTTGCGCAAAACCCTCTGTTTCGCCGCGCCCGGCACGTTTCTCTCTATCTTCCGATGGACGGTGAGATCGACCCGCGCCTGCTGCTTCGTGCCGCTCAAAAACGCGGCAAGGCCACCTACCTGCCAGTGCTGAGCGCCTGGCCGCGAACGAAAATGGTGTTCCAGCGCTTGCATCCAGGGGAGAAGTTCAAGCCGAACCGGTTCCGTATCCCGGAGCCGCGCATCAATGCCAAGCGGCAGCGCAAGATCTGGACACTGGACCTGGTGTTGATGCCACTCGTGGGATTCGATCCGCAAGGCGGACGTCTTGGCATGGGTGGCGGCTTTTATGACCGCAGCCTGGCTTATCGCGCGCGTCGTAAAACCTGGCGCAAACCGGTGCTGCTGGGACTGGCCCATGAGTGTCAGAAAGTCGCGAAGCTGGCGGTCGCCAGTTGGGATGTTCCGTTGGCAGGAACGGTGACGGATAAGCGCTGGTATGTGGCGGGGTGAATTGTCAGCAAGGCGCGCTCCTGAGAGGAAAGCGCGCTGCGAAAGCGGTTTAGCGGCGGGACAGTGGCTGCTGTTGCTGAGTGATTTCAACCGGCGCGTCTGCCTTGGCGGCCCACAGACTTTGCGCGTAACCGGTGGTGACGATTCCCAAGCCGAACAAAATTGCCAAAACCCACAGTACATCCGGCTTGCGTCGCATTCATCGTCCCCTTTGTAACGAATCAGAATCTAAAATCGATAACGTTTAAACAGGCTGCCAGATCGTGCAGCCCTTAAAATGCCGGCATTCTGCGGCAACGTGACGCAACACGCAAATACTGACGCCAGCCGACTGTCGGGTTGTCATCAAAACGTAGGACAACTTTCCCAACACCTGTTCAGGAGCCTTGTAAATGGCCTATTGGCTGATGAAATCCGAGCCCGACGAGCTCTCGATCAGCGGGCTTAAAAAGCTCGGTCAGACACGCTGGGACGGTGTCCGCAACTATCAGGCGCGGAACTTTCTACGCGCGATGGCCGTGGGTGATCAGTTCTTTTTCTACCATTCCAGCTGCCCCGAGCCCGGGATCGCCGGCATTGGAGAAATCGTTAAGTCCGCGTACCCCGATCCCACCGCGATGGACGAGAAAAGCCACTACTTCGATGCCAAAGCCACCGAGGAGAAAAATCCCTGGAGCGCCCTTGATGTGGCTTTCGTCGAGGAGTTTCCGAAGGTGCTGGGACTGGGATTTCTGAAGCAGCAAGCTGCCCTTGAGCAATTGCCACTGGTGCAGAAAGGCAGCCGCTTGTCCGTCATGCCAGTGACGGACGAACAATGGGCCGCCGTACTGGGCCTGCGCTGAGTTCAGAACGCGGCGTTATTGGGCAATGAAGTTGTTGAACAGCAGGTCATCAACGACGGGCTTGCCGGTTTCCTGGGTCAGTACCTGCTGGGTCTGCTTCAGCGCTTCCTGACGCAGTTTTTCCTTGGCATCGACGTTGCCCATGCTGTCGACCGTTTGCTGAGTGAACAACGCCACCAACTGGTTGCGAATCAGCGGCTCGTTCTGCTTCACCAGTTTCTGCGCTTCGGCGCCGGTCACGCGCAAGGCGACGTCGGCCTTGTAGACGTGCAGCTTCGGGCTACCGTCCAGCGCGTAGTTGCCCACGAAGGGTGGCGTCAACGCCACGTAGGAAACCTTGTTCGGATCTTCTTTCTCGCCACCCTCTTCGGCCAGCGCTACAACAGGCATCGACAATGCCATCAACATAACAATCCACGCTTTCACAGTCCGCTCCTCAATCCGTTTTGCCGCATAGCTTACTTCAGCTTATGCACGCCTATCAGGCCGGGCCATGCTCATTGACCCCACAACCTCGCTACCTGTACTTATCGGCCATCCCCGAAAAAGGAATAGCCCTCGATGAAAGCCGTGCTGTGTAAAGCCTTCGGTCCCGCTGCAGATCTGGTGTTGGAGGAAATCCCCAGCCCGGAGCCGAAGAAAAACGAGATTCTTCTGGACGTGCACACTGCCGGGGTCAACTTCCCGGACACGCTGATTATCGAAGGCAAATACCAGTTCAAGCCGCCTTTTCCGTTTTCGCCCGGAGGTGAAGCGTCGGGCGTCGTGACGGCTGTCGGCGAAAAGGTCAGCCATGTTCGTGTCGGTGACCGAGTGATGGCGCTGACCGGCTGGGGCAGCTTCGCCGAACAGATCGCCGTGGCCGGTTACAACGTCCTGCCCATCCCCGAAACGATGGACTTCACCACCGCTGCTGCTTTCAGCATGACGTACGGCACCTCCATGCACGCCCTTAAACAGCGCGCCAATCTGCAGGCAGGCGAAACGCTCCTCGTCCTCGGCGCATCGGGGGGCGTCGGCCTCGCCGCGGTTGAGATCGGCAAAGCCATGGGCGCTCGCGTGATCGCCGCCGCCAGCAGCGCAGACAAGCTTGAGGTCGCCAAAACCGCCGGCGCCGACGAGTTGATCAATTACAGCGAAAGCAATCTGAAGGATGAAATCAAACGCCTCACCAACGGCAATGGCGTCGATGTGATCTATGACCCTGTGGGCGGTGACCTTTTTGATCAAGCCGTTCGCGGCATCGCCTGGAACGGCCGATTGCTGGTCGTCGGCTTCGCCAGTGGTCGTATTCCCGAACTGCCGGTCAATCTCGCGCTGTTGAAAGGTGCCTCGGTTGTAGGCGTGTTTTGGGGCTCATTTGCCCAACGCCAGCCGCAAGACAATGCGGCGAATTTCCAGCAACTGTTCACCTGGTTCAGCGAAGGCAAGTTGAAGCCGCTGGTGTCGAAGATTTACCCGCTGGAGCGGGCCGGGGAAGCGATTGAATCGCTGGCGCAGAGGAAAGCGGTGGGCAAGGTGGTGGTTAGCGTCAGGTAGCGCGTATCGGGATCCACCTGTTCTGAAGAAACGGAGCTCACTTTGCGCAGTTCTCTGCACGGCTCACAGCATCCTCCTCACTTGATCAGGCAACACGTCCTTGTAACGCAGTTCCGGAGTCGCCCGGCAGCGCTGAATGACCTCCGGAACTGCATCTGCCAGCGCATCCCCCAGCGCGAACCTGTCCTCGTCGGACAGCTTTCTGTAAGTCGCCACCCTCGCGAGCACGCTGTAGGTGTGCCGGAACACGCTCATCTCCACCTGTTCAAGATCAGACGAGTTCTGCTGGAAGTCTTCGAAGCGTTTGTTGAATTTCGCGCAGGACAGGTGGCGCAGACTCCGATGCAGCCAAGGCACGGCGGCATTTCCTTCACGCGGGTGGACGAAGTAATGCTCCTGACGCAGCGAAATGACTGCCGGACGCTGCTCACTGACGACCCAGGGTTTTACGCACCACGTTGGCACCACCTTTACGACGGCGAGGGAAAACAGAGGATGCGAGCTGTCCAGCACCTCAGGCTCGGAAACCCGTCCATCATGGTGCGCCACTAGGTCGTAGACGACCCACCCGGATATTCCCGATTTTGAAAGCGAATACGGCCAGGCAGGCGCCCTGCGGTAATCAAACTCCACACTCTGCTCATCTGCACGGGCGCCGATACATACAGCGAACATCAGCCATAAAACCCACTTGCTCATCACTGCCATCACCTGCGCGCTTCTTCCAGTCTGCCTCCTGCGCGGGTGCAAAAGGCTGGCGCGCATTTTGTGCGCTTGTCTCCGGCGGCAATAGCTAATGACTTCCCAGGGCTGCGTAGGATCGGTCCCAAAATCAACACGCCGCTAAACAACCCGCGACGGCGCCTGATGTGTTCCGTATATTTCACGGCCGATACATACCGAACACGAGTCATTCGGTATCGACTCCCATACGAACTGCGGACCCGTGTTGATGACCGTCACTCTGCTTTTGATCACGTTGTACGCGCTGTCGATCGCGATATTTTGCTTCGCCACCCGGCGACTGCCGATCCTCTCCAGAGACGCGCTCCATCGCGTTTCGTCGCTGGACGGGCTGCGAGGCGTGCTCGCAACCGCAGTCATTGTTCACCACTTCATGGTCAGTTATTACTGGCACGTCAACGGCGTTTGGGAAACCACGGACAGCCGCGTGCTGAACAACATGGGCACGGTACCGGTGTCGTTGTTCTTCATGATCACGGGCTATTTGTTTACCGCGAAGATCTACCGCAGCGAGCCAAAATGGCGTCAGATTCTGTCGTCACGGGTACGACGAATCTTCCCGATGTACCTCTTCAGCGTCGCGCTGATTACGGCCATCGCGCTGTACCAGTCCGCAGGCATCAGTGTGCCGGTCATGGACACGATCAAGGCGCTCGGGCGATGGGTGATTTTCATCGGCAGCCCCCTCAGTGGTTTTCCGGACACCGTGCGTATCAACGCCTCGGTGCAGTGGACGCTGCTCTATGAAGCGGTCTTCTACCTGTCGCTGCCGGTGCTGTATTGCCTGCTTCGACGCAAGCTCCCCGGCATGGCCGTCGTGGTCGCGCTGATTGCGCTGGCGTGCCTGTGGGGCGAGTACCACCATCATTTTCACAACCGGTTCATCAAACTGTTTGCTGTCGGCATCGCGGTGGCGGTCTTTGAAGACCGGATGCGCCGGTGGAAAATCGACTTCTCGGGCGTGCGCTGCACGTTGGTAGCGGTCGCGATACTGCTGATCTGCTTGAAGCTCAAATCGTACTCAACGCTGCAAATGCTGATCCTCGGCATTCCATTTGCGCTGTTCGTACTCGGCAACAGCTTGCACGGGGTGCTGGAGATTCGAGGGTTGAAGATTCTGGGCGAAGCGAGCTTCAGCATTTACCTGCTGCACGGCATCGTCATCTACAGCGTGTTCAGCCTGCTGGGCGCGTACGACTTCGCCATGCCGGACCCGCTCAGCTACGCGCTGTACTTACCGTTGATCATCCTGCTCACCAGCAGCATCAGCGTCGCAACGTACTGGTGCATCGAGCACCCGTTCCTGCGCAAGGCATCGCCGAGCGCCAAAGCAACCCTGCCGAATGCTTAAGGCTCGGTAACGGTTAACTGACGCTGCCTAGCCGGGGGCGGACTGAACACCTCGTTCGCCCAACTGGCCATGCTGTACCGCTGCACGACTTCTTCGGGCGGGTCCACGTATTCCCCGTTAATGAACGCGTCAGGGATCACGGGGTGCTCGCTGTCGATGATCAGGATGTTGCGCGGATCGTAGAAGTCGTAATCCGCCACCGATGGATTGTTGGTGATCATTTTCTTGCGGTAGAGCAGCGCCTCAAAAAAACGGAAGCTCAAACCCGCGTGGCCAGGCCGGACGATGTCGATCAGGATTTCCGAACGCCTGACGTATTCGGCCGTTTCATCAATGTCCATGCGCTGGCGAAAGAAGGTCAGTAATGGACTGGCTCCGGGCACTGGTTTGCTCTGCACCAGAAATTTGCAGGTGCTGGTGTAGCCCAGCTGTTCAAACGCTTGAGCCACTCGGCCAAGCACATCAACGCGGTGCTTGCCGCCCATCACGACGAACGCCTTGAAGTCGGACGTCGTTTTGAAATCGGCGTGCTCTTCGTAGATGTAGTTGTAGAGCTTGCGCAGCTGATACTCGCGGGCATCAGCACTGTCAAAGGTGTAGACCTTGTCAAAGGTCGCCAGTTGATCGAGCGGCATGGACAGCCGTGCGATTCCGTCTGACAGATACGCAATGGTCAGCTGCGCGGCGGACTGTGCCCGCAAGACCAGCCCCTGATCCAGCTGACTCGGGTTCACCACCAGCAATGCGTCGACATCCCCTGCTGCCCGGATCGTAGCGTTGACACGCCGAATGATCAGGTACTTCTTTAGCCATCGCCGCATCTTTCCCGGAAGCCAGGACAGCTCCTTCCCGCCTTGGGTCAGGTCAATGAACACCACGTCGTTCGACTTGCCGAGAAAGTGGCTGAGCCGGCCAAGGTATCCGCCGACATCGCGGCACAGAATGATGATCTTTTGATTCCGAATCCCAAGCGGGGGTGACTGCATGTCGGTTTGCCAATCGTGAGCCCATGAGCGCGCACTTTACCTGTCCCACGCATTGAAACCCACCTGCGCGCAGCACTGCACAAACGCGATGTTCGCAAAGGAATTCCCTCCCGCCCCGCATTTACGCCCTTTTTATCCGATGAGAAGCCTTCCTATTTTCTGTAACGAAAATGTAATATTCGGATTCGCATAACAAAAAAATAAATGGAGTGTCCCGATGTTTGCCTTTTTCCGTCCTGCCGCGCATCAGGCTCCGCTGCCTGCGGAGCGTGTCGACTCCACCTACCGCCGCCTTCGCTGGCAGATTTTCGCCGGCATCTTCTTCGGCTACGCCGGCTACTATTTGCTGCGCAAGAACTTCTCGCTGGCCATGCCCTACCTGATCGATGAGGGATATACCCGCGGTCAACTGGGGCTGGCGATCTCGGCGATCGCCATTGCGTACGGCCTTTCGAAGTTCCTCATGGGGCTGGTGTCGGATCGCTCTAACCCGCGTTACTTCCTGCCTTTCGGATTGGTGATTTCCGCGCTGGTAATGTTCGTGTTCGGATTCGCGCCCTGGGCGACGTCCAGCGTGACGATCATGTTCATTCTGCTGTTCATCAACGGATGGGCCCAGGGCATGGGCTGGCCGCCGAGCGGACGCACGATGGTGCACTGGTGGTCGCAGAAGGAACGTGGCGGCGTCGTGTCGGTGTGGAACGTGGCGCACAACGTCGGCGGCGGCTTGATCGGCCCGCTTTTCCTGCTCGGACTCGGCTGGACCAACGACTGGCACGCCGCATTTTATGTGCCTGCGGCGGTTGCCCTGTTTGTCGCTCTCTTCGCCTTCGTCACCATGCGTGATACCCCGCAGTCCGTGGGCTTGCCGCCGGTCGAAGAATACAAGAACGACTACCCGGAAGGCTACGACGCGAGCCACGAAGAGGAATTCACCGCCAAAGAGATCTTCGTCAAATACGTCCTGCGCAACAAAATGCTCTGGTACATCGCGCTGGCCAACGTGTTCGTTTACCTGCTGCGTTACGGCGTGCTGGACTGGGCGCCAACTTACTTGAAAGAAGCCAAGCACTTCGACGTCGACAAAACGTCGTGGGCCTACTTCTTCTATGAATGGGCAGGTATTCCGGGCACGCTGCTGTGCGGCTGGATGTCCGACAAGATCTTCCGTGGCAACCGTGGCCTGACCGGGATTGTGTTCATGGCGATGGTGACCGTTGCGACGCTGGTCTACTGGCTCAACCCGCCCGGCAACCCCACCGTCGACATGATTGCGCTGGTGTCGATCGGCTTCCTGATCTACGGCCCGGTCATGCTGGTCGGCTTGCAGGCCCTTGAGCTGGCACCGAAGAAAGCAGCCGGCACGGCAGCGGGATTCACTGGCCTGTTCGGGTATCTCGGTGGTTCGGTCGCCGCCAGCGCCCTGATGGGCTACACAGTCGACCACTTCGGCTGGGACGGCGGCTTCGTGCTGCTGGTGTCCGCTTGCATCCTCGCGATAGCGTTCCTTGTGCCGACGCTGCGCCATACGCGGGTGGCGAGCCAGTCGCGAGAAGAAATGGCTTAAGTCTCAAACGGAAAAGGCTTGGTCAGTGCGCTGATCAAGCCACGTCTGTTCAAGGGAATTGCTGGCGAGCGTGAAGGACGCTCAGGATCTCGATACGATCCGTTAGTCGGTAAATACCAGGTAATTCGGATGGACAATGATTTCGCGGGTATTGAGCACGCGACCTAAGCGGTAGAGGTAAGGATGCTCGGGCAGTGCTGAAGTAGCTCTCTCAATTTCAGCATAAAGCTCTTCCGCCGCTTGTGGATTTCGCTCATCAATATACTCAAGTATCTCCCACAGATCGGCGACTGCCTCCGGGCGCCAATCAACGATCATCGCTACGCTTGTCGCGCTTGGCGGCCAGTCTCGCCTTCAGTTTTGCCATGACTTCATCATGCGGGACGTTAGGTCGTGGGTCATCTACCGAAGCCTGCACCTTGGCACGGAGCCAAGCGTCGTAGCGCGCAGCCTGCTCTTCTGAGTCGAACTCCGACACAAGCGGAGAAAGCCGAGCACTCATGATTAACTCCTCAATCGGTTTCGATGCAGTCTAGCCGTCTCGCGCGTAAACCTGATCGAAAGATCGTGACCAGATGCTATATCGCCAACAACACCGGCTTACACCGCTTGAACCGCGCCTCCAGGCTCAGGTCCGGCATGGCGTGGGTGCGCAGTGCGTGGATGGTTTGTTCGACGTATTCCCACGTGGTCCCGTATCGCCCGCTGGCATTGGCCAGCACTTGGGTAAGCACGCTGTCGGGCAGGTTGCCGGCGTAACTGGGCAAATGCCGCTCCAGCACAAATCCCAAAGCCTGCACCTTGGTGCCGTCTTCAAGTCGGCAGTTGAGCCAGTGTGGGCGGTAGGACGGGAACGGCATTTCTCTCTGCCACAACGCCAGCAGCGATTCGTCAATATTGTCTTCGGGCAATCGGTAGGCGAATCCGCTGCAGGAGCCGCCTCGATCCAAACCGAAGACCAGCCCCGGCTGCTCGGGGGTGCCGCGATGTTCATGGGACCAGAGATAGAGGCCGCGATGATAACCGTGGACCCGACCGCGCTGACGCTCGACGGCGCTGCACTCGGGCCGCCAGATCAATGATCCGTACGCGAACAACCAGATCGGGCCGCCCTGGTGACGGCTCATCGTGGCGTGGATGGAGGCAAGCAGCTGTTCTCGGGTGAGCTTCGGCCCAAGATCGATGACCGGCGGGTAGGACAACCCCAGGCCGTCATGGACAGCTCCCGCCAGGATATTAATTTGATTCCCCATCTGGTTCCCCCCACCGGCAAGGCTGACGCCGGTGCAACGCTGAACACTCATGAAACGGGTCTGGCAACAACGAATGAACAATCAGACGGCATCGCAGGCAGTGTGACGTTGTGACTCGGCCACCGGCGCATGGGTCACGCCGGAAAAACCGATATCTGACAAACAGTCATGCAATACGCTGTCCACATCCAGCTCGGCGAGTGGCTGCGCTTCAGGGCCTCGGCGCGTAAGCGAAAACATCGGCACGCATCTGATGCGCATCCATGCCAGCCAGCACCAGCGCATCAAGGGTCGAATAGACCATCGCCGGTGAACCGCTGGCGTACACATAAAGCGACTTCAGATCGCTGAAGTCCTCGCAGACCGCCTCGTGCAGCATGCCGCAGCGCCCTTCCCAACCGCACAGATCACTGACGACCCTGTGCAGGAAAAGGTTGGGCAGCGTCTGCCATTCATCCCAATGCCTGAGCTGATAGAAATCTTCCGGACGGCGCATTCCCCAATACACATGCACCGGATATGGAAAGCCTTTTGAGCGGCAATGCTCGATCAGGCTGTGCATCTGCCCCATACCGGTGCCTGCCGCGATCAATACCAGCGGGCCATCGGGCAGTTCGCCCAAGTGAGTATCACCAAAGGGCAGGTCAACTCGCGCCATGCCATCGCGCTGCAACTGCTTGATCAGATTTTGCGCACTGGCCTCGCGGGCGAGCACGTGAAATTCCAGATCTCGCCCGCTCTCCGGCGCCGAGGCCATGGAGAATGCCGATTTCTCGCCATCGTCCCGATGGATCATAAGGTACTGACCAGCGTGATAACGCGGCGGTTTGCCCGCAGGCGCACGGAGCATCACGCGCCAGACATCGCCGCCGACTTCCACACATTCGCTGACCTGGCAGGCGAACGTGCGCACCGGCAACTCGCCGAGCGCCAGCACACTGTCCCACAGCACGACGCAGTCTTCCTGCGGCACCGCCAGGCACGTATAGATTTCGCCGTGGTTGCGGATTTCTCCGGCCTGCTCGACGCTGCCTTCAACCAGCAGCGCGGAACAGATGTGGCAATTGCCGTTGCGACAGCTCTGAGGACATTCGTAGCCCAGGCGCTGAGCGGCGTCGAGGATCCGCTCGCCCGGCAATGTCTCGATGACTGCGCCCGAAGGCTGCAAGGTTACACGCATCAATCAATTCCCAGCTGAGTCCAGATTTCATCGATCCGGCGGGTCACCGCTTCGTCCTTGACGATAGCGCGACCCCATTCACGGGTGGTTTCGCCCGGCCATTTATGCGTGGCATCGAGCCCCATTTTCGAACCCAGGCCGGAGACCGGCGAGGCGAAATCGAGGTAGTCGATTGGCGTGTTGTCGATCATCACCGTGTCGCGCTTGGGGTCCATGCGCGTGGTGATCGCCCAGATGACGTCATTCCAGTCACGGGCATTGATGTCGTCGTCGGTGACGATAACGAACTTGGTGTACATAAACTGTCGCAAAAACGACCAGACACCCAACATCACACGCTTGGCATGGCCGGGATACTGTTTCTTGATCGTCACAACCGCCATGCGGTACGAGCAACCCTCGGGCGGCAGGTAGAAGTCGACGATCTCGGGGAACTGCTTCTGCAGAATCGGCACGAACACTTCATTCAGCGCGACGCCCAGAATGGCGGGCTCGTCAGGCGGCCGACCTGTGTAAGTGCTGTGGTAAATCGGCTTGATGCGGTGGGTGATGCGCTCGACCGTGAAGACGGGGAAGCTGTCGACCTCGTTGTAGTAGCCGGTGTGGTCGCCGTACGGACCCTCATCGGCCATTTCGCCGGGATGAATCACGCCTTCGAGGACAATCTCCGCACTGGCCGGGACCTGGAGGTCGTTGCCACGGCACTTGATCAATTCGGTACGGTTGCCACGCAGCAGGCCGGCGAATGCGTATTCGGACAGGCTGTCAGGCACCGGCGTCACGGCGCCGAGGATGGTAGCGGGATCTGCGCCCAAGGCCACCGAGACCGGGAATGGTTGACCCGGGTGTTTGTCGCACCAGTCCTTGAAATCCAGCGCGCCGCCGCGGTGGCTAAGCCAGCGCATGATCACCTTGTTGCGGCCGATCACCTGCTGGCGGTAGATGCCCAGATTCTGCCGTTCCTTGTTAGGCCCGCGAGTGACCGTCAGGCCCCATGTGATCAGCGGGCCCACATCGCCGGGCCAGCAGGTCTGTACCGGCAGCATGCCGAGGTCGACGTCGTCGCCTTCGATCACGATCTCCTGACACGGGGCGTCCTTGACGACTTTCGGCGCCATGGCGATGACTTTTCTGAAGATGGGCAGCTTGGACCAGGCGTCTTTCAGGCCCTTGGGCGGCTCGGGCTCCTTGAGAAAGGCCAGCAGCTTGCCAATTTCCCGCAGCTCGGACACCGATTCGGCGCCCATGCCCATGGCCACCCGCTCAGGCGTGCCAAACAGATTGCCGAGCACCGGAATGTCGAAACCCGTCGGCTTTTCGAACAGCAGCGCTGGCCCCTTGGCGCGCAGGGTCCGGTCGCAGATTTCGGTCATTTCCAGTACAGGGGAAATAGGCACCTGAATGCGTTTCAACTCTCCGCGCTGCTCAAGCTGCTGCACGAAATCCCGTAGATCCTTGAATTTCATTAACCCGGCCACTCACCAAATAGATGCACATCCTACCTGCTCTGACCGCAGACGGCAGCCTGTGTCCAACTCAAATGCGCGGTGTTGCGCGGAATACCGGCGCGAACAGCGGCTGCATCTTCTCGCCGCCCAGATCCGACAGGTGATCCTCGTCCTTGTACAGCGAACGCCCGTCAACTTCGGCACGGCACAGGCCGCCCTCACACAGCAGTGGTTTCGGGTCAATCAGGTGAACGCCCGCATCCGCTTGGCTGAGGGTGGCGAACAGCTGATTGATGAACGCCTGTCGCGCATCGAGCTCCGTCGCCGGCCGCCCAACCTCTGCCGCCGAACGCCCGACCCGCGCCAGGCTGCTCAATCTCTCGATGGTGCCCTTGCGCTGCTGCGGCACTTCCTTGAACAACCAGACCTGAGCGCCGGCTGCACGCAATTCGGCGACCTGCGCTTTCAACGCATCGGCAAAATACGCTTCGTTTTGAGCAATGGATTCCCGTTTCAGCAGCACGTTGCTCTTGTTGCCGTCTTCCAGCCCGTAGATGTACAGGCTCCAGCGCGCGGCCAAGGTGACATCGGGAATTTGCTGCATTCGAACGCGCTCGACGTTCAGCGCATTGAAATCCTGACAGCGCTTACTGGTTGCGGTGCTAACAAGGGGCGGGCATCCACTCATGCTCGCCAGCCAGACAGGCATGTGCGCTCGCTCGGCCGCGATTCTGACGCCAGGCCACAAAGCCGCTGCATGACTGTCGCCCCAGATGAGATGGGACGGCGCGGCGTCGGCACTGCCACCCGCTCGACAGAGCTTGTCCAGACCCTTGCTGTGCTTTGATCCGAGCAGGAAGCAGTCCATCTGACCGGCGTTCCATTCCTGAGACTGCGCATAGGCAAGCGCCTGACCCGACATCCGTTGCGGCACGCCATCACTGGAGCGCACCGCCTGCCCTACCAGCGCCAGCACGGCCAGGGTCAGCAGGCCGCCAATCAGCACCGGCTTGCGGCCGGCCAGTAAGCGGCGCTCACGGAACGGGAGCTCGACGAAGCGCCAGCTCAGCCAGGCCAGCGCGCCGGCCAGAAGGATCCAGCCGATCGCTTCGAGGTCGGAAATGCCGTCGGCGGAAATCGCGTTGGCGTAGACGTGGATAGGCCAATGCCAGAGGTACAGCGAGTAGGAGATAAGCCCGATTGCCACCAGCGGTTTGATGCTCAGCAAACGCCCGACCCAAGACGCAGGATGACCGTTGGCCCAGATCATCGCCGTGGTGCCCAGCACCGGCAGCAGCGCTGCCCAGCCGGGAAATTGAGTGGTTTTGTCAAAGCTCAGCATCGCCAGTACGACCGCCGCAAAGCCGCTCAGGCTGATCGTCTGGTACACCCCGCTCGGCAGTGGGCGTTTAGGCGCAGGCGCGACGGCCAGCATCGCACCGCACAGCAGCTCCCATGCACGCATCGGCAGCAGAAAGAACGCGGCCTCGGGCTTGTGCTTGATCGCCCAGATGTTCAGCCCGAACGACAGCACCAGCAGGCCGAGCAGCAACCAGCGCCAGTGCCGCACGTACCGCGTCGCCAGCACCATCAGCAGCGGGAAGAAAATGTAGTACTGCTCCTCCACCGCCAGCGACCAGGTGTGAAGCAGCGGTTTGAAATCTGACGCGGAATCGAAGTAGCCGTCCTGCCGCATGAACAGCAGGTTGGACATGAACATCGACTGATACCGCACTTCCCGGCCCAGCTCGGCGTAGTCCTTGGGGGTCAGCAATATCCAGCCGAACGCCAACGTGGCCAGCACGACAACGGTTACGGCGGGGACGATACGCCGCGCGCGACGGGCCCAGAAATCAACGAAGCCGAATCGCCCAGCGCTGATCTCACGGAAAATGATGGACGTGATCAGGTACCCGGAGATGACGAAGAACACATCGACGCCGACGAAGCCGCCGCTCAGTCCAAGACCGAAGTGAAACAACAGCACCGGGACCACGGCCAGGGCCCGCAGCCCATCGATATCACGGCGATTGCCAAACGTGTGCATGACGCTCCTTGTCTACGGGAGAGGTCTACGGAAAAGGGCAAAAAAAATGGTGTCCGGAAGGACACCATTTTTCTACGGTCGGTTCAGCGCAGGGTGTTACTTGCGCTTCATCGACAGGAAGAACTCATCGTTGGTCTTGGTCTGTTTCAGCTTGTCGATCAAGAACTCGATGGCGGCGACTTCATCCATAGGATGCAGCAGCTTGCGCAGGATCCACATGCGCTGCAACTCGTCGTCGGCCGTCAGCAACTCTTCGCGGCGTGTGCCGGAACGGTTGATGTTGATGGCCGGGAAGACGCGTTTCTCTGCGATCTTGCGATCCAGAGGCAGCTCCATGTTGCCGGTACCCTTGAATTCTTCGTAGATCACTTCATCCATCTTCGAGCCGGTTTCAACCAGCGCGGTGGCGATGATGGTCAGCGAGCCGCCTTCTTCGATGTTACGTGCCGCACCGAAGAAACGCTTTGGCTTCTCGAGGGCGTGCGCATCGACACCACCGGTCAGGACCTTGCCGGAGCTCGGAATGACGGTGTTGTAGGCGCGAGCCAGACGGGTGATGGAGTCAAGCAGGATGACCACGTCTTTCTTGTGCTCGACCAGGCGCTTGGCCTTTTCGATCACCATTTCGGCGACCTGCACGTGACGGGTCGGTGGCTCATCAAAAGTGGAAGCAACCACTTCGCCGCGCACGGTGCGCTGCATTTCGGTTACTTCTTCAGGACGCTCATCGATCAGCAGAACGATCAGATGGACTTCAGGGTTGTTACGCGTGATGTTCGACGCGATGTTCTGCAGCATGATGGTCTTGCCCGCCTTTGGCGGAGCAACGATCAGGCCGCGCTGGCCTTTACCGATCGGGGCACACAGATCGATAACGCGACCGGTGAGGTCTTCGGTGGAACCGTTACCGGCTTCCATCTTCATGCGAATGGTCGGGAACAGCGGCGTCAGGTTTTCGAACAGAATCTTGTTCTTCGCGTTTTCTGGACGGTCGAAGTTGATGGTGTCGACCTTGAGCAGTGCGAAGTAACGCTCGCCTTCCTTTGGCGGACGGATCTTGCCGACAATGGTGTCGCCCGTGCGCAGGTTGAAGCGGCGGATCTGGCTCGGCGAGACGTAAATGTCGTCTGGGCCGGCGAGGTAGGAGGCGTCTGCAGAACGAAGGAAGCCGAAGCCATCCTGGAGGATCTCCAGCACGCCGTCACCCGAGATTTCCTCGCCGCTCTTCGCGTGCTTCTTCAGCAGGGAGAAAATCACGTCCTGCTTGCGCGAACGGGCCATATTTTCTATGCCCATCTGTTCGGCCATTTCGAGCAGATCGGTAATAGGCTTTTGCTTGAGTTCAGTCAGGTTCATATAGGAATGACGTAATCATGTATGGAGGGGGAAATTAAGCTTTTGGCTTAATGAGGCCGCGCCGCAGAGAAGGCGACAGGATCGCGTGCAAATCGAAAGGAGACGGTCGGCGACGGCTAGCAGGGGGCAACGGAGAAGCCGTTGCGGGGCCGAATGTACCACTTGATTTTCTAAGCGTCTAGTACGACGCCAGAAAAAAACCCCGCGATTTGCGGGGCTTTAACGTCATCAGATATTGGCGTCGAGGAACGCTTGCAGCTGGGACTTGGACAGTGCGCCGACCTTGGTCGCGGCGACTTCGCCGTCCTTGAACAGCATCAGAGTCGGAATACCACGGACGCCGTGCTTGGCCGGTGTTTCCTGGTTGTCGTCGATGTTCAGCTTGGCAATGGTCAGCTTGCCATCGTAATGAGTAGCGATGTCATCCAGAACCGGGGCAATCATCTTGCACGGGCCACACCATTCAGCCCAGTAATCGACCAGTACAGGGCCGCTGGCCTTCAGGACATCGGCTTCGAAGCTCGCATCGCTGACATGCTTGATCAGGTCGTTACTCATGAGATTTCTCCGAGGTCATAGGCAAAAAAACGTGGGCCATCATAACTGTGTCACGCGGTGACAGGAAGCCGAGGTTGATTGTCTCTTGCTATGGCTCGACAGGGTTGCCTCAATCGACGGAGCTCAGCCGGAGGGTGCGACGAACACAATGCCGGTGCGTAACGCCGCGCCGCGGATGTGCTCCTGCATGGCTTTCTGCGCCGGGCCAGACGCGTTTCGCGCCAACGCCCGGAGGATCTTGCGGTGCTCCTGCCAGGTCTCCATCGCCCTGCCCGCCCGGATAAATGGCAGCTTCTGGCTTTCCAGAAAAATGTCGGCGCTGCTGGTGATGATCCCCAGAATCGCCTGATTGCCACTGGCGACAAGGATGCGTCGATGAAAATCGAAGTCGAGCCGGGCTGCGCACTCAAAGTCCCCGGCCTTGAGCTCAAGCCGCATCGCCTCGACGTTGTCTTCCAGTACATCGCGCTCGTCGGCCGTCAACGTCACTGCCGCAAGCCCGGCTGCAAAACCCTCCAGGGCGTAGCGCAACTGAAACGTCTCTGCGGGCGAGGCGTGCGCTGCATACGGCCAGGAAAATCCACTCGTGCTCCGTTGTGGTTCAGAAATCGCCTGCACGAAGACGCCCTTGCCGGGCTGCACACTGACCAGTCCCAGAGCGCTCAACGATGACAATGCTTCACGCAACGAAGCGCGACTGACGCCCAGACGAATCGCCAGATCCCGCTGGGATGGCAGGCTGTCGCCGGGCACATAGCCCTGCTCGGCGATCAATTTGCGGATCGCCTGGAAGGCGGCTTCAGGCACTGCGACAGGGCTCGGATGCATAGCGATCAGGTGTGGAAACCGTAGGAAAAATCCCTTGTATCGCCATCGGAGGTATCCGGCAAGTGACGCCCAAGCGAGGGGCGCCGGGCCTTTCAGGCGCGCCAAAGCAGGGCGCCTCGTCAACTCACTGTTCAGACCAGTTAGACCGGATCAGGCCTGGGGCCCGCATTCCACGGTTGCAAACAAACGGCTGGCATGGGCTGTGCACTGATGCTTGGCCATCACCCGGGCTTCGCCTACACATTGATCGATTCGGAGACACCCCATGACCCAGCGTTACAGCGCCCTGCTCGCCGCCCTGTTTGCCAGCCTCATGCTCGGCCAGGCCCCCGCCCACGCTAATGGTCTGGATGATGTAACCGCCCGCGGCACGTTGAAAGTCGCTGTGCCGCAAGACTTCCCGCCCTTCGGCTCGGTCGGCCCCGACATGAAGCCGCGCGGCCTGGACATCGATACCGCGCAGCTGATCGCCAACCAATTGAAGGTCAAGCTTGAGCTGACGCCGGTCAACAGCACCAATCGCATCCCTTACCTGACCACTGGCAAGGTTGACCTGGTCATCTCCAGCCTTGGCAAAAACCCGGACCGCGAAAAGGTCATCGATTTCTCCCGCGCTTACGCACCGTTCTACCTCGCGGTATTCGGCCCGCCTGAAGACGCGATCAAAACCGTGGACGACCTGAAAGGCAAAACCATCAGCGTGACCCGTGGCGCCATCGAGGACATCGAGCTGACCGCCGTTGCGCCGAAGGAAGCCACGATCAAACGCTTCGAAGACAACAACTCGACCATCGCGGCTTATCTGGCCAAGCAGACCGACCTGATCGCCAGCGGCAACGTGGTCATGGTCGCCATCAGCGAGAAAAACCCCAAGCGCATCCCCGAACTGAAGGTGAAGCTCAAGGACTCGCCGGTCTACGTAGGTGTGAACAAAGGTCAGCCTGAGTTGCTGGCCAAAGTGAACGAGATCCTCGAAGCGGCGAAGAAAGACGGCGCGCTGGAGAAGAACGCGCAGACCTGGCTCAAGCAGCCATTGCCTGCCGACCTCTGATCATCGACTGCCGAGGCGCATAAATGGCTTATCAGTTCGACTTTATCCCGGTCCTGCAAAGCACTGACCTGCTCCTGCGCGGCGCACTGTTCACGCTGGAACTGACCGCCATCGGCACGTTGCTCGGCGTCAGCGTCGGCATCGTCGGGGCGATTGTCAGGGCGTGGAAAATCCAGCCGTTCTCGGCCATTTTCGGTGTCTACGTCGAGCTGATCCGCAACACGCCGTTTCTGGTGCAGCTGTTTTTCATTTTCTTCGGGCTGCCGTCCCTGGGGCTGCAGATATCCGAGTGGCAGGCCGCCGTGCTGGCGATGGTCATCAACCTCGGCGCCTATTCGACGGAGATCATCCGCGCGGGTGTGCAGGCCATTCCGCGCGGCCAGATCGAAGCCTCGGCCGCGCTGGCAATGACGCGCTTCGAGACCTTCCGCCACGTCGTGCTGGTCCCGGCACTGGGCAAGGTCTGGCCGGCGTTGAGCAGCCAGATCATCATCGTGATGCTCGGCTCGGCAGTCTGTTCGCAGATTGCCACCGAGGAGCTGAGCTTTGCGGCGAACTTCATTCAGTCGCGCAACTTCCGCGCGTTTGAGACGTACATCATTACCACGCTGATCTACCTGTGCATGGCGCTGCTGGTGCGTCAGTTGCTGGCGTGGATCGGCCGACGTTACATCGCGAGGAGCCGCTGATGGATTTCACCCTCTGGGACGTCGTGCGCAACTTGCTGACCGGGCTGCAATGGACACTGGTGTTGTCGCTGGTGGCATTCATCGGCGGCGGCGTGATCGGGTTGCTGGTGATGACCCTGCGCATCTCCGAGAAGGCAATGCCCCGCCGGCTCGCGCGCTGCTATATCGAGCTGTTTCAAGGCACGCCGTTGTTGATGCAGCTGTTTCTGGTGTTCTTCGGCGTGGCGCTGATGGGCATCGACATTTCGCCCTGGTTCGCGGCGGCGCTGGCGTTGACGCTTTTCACCAGCGCGTACCTGGCTGAGATCTGGCGAGGCTGCGTGGAGTCGATTTCCAACGGCCAATGGGAAGCTTCGGCGAGCTTGGCGCTGACGCCCTTCGAGCAACTGCGCTACGTGATTCTGCCCCAGGCATTGCGCATCGCGGTGGCGCCGACGGTAGGGTTCTCCGTGCAAGTGGTCAAAGGCACGGCGGTGACGTCGATCATTGGCTTCACCGAACTGACCAAAACCGGCGGCATGCTCGCCAACGCCACGTTCCAGCCCTTCATGGTCTACGGCTTCGTCGCCCTGGGCTACTTCCTGCTTTGCTATCCGTTGTCGCTCAGCGCGCGCTACCTGGAAAGGAGACTTCATGCCTCTGCTTAGAATTTCCGCCCTGCACAAGTATTACGGCGACCACCATGTGCTCAAGGGCATCGACCTCAGCGTCGAGGAAGGCCAGGTCGTGGCGATCATCGGGCGCAGCGGTTCGGGCAAAAGCACGCTGCTGCGCACGCTCAACGGGCTGGAGTCGATCAATGACGGCGTGATCGAAGTCGACGGCGAATACCTCGATGCAGCGCGGGCTGACCTGCGCAGCCTGAGACAGAAAGTCGGCATGGTCTTTCAGCAATTCAACCTGTTTCCTCACCTGACGGTGGGCGAGAACGTGATGCTTGCGCCGCAGGTGGTGAAGAAGGTTTCCAAAGCCGAAGCGACCAGGCTGGCGAAGGAAATGCTCAATCGCGTGGGCCTGGGCGAGAAATTCGACGCCTTCCCTGACCGGCTGTCCGGTGGTCAGCAGCAGCGCGTGGCGATTGCGCGTGCGCTGGCGATGTCGCCCAAAGTGCTGCTGTGCGACGAAATCACCTCGGCGCTCGACCCGGAACTGGTCAACGAGGTACTCGCCGTTGTTCGCGAGCTGGCCAAGGACGGCATGACGCTGATCATGGTGACCCACGAAATGCGCTTCGCCCGGGAAGTGGGTGACAAGCTGGTGTTCATGCACCAGGGCAAGGTGCATGAGGTGGGCGACCCGAAAGAGTTGATGGCCAACCCGAAAACGCCCGAACTGGCAAATTTCATTGGGTCAGTCGAGCAGGCTTGAGCCCGAGTGCAGCACCGGCTTTCGCTCAAATCGTAGGACCGGCTTTAGCGGGAAGGCGTCAGCTGCCATACCGTACAACTGATGGTGTACACACCGGCCTCTTCCCGGCTAAAGCCGGTCCCACTAAAACACCGCGTGCATCCTGTGGGGGCTGGCTTCGGCTCAAATTGTAGGACCGGCTTTAGCCGGGAAGGCGTCACGTGTCACACCGCAACATTGATGGCGCACAATCAGGCCCCTTCCCGGCTGAAGCCGATCCTGCTAATACCGCGCAAATACGTTGCCGGTTTGGCGACGGTGATGGATCGTGGCACGATGTCGGAGTTATCGACCGAGATCTTTTGACCATGCCGCTATCCACAGCCAAAAACCTCTCGCTGATCGCCGCGATCGACCTGGGCTCCAACAGCTTCCATATGGTTGTCGCCAAAGCCAATCAGGGCGAAATTCGCATCCTCGAGCGGCTCGGTGAGAAAGTGCAGCTGGCCGCGGGGATCGATGACGACCGCCGCCTCAGCGAAGAATCCATGCAGCGCGGGCTCGACTGCCTCAAGCGTTTCGCCCAGCTGATCAACGGTATGCCGCCCGGCGCCGTGCGCATCGTCGGCACCAACGCCCTGCGCGAAGCTCGCAACCGCAACGAATTCATTCACCGCGCCGAAGAAATCCTCGGCCATCCGGTCGAGGTCATCTCCGGCCGTGAAGAAGCGCGCTTGATCTACCTGGGCGTCTCCCACACCCTGGCCGACACGCCCGGCAAACGCCTGGTCGCCGACATTGGCGGCGGCAGCACCGAGTTCATCATCGGCCAGCGCTTCGAGCCGCTGCTGCGCGAAAGCCTGCAGATGGGCTGCGTCAGCTTCACTCAGCGTTATTTCAAGGACGGCAAGATCACCCCGGCGCGCTATGCCCAGGCTTACACCGCGGCGCGGCTGGAAATCATGAGCATCGAGCACGCACTGCATCGCCTGACCTGGGATGAAGCAATCGGCTCGTCCGGGACCATTCGCGCCATCGGCCTGGCGCTGAAAGCCGGCGGCCACGGCAACGGTGAGGTCAACGCCGAAGGGCTGGCGTGGCTCAAGCGCAAGCTGATGAAGCTGGGCGAAGTGGACAAGATCGATTTCGAAGGCCTCAAGCCTGATCGTCGGGCGATCTTCCCGGCGGGCCTCGCAATTCTCGAAGCCATCTTCGACGCCCTCGACCTCAAGCGCATGGACCACTGCGAAGGCGCCCTGCGGGAAGGCGTGCTCTACGACCTGCTCGGCCGTCATCATCACGAAGACGTGCGCGAACGCACCCTCAGCTCGCTGATGGAGCGCTATCACGTTGATCTCGAGCAAGCCGCCCGTGTCGAGCGCAAGGCGCTGTCGGCGCTGGAGCAAGTGGCGAAGGCGTGGGAGCTTGAGGACAATTCGTACCGCGAGTTACTGAGCTGGGCCGCCAAAGTGCATGAAGTGGGCCTGGACATCGCCCACTACCACTACCACAAGCATGGCGCGTACCTGATCGAGCACTCGGACCTGGCCGGCTTTTCCCGCGAGGACCAGCAAATGCTTGGCCTGCTAGTGCGCGGTCACCGCCGTAATATTCCCAAGGACAAGTTTGCCGAGTTCGGCAACGAAGGCGTGAAGCTGATTCGTCTGTGCGTGTTGCTGCGTTTCGCGATCCTGTTTCACCACATTCGCGGCACCCAAGAGATGCCGCAGCCTGTGCTGACCGCCAACGATAACCACTTGGACATCGTGTTCCCGGATGGCTGGCTGGAAAACAACCAGCTGACTCAGGCCGACTTCGCGCTCGAAGCGGAGTGGCTGACCCGAGTCGGCATCATCCTTAACGTACGCTGAGGACCGGGTTGCTGAGTTTTTCCAACAGACTCGCCTGCACATTGCGGGCGTTCTGGTTGCCGGTCGGGGTGCTGCGAATGTAGCGCCCGTCCGGCTGCAGCAGCCAGCTATGGGTGTTGTCGGTCAGGTACCCTTCCAGCTCTTTCTTCACACGCAAGATCAGCTTCTTGCCTTCCACCGGGAAGCAAGTCTCGACGCGCTTGTCGAGGTTGCGCTCCATCCAGTCGGCGCTGGACAGGAACATCTGCTCGTCGCCGCCATTCAAGAAGTAGAACACTCGCGTGTGCTCAAGGAAGCGACCGATGATCGAGCGCACCTGAATGTTGTGGGACACGCCCGGCACGCCAGGACGCAGGCAGCACATGCCGCGCACGACGAGGTCGATCTTGACCCCGGTCTGGCTGGCCTTGTATAGCGCGCGAATGATCTTCGGATCGGTCAACGAGTTGAACTTGGCGATGATGTGCGCAGGCTTGCCCTCGGACGCGAACTGCGTCTCCCGGCCAATCATGTCCAGCATGCCTTTCTTCAGGGTGAACGGCGCGTGCAGCAGCTTCTTCATGCGCAGCGTCTTACCCATGCCGATCAACTGGCTGAACAGCTTGCCGACGTCTTCGCACAACGCATCGTCCGAGGTCAGCAGGCTGTAGTCGGTATAGAGACGCGCGTTACCGGCGTGATAGTTGCCGGTGCCCAAATGCGCGTAGCGCACAATCTCACCAGCTTCACGGCGCAGGATCAGCATCATCTTGGCGTGGGTCTTGTAGCCGACCACGCCATAGATCACCACGGCGCCGGCCGCTTGCAGGCGGCTGGCCAGTTGCAGGTTCGACTCTTCGTCAAAACGCGCACGCAGCTCGATAACCGCAGTGACTTCCTTGCCGTTGCGCGCGGCATCCACCAGCGCATCGACGATTTCAGAGTTGGCGCCGCTGCGGTACAGCGTCTGCCGCACGGCCAGCACGTGAGGGTCTTTCGCGGCCTGGCGCAGCAGATCGACGACCGGGGTGAAGGACTCGAACGGGTGCAGCAGCAGGATGTCCTGCTTGCTGATGACGTTGAAAATGTTTTCGCTGTTCTGCAGCAGCTTCGGAATCGCCGGGGTGAACGGCATGTACTGCAGCTCGGGGTGACTGTCCAGACCCGTGATGCTGAACAAACGCGTCAGGTTCACCGGGCCATTGACCTGATACAGCTCGGTCTCGCTCAGGTTGAACTGCTTGAGCAGGTAGTCCGACAGCAGTTTCGGGCAGGTGTCTGCCACCTCCAGACGCACCGCATCGCCGTAACGCCGGGAGAACAGCTCGCCACGCAGCGCGCGAGCAAGGTCTTCCACGTCCTCTGAATCGAGGGCCAGGTCAGCGTTACGGGTCAGACGGAACTGGTAGCAGCCCTTGACCTTCATGCCCTGGAACAGGTCATCGGCGTGGGCGTGGATCATCGACGACAGGAATACATAGTTGTCCCCCGGGCCGCCCACGTCTTCCGGCACTTTGATAATGCGCGGCAACAGGCGCGGTGCCGGGATGATCGCCAGACCCGAGTCACGGCCGAAGGCGTCAATGCCTTCCAGCTCAACGATGAAGTTCAGCGATTTGTTCACCAGCAACGGGAACGGGTGCGTCGGGTCCAGACCGATCGGCGTGATGATCGGGGCGATCTCATCACGGAAATAACGGCGCACCCAGGCCTTGATCTTGGCGTTCCAGTTGCGACGGCGAATGAAGCGCACCTGATGCTTCTCCAGCTCCGGCAACAGGATGTCGTTGAGAATGGCGTACTGGCGATCCACGTGGCCGTGGACCAGCTCGCTGATGCGCGCCAGCGCCTGATGAGGCTGGAGACCATCAGCGCCGGCCTGTTCGCGAGCGAAGGTGATTTGCTTCTTGAGCCCGGCAACGCGGATTTCGAAGAATTCGTCGAGGTTGCTGGAGAAGATCAGCAGAAACTTGAGCCGCTCAAGCAACGGATAGGACTCGTCGAGCGCCTGTTCCAACACGCGGATGTTGAACTGCAGCTGCGACAGCTCCCGATGGATGTAGAGACTGCTGTCATCCAGATTGGGCACCGCGATGACATGCGGGGCTGGATGATGCGGTTCCAGCGCGGGGACCACTTCAATGGTCGGCTCGACCACGGCAGTGACCTCTTGGTTGACGGGCGGCTGATTGACAGGCTGAGGGTCAAGCTCGACTGCGGCTTCGGTAGATCCTTCGGTGCTCATGAATAATCCTGTAAGGCAATTGGCCTTGTAACAGTTGGGCCGCGCATACGGCCGATGTCGGAATGCCGCTTGCGCCACAACAGTGGTGACGTACAGCGTGGGACAACGGTCACGCCCAAGGCGTGGCGGTTCTGAAGATGTTTGCAGCCTGACTCAATGTCGTGCGGCGAGGCGACCGGCGTCAGGCTCGATGCTGTGAGCGGTTTGACTCTCCACGCTACGGATTTCTCCGTACGGTGCAAGCCCTGACCTGCAAACATTCGGGTGGTGCCAGGTAGAAGGCACGTGCAAGGAGGGGCTCCGAGCCCATCCAGACGGGCAAGCGTGACATTTATAAGCGGCGATTATGACACTCGCGTGACAGGTGTAATTGCGACGTAACGTGTGCGATACAAACCCCCTCTCCAAGCGAATAATCGCTCCCGAACGTAGGAAACTTTAACGCGGTGACACATTTGCATACTTTCCTGAATGACTTGGGCGCGTTAGGCTGCGCGTTCATTTCGCCAGCACCTAAATAATGCTCCAGCATTTTTTACAAGAATTTGGCTACTTCGCCCTTTTCCTCGGGACCTTTTTTGAAGGCGAGACCATTCTGGTGCTCGCCGGCTTTCTTGCGTTCCGCGGATACATGGATATCAATCTGGTCGTGGTGGTTGCCTTCTTCGGCAGCTACGCAGGCGACCAGCTCTGGTATTTCATGGGGCGCAAGCATGGCCGCAAGCTCCTGGCGCGCAAGCCACGCTGGCAGTTGATGGGCGACCGTGCGCTGGAGCATATCCGCCGCCACCCCGACATCTGGGTGCTGAGCTTCCGCTTTGTGTATGGCTTGCGCACGGTCATGCCGGTTGCCATCGGCCTGTCCGGTTATCCACCGGGGCGCTACCTGTTGCTCAACGGCATCGGCGCGGCGGTATGGGCGGCGGCGTTGGGCGCAGCGGCCTACAAGTTCGGCTCGGTGCTCGAAGGCCTGCTGGGCAACGTCAAGAAATACGAGCTGTGGGTGCTTGGGGCCCTGCTGGTAATTGGCGTGCTGCTGTGGATTCGCCGCCGCATCAAAAACGCACGCATCGCTCGAGAAGAGAAGCTGGCCGTCGCGGCCAATGCCGAAGCCAATGTAGAAGCCAGAAACACCCCCGACGAGTAAATCCTCGGCCCATGCCGATGAATCCGGAGACATTCGCTGACGGCGTTGTCCTAGGTTCATGGCTTGCGACAATCAGCGCAATGCTGACCTGCGTAACCGGTGACTGACCGGAGCGCCCGAGAGAGGAACACGCGAATGACCAAAAAAGTGGCCGTTATTCTTTCTGGCTGTGGCGTTTACGACGGCGCGGAAATCCACGAAAGCGTGCTGACGCTGCTGCGCCTTGATCAGCGCGGCGCCTCAGTGAAGTGCTTCGCACCGAATATCCCTCAGCACCACGTCATCAATCACCTGACCGGCGAAGAGATGCCCGAGTCGCGCAACGTGCTGATCGAATCAGCCCGCATCGCCCGTGGCGCCATCGAAGACATTCGCGAAGCCGACGTCACTGAGTTCGATGCGCTGATCATCCCCGGCGGCTTCGGTGCAGCGAAAAACCTGTCGAACTTCTCTACCCAAGGCGCTGGCTGCAAGGTCCAGGCAGAAGTGCTGGCGATGGCCGAAGCGTTCGCCGCCGCCGGCAAACCTATCGGGCTTATCTGTGTTTCGCCTGCGCTGGCCGCCAAAATCTATGGGCCGGGCGTGACCTGCACGATCGGCAACGACGCCGATACCGCTGCAGCGATCACCCGAATGGGCGGCACCCACCAGGAATGCGAGGTGACGGAAATCGTCGAGGACAAGGACCGCAAGTTGGTGAGCACGCCGGCTTATATGGTCGCCACGTCCATCGGCGAGGCAGCGTCCGGGATCAACAAGCTGGTGGATCGGGTGCTGGAGCTGGTGCAGGAAAACGAGGATCGCCTCCCGGACTGATGCTGGAAAAGGGGCTGGAAGCCGGATTGACCGCTCGCCAGCCCTACGGGTTCTCGCCTGCAGGCGGCGAGGGATACTCGCGAGCCAGCCGCGTCAGGATTCGGTCGAGGCAGTTGGCGAACGCCTGTTTCTCCCGCTCGCCGTAGGCGCCCTGCCCGCCACTGGCCTGGCCTTGCTCCCGCAGATCCGTGAAGAGGTTACGCATCGCCAGGCGCTGACCCATGTTCTGCGCATCGAACTCCTTGCCCCGGGGATCGAGCGCTGCAACGCCCTTCTTGACCAGCCGATCAGCCAACGGCACATCGCTGCAGATCACCAGCTCGCCCGGCACGGCGTGCTCCACCAGATAGTCGTCAGCCGCATCCGGCCCGCTGGGTACCACGATCAACTTCACCAGGGTGAGGCTCGGCTTGATCTGGCTCTGCCCCGCCACCAGCACCACCTCATACTTGCGCTTGAGGGCGAACTTGATGACGAGGTCCTTGGCAGCCTTGGGACAGGCGTCGGCATCGATCCAGACGCGCATAAGCGACTCCAATTCCAGAAAATGAATTTATGCGGCGACCGCCCGGCGCTTCTCGGCTATCCGGCTGCGGCCATACAGCACCACAATCGCCAATAGCGCTATGGCTTGCGCGCCGAGGGAATAGGCGTCGGCGTGAATGCCCAGCCAGTCGAATTCGAAGAACGGCACCGGACGCGTCCCGAAAATCCCGGCTTCCTGCAATGCCTTGACGCCATGGCCGGCGAACACCACCGACAGCGCACACAGCAGCGCGGCATTGATGCCGAAGAACAGCGTCAGCGGCAGCTTCGCAGAACCCCGCAGGATCACCCACGCCAGGCCGACAAGCAGCACCAGCGCCGTGGCGCCCCCGGCCAATACGGCGTTGTGACCGGCGGGGCCCGCCTGCAGCCACAGGGTTTCGTAGAACAGAATGACTTCGAACAGCTCGCGATAGACCGAGAAGAACGCCAGTACCGCAAAACCGAAACGGCCACCGCCGCCAACCAGGCTGCTCTTGATGTAGTCCTGCCAGGCGGCGGCATGACGTCGGTCGTGCATCCACACACCCAGCCACAGCACCATGACGCTGGCGAACAGCGCCGTCGCGCCTTCCAGCAACTCGCGCTGCGAACCACTCACATCGATGACGTACGCTGCCAGCGCCCACGTGCCCAAGCCTGCCAGCAACGCCAGCCCCCAACCGACGTTGACGCTGCGCACCGCTGATTGCTGACCGTTGTTGCGCAGGAACGCGAGAATGGCGGCGAGCACAAGAATCGCTTCCAGTCCTTCGCGCAGCAGGATCAGCAGACCGGAGATGAAGCTCAATGAGGTGCTCAGGCCATCGCTGCCAAGCAGATCGGCCGATTCCTTGAGCTTGACCTTGGCATCAGCGAGTTTCTGCGCCGCTTGGGCTGCGGGCAGGCCATCCTGAAGCGACTGCCGGTAGGCCATGAGCGCTTTTTCGGTGTCCTTGCGCACGGTGGCATCGACGTTGTCGAGTGAGCTTTCGACCAGCTCGAAACCCTCCAGATACGCCGCGACGGATAGGTCATATGCCTGCTCGCGATCACCGGATTGGTAAGCGGCCAAACTTTTGTCCAGAGTTGCGCTGGTGTAATCGAGCAACTGAGCCGGGCCGCGCTGAACCTGAGGCGGCTGCGCGCGCTGGGCACGGAAGCTGGCAGCGGCTTGCGGCCCATCGCTGGCACCGACTTCAGCCGGTGTCTGCCGCGCCAGATCGGCGAGGTTGTAGGGTTTTTCCTGCTTCGCAACGGAATCCGCACTGAAGCCTGCGATGTAAGTCGCGACGTCCCAACGCTGACGGTCATCCAGCTGGTCCGCGAAGGCAGGCATTTCAGTGCCTTCAATGCCCAGACCGAGGGTATTGTAGAGGTCGTAGAGACTCAGGCGGTCCAGCCGCGCTGCGTCACGCAGGTTGGATGGCGGTGGTGAAAGGCCAATCCCGGCGGGGCCATCGCCTGCGCCCGCGTCGCCGTGGCACACCGAACAATACTGCGCATACAAGGGCGCGCCACGTGCGGGATCCGGGGTGATCACCGGCGCCTGACTGACTTCGTATGCCACGGCCAGCTTCGCGCCGAGCTGACGCGCCTGACGAGCCACCTGCGCGCCGTCCTGCTTCAGGTTGACCGCATTCAACAGCGCCGTGACGCCCTGCTCCAGCTCTGCGCGCTCCGGCTTTGCCGGCAGCGTTGCGATCGTGCCCTGCAGCGCCGCGAGAAACTCCACCTGCTCGCGGTACTCCGCGTCATCCACGACCTTGCCATCCGCGACCGTCGCCGGGTAGTCCGCCCCGACGTAATCGAGCAAATGTAAAGCCTGAGCAGCGTCCTCGGCAGGCGCTGCGCAGGCCCCGACGCTGAACACGCTCAACAGCACAAGGCTCAGGCAGGTCAATAAGCGGGAGCGGAACATGAGGGTGGATCTCAAATAGGAATGCGAAGGGTTGCCATTGTTCATGTTAGGCGCTGAGGACTCAAGCGCTGCGTTAATGGCTTTGACTCAGTTGCAGGACCGGCTTTAGCCGGGAAGACGTCAGTCCCGTTTTAACCATGTTGTCTGACACACCGCCTTCGCGAGCAAGCTCACTCCTACAATTTCGTGTGCGCGCCCGACTTCCGCGCTGGACGCAAATCCCCTGTAGGAGCAATCGGAGGTTGCGACGGTCGCGAACACGGTGGGCCTGTGACGTCAACGGTGACTGACACTCCGCGTTCGCGAGCAAGCTCACTCCTACAACTTCGTGTGCGCGCCCGACCTCCGCGCTGGACGCAAACCCCCGTAGGAGCAATCGGAGGTTACGACGGTCGCGAACGCGGTGGGCCTGTGACGTCAACGGTTGCTGACACTGCGCGTTCGCGAGCAAGCTCACTCCTACAATTTCGTGTGCGCGCCCGACTTCCGCGCTGGACGCGAATCCCTGTAGGAGCAATCGGAGGTTACGACGGTCGCGAACGCGGTGGGCCTGTGACGTCAACGGTGGCTGACACACCGCTTTCGCAAGCAAGCACTGTCGTTTCTACTGGACGAGCGCGATGCTTTTAGTGGGACCGGCTTTAGCCGGGAAGGCGTCAGGTGTCACGCCGCGAGAATGAGGGTGCTGCCTCTGGGCCGCTTCCCGGCTGAAGCCAGTCCTACGATTGAGGGTTTAAGCCGGTTTCCCAGCCGAGCACAGCCAGCGGGACCGGCTGTGACTCAACTGTGAGAAGGGCTTTTGTTGGATCAGGCCCGATGCAAGGTGGCGAGGAACGCCGCTGCACTGACGAACAATCCGGCGAAGGTGCGGTTCATCCGGCGTTGCTGTTTGGGGGTTTTGAGGGCGCGGAGCACTTTCGAGGCCAGGCCGGTGTAGCCCGCCATGACGATCAGATCCACGCAGACCATGGTTGCGGCGATAAGCAGGTATTGCGGCAGCAGCGGCAGGTGCGTGTCGATGAACTGCGGCAGGATCGCCAGGATGAACACCAGCGCCTTCGGGTTGCTGATGTTCACCAGAAAGCCACGGGCCATGAGCACCAACGGCTTGCCCACCGGGCGTACAGCTGACTCATCCGCCAGATCGCTTGGCAGCGCACGCCACTGCTTGATGCCCAGATACACCAGGTAGGCGACGCCGAACCATTTGATCAGAGTAAACGCCAGCGCCGAAGTGGCCAGAACCGCGCCAAGCCCTACGGCGACCACGGCAATCTGCACGACAAGGGCGATCTGCAGGCCAAGCGCGTTCCAGTATCCACGCCAGAAGCCGTATTGCAGTCCGCTGGACATCGAGGCAATAGCGCCCGCGCCAGGAGACAGACTGATAACCCAGCAAGCGGCGAAGAACCCCAACCATGTTTCGAGCGACATTACACACCTCAGCCAACCAATACCTGCGTCTAAGCTAGTGTTTCCAGGCCTTTAAACGCCAGTCATTTCTGACTGTTGCGGCGACTTGCCAGACAGCTGTTCCGGTCGCCTGCGTTATACGGCCAACGCAGGTGACGCCATCAGGACAACGCTTCCAGCTCGGCCTGCATCGACTCCAGCAATTCCAGTGCTTCCATCCACGCTTCTTCAAGCTCGGACTCACGGGATTTCAGCTTGGCCTGATCGGCCAGCAGGTCGCGCAATTTGTCTCTGTTGGCCGCTTCGTAGATACCGCTGTCGCCCAGGGCGACTTCGATCTTCGCCAGTTTCTCGTGCAACGTGCCGAGCTCTTTTTCAAGCTTGTCGGCTTCGCGCTTATGCGGGGCGAGTTGCTGGCGCAATGCGGCGGCCTGCTGTCGCTGGGCTTTCTTGTCAGTCTTGTCGACATTGACCGGCGTATTGCTGGCCGGTGCATTGCGCAGGCGATAGTCCACCAGCCAACGGGCATAGTCATCCAGGTCGCCATCGAACTCCTGAACCAGGCCATCGGCGACGAGGAGGAAGTTGTCCGTCGTGCTCTTGAGCAAATGCCGGTCGTGAGACACCACCAGCACCGCGCCACTGAACTCCTGAAGCGCCATGGTCAGGGCCAGGCGCATTTCCAGATCCAGGTGGTTGGTCGGTTCGTCGAGCAGCAGCAGGTTGGGTTTGTCCCAGGCAATCAGGGCCAATGCCAGCCGCGCTTTTTCGCCGCCGGAGAAATTCAGCACCGGCTCGTCGAGGCGCGCACCACGGAAGTCGAAACCGCCGAGGAAATCCCGCAGCGCCTGCTCGCGTTCGGTGGGCGCAATGCGTTGCAGGTGCAGCAGTGGACTGGCCTTGGCGTCCAGCGAGTCAAGCTGATGCTGGGCGAAATAGCCGACCACCGTGTTTTCGCCACGCACCATGCGCCCGCTCAATGGCTCGAGTTCGCCTGCGAGGTTTTTGATCAGCGTGGATTTACCGGCCCCGTTCGGGCCCAGCAAGCCGATGCGTGCGCCCGGCGTCAGTTGCAGTTTGACCTTCTGCAGGATGGCTTTGTCGCCGTAGCCCAGTCGCGCGTCAGACAGATCCATCAGCGGGCTGGAGATCTTGGTCGATTCGCGGAAGGTGAAGTCGAACGGAGAATCGACGTGGGCTGCCGACAGCTCTTCCATTCGCTCAAGCGCCTTGATCCGGCTCTGGGCCTGCTTGGCCTTGGTAGCCTGGGCCTTGAAGCGCGTGATGAATTTCTCCATGTGCGCGCGCTGGGCCTGTTGCTTGTCGTAGGCCTGTTGTTGCTGGGCCAGACGTTCGGCACGGGCGCGCTCGAACGCGCTGTAACCGCCGCGATAAAGCGTGATCTTTTTCTGCTCGACGTGGGCAACATGATCGACGACCGCATCCAGAAAATCGCGGTCGTGGGAGATCAGCAGCAGCGTGCCCTGGTAGCTCTTGAGCCAGTCTTCGAGCCAGAGAATGGCATCGAGATCCAGGTGGTTGGTCGGTTCATCGAGCAGCAACAGGTCCGAAGGACACATCAAAGCCTGCGCCAGGTTGAGACGCATCCGCCAGCCACCGGAAAAATCGCTGACCTGGCGCTCCATCTGCTCGTTGGTAAAACCCAAACCTGCCAGCAACTTGCGCGCCCGCGCGTCGGCCGTGTAGCCATCGGCACTGTCGAGCTCCGAATGCAGACGTGCTTGCGCGGCGCCGTCCTGAGCGGCCTCGGCAGCCGCGAGGTCATGCTGCACCTGACGCAGACGCAGGTCGCCGTCGAGCACATAATCCACCGCCACACGATCGAGGGTATCGACCTCCTGACGCATGTGGGCGATGCGCCAATCGGCGGGCAGCAGACAGTCGCCGTTGTCGGGGGTCAATTCACCCCGCAACAGTGCGAACAGGCTGGATTTACCGGCGCCGTTGGCGCCGATCAGGCCGGCTTTCTGGCCGGCGTGCAGGGTCAACTCGGCGTCTTCTAGCAGACGTTGCGGACCACGCTGTAAGGTAAGGCTTTGAAGTCTGATCATAATGGCGGCGGAGTCTACCAGCTTCGCCCAAAACAGGTAGATGACGATGCTTTCGGACCTATGGAGTTTCACCCTCGATTTCTATGCTCGCCCAGGCGTTGAGCAGGCATGTCTCACCCTGCAGGCCAGTGGCGCCAATGTCTGCGCGCTGCTGTGCGGCGTCTGGATGGACCGGCGTGGTGTGCAGTTCAACTCAGAGCGGGCGCGACAAATCGGACAATTGGCCGACCCGTGGCACGAGAAGGTGGTGGGGCCATTGAGGGATGTTCGGACACGCTGGAAGGCCGACGCGGCTGAAGACGAAGAGCTGAAGGCGTTACGCGACAGACTGAAAACCCTGGAGCTCGATGCCGAGCGTGAGCTGCTGGTGCGTCTGCAACGGCTGACCAAAGACTGGCCTGAGCGAGATGCTGAACCTACAGGCGTTTGGCTGGGAGCGCTGGCGGGAGGTGCGGCTCAAGCCAGTCCCGACGCGTTGCAGATTCTGCTTCGCGCCGGGACCGATATCGCTTAGGACGCGCTGTTCGAGGTCGAATCAGCAGCTGGCGCGGCCGGGGCGGCTGGCGCAGCGGACGCTGCCGGAGCAGCAGGTGCTGGCTTGGCGGTTGCGGAGACAGCAGGCTTGACGGCCGGTTTTGCTGCAGCCTTCGCTGCGACTGGCTTGGCAGCGGCAGGTTTCGATGCTGCTGGCTTGGCAACCGGGCTCGCTTTCGCGGCAGGCTTGGCGGCTACTTTGCTCGCAGCAGGCTTGGCAGCGGCACTGGCAGTCGGCTTTGCAGCAGGCGCTTTAGCCGGAGCAGGTTTGGCAGCGGCCTTTACGGCAGCCGGTTTGGCAGCGGTAGCCTTGGCGGCTGGCTTGGCGACCGGCTTCGCGGCAGTCGAAGTTTTAGCGACTGGCTTGCTTGCGGCGCTGACAGCTGGCTTGGCAGCGGGCGCCTTGCTCGCAGCTGGCTTGGCGGCGACGGTTTTCGCAGTCACTTTGGCAACGGTTTTTTCAGCGACGGCTTTGACTGCAGTTTTAGCGGCAGGCTTGGCCGGGGCCGCTTTAGCAGCAGGTTTTGCAGGTGTTTTTGCAGGAACAGGCTTGGCGGCAGGCTTGGCAGCCGCTTGCACCGGGGCTTTTGCAGCGCGATCGTTCAGCGCTTTGCCAACGGCTTCCTTCACGCGGCCAATGCCTTGGGCCAGCTTCAGGCTTTCCTGAGCATCACGCTTGAGGTTGAGGATATAGCTGCGGGTTTCGGTCTGACGATCTTTCAACGCGTCGAGCAACGACTCGAGCTCGGACACGCTGTCTTTGGCCTTGCCTTGCGCCTTGGCTTTACCGGCGGCAGCAGCGTCCTGCAATTTGGTGCGCGACTTGTGCAGCTTTTCCTGCGCCTTGCCACGTTGTTTCTCGAGTTTGGCGAGCAGTTTTTCAGCGTCAGCCAATGCTTGAGAGCAAGCGTCTTCGAGATGTTCGAGCAGGCTGCTCGAGAGCTGTTGGAGCAAATGCAACGGAGTGTTTACTGGCTTCTTGGTGGCCGACATGACTTACCTCCTGGCTGATTTGAGTGCGGCCATACTAGACCTCCGCCCGCACCGCCGCTAGGGCATCTTGACACTACAATCCCCGCTCTGTTGCAGGACGCCGAAAAACGCGGCAATACCCGTCACGCTCGGGCCTCAGCGCTGGCATAATCGCTCACTTCCCAGGCCGGAGAGCATTCATGTCGCGCTACCTGTTTATGTCGTTGTTCCTCTTGGTACCCCTTGCTCACGCGACCGATGCTCCGGCGTCCGACAACACCCACGATCTTTCCTATAGCCTCGGTGCGAGCCTGGGTGAGCGCCTGCGTCAGGAAGCACCCGACCTGCAGTTGCCCGCGCTGCTTGAAGGTCTGCAGTCGGCGTATCAAGGCAAGCCGCTGGCGATCAAACAGGAACGCATGGAGCAGATCCTCAGCGACCACGACGCCGCCCTTGCCCAGGCTGAAAACTCCGGCCAGACCGAACCGCAGACTGAAGCGGCGTTGAAGGATGAGCGCAAGTTCATGGACGCCGAGAAGGCCAAACCGGGCGTTCGCCAGCTCGCGGACGGCATCCTGATGACCGAGCTGACGCCGGGCAACGGTGCCAAACCCGACATCAATGGCCGTGTGCAGGTGAAGTATGTAGGCCGTCTTCCTGATGGCACGATCTTCGATCAGAGCCAGCAGCCACAATGGTTCCGCCTGGACAGCGTCATCGCTGGCTGGACCACAGCCCTCGCCGACATGCCGGTGGGTGCCAAATGGCGGCTGGTCATCCCCTCGGCCCAAGCGTACGGCGCAGAGGGTGCAGGCGATCTGATCGATCCCTACACGCCGCTGGTGTTCGAAATCGAGCTACTCGGGGTGTCGCAGTAACGCTGGAACTGGCTCAGGCTCGTAGGCGGCAGCCCTAAAGACAGACCATAAAAAAGGGTGCCCAAGGCACCCTTTTTTCATCAGCGGTCTGCTCAGACCTCTGCCTCAATCTGTTCCTTGTGCGCGTTATGCAGCACTTCGATCAGGCAGTCTTCCAGTTCAAAGCGCTCGTGCAGCAGGCCGCCCAATTCCTTGAATGTCTCGGTGACGCATTTGCCTTCGTCGCAGAGATCGTTGAAGGCCAGCAGCTTCTCAGTGATGACGTCGATTCGAGGATAGATCGTGTCAGCCAGCTCGAGGCCACGCTGATCGTTGAATGCCTTGGCCTCGCTGGTGAGTTGCTCGTAGATTTCGAAATGACCGGCCGAAACGTAATCGACCAGCGTGCCGCAGAAGTCCTGCAGGGGCACGCGCTTTTCAGAGAACGCTCCCGGCTCTGCACCGATGGCATCGTAAGCCTTGATCAGCTCGTTGCGCTCCAGCAACCAGCGGTCAATCAGCTTGTGAACCCCACCCCAGCGTTCCTGAGCGTTCTGACAACTTTCCAGCATGATGTTCTCTCTTCCCTTCAGGGCATGCTGCTTCAAGCGCATTCCGGTTCGGTCCGAGATTGGTCGGTACCGGCCTGGACAAGCGTCGACAGTAGCATTGATCCGATGATGCGTGCGGCCCAGATTATGCCCGCATGACTAGCCCATCAAGGTACGCAGGACACAAAGTTCATACAAGTGTTTAATCCGAAGGCCCTACATCTATTGATCTGAATCGCCGAAACTCGATAAAGAGGTAGTACAGCGCGAACAGGCAAAGCCCCGAAAATGCCAGCAGGCTCCACTCCGGCAAGCTGATGCCGAACAGCGACCAGTTGATCTCGGAGCACCCCGCACTTCCCGCCAACACCATCAGCATGACCTTCACGTAGGTTTGCGTTTCCAACAGGTAGTGAAGATTTTCAATGCACGCCGCCATGTTCTCGGGCGGCGAAGCCTGCAACCAGACCTGACGTGCCGCGACGCTCGCCCCCAAAGCGGAAAACAGTAAAAGAAAGCCTGCGTAGACACGCCAGCCGGATTTGCCAGGCGCGTGCAGCGCGGCGAGCAGGCAAACACCCGCCGATAACGCCATGAGCACACGCTGAAGCAGACACATCGGACATGGCGCCGCATCAACCACAGGGCCGAGATAAACCGTCGCTCCCACAATCGATGCGCAGGCCACAAACGCCAGAGAGAACAAGGAGCGCGTACGAGCCAGCTGCATGGAAGATCCGTAACAAAAGACGAAGGCGGCTACGGTAGAGGAAAGCGCGAGTCGCTTTCAAGGCACCCAACGGAGGATATTTCTTTGTTGCTGTAGGTAAATCCCGACGCCGTGTTTAAGACGTTGTACCGGTAGCTTGAAGATCTTCTCAACAAGCCACACCAAGCACGGAAAGGTCCTACACGAATCAGGGAAGCAGACACTGAAAAGGCCCGCAATCGGGCCTCCTCGAGTTGACGCCTTGCCCCAGTCTAAACGCGTGTCAGCGCTGGCAACGGACGTGCAAGCAAACGCTCATCCAGCAGGCCCAGGCCTTCCTGAAACAGCTGATTGCTGCGATCAGTTTCGCCCAGCTGCGCGAGCAAGCGAGCCAGTTCGGCACACGCTTCCGGGTTGCGCTGCAACCTCAAGCTCGACTCAAGATAATCACGCGCTTTACCCCACAGGCTGCTCTGCAGACACAGACGGCCCAGGGTCAACAGCAAGCCTGGGTCATCGGTGTGACTTTTCAGCCAACCTTCGGCGGTCTGCAGTTGTTTGGCAGGATCAGCGCCGCGCACCAGTCCATACAAACGCGCAAGGTGAGTGTTGTAATCGCGTTTCATGGCCGTGCGCAAAACCTCTTCGGCCTGCACATCGGCGCCCAGACGTCGCAGCTGTTCGGCGTACGCCAATACCAGCGCAGGCTCTTGGCGCTGGGCCGAGGTCAATTGCTGCCAGGCGTTCTCCAGCGACGGGAGGCCCGTGGCTACGGTATCGCTGTCGGATTCACGATGGGCGGCCAACGAGAGATTCTCGCCCCAGGCGCGGCTCTCAAGCTCAGCCAGCTCTTGCGCCGGGAGCACTTTGTCCTTGCGCAGCTCAGGCATCAAGCGAATCAACTCCGCCCACTCGCCGCGCTCGCGGTACAGGCGCTGCAGCTGGCGCAACACCTGCGGGTTGTGCGGATGGCGTTCCTGCATGGCCTGCAGGGTCACCAGCGCGCCGTCGAGATCGCTGCGGTCCACCTGCAACTGTGCGTGGCTCAGCGCAATGGCCAGTTCGGCGTGAGGCTGACGCTCCAGCGCGCGCTCGAGGAGATTGTCGCTTTCCTCATAACGGCCCTGCTCGTTCGCGGCCCGGGCTGCGCCGAGGTAGTAAAGCAGTGGCTGACGTTCCGCCTCGGCAGCGCGATGCAAGTTGCGTTGCGCGCTGGCCCAGCGCCCTTCGGCGAGGTCCAACTGGCCCTGCTCGATCGCGTTTTGCACACGACGGCTTCGGTTGCGACGCGACCAGGGATTGACCACCCCACCGGAGGTCGTCAGCAATGAGATCAGCACCCGCACCAGCCAAAGAATAAACAGGACGGCGACCAGTATCGCCAGTGCTGCCCAGATGCTCGATTCGTAGCGGAAAGTGTCGTAGGAGATCAGCACGTAACCCCCATGGCGAGAGATCGCGACACCGATCAGCGCCGCGGCCAGCACCAGCACGAAGAGGACGACGTAAGCGCGCTTCATGGCTGTTTCCCAGGCTGGGCCTCGTCAGTGCGCTTCTCCAGCGCACCGCCAACAGGCGTATGACTCTGCTCGAGATACGCCTGAACCGCCGCCAGGCTTTGTGTCAGGTCAGGGGTCGCCACGGAAACTGGCTGTTTGCCCAACTCATCCAGACGCTGGCCGAGGGCTTTGCTCTGCTGGTTATCGCGATTGAAATTGTCGTCCAGGACGCTGCGCGCCTCGGCCATGGCTTTTTCGTAGACCGGGGCCTGGCCGTTGAGCGCGGCCCATTGCGCCTGCTCGATCGCCAGGCTCAGCGCCAGACGAACCTGGGTCAGGCTCTGGCCAGCCAGCAATGGACGAATATTCTTATCTGCATGGAAGTCGATTCGCACGAACTGGGAGATCTTGTCCCACCACTTGGCCCAGTAGCTGTCCTCGCTGCCATCGGTCAAACCGAACAGCGAGTCGCCCTTGTCTTGGTATTCCGGCGCCAGCTCGTTCAATTGCGCGACTTGATCACGCACAGCTGCCAGTTGCAGAAACAGACCCGTGCGATCCGGTTGATCGACGCTGCGCAGCGCAGTCAGGCTCTTGGCCAATTGCTCACGGGCTGCAAATGCGCCGGGATCGTCCTGCTCGCGCAGGATCTCGTCGGCGCCCTGCACCAGTGCGGCAGCACTGTTGATGTCTTGCAGCGCAGACAGCCTCAGGCTCGCCAGGCGCAGCAAATGCTCCGCTTCGGCGAGACGCCAATCCTTGCGGCTGGCGCCGAGCACGGTTTCTACACGCTGGCTCAGGCGCTGCTGATCACCCTGCAACTGCGTGACGAGGCGGCGGCGATCTTCAAGCTCCTGAGCGGGAGGCAATTGCGCCAGACGCGCGGCGATCTGCTGCTCGCTCTGCTTGAGGGCCTGGGTCTGGGAGCCGATGTCCTGCAACTGGCCCGACTGCTCCTGATGACCAGCCTGCATGGCGCGCAGTTGCCAAACGCTCCAGCCGCCAACGGCAACGCCCGCAGCGCCCAGCAACAGGGCCAGTATGGCGAGCCCGTTGCTGCTCCGGCGAGTCGACGGTTCTTTGTACGCTGGATCCGGCAGCGGCTCGGATTTGGCCAGTACCGGTTCAACGTCATCTTTTGGCAAGACTGTTTCGCTCACGTGTCCATCCTTTGCATTTTGGGCGTCGCGTAATCCGACTGATCGAGCATTACGCCTGTGAGGCAGGCGCGGTGTATCCGCGCAATGCTGCCAGCAAGGCCGGGGCGCTGGCGCCACGGCAGTCCACTACGGTAAGAGCTCCGGCAGCATGCGCCATTTCGGCGACCCGCGGGCTCGGTACAAACAAAGGCATCTGCGCAAGCGTAGGCCAGGCGTCGCCCGCCAACTTGCGCAGATGCTCGAAACCCTGTCCACTGCTGACCACCAGCCCATTCAAGCGTTCCGCTTTTACCGTATCGGGCAATGCGAAAGCCGGGTATTGCGGCAGGTGGCGACGATACAGCGGCAGGTAATCCACCACCACACCGCGCTCGCGCAATCGCTCGGCGAGCAGCTCGCGGCCGTCTTCGCCGCGCATGATCAGCACTTTGGGGTCATAGCCCGAGAGGGCTTGTTGAAACTGCGGCAGGTCGAGCAATGCTTCGCTGTCATCGCCGTGCTCTGGGAAGAAAACTGGCAGGCCGTAGTCATCGAGAATTTGCGCAGTGGCAGCACCAACGGTGAACCACTTCTGCATCGGCGGCTGCGGCCAGACTTCATCGAGCATCGCCAGGCCCAGCCGCGCGGCCGGCTTGCTGACGACGATGACGGCGCAGTACGCCGCAAGGTCATAGATGATCGAACGGTTCGCTTCTGAAACCGGCAATGGCTCGATCTCCAGCAACGGCAGGCTGGCGCTGTACACGCCAACCTCAGCCAGGGTCTGCGCAAGGGCCTGCGATTCTTCAGCAGGACGCGTGAGCAGCAAACGCCAGGCCTTCACTCGTCGCCTGCCTCGCCGTACACCGCTTTGAGAATCTTCGCCGCACCTTGAGCCAGCAGCGCTTCGGCCACTTGTACACCCAGCGTTTGAGCATCCACTTGGGGCGCACGCGCTTCGGCGTGGAGCAGCACTGTGCCGGAAGGATCGCCTACCAGACCGCGCAACCACAGTTGTTCGCCTTCCAGCACGGCGTAGCAGGCAATCGGCACCTGGCACCCACCATTGAGGTGCTTGTTGAGCGCGCGCTCAGCGGTGACCCGCACGGCCGTATCGTCATGGTGCAGCGGTGCCAGCAAGGCATGAAGTTCGATGTCGACGCTGCGGCATTCAATGCCCACTGCGCCCTGCCCGCCAGCCGGCAAGCTATGGTCGATGCTGATGGGGGCGGTGATGCGGTCTTCGAAACCCAGACGGATCAGGCCGGCCGCGGCAAGGATGATCGCGTCGTACTCACCGGCGTCCAGCTTGGCGAGGCGCGTGTTGACGTTGCCACGCAGAAACCGGATTTGCAGGTCAGGCCGGCGCGCCAGCAACTGAGCCTGCCGACGCAGGCTCGACGTCCCCACCACGGCGCCGGCGGGCAGCTCATCGAGACTGGCGTAGGTGTTGGACACGAAGGCGTCGCGCGGGTCTTCGCGCTCGCAGATGCAGAACAGGCCAAGCCCCTGAGGGAAGTCCATCGGCACGTCTTTCATCGAGTGGACGGCGATGTCGGCGGTGTGCTCCATCAGGGCTGTTTCCAGCTCCTTGACGAACAGACCCTTGCCACCGATTTTCGACAGCGGTGAATCCAGCAGCTTGTCGCCGCGACTGACCATTGGCACCAGCGTCACGATCAGACCGGGATGCGCCTGCTCCAGACGCGCCTTGACGTACTCGGCTTGCCAGAGGGCCAGGGCGCTTTTGCGGGTGGCGATGCGGATTTCGCGAGAAGACATGAACCGGTCCGTACTGAGTGAATGCGGCGAATAATAACAGCTCGGCCGGATCGGGCCGAATGACTGTATTCAATCGTTGCGCATCATGATCTCAATCAACCTGCGCACGCCATGCGACGGCGTGTCGCCCGCATCGCACGGCATGGCCCTCGCGGCACTCGCTTACAACTGCTGCATCATCTTGCGCACACCGGCAACGTGCCGGCGGCTGACGATCAGCGCATCACCGTTGAGCCCCTTGAGGAACAACTGGAAATGGCCCAGCGGCGTGCGTTGCAGGCGTTCGATACGTTCCCGGGCGACCAGCGCGTTGCGGTGAATACGCACAAAACGGTCGCCGAATTCGTCTTCCAGGGCTTTAAGCGGTTCATCCAGCAGCACTTCGCCGCCTTCATGGCGCAGGGTCACGTACTTGTGATCGGCGATGAAATAGATCACCTCGGCCAGCGGAATCAGCTCAATGCCCTTTCGGGTACGCGCGCTGATGTGACTGCGCGGGCCGGTGCCGCTTTCGGCAGCAGGTCGGGTCATCGCCGCCAGTTGCACGCGATTCGGCCGCTCGGCCTTGCGCAACGCCTCAAGCAGGTGCTCGGGACGAACCGGTTTGACCAGATAACCCACGGCGCTGACCTGAAAGGCCTCCAGCGCAAATTCATCGTGGGCCGTGCAAAACACGACGGCAGGCGGGGTGTCGCGCTCGCACAATTTAGCCGCGACCTGAAGTCCATCCAGGCCCGGCATGCGGATATCCAGCAACACCACGTCGGGTTTCAAATTTTCAATCAGCTGCAATGCTTCTTCGCCATTGGTGGCGCTGGGTTCAAGAACCTTGTAACCCTCGAGCTCACTTACCATACGGCTCAGGCGGTCTCGGGCTAGGGGTTCGTCATCAACGATCAGGACATTCATATTGCTCTGGCTTCCTGCGTGAGTCTCGCACAAGGATAGCGTAGACAGGTGAAGTGACGACCGTCTCGGCGCTCCACGCTCAGACTGGCGAGAGGGCCGAAAAGTGCCGTGAGTCGAGCGCCGATGTTTGCCAAGGCCTGCTGAGTGCCGCCTGGATTTTGCTGTAAGACGACCTCATCGTAAGGATTACTGACGCGCAATATAAATACTCCCCGTTCGTAGTCCGCCTCAACTCTGACCACGCCGCCTTCAACACGGGGCGCGATGCCGTAAATCAACGCGTTTTCCAATAATGGCTGCAAGGTTAGCTGGGGAATTGGCAAGTCGTCGGGAATTGCACTAACGGCCCAGTCCAACTGTAGACGCTCGCCAAGTCGATATTGCTCAATCGATAAATAGCGTTTCGCCAAATCAAGTTCTTCACGCCATGTCGTCAGGCTGCCGGGCTTGCCCAGACTGGCCCGGAACAGGTCGGACAGATCAAGCACTGCCTGCTCCGCCTTGACCGGATCGCTGGTGACCAGACTGGCGATGCTGTTGAGCGTGTTGAAGAGAAAATGCGGGCGGATACGTGCCTGCAAGGACTCGATCCTGGCCTGGAGTTCGGCCTGCTGCTGCTTGCGCCACTGACTCTGCAGGTAAAAGTAGCGCAGCATCAGTGCGGACATGATCAAGGCGATCAAGGCATAGCGCAGGTACCGCTCGACGACGCCATCGAACGAGGTCGGGGGATTCACCTGGTAGTAGTCCGTCACGGCGGTGCACATCAGCGTCACCGCCACCACCAGCAGACAACCGATGCAGCCGGCCACCCCGGCACGCAGCCGTGCCAGCCAGGGGCGCAAGCCACACAGCAGCGCAGCGGACAACAGCACGATCCACTGCACGAAAAGAGAAATCAGCGCCAACCGCACCCAGTCGAAATCCGGCTGCATGGGTTCGATGAGCACAAGCACGAAGACCAGCAACTCCGCCAGCACGACCAGCATCAGCAGCGCCTGGGGCAGACACAGTTCCGGGAGGAAAAACTCTTTGCCGGGCGCACTGCTCTGCCCCGGGTGTTTGCGCTCGTTTTGCATGGCCGCCAGTCTCTTCGCTCATACCGTTGCGGGCAAGCCGCCGGGGATAAATAAACGGCAATGCTGTTATCATCGCCCGCGTCTTTAGAATCGGCCGGCGCCGGTTTTTCATCAGTTTCAGCCACCAGCAAAGCAGCGAGCGAATCATGAGCACCGACAAGACCAACCAGTCCTGGGGCGGCCGCTTCAGTGAACCCGTCGACGCCTTCGTCGCACGCTTCACCGCCTCCGTCACCTTCGATCAGCGCCTTTATCGCCACGACATCATGGGCTCCGTCGCCCACGCCACGATGCTGGCCAAGGTCGGCGTGCTGACCGACGCCGAGCGCGACACCATCATCGACGGGCTGAAGAGCATTCAGGGCGAGATCGAGGCCGGCACGTTCGACTGGCGCGTGGACCTCGAAGACGTGCACATGAACATCGAAGCGCGCCTGACCGATCGCATCGGCGTCACCGGTAAAAAGCTGCACACCGGTCGTAGCCGCAACGATCAGGTCGCCACCGACATCCGCCTGTGGCTGCGTGATGAGATCGACCTGATTCTGGCTGAGATCACTCGCCTGCAAGAAGGCCTGCTGGGGCTGGCCGAGCGCGAAGCCGACACCATCATGCCGGGCTTCACTCACCTGCAGACCGCGCAACCTGTGACCTTCGGCCACCACATGCTGGCGTGGTTCGAAATGCTCAGCCGCGATTACGAGCGTCTGGTCGATTGCCGCAAGCGCACCAACCGCATGCCCCTGGGCAGCGCCGCGCTGGCCGGCACCACCTACCCGATCGACCGCGAACTGACCTGCCAGCTGCTGGGTTTCGAAGCCGTTGGCGGCAACTCGCTGGACAGCGTCTCCGATCGCGACTTCGCCATTGAATTCTGCTCCGCCGCGAGCATCGCGATGATGCACCTGTCGCGTTTCTCCGAAGAGCTGGTGCTATGGACCAGCGCGCAATTCCAGTTCATCGACCTGCCTGATCGCTTCTGCACCGGCAGTTCGATCATGCCGCAAAAGAAAAATCCTGATGTCCCTGAGCTGGTCCGTGGCAAAAGCGGCCGTGTGTTCGGCGCCTTGATGGGCCTGCTGACCTTGATGAAAGGCCAGCCGCTGGCCTACAACAAGGACAATCAGGAAGACAAGGAACCGCTGTTCGACGCCGCCGACACCCTGCGCGATTCGCTGCGTGCCTTCGCTGACATGATCCCGGCGATCAAGCCCAAGCACGCCATCATGCGCGAAGCCGCGCTGCGCGGCTTCTCTACCGCGACCGACCTTGCCGATTACCTGGTGCGTCGTGGCCTGCCATTCCGTGATTGCCACGAGATCGTCGGTCACGCGGTGAAGCATGGCGTTGAGACCGGCAAGGACCTGGCCGAGATGACGCTGGACGAGCTGCGTCAGTTCAGTGATCAGATCGAACAGGACGTCTTCGAGGTGCTGACGCTCGAAGGTTCGGTCAACGCGCGTAATCACATCGGCGGCACGGCGCCGGAGCAGGTCAAGGCCGCGGTTGTGCGTGGACAGCATTTGCTCGCCACCCGCTAAACGCATCGGAGGGGTCGCCCGTTACGGGCGATTCCAATCAATTGGCAAGACATCGAGAACGACATGAGCGACAACATCGAGAACGACGACGAAGAGTTTGCCGAAGCCACGCTGATTGAAGCCATCGAAAATCAGATCGAAAGCGACAACCCGCCAGCGGCCAAAGCCACCTACAACAAGCTGACCCTGGTGGGCATCGAGCGTGAAGAGATTCTGCAGATGATGGCCCACATTCTGGCGCTGGAGATCGACGGGATCCTGGCCGAAGATCGCCCGTTCAATACCGTCTGGTACGAAGCGGCCCTGCGTGCACTGCCCGACATGCCACCGGGCGTGCGACTGGCGGAAGACGAGTAAAACCCGCCACACATGCCGGTCGCTCAACTGACCTGACGACCGGCCAGATACTTCCTGCAAAATCCCCAGACCTGACTACACTCCAACAGCCTCGCTGCCGCATGGCGACGGGGCCGTCACGCCTGCGATTCTGATCGCGGTGTATCCACTGGAAAAAGTCTGGAGCACCTATGTCGTTTACCCCTGAATTGGTTGCCGAGCTGGAAATCCTGTCGCTGTTCAATCTGAGCAACACCAAAGAGGGTCTGAAGGTCCACCACCACTCTGCGGCCCCCACGGCCATCGCTGCTGCCCAACGACTTTTCGACAAAGGCCTCACCACGCAACACGACGGAGGCTATTTGACCAGCCTGGGGCTGGATGCCGCTGACCACGCTCAATCGCTGCTGATTATTCTTGCTACCAGCCAGGAAGCTGCCTGATTTCGTCCCTCGCGAAACCTTTGCCTGGACGCATCAAATAAAGGTTTCGCGAATCCTCCATTTCGACGATGCTGCGCCGATAAAATAATGGCGCCATAAAAAAGACCCGTGATCGAGCCATACCGGCCTGACGTCCAGCTGTCTTTATTATCGCTATACCCTCACTTCATGCAGTGCCGCCCGCCGGCTTCGAGTCGCGATGACGCGTAGTTCCGAAATTCGCCCGGATCTGGATGAGGGCATTGATCGCAAGGTCCTCGCTCAGTTGCGCAGCCGCTTTCTGGCCCTGAGCCAGAGTCGCCTGGCGCGTGCGTACGAAGGTCTGTCGACCCGTCAGCAAAGCGTGCTCACGCTGCTTCCGCTGTTTTTCCACGTCAATCATCCGCTGCTGCCAGGCTATGTGTCGGGCTCGACCCCCGCTGGCGTGTCCCATTACGAGCCAGACGCCCAGGCCCTCGCTGAAGCGCAACGCCTGACGCGGTCGTTCTCATACAAACCGCGCCGGGTGAATCCGCCACAGCCGATTCACGGCATCTTCCTGATGGGCAGCCTTGGCACCCTCGCCCAGGCCGACCAGAGCGACATGGACGTGTGGATCTGCCACGACCCGCTGCTGTCGGCCGACGAAATCCACGAGTTGCGCAGGAAGTGCCAGTCCCTCGAAAGCTGGGCAGCCAGCATGGGCGCCGAGGCACACTTCTTTCTCGTTGATCCTGAGCGTTTTGTCGTCGGCGAACGTGACGCGCAACTGAGTGGCGAGGACTGCGGCACAACCCAGCACTATTTGCTGCTGGACGAGTTTTATCGCACCGCCATCTGGCTCGCCGGGCGCACCCCGATGTGGTGGCTGGTGCCGGTCTATGAAGAAGCGCGCTACGCCGAATACACCCACACCCTGCTGTCGAAGCGCTTTATTCGCGCCGACGAGGTGCTGGACCTCGGCAACATGTCGCACATCCCGCCGGGGGAATTCATCGGCGCCGGGCTCTGGCAGCTGTTCAAAGGCATCGAATCGCCTTACAAATCGGTGCTCAAGCTACTGTTGACCGAGGTTTATGCCAGCGAGCACCCCCATGTGCAGTGCTTGAGCATGCGCTTCAAGAAAGCCGTGTTCGCCAACCGCGCCGACCTTGATGAGCTGGACCCGTACGTGATGGTGTACCGGCGCATCGAGGAATACCTGTTGGCGCGGGGTGAACCCGAGCGACTGGAACTGGTACGCCGCAGCTTGTACCTGAAGGTGAACAAGAAACTCACCGGCTCCACCCGTCACCGCAGTAATGGCTGGCAACGGCTGCTGCTGGAGCGGCTGGTCAATGAGTGGAACTGGGACGAGCGTCAGCTGGCGTTGCTCGACAGCCGCAGCCAATGGAAAGTGCGTCAAGTCGCCAGCGAACGCCGCGCACTGGTCGGCGAGCTCAACTACAGTTACCGCTTCCTGACCCAGTTCGCTCGCGCGCAAAAAGCGGTCAATTCGATCACCAAGCGCGACATGAATGTGCTCGGGCGTCGTCTGTATGCAGCCTTCGAACGCAAAGCCGGCAAAGTGGAATTTCTCAACCCGGGCATCGCGCCGGATCTGGCCGAGGACACGCTGACGCTGGCGCAACTGCCGAACAAGCGCGAGCCCGGCAGGTATCAGTGGTGCCTCTACAACGGCAGCCTGAGTGCCCACGAGCTGGAGACGTTTGCGCCGATCAAGCGCAGTCGCGAGTTGCTGGAACTGCTCACGTGGTGCCATCGCAACAACGTCATCGACAACAGCACGCGCCTGGCGCTCCACCCTGGCATCAGCGATCTGACCGAATTTGAACTGTTTAATCTACAAGGCGCGTTGCAGCAGAGCATCGCGCTGCCGCTGGCCATGGTCGATGAAGACGTACTTCTAAGCCCGAGCGTGCCCCGCGAGATTCTGCTGTTGGTCAACGTCGGCGTCGATCCGCTCCGGCACCATAAAGACCTGAACATCCTGATGACGACCGAGCGAACCGACTCGCTGAGCTACGCCGGCGTCCGTGAAAATCTGGTGCTGACCTTCGACCAGATCACCCTCAACAGCTGGAACGAGGTGCTGGTCAATCGCTTCGACGGCGCCCAAGCGCTGCTGGACTGCCTGACAGAATTGCTCAACGGCCTACCGGAAAAGTCCGCCAGGCCTGTCATCCGCGTGCGTTGTTTTTGCCACAACCGTGCGCAGGCCATCGCTCAGCGCGTGGAGGAGCTCATCGGCACTGCGCAACTGCTGCTGGACCGGCGCCTGAATCATCGCTATCTCATTCAGGTCGAGCAGCGTTACCACGTTCTGGAAATGATCCCCGGCCAGGTCAGCCACGTCACGCTCGAACACGTGCCGGCGCTCTTCAGCTATCTCGGAGAAGAGCTTTCCGCCTACAGCCCGCTTCATCTGGACCCGCAGGCACTGGACGACTCGGACCTGTCGCTGTTCATCCCGTACGGTCAGCCCGAATGCATTCAGGTGTTTTACCGGATCAACGAACCCAATGCCGACCTGTACGTGCTCGATGAGCGCAATGCGTTATGGCATCAGCAGGTGCCTTATCACAGTGAGCCCAGCCTGCTGGTTCCGCTTGAGCGCTTTTTTGAATCGTTGACGTACCGGCGCGTGACGTTGCTGCCGCTGGATAACCCGTTGGAATCAACGTCGCTGGAGGCTTTGTATTACCGCATAACCCCCGATGGCTCAGGGCGGGCCCGCCGCGTTGAGCATCGGCCGAGCCCGGCCATGCTCATCGACAAATCGTTCTTTGACGTGCAGGCGATTATCGAGGAAGCATCCCCCGGCCAGGTCAGCGTGACGCTGTATTGCGACGGGATGGAGTTTTCCGAGCTGGAGTTTGGCGATCAGTTGTTCAGCGTCGTGGCGCGGCGGATCCTCGACCAGCGCCGCGAGACGCAACGTTATCGCTGCTACATCACCGACCTGGACCTGTCCGGGATACTGGGGGACACGCGCGGGCAGACTATTCTGTTCCTGCGCTACAAAGCCCAGCTGGAACAGTCACTGAATGCCGCGATGGACGAGGCATGACCTACACGTGATCGGAAGTCGCACTGCGACGCAAATCTGCCTGCCGCACGATCTCCCGTCGGCGCTCATCGGTCGCCGCCCGCCACTCGCGGATGTCCTCGACGTGGCGCTGGCAGCCCGTGCAGACTTTGTCTTCGTCGAGCCGGCAGATGCTGATGCAGGGCGACGGCACAGCCGGGCTGACGTTGCTGAACAGCGGCTTTGGCGGCTTGACCGGGGTTGCGCTAACGGTCACTGGCGGTTGCCATCGCTGCCGTCGAGGGCGTCGAAGTCGATTTCTTCGCCCGCCTGCTCCTTCGCCAGACGATAGAGCATCTCGCTCAACAGCTCTTCGCTCTTGTCGCAGATCCAGTGCTTCGCTTCTTCGTCGTAATCAAAGTGAAAACCACCCGACGCAGCCGCCAGCCACAGCTGACGCAAAGGCTCCTGACGGCTGAAAATGAACTGCGAGCCGTTTTCAAATTTCACGGTCAGCACACCGGCCGACTCCTCAAGGTCCAGATCCAGACCGCTCTCGTCGAAGATATCCTGGAGCTTTTCCTGGGTGGCATCGACCAGATCGTGAAAACGGGCTTCGGTCAAACTCATTGCATGAACCTCAAAAGTGTCAGCGGACGGCGCAGCGACGCACGATACGGTCGCTCCACGGCAAATGCAAAGCCTACCCGCCCAAGTGCAAATGTGGGACCGGCTTTGGTCGGGACGGCATCGAGCATCACCCTGCACCACAGACCGCGTCAGAAATCCGCACGTGCTGCGCAGTCTAATTGCGCGGCGGCGTCAAACCCCCGCCGGACGGGAACTCCAGCGCATAGGCAATCTGTCGGGTGGTCGGTATACTCGGGCGCAATTAATGCTTATACAAAGGATTTCGCCATGAAGCGCCTGATTTCCTCCCTGGCCGCGCTGCTTGCAGTTGCGTGTCTGGTCTCTGCCTGCGGTCAGAAAGGTCCGCTGTATCTGCCCGACGACGATTCGTCCGCCGACGGCACCAGCCAGACCAAATCGCACTCGCACAAGCATCAGACTTCGACCTACTAGGAATCAGTCATGGACGCCTTCAACTACCGCGACGGCGAGCTGTTCGCGGAAGGAGTGGCGTTGTCTGCCATCGCCGAACGCTTCGGCACGCCGACATACGTCTATTCCCGCGCGCACATCGAGGCGCAGTACCGCGCCTACGCCGACGCCTTGAGCGGCATGCCGCATCTGGTCTGCTTTGCGGTCAAAGCCAACTCGAACCTGGGCGTTCTCAATGTCCTCGCGCGTCTGGGCGCCGGTTTCGACATCGTGTCCCGTGGCGAGCTGGAGCGCGTGCTGGCGGCGGGCGGTCAGGCTGACAAAATCGTTTTCTCCGGCGTCGGCAAGACCCGCGATGACATGCGCCGAGCGCTGGAAGTCGGCGTGCATTGCTTCAACGTCGAGTCCACCGACGAGCTTGAACGACTGCAAGTCGTCGCCGCCGAAATGGGCGTGCGTGCTCCGGTTTCGTTGCGCGTCAACCCGGATGTCGACGCCGGCACCCACCCTTATATCTCCACCGGCCTCAAGGAAAACAAATTCGGCATCGCCATCGCGGACGCCGAAGACGTTTACATCCGCGCCGCGCAGCTGCCGAATCTCGACGTCATCGGCGTCGACTGCCACATCGGCTCTCAACTGACCACCCTTTCGCCTTTCGTGGATGCGCTGGATCGCCTGCTCGATCTGGCCGACCGACTGGGCGATTGCGGCATTCTGCTGAAACATATCGATCTGGGCGGCGGTCTGGGCGTGCGTTATCGCGACGAAGAGCCGCCCCTCGCGGGCGACTACATCAAGGCCGTGCGTGAACGCCTCGATGGCCGCGATCTGGCGCTGATGTTCGAGCCCGGCCGCTTCATCGTCGCCAATGCCGGCGTGCTGCTGACCCGCGTTGAGTACCTCAAGCACACCGAGCACAAAGACTTCGCCATCGTCGACGCCGCCATGAACGACCTGATTCGTCCAGCCCTGTATCAGGCGTGGATGGACGTGACGGCCGTCAAATCCCGCGACGGCGCCAAACGCACCTACGACATCGTCGGCCCGATTTGCGAAACCGGGGATTTCCTGGCCAAGGAGCGTGAACTCGCGCTGGCTGAGGGCGATCTGCTGGCGGTGCATTCGGCGGGCGCCTATGGCTTCGTGATGAGCTCCAACTACAACACCCGCGGACGTACGGCCGAGGTGCTTGTGGATGGCGAGCAAGCCTTCGAAGTGCGTCGCCGTGAAACCGTGACTGAGCTGTTTGCCGGCGAAAGCCTGCTGCCGGAGTAATCCCATGCTGCTGCGTTTTACCAAGATGCATGGCCTGGGCAATGACTTCATGGTGCTGGACCTTGTGAGCCAACACGCCCACATTTTGCCCAAGCACGCCAAGCAATGGGGCGATCGCCACACGGGTATCGGTTTCGATCAGCTGCTGCTGGTGGAGGCGCCGAACAATCCGGACGTGGATTTTCGCTACCGGATTTTCAATTCCGACGGCTCCGAGGTCGAGCAGTGCGGCAATGGCGCGCGCTGCTTCGCCCGTTTCGTGCTGGACAAGCGGCTGACGGCCAAGAAGCAGATCCGCGTCGAGACCAAGGGCGGCATCATCGAGCTGGACATCCGCAACGACGGCCAGATCAGCGTTGATATGGGCGCGCCGCGTCTGGTGCCGGCGGACATCCCGTTCGACGCACCGGAACAGGCCGCCAGTTATTCGCTCGATGTCGATGGCGAGTCTGTCGAGCTTGCCGCCGTGTCCATGGGCAACCCCCATGCCGTGCTGCGCGTCTACGACATCAACAATGCGCCCGTGCATGTGCTTGGGCCGAAGATTGAAAACCATCCGCGTTTTCCGGCCCGGGTGAACGTGGGCTTTCTCCATGTCGTCGACCGTCAGCGCGCGCAACTGCGGGTGTGGGAGCGTGGCGCCGGGGAAACCCAGGCCTGTGGCACCGGCGCCTGCGCGGCAGCGGTGGCAGCCATTACTCAGGGCTGGATGGATTCCCCGATGCTGATCGACCTGCCGGGCGGACGCCTGTCCATCGAGTGGGCCGGCCCCGGCCATTCAGTGGTGATGACTGGCCCGGCTGTCCGGGTTTACGAAGGCCAAGTACGTCTATGAGTGAGAGTATCCAATGACCGACCAGCCTCAGACTTCAAACGACACGCCCGGCCAGCCCCCTGCCGAGACCGCAGTGCCTGCCCTTGAAGCCGAGGCAGTCGCGGCCTGGCTGCAACAACACCCTGATTTCTTCGCCGAGCACGACGAACTGCTGGCGATGATGCGCGTCCCGCACCAACGGGGCGACACCGTCTCGCTGGTCGAGCGCCAGCTCAAGCTGCTGCGCGAGCGCAACATCGAGATGCGTCACCGGCTCTCGCAACTGATGGACGTGGCCCGGGACAACGACCGGCTGTTCGAAAAAACCCGCCGGCTGATTCTTGATCTGATGGACGCGACCAGTCTTGAAGAGATTGTCATCTGCGTGGAAGACAGCTTGCGCCAGGAATTTCAGGTGCCCTTCGTCAGCCTTATCCTGTTCAGCGACAACCCGATGACCGTCGGCCGCTGGGTGAGCGCCGCCGACGCGCAGAAAGCTATCGGCGGGCTGATGTCCGGCGGCAAGACCCTGTGTGGCGCGCTGCGTGAGCATGAACTCGAGTTCCTGTTCGGCAGCGAGCAAAGCAAGGAAGTAGGCTCAACCGCCCTGGCCGCCCTCAGCCACCAGGGCCTGCACGGCGTTCTGGCGATCGGCAGCCGTGATCCGCAGCATTACAAAAGCTCGGTCGGGACGCTGTTTCTCAGTTACATCGCCGACGTGCTCAGCCGCCTGCTGCCACGCTTCACCAACTCGCTGCGTTCGGTTCGCTAGTCATGGAGCGGCAACTGGACGCCTACTGCACGCACCTGCGCAGTGAGCGCCAGGTGTCGAGCCATACGCTTGAAGCCTATCGTCGCGACCTGAACAAGGTCTTGGCGTTCTGCGAAAAGCAGCACATCGACAGCTGGAAAGCGCTGGATATTCAGGCCATGCGCAGCCTTGTCGCTCGCCTTCACCAGCAGGGTCAATCCTCGCGCAGCCTGGCCAGACTGCTGTCAGCCGTGCGCGGCTTTTATCACTACCTCAACCGCGAAGGCCTTTGCGATCACGATCCGGCCAATGGCCTGTCACCGCCCAAGGGCGAGCGTCGCTTGCCCAAAACCCTGGATGCCGACCGCGCCCTGCAACTGCTTGAAGGCGGCGTCGAGGACGATTTTCTGGCCCGGCGTGATCAGGCGATTCTCGAACTGTTCTACTCGTCAGGCTTGCGGCTGTCCGAACTGACCGGGTTGAACTGCGAAGACCTGGATCTGGCGGACGGTCTTGTGCAGGTCCTCGGCAAAGGCAGCAAAAGCCGCGTTTTACCGGTTGGCAGAAAGGCACGGGAAGCACTGGAGGAATGGCTCAAGCAACGAGCGCTGGCCAATCCTAAGGACGATGCCGTGTTTGTCAGCCAGCAAGGCCGCCGTCTGGGGCCGCGCTCGATCCAGCTGCGGGTCAAGGCTGCCGGCGAACGTGAGTTGGGCCAGAACCTGCACCCGCACATGCTTCGCCATTCATTTGCCAGTCACTTGCTGGAGTCGTCCCAGGACCTGCGCGCCGTGCAGGAACTGCTGGGTCACGCCGACATCGCCACCACTCAGATCTACACCCATCTGGATTTCCAGCATCTGGCCACGGTGTACGACAGTGCCCATCCACGGGCCAAGCGCAAAGGTAACGCCGACAATGAGCATTAAGCTGATCACCTTCGACCTGGACGACACGCTGTGGGAAACCGCACCAGCGATTGTCAGCGCTGAAGCCAAGCTGCGCGAGTGGCTGGCTGCCAACGCGCCAAAACTCGGGCCGGTCCCGGTCGAGCATCTGTGGGAAATCCGCTCGCGACTCATCGAAGCGGATCCGACGTTCAAGCACCGGATCAGTGCGCTGCGCCGCAAGGTGCTGTTTCATGCGCTGGAGGATGCGGGGTATGGTCACGCCGAAGCCCATGAGCTGGCGGACCAGAGCTTTGAAGTGTTCCTTCAGGGGCGGCACCAGCTGGACATCTTCCCTGAAGTGGTGCCGACGCTTGAGATCCTGACCAAGTCTTACACGCTGGGTGTCGTGACCAACGGCAATGCCGATGTCCGCCGTCTAGGCCTGGCCGATTATTTCGCCTTCGCGCTATGCGCCGAGGACCTGGGCATTGGCAAACCGGACCCTGCGCCCTTCGTCGAGGCGCTGAAACGCGGCAATGCAGATGCCAGTCAGGCCGTGCATGTCGGCGATCACCCGGGTGACGACATCGCCGGCGCCCAACAAGCCGGCCTGCGGGCGATCTGGTACAACCCCGGCGGCAAGGTCTGGGAGGCTGAAAAAGCGCCGGATGCCGTAATCAACAGCCTGACGCAATTGCCCGAGGTGCTGGCGCGCTGGGCTGGATCTGCGCTTCCCGCTGCGTGAACGCCGGCCTTTGCGTCGGCAACTCGAATCGCAGGCAATAAAAAACCCGCAGCGACAGCGGGTTTTTCATCAATCGCGCAGCAGGTCCCTTAGATGGGACGGCTGCCGTACTTGTTATCAGGCTTCTTGGGCGGATCGGCGACCACGTTGGCCTCCACTTCCACGACCTTGCCACCACGAGCGAGGAATTCTTCCATCGCGCGAGCCAGAGCATCACGCTCCTTGTTCTTGGCTTCCACACTCGGCAATTCATCAACCGAGACGGCGGCCTTGGCCTTGCCTTTGGCCGGAGTCGCAGAGACTTCAGCGCTGTCGTCGACTTCCACTACATCTTCATCGGACGCCGCTGCAAGCCCCTCACCGTCCTCCCCTTCTTCCAGATCGTCTTCCAGACCTTCTTCGATGTCGTCGTCGCTCATGTTCTACCTCATGACTTGCGAAAGCAGATTAGTTATAGCCCAGCCGGGCTTGATTTCTTGGACAGCCGGAAAAATTCAACTACCGCATACGTTCAGCGGTCGTGCCCCTCACCCTGAAGCGTGACGAGGACTTTACGGGCACCGCCTGCATCGCGGTGCTCGCCCAGATAAATACCTTGCCATGTGCCCAACGCCAGCCGTCCATTTGTAACCGGCAATGTAAGCTGGCAGCCAAGCAGACTGGCTTTGAAGTGCGCCGGCAGATCATCGGGCCCTTCGTCGTCATGCTCGTAGCCGTCGCGCCCCTGAGGCACCAGACGGTTGAAGAAACGCTCGAAATCGCGACGTACCGCAGGGTCGGCGTTCTCGTTGACGGTCAACGAGGCCGAGGTGTGTTGCAACCAGACATGCAGCAGGCCGATGCGGCATTCGCGTAATTCGCGAAGGCCCGCGACGATCTCGTCAGTCACCAGATGGAAACCACGAGGCCTTGCCCGCAGCGTGACCAAGGTCTGTTGCCACATACCGTTCTCCGCCCTTCGGCGCGCATTCTAACGCGCTGGAAAAAAAAACAAAGTGCGTAATGAGCGACGATTTTCAGGAGCGCTGAACAAGGGCATTTATGCCCTCTAAAGCATCGAGAATCGTCAGGTTAGGCCGAACATTGCAGCGGATGTTCCTGCCGGGAACGCCCACCCGCTGTGCGGACATCCCTATCGACAAACCTCAGACAAAAAAATGCCCGGAGACCCGGGCATTTTTTCACGCGTGGATTACAAGTTGTAGCCACGTTCGTTGTGTTGCGCCAGATCCAGGCCGACCGCTTCTTCTTCCTCGGTGACACGCAGGCCCATGACCATGTCGAGCACCTTGAGGATGATGAAGGTCACGATCGCGGTGTAGATGACCGTGAAGCCGACGCCTTTGCACTGAATCCAGACTTGTGCCGCGATGTCGGTCACGGTGCCGAAGCCGCCCAGCGAAGGGGCTGCAAACACGCCGGTCAGGATCGCGCCAAGGATACCGCCGATACCGTGAACGCCGAAGGCATCCAGGGAGTCGTCGTAGCCCATTTTGCGTTTCAGGCTGGTGGCGCAGAAGAAGCAGACCACGCCTGCCGCCAGACCAATGATCAGGCCGCCCATCGGGCCGACAGTACCGGCGGCCGGAGTGACCGCAACCAGACCGGCAACCACACCCGAAGCGATGCCCAGAGCGCTTGGTTTACCGTGGGTCAGCCATTCGGCGAACATCCAGCCCAGCGCTGCAGCAGCGGTGGCGATCTGAGTTACCAGCATGGCCATACCGGCAGTGCCGTTGGCCGCAGCCGCGGAACCTGCGTTGAAACCGAACCAGCCCACCCAGAGCATGGCCGCGCCGACCAGGGTGTAACCCAGGTTGTGCGGAGCCATTGGAGTGGTCGGGAAACCTTTACGCTTGCCGAGTACCAGGCACGCTACCAGGCCAGCCACACCGGCGTTGATGTGAACAACGGTGCCGCCCGCGAAGTCGAGAACGCCCCAGTCCCACAACAAACCACCGACGCCGCTCCAGACCATGTGCGCAATCGGCGCATAAACCAGGGTGAACCAGATCGCCATGAAGATCAGCATCGCGGAGAACTTCATGCGTTCCGCGAAAGCGCCGACGATCAGGGCCGGGGTGATGATGGCGAAGGTCATCTGGAAGGTCACGAAGACGGCTTCCGGGAACAGTGCCGCAGGGCCAGTGATGCTTGCAGGGGTGATGCCTGCCAGGAACGCTTTCGAAAGACCGCCGACGAAGGAGTTGAAGTTGACGACGTTGACTTCCATCCCGGTGGTGTCGAACGCCATGCTGTAGCCGTAGACGACCCACAGGATGCTGATCAAGCCGGTAATGGCGAAGCACTGCATCATCACGGAAAGAATGTTTTTCGAGCGGACCATGCCGCCGTAGAACAGCGCCAGACCGGGGATGGTCATGAACAGCACCAGCGCGGTGGAGGTCAGCATCCAGGCGGTGTCGCCGGAATTGAGTACGGGGGCTGCCACTTCGTCTGCCGCCATGGCCAAGCCAGGGGTTACGAGGGACAACAGGGCTCCTAGCCCTGCGAATTGACGCAGAGTCATATTGTTTTCTCCTGGGGCGTTGGGGTTTGGCGGCTTAGATTGCGTCGGTATCGGTTTCGCCGGTACGGATGCGGATGGCCTGTTCCAGATTGACCACGAAGATCTTGCCGTCACCGATCTTGCCGGTGTTGGCCGCTTTGGTTATCGCTTCGATAACGCGGTCCAGATCCTTGTCGTCGATCGCAACATCGATCTTCACCTTGGGGAGGAAGTCGACTACATACTCCGCACCGCGATACAGCTCGGTGTGGCCTTTCTGACGTCCGAAGCCTTTGACTTCAGTGACCGTGATGCCCTGCACGCCGATTTCGGACAGCGACTCGCGTACGTCGTCCAGCTTGAACGGCTTGATGATGGCAGTGACTAGCTTCATGAAACTTTCTCCCGAATTGGTGGACTTGCCCCAGGAAAACAAACCCGACTCAAGTCTAAGCGCAGTGTCTGGCTTTGTAACGCGTCGTGTCCGTAACAGACCTGACCAACTCCAGAAAACCGCTTCTGACGAAACATTCCCCGCTCCGCCTGCCGCACTGCATTCGTCACAGCGACTGCATCAGTGCATGGGTTACAAGCCACTAAGCAGAAAGCTTGCCATCTCATGAATCGGCATGAATTTCGGCCCTTCGACTGTTAATTCACGCTTTAGCGTAGTCGTCGATTGCGATCGCCGCACAACAACGGTGCGCACGTGCCCGGAGCCATGCGCGAAAAGCGTGCAGCGCATCGCGTCCGGCGGAAGGTCAAAAGCTGCGTGCTACACTCGCGCCCTCTGATTCTGGAGTTTCATCATGCTCGCCCCCAAAGCTTTTCTCGACGCCCTGAGCGGCCACGCTTCCCGCCTATTCAACGGCGAAACACCGGTTCCACGCAGCGAATTCGAAACCCAGTTCAAGGCGCTGCTGCAGAGCGGCTTCAGCAAGCTGGACCTGGTCAGCCGGGAAGAATTCGACAGCCAGATGATCGTCCTCGCCCGCACCCGCGCCCGACTTGAGGCACTGGAAGCGAAGATGGCGGAGATGGAAGCGCAGTTGGCGACGCAGCCGAAAGCGTCAGGGGCTGAGCCACAAGGTTGAGCTTCAAAAGCTGAATGTGCTCAGGCGCAGTGCGCAATGCGCTGAACCTGGGCCTTGATCGCCTCACCTCGCTCGATCTCTGTCTTGCGCAGGTCGTAGGTGAGCTGAAAGTTCAGCCAGAATTCCGGGGTAGTTTCAAAACACGCCGCCAAGCGTACCGCCATGTCGGCACGGTCTTGTGAAGGCTTTGTTCAGCCACCCAATGGCGGGCAGCCTTGAGCAGCGTGCCGAACATAATAGTTATCAAATTCGCCCGCTTCGAAGAACTGAAAACCATGACGAGTATAAAAGCGGTTTGAAGCGCTTTCTTTCAGAGCCCCGACATACAAGTCCAGCGACGCCGCATCCGCTTCCATGAAGATCTGACGAAGGACAATCGAACCTACTCCTGATCCTTGTGCACCTTGCTTGATGTAGAGGTGATCGAGCAACAATCCGTCAACGCGCGGTTTGACCACGACAAAACCCACCCGCTTTCCGGCAACCACAATGTGGCGAGTAAATTCGGGGGAAAAGCCGTCCCGGAAACGTTCGCGGGCGCGCACGGGATCGAAGCGACCAATGCGCCCAAGACTCTCACGCATGGCGTCAATCCGGATGGCGACGAGCGCTTCGAAGTCACAGGCTCGTGCCCCGGCAAAGGTGACCGTAGTGGCCAGCGGTTCGAGAAACTCCTCGCTTGGAATTTCCCCTGGATACACAGGCCACTCTCCATTACTGGTCATCACTCCTCCTTCCTTCCATTCATACACATGCCGTAGAACATGCACGGGGCCACGCGCCGGAGCAATGACTATCCTTCAGCTCGCCGCAGGAAGCGGTGCTGCCTACAAGGAAAGCCATGTCCCTCGCGATCGTTCTGAGCCGTGCCCAAGTTGGCGTTGAAGCCCCTGCCGTGACCGTCGAAACCCATCTCGCCAACGGGCTGCCGAGCCTGACGCTGGTGGGTCTGCCGGAGGGCGCGGTCAAGGAGAGTAAGGATCGGGTGCGCAGTGCGATCCTCAACTGTCGGCTGGAATTCCCGGCGCGGCGGATCACCCTGAATCTGGCCCCTGCCGATTTGCCCAAAGACGGCGGACGCTTCGATGTCGCCATTGCACTTGGCTTGCTGGCTGCCAGCGCGCAGGTGCCAACGCTCGCGCTGGAGGGCATTGAATGTCTGGGGGAGTTGGCGCTGTCCGGTGCGATTCGGCCCGTACAGGGCGTGCTCCCGGCGGCACTCGCTGCGCGGGAGGCGGGCCACACGTTGATCGTGCCGGCGGTGAATGCCGAGGAAGCGTGTCTGGCGTCAGGCCTGAAGGTGATCGCGGTCAGTCATCTGCTGGAGCTGGTGTCCCACCTGAATGGGCACACGGTCATCGCGCCTTATAAATCCAATGGCCTGATTCTGCAGACACAGCCTTATCCCGACTTGAGTGAAGTGCAGGGCCAGACCGCGGCCAAACGCGCTCTGTTGGTGGCCGCCGCGGGCGCGCATAACCTGCTTTTCAGCGGCCCACCCGGAACCGGCAAAACGCTGCTCGCGAGCCGTTTGCCAGGGCTGTTGCCACCACTGGATGAACTCGAAGCGCTGGAGGTGGCGGCGATTCAATCGGTTGCCAGTCACGCCCCGCTGACCAGTTGGCCCCAGCGTCCTTTCCGCCAGCCTCATCACTCGGCGTCGGGTCCTGCGCTGGTCGGGGGTGGCAGTCGCCCGCAACCTGGCGAAATCACCCTCGCGCACCACGGCGTGTTGTTTCTGGACGAGCTTCCGGAGTTTGATCGGCGTGTGCTGGAGGTGCTGCGCGAACCCCTTGAATCTGGCCATATCGTGATTTCCAGGGCGCGGGATCGGGTGCGCTTTCCGGCGCGCTTTCAACTGGTCGCCGCGATGAACCCCTGCCCGTGCGGTTATCACGGAGAGCCGACCGGGCGCTGCCGCTGCTCAACCGATCAGATTCAGCGCTACCGCAACAAGCTGTCGGGCCCGTTGCTTGACCGGATCGATTTGCACCTGACCGTTGCTCGGGAAACTACATCTTTAGCTGCCACGCCTGACTGCAAGAGTGAAAGCGCCAGCGCAGCGGAGGTGGTCTCCGAAGCCCGACAGCGCCAACAACGACGCCAAGGGTGCGCCAACGCATTTCTTGACCTGCCCGCGCTGCGCCAACACTGCGCGTTACTGCCGGAAGACGAAGCTTGGCTCGAGAATGCGTGTGAACGCTTGAACCTGTCCCTGCGCGCTGCCCACCGCCTGCTGAAAGTGGCGCGCACGCTGGCTGATCTGGAGAAGGTGGACGCCATCGCGCGATGCCACATCGCCGAGGCTTTGCAGTATCGGCCTTCGACGAATTGAAACCGCATACACCATGCCACGGCGGGAGATAACCCTTCGTTCAGCACCGCACTGTCGCGCAGAATGTGCAACACCTGTGGGAGTGACCGGGGTGGCGCTCCACCTTGCTCACGAAGGCGGCATCTCAACCGCTGAATATTTGGCGGATGTTCTTGCCTCTTCGCGAGCAAGCTCGCTCCCACAACTCGTGTATTGCCAGATACATCTGCGGTGTTGCTTGATGAGATTGGGCTTGCTCACACCTACGCTGGTTGGCTCTGGCGGCTCAGCAGCGCTCCAGCCTCACCGAAACCGATCCACTTCCTTCTGCAAGTCAGCCGCCACAGCGTTCAGCTCTTGAGCCGTGATCGCCAGGTTGGACACGACTTCGCGTTGCTCGCTGTTCGCCAGGGCGATGCTTTGCAGGTTGGCGCTGAGCAGCGTTGCGGTGTTGCTCTGCTCCTGGGTGGCGGTGGTGATGGACGTGAACTGCTCACCAGCGGAACGGCTTTGTTCGTCGATCTGGGCCAGCGCTGCAGCCACTTTGGCGTTGCGCGACAGGCCTTCCTGCATCAGCGCATTACCTTGCTGCATGGTGCTGATGGCATTGCTGGTCTCTTGCTGAATGCTGCTGATCATGCCGGAGATTTCATCGGTGGCCTGACGCGTACGTGATGCCAGGCTGCGGACTTCATCCGCTACCACCGCAAAACCACGGCCTTGTTCACCGGCGCGTGCGGCTTCGATCGCGGCGTTGAGGGCCAGGAGGTTGGTCTGCTCGGCGATCGAGGTGATGACGCTGACGATGCCGCCGATCTCCTGCGAGCGTTGGCCCAAGGTATCGATCACCGTCGCGGTGCTGCTCAGCGAACCGGCGATCTGCTCCAGCGAAGCAGACGCCTCCTCCATGGACGTGCGACCGATGCGCGTCTGCTGGGCGTTGCCCTGGGCCATGCGTTCGGTGGTGCCCATGTTGTCGGCAATGGTCAGGGCCGTGGCGCTGAACTCCTCCACTGCGCCGGCCATGCTGGTGATTTCGCCGGATTGCTGCTCCATCCCCTCATAAGCGCCGCCCGACAAGCCGGACAGCGCATTGGCACGACTGCTGACTTCCAGTGCTGCTGTGCGGATGTGGGACACCATGGTTTCCAGCGCCTGGCCCATCTTGTTGAAACTGCCCGCCAGCTGACCAATTTCGTCATGGCTGGACACGTTCAGACGTGCGCTCAGATCACCAGCGCCCAACGCTTCCGCCTGACTGACCAACGCCGACAGCGGCCGCAGCTTGCTGCGTAACAGCCAGATCGCGGAGCCGACAGCGATCAGCATCGCCAGCAGGCTGCCGATGGCCAGTTGCGTGCCGACGCTCCAGGTGACTGCGCTGATTTCATCTTCGGGCATCGTCGCCAGAACCGTCCACGGACCGCCTGCAAACTTCTCACCGACGGTGTAGAAATCTTCGCCGGCGTCCTGCCAGAAATGCCCAACGCTCGGCGTCTTGGCGAACTCGGCCAGCGTGGTGCTTGCCTGATCCAGGTCCTTCACGCCCGCAGGCGGCACCAGCCATTTGTTCTGCTCATCAAGCAACGCCAGCGAACCGGTGGAACCGATGCGGAAGTTTTTCAGGTTGTCGAACTGCGCCTTCTGCGCGTCGGTGTAATCGAAGCCGACGAACAGCACGGCGATGACTTTGCCGCTGGCGTCACGCACCGGGCTGTACTGCGTCATGTATAAGCGATCGAACAACAGCGCGCGACCGACATATCCCTGTCCGGCGAGCAACTTGTCGTAGGCCGGGTGTTTGTGATCCAGCGAGGTGCCGATGGCGCGTGAGCCGTCCTGTTTGCTCAGCGAGGTGCTAACGCGCACGAAGTCGTCGCCGCTGCGCACAAAAACGGTCGCAACGCCGGCCGTCATGCTCTTGAAGTCGTCGACTTGCGTGAAGTCGTTGTTCAGCGGGGCGCCGTTCAGCAGCAGCGCCGGAGTCTGCACGCCCGCGACCGCAACCTGCTGATCAGCCTGCAGGCTCAGGCCGCCCGAAAAACGCTTCTCGAACAGACCGCTCAGACGCTGGGTGCTGTCGCGCAGGGTGTTGTGGAAGGTGTTCAACTGGTCGGCCAGCAACCGAGCTTCGCTGCTCATGTGCTCTTCGCGGATGACCAGGTTCGCCGAATCAAGAGAGCGCAAGGCGAACAGCGTACTGCCGCTGATGACGACGGCCAGAATAACGGCCAGGGCGATGCCGAGTTGCGAAGCAATTCGGGCGCGAGGCTGAGGCATTGGAGCTCCTTGCCGAACGACGGGACCATCCTGATTCAGGAGCACCATTCGGACGAATTCTAATAGAGGGAATCGATGAGTCGATTGAGGTGAACCGGCTCTGCAATACACCTTCGGCCGACAGACAAAAAACTTGAGTCCTACGTCGCTTCAGGACGGAATTAATTCCCTTTTTGGCTGTCCTGCGTCCGCTTTCGGTCGGGGTGCGCTTTACGACTCATTCCAGAATCGTCACGTCAGGCAATTCCATCGCCTGCACTTCGCCTTGCAAGAAGTCGCTCAGGCGCCGCAGACGCTCGCCGCCAGGGCGGGTCTTGGGCCAGACGAGGTAGTAGTTTTCGCCGCTGACCACCGCCGTGCGCCACGGCAGGCTGAGCCGGCCCTGAGCGACGTCCTCCGCCACCATCAGCAGATCGCCCATGGAAACGCCGTAACCCCTAGCCGCCGCAATCATGCCCAGCTCCAGCGTGTCGAACACCTGCCCTCCCTTGAGCGAGACCCGCTCAGACAAGTCCATGCGCTCCAGCCATCGGCGCCAGTCGCGGCGGTCGGGCGTAGGGTGCAACAGCTCGGCGCCGGCCAGTCGCTCGGCGTCCCACGGCGCGTCATCCAGCAGCGTCGGCGCGCCCACGGGAATCAGCCATTCCGGGAACAGGTACGTTGCCTCCCACTCCGGCGGGAAATGCCCATGGCTGAGCAACACCGCGCAATCGAACGGCTCCTGGGTGAAGTCGACGCTGTCGATGTCCATCCAGGCGCTGGTCAGCTGGACTTCGTTGCCCACCTGCAGATGGCGAAAACGACTCAGCCGCGCCAGCAACCAGCGCATGGTCAGGGTCGATGGGGCCTTCATGCGCAAGATGCCCTCCTCCGCCATCAACGCGCTGCACGCTCGCTCCAGCGCTGAAAAGCCTTCCCGCACGCCCGGCAGCAATTCACGCGCGGCTTCGGTGAGCTGCAAATTGCGACCATTGCGGCGAAACAGACGGCAGGCAAAGTGCTCTTCCAGCGTGCGGATATGCCGACTGACTGCGCTCTGGGTGATCGACAGCTCTTCAGCGGCGCGCGTGAACGAGCTGTGTCGCGCAGCGGCTTCAAACGCGCGCAGGGCATACAGAGGCGGAAGAGTGCGAGACATCGGCGAGGATTCCTCAGGCTGGACGGCGACCGAGGCCACTCTACCGCAGAAAACCCCAGGATGAGTTTTACTCATGCGAGTGATCGGATTTATCCCTTTGTGCATCCTCACTTGAATCCCCACAATGACCGGCCTGCCAACACCCGCCACCCGAGCGCAAAGACCATGCACCAGCACGCCTTCAAAGAACTGTGGATCATCCTGCGTCTGGCCGGGCCGCTGATTGCTTCGCAGATGGCGCACATGCTGATGGTATTCACCGACACTGTGATGATGGGCAAGCTGGGCCCGGAATCCCTCGCCGGTGGCGGGCTGGGGGCGGCGAGCTACAACTTCGTGTCGTTCTTCTGCGTGGGGGTCATGGCCGCCGTCGGCACCTTGGTCGCGATCCGCAAGGGCGCGAATGATCACGCCGGCGTCACCCGCCTGACCCAGGCCGGTTTGTGGCTGGCGTGGGGCATGGCCTTGGTTGCTGCGCTGATCCTATGGAACCTCGAGCCGATCCTGCTGCAATTTGGTCAGGTCGAAGCCAACGTCCACATGGCCAGCGAATTTCTGATCACCTTGCCATTGGCGCTGCCCGGCCTGTTGAGCTTCATGGCGCTGCGCGGTTTCACCAGTGCATTGGGGCGTGCGACCCCGGTAATGGTGATCAGTCTGGTGGGCGTGGCGCTGAACTTCGGGCTCAATTACGCCTTTATCCACGGGCTGTTCGGCCTGCCGCACTGGGGCCTGATGGGCATTGGTCTGGTCACGGCCATTGTCACCAACGCCATGGCCCTGGCCCTCGCGCTGCACATTCGTTATCACAGCGCCTACGCGGCGTATCCCCTTCACAAAGAACTCATGAAACTCTCGCGCAGTTGCCTGAAAGAGCTGTGGCGTCTGGGCCTGCCCATCGGTGGCACGTATGCGGTGGAAGTCGGGCTGTTCACCTTTGCGGCATTCTGCATGGGCGCCATGGGCAGCACCCAGATGGCAGCGCACCAGATCGCTCTGCAATCGGTGTCGATGGCGTTCATGGTCCCGGTCGGGATTTCCTACGCGGTGACCATGCGCATCGGTCTGCACTACGGGGCCGGAAACCTGCTGCTGGCGCGCACTGCCGGACGCATGGGGATTGGCTTCGGCGGGCTGCTGATGCTTTCGTTCGGCATTCTGTTCTGGGTTGCGCCCCACGCCGTCATCGGTTTGTTCGTGGACCTCAACGATCCGAAATACCAGGGCGTGGTCGAGCTGGCGGTGAGGCTGCTGGCCATCGCTGCCTGGTTCGAGATTCTCGACGGCACGCAGACCATCGCCATGGGCGCGATCCGGGGGTTCAAGGACGCAAAAACCACGTTCCTGATCGGACTGGCGAGCTATTGGGTGGTCGGCGCGCCGCTGGCCTGGGGCCTCGGATTTCTGGCGAACCAGGGCGCGGTGGGCGTGTGGTGGGGATTAGCGATCGGCCTGCTCTGCTCCGCGGTCGCACTGACCTGGGCATTCGAGCGCAAGACCGCGAGGCTGCTGCGCAAGGAGGCGACGGGGGTTGTGGTGATGGGATAGGCCTCTGCGGGTATTCACAATCCGGGGCGGTCACAAACCCAACTGTAGGAGCAATCGGAGGTTACGACGGTCGCGAAGGCGGTGGGTCTGTGACATCCATGTCGGCTGACCCCATGCATTCGCGAGCAAGCTCACTCCTACAGAATCACTCCGAGGTGCGTTCAAAGAACGAGCCGCCGCTCACTGGCTCTGCAGCGCAATACCTTTGCTCTGGCCCATCGCCAGATAATCCATCAGCTCCGGCAAGGCCAGCGGGTGACTGATCAAAAAACCCTGGGCCTGATCGCAGTTGAAGCTACGCAGCAAGGCCAGTTGCTCAGGGGTTTCAACGCCTTCGGCTACCACTTCCAGGCTGAGGTTGTGGGCCAGGTTGATCATCGCGTGGACCAGCTTGCGGTTTTCCTCACGCTGCTCCATTTCACCGACGAAGCTCTTGTCGATCTTCAGCAGTGTGATCGGCAAGCTGTTGAGGTGCACGAAGGACGAGAACCCGGTGCCGAAATCGTCCAGCGAGAAGCGCACACCCAGCCGTCCCAGCGCATCCATGGTCTGTTTGACTAGATCGCTGCGGCGCATGACGGCCGTCTCGGTCAATTCGAATTCCAGCCATTGCGCATCGATACCCCGATCAGCGATCAACCGGCTGAGTGTCGCGAGCAACTGGTTGTCCTGAAACTGGCGGAATGACAGGTTGATCGCCATGTGCAGCGGCGGCACGCCTTTCTCGCGCAGGGCCTGCATGTCGCGCAGGGCACGGGCAATCACCCAATAACCCAGCGGCACGATCAACCCGCTTTGCTCAGCCAGCGGCACGAACTCACTCGGCGGCAACAACCCACGCTCAGCGTGGCGCCAACGCACCAATGCCTCGAGCCCCAGAATGTGCCCGGTATTCAGGCACAGGCGTGGCTGGTAATGCAGCTCCAGCTCATCGCGACGCAAAGCACGGCGCAGTTCGCTTTCCAGATCGGCGAGGCTGCGCGCGTTTCGGTTGATGCGTTCGTTGAAGACGTGAAAGGTACAGCCCTGAGTGCCCTTGGCCTGCTGCATGGCGATGTGCGCGTGCCACATCAACGGATCGGCGCCGCCGTTGAGGCGGGCGTAAGCGATACCAAGGCTGCAACCAATCAACAGGCTTTCCCCATCGACCCAATACGGTTCGGACAAGGCTTCGGTGATGCGCTCGGCGATGGATTCGGCGCGCTCGGGGGCGCGTCGTGTGTCGATCAGCAGGGCAAATTCATCGCTGCCCAGTCGCGCCAGTTGATCGCACGCCTCCAGCTGGCCTTTCAGCCGCGCCACCACTTGCAGGATCAGTCGATCGCCCGCCTGATGGCCTAGCGCGTCATTGGCGCGTCGGAAGTTGTCCAGGTCCAGATGCCCCAGCGCCAGGCCGCGGCCGTCGAACTCGGCAAGTCGGGCGGCCAACAGGGTCTGAAAGCCCTGACGGTTGGCGATGCCGGTAAGAGGGTCCTGCTCGGCGAGGCGATTGAGCGTGGTCTCCAGAACGCCCCGTTCGCGCACGTGACGCAGACAGCGGCGCAGCGCCTGCGTTGTGAGGGCGTCGCGCACCAGCCAGTCGCTGACACCAACGGGCTCTTCGTCCGGTTCGGTGTCGAAAAGCAATACAGTGGGCCAGTGGCATTGGCCGGCGGCGGGCTGAAGGGCTTCGGTGGTAAAGAGTATTCCGGAGGTGGAGAAGTCGGTTTGATTGCTGACAGCGTCCCAGCTCGGCGCGCAGTCAAGGACAGCGGCGTCTCCGAGCGGCGCCAGGCACTCGCGCAACGATGCCGGCCATTCGGGCGTGTCCGCCAGAAGCAGCAAGCGCAAGGGTTCGACAGGCGTAGACAAGCTAACTCCCCACACAAACGTAAAGACCTTGGCGCACCCCCGAATGAGGGTCGTCAAACGCGAGAATCATCCGCAATACGCAAATGTAACAAAACGGCGAAATATAGATAGCGCGGCGCATCACAGTGTCGGACGGTGGCTGCACAATCCGCTGACCCTGTTAAAATGCCCGCCCTTTTCCAGGCGACCCCATTTTTCCCCATGTCCCGACTCAATCCCCGGCAACAGGAAGCCGTGAACTACGTCGGCGGCCCTCTTTTGGTGCTCGCCGGCGCTGGCTCCGGCAAGACCAGCGTGATCACACGCAAGATTGCCCACCTCATCCAGAACTGCGGCATCCGTGCCCAGTACATCGTCGCCATGACCTTTACCAACAAGGCGGCGCGGGAGATGAAAGAGCGCGTCGGTACCCTTTTGCGCGCTGGCGAGGGGCGCGGCCTGACCGTCTCGACGTTCCACAACCTGGGCCTGAACATCATCCGCAAGGAGCACGCCCGGCTGGGCTACAAGCCTGGGTTCTCGATCTTTGACGAGACCGACGTCAAAGCGCTGATGACCGACATCATGCAAAAGGAATACTCGGGCGACGACGGCGTCGACGAGATCAAGAACATGATCGGCGCCTGGAAAAACGAACTGATCCTGCCGCCCGAAGCCCTCGCCAATTCGCGCAACCCCAAGGAGCAGACCGCCGCCATCGTCTACAGCCACTACCAGCGCACGCTGAAGGCGTACAACGCGGTGGATTTCGACGACCTGATTCTGTTGCCGGTGAAGCTGTTCGAAGAGCACGCCGACATTCTGGAAAAGTGGCAGCACAAGGTGCGCTACCTGCTCGTCGACGAATACCAGGACACCAACGCCAGCCAGTACCTGCTGGTGAAGATGCTCATCGGCACGCGCTGCCAGTTCACCGTTGTGGGCGACGACGACCAGTCGATCTACGCCTGGCGCGGCGCGCGGCCGGAAAACCTGATGCTGCTCAAGGACGATTACCCGTCGTTGAAAGTGGTGATGCTGGAGCAGAACTACCGCTCCACCAGCCGCATATTGCGCTGCGCCAACGTGCTGATCGCCAACAACCCTCACGCGTTCGAGAAACAACTCTGGAGCGAGATGGGTCACGGCGATGAAATCCGCGTGATTCGCTGCAAGAACGAAGACGCCGAAGCCGAGCGCGTGGCCATCGAAATCCTCAGCCTGCACCTGCGCACCGACCGGCCGTACAGCGACTTCGCGATCCTCTATCGTGGTAACTATCAGGCCAAGCTGATCGAGCTGAAGCTGCAGCACCATCAGATTCCGTATCGGCTGTCCGGGGGCAACAGCTTCTTTGGACGTCAGGAAGTGAAAGACCTGATGGCCTACTTCCGCTTGCTGGTGAACCCGGATGACGACAACGCCTTCCTGCGCGTGATCAACGTGCCGCGCCGGGAAATCGGCTCGACCACCCTTGAAAAGCTGGGCAACTACTCGACCGAGCGCAAGGTGTCGATGTACGCCGCCACCGACGAGATCGGCCTGGGCGAACATCTGGACGCCCGCTTCACCGATCGCCTCAGACGCTTCAAGCACTGGATGGACGGCGTGCGCCAGCAATGCGCGACGCAGGACCCGATCGCCGCCTTGCGCAGCATGGTCATGGACATCGATTACGAAAACTGGATTCGTCAGAACAGCTCCAGCGACAAGGCCGCCGACTACCGCATGGGCAACGTGTGGTTCCTGATCGAGGCGCTGAAGAACACGCTGGAGAAAGACGAAGAAGGCGGCATGACCATCGAGGAGGCCATCGGCAAGCTGGTCCTGCGCGACATGCTCGAACGTCAGCAGGAAGAGGAAGACGGTGCCGAAGGCGTGCAGATGATGACCCTGCACGCCTCCAAGGGGCTGGAGTTTCCGTACGTGTTCATCATGGGCATGGAAGAGGAAATCCTCCCGCACCGCTCCAGCATCGAGGCCGACACCATCGAAGAAGAACGCCGCCTGGCCTACGTGGGCATCACCCGCGCGCGGCAGACGCTGGCGTTCACCTTCGCCGCAAAACGCAAACAGTACGGCGAAATCATCGATTGCCTGCCGAGCCGGTTCCTCGACGAACTGCCGCCGGACGATCTCGCCTGGGAAGGCAACGATGACACGCCAGTCGAAGTCAAAGCCGTACGCGGCAATACAGCCCTGGCGGACATACGCGCCATGCTGAAAAGATAACGTTCATTTCGCGCACATCGCGCTCTGAGGACCACCCACGTGGAAGCACTGCACAAGAAAATTCGCGAAGAAGGCATCGTGCTTTCCGATCAGGTATTGAAGGTCGACGCGTTTCTAAACCATCAGATCGACCCGGTGCTGATGCAGCAGATCGGTGACGAATTCGCCGCGCTGTTCGCGGGCTCCGGCATTACCAAGATCGTCACCATCGAGGCTTCCGGCATCGCCCCTGCCGTCATGACCGGTCTGAAGATGGGTATCCCGGTGATCTTCGCGCGCAAGCATCAGTCGCTTACCCTCACCGAGAACATGTTTTCCGCGTCGGTGTATTCGTTCACCAAGCAGACCGAAAGCACCATCGCCATTTCTACCCGTCACCTGAACAGCAGCGATCGGGTGTTGATCATCGACGACTTCCTGGCCAACGGTAAGGCGTCCCAGGCGCTGATCTCGATCATCAAGCAAGCGGGCGCTACCGTCGCCGGCCTGGGTATCGTGATCGAGAAGTCGTTCCAGGGCGGCCGCGCTGAACTGGACGGCCAGGGCTATCGTGTAGAGTCACTGGCGCGCGTACAGTCGTTGAAAGATGGCGTTGTGACGTTCGTTTGATCCGGATTCACCTCTGGGGTGATGCAGCTGACGCCGCGCTTTGGCCCTGCAAACGCGTAACCCCGTGGGAGTGAGCGTGCTCACGAAGACAGACTGTCAGGCGCTGAGGTCACTGTGAATGTACCGGCCCCTTCGCGAGCAAGCTCGACTCCCACAGATTTCTTGCGGTCAGTAGAACAGGAGACACGTTATGGAAATTGGCGAAAAACTGAGCGTAGAGGCGTTCTTCGATCCGCAGACCTCGACCATCAGTTACCTGGTCATTGACCGCTCTACGCTTCAAGCCGCGCTGATCGACAGCGTGCTGGATTACGACCCGAAATCCGGGCGCACCAGCACGCAGTCCGCCGACAAGCTGATCGAGAGGGTTCGCGAGCTGGGCGTGTCGGTGCAGTGGATTCTGGAAACCCACGTCCACGCCGATCACGTTTCGGCAGCGGCTTACCTGAAAGAACAGCTCGGCGGCACCGTCGCCATTGGCAGCCACATCACTCGCGTGCAGAAAGTCTTCGGCACGCTGTTCAACGCCAAAGGCGACTTTGCCCGCGACGGCAGCCAGTTCGACCGGTTGCTGGAAGATGACGCGCACTTTCAGATCGGCACGCTGCAGGCCAGAGCCATGCACACCCCCGGACACACCCCGGCGTGCATGACGTACGTGATTGAAGCAGGCGATGAAGCCGTGGCGTTTGTCGGCGATACGCTGTTCATGCCCGACTACGGCACCGCCCGTTGCGACTTCCCCGGCGCCGATGCGCGCACGCTGTATCGCTCGGTCGGCCGAATTCTCGGCCTGCCGCCACAGACGCGTCTGTTCATGTGCCACGACTACCTGCCCAATGGCCGTGAGCTGATGTTCATGACCACCGTCGCCGAGCAACGCGCCAGCAACATCCATGTGCGCGAAGGCATCGACGAGGACGCTTTCGTCGAGATGCGCGAGAAGCGCGATGCCACCCTCGACATGCCGATGCTGATCCTGCCTTCGGTGCAAATCAACATGCGCGGCGGCAACCTGCCGGAAGCGGAGGACAACGGCGTCCGCTACCTGAAGGTCCCGATCAATGCGCTGTAAACCCTGCCGAGCGCGCCGATCAGGCGCGCTCACCCTGAACAGCTACCTCCTGACAGCCCCCACGGAGCTTGCTCACTTACGATGAATGAACACGAACTGATCGGAGCCGGCCTCGGTACGATCATTGGCGCGGTATTGGGATTGACGGGCGCCGGTGGCGGCATTCTTGCGGTGCCGCTGCTGGTTTTCGGGCTGGGCCTGACGATGATCGAAGCCGCGCCGGTGGGCCTTTTGGCGGTCGGCCTGGCTTCGGCCGTCGGTGCAGCGCTTGGGCTGCGCCAAGGTATCGTCCGTTACCGTGCGGCCATTTTCATCGCAATCATTGGCATCGCGCTGTCGCCGGTAGGGCTGTGGCTGGCGCACCAGCTGCCCAATGCGCCGCTGGCGTTGGGGTTTGCGCTGATTCTGTTTTATGTGTGCGGGCGGATCTACCGCAAAGCCGCTCACGAACTGCGTCACGGCAAGCCGCCGGATCGTGGGGCATTCAGGCCCTGCGTAGTCAATCCGCTGGTGGGCCGGCTGCGCTGGACCCTGCCTTGCGCTCGGTCACTGGCGGCGACCGGTGCATTGGCCGGGCTGTTGTCAGGATTGCTCGGTGTGGGTGGCGGCTTCGTCATCGTGCCGGCATTGACCCGATACACCGACCTTGAGATGAAGAGCATCGTCGCCACGTCGCTGGCGGTGATCGCCCTGGTCTCGACCGGCAGCGTGATCACCGCCACCATCAGCGGCGCGATGCATTGGACTGTGGGACTGCCGTTCGCCGCAGGGGCCGTCGCCGGACTGGTAGTCGGCAGACAGGTCAGCCGTTACCTCGCCGGCCCGCGGTTGCAGCAGCTGTTTGCGGTCAGCGGCTTCTTTGCTGCCGTGCTACTGGTGATCAAAACCCTCGGCTGAACGGATGCCACAGTAAACGTGGGAAACATCGGGCCTAAGCCGTCGCCTGCAACCCCGCCAGCACCAGCCGCTGATACAGCTCTTCTCGCAACCCCTGCGGATGATCGAGGCCCATGCGCTGCAAGTGCTCCGGATAGGCGCTCGCGTCAGGCGCTTCCAGCGTGGCCTTGCCCAGCTCGATGATTTCCGTGAGCTTGAACTTGCTTTTCAACCAGTTGAGCGCGCGCAGGAGATCGCGCTCCTCGGCCGTAAAATCGCTGCCCAGCGGGTACTCGATGAACAGCGACGGGAACTGGTCGCGGATGTCCTTCAGCCGCTCGGGCGTGTTCTGGCTGAACAGCGGATCAAGGCGGAAATCCTTCGGCAGCTTGCCGGCTTTTTGCGCCTGATCGATCAGGCCCGGCTGGAAGCGTGAATCGCTGATGTTGAGCAGCGCCTCGATCACCGCCGCGTCGGTTTTGCCGCGCAGGTCGGCGATGCCATATTCAGTGACGACGATATCGCGCAGATGCCTCGGGATCGTCGTGTGCGCATAGTCCCAGACGATATTGGAATTGACCTCTCCACCCGACTCACGCCAGCTGCGCAGAATCAGCACGGAACGTGCGCCTTCCAGCGCATGGCCCTGAGCGACGAAGTTGTACTGCCCGCCCACACCGCTGACCACACGGCCATCGGCCAGTTGATCGGAGACCGCTGCGCCCAGCAACGTCACGGTGAAGCAACTGTTGATGAATCGCGCATCCCGCCGTTGCAGGCGCTTGAGCGTCTCGTCGCCGTATAGCTCGTTGATGTAACTGATCGCAGTCATGTTGATCTGCGCGATCTGCGCCGGCGTGAATTCCCGCAGCCGCTCGTAGAAGCTGCGCGGCCCGAGAAAGAAGCCGCCGTGAATCAACACGCCGTCGCTATAAATCGATTCGTCCAGAACCCCGTCGTTGGCCATTTGCTGCAGCTCGACGTCGGCGTAAACCTTGCGGCGGATGATCCCCGCGTCCAGCAGCACCAGCAGCCCGTTGACCAGCATTTCGCTGCAGCCATAAAGCCCGGTGGCGAAGGGCATCACCCCGCCTTGCGCCTCGATCAACGGCTTCCAGGTGGAAATGCCGTCCAGCTCGGCCAGGCACGCGCGATAGGTTTCGTTATCGGCCTGGCGCGCAAGCAAGGCGGCGGTCAGGGCGTCGCCCATCGAGCCGATGCCGATCTGCAGCGTGCCGCCATCGCGCACCAGCGTGCTCGCATACAAGCCAATGAAATGATCCTGAACACCGACCGGCATGTTCGGCGTCGAGAACAGCGTGCTGCGCTCTTCATGCTCGATCAGCAGGTCGAAGGTGTCGGCGCTGACCTCGGCACCGCCCTGCATGTAGGGCAGATCCGCGTGGACGTGGCCGAGTATCAGAATGCGCTCGCCCAACCCACGGCGTTTTTCCACCATGGGCAACAGGTCGAGGGTGATGTCGGGGTTGCAGCTCAGGCTGAGGTAATCGGGCCGTTGGGAGTCGCGGGCGATCAGTTGCGCGATCAGATTCAGACCATTGGCGTTGATGTCCCGCGCAGCGTGGCTGTAATTGCTGCTGACGTAATCCTGCTGCGCTTCGACACTGCCCAACAGGCTGCCGGGCTGCATGAAGAACTGCTGAACGTGAATGTTGGGCGGGAGGTCGTCCCGGCGCAGATCGGTGAGGAAATCCAGTTCAGGGTAATCGTCGAAGACGCGCTCCAGAAAGGGTTCGAGAAAACGTCCCTGCAAACCATCGCCGCCATCCGGTCGCCCGAGGCACAGCGCGGTGTAGATAGTCAGATGCCGATCGGGCAGCGATTTGATTCGGGCGTACAACGCGTTGGCGAAGCGATTGGGCTTGCCCAACCCCAGCGGCATACCCATATGGATGTGTGCCGGCAATTCAGCCAACACGTGATCGACAGCTTGCTCGATCGAGCAGGAATGCGGCATCCGGCCTCTCCTGATTTTGTTATTTGATAGCGGTTGGACCGGGCCTTCAGGGGATTTGCTGCACTGCGCGGCTTGCGCCCTTAAAAAACGACTGTCACGCGGCCACTCAATCCCGCTTCGTCTCGATTTCCACCAACTTGTCCTCGATGAACCGCAGGTGTTGTTTTGCGCCGTTGCGAGGGCCATACACCCATAAGCTGACTTTAGCAGTACCAAGCTTCGGGACGCCGTTGCTCCTGAGCGCGGGCATTTGATCAGCACTGCTGTCGGGCGCCCCGCACTTCTGGCGGACCACGTCGGCGGTGTCCCCCAGACTGATAAGCGCCGTGCCGCAGCGCATGGTCGCGTCAGCAGTGTCGGCGAAGAGCAAGACGGCCAGCCCGATGAAGATCAGTTTTCGGTTAATCATGTCGCTGATCAGAAATTCGCCGGCGTGGCCGCGCTGATGAGTCGCGCAGGAACGTCGAACGGGTTGCGAAAGCGATGGGGTCGGGAGCTTTCGAAGTAGTAACTGTCGCCCTCTTCGAGCACGTAGGTGTCCAGACCGACCACCAGCTCAAGACGGCCCTCGACCAGAATCCCGGTCTCCTCGCCCTCGTGCACGAGCATCTCGACGCCAGTGTCGGCACCCGGCGGGTAGACTTCGGAAAGGAACGCAATGGCGCGGCTCGGATGGGATTTGCCGACCAGTTTCATGGTCACGGCACCGTCCGAGATATCGATCAGTTCGCTGGCTTTATAGACCACTTGGGTCGGATTTTCGGGTTCGAGCTCTTCGGAAAAGAACTCCACCATGGACATCGGTATGCCGCCCAGCACCTTGCGCAGGGAGCTGATCGAGGGGCTGACGCTGTTCTTCTCGATCATGGAGATGGTGCTGTTGGTCACGCCCGCTCGTTTGGCGAGTTCACGCTGGGACAGACCTTTGAGTTTACGAATGGATTGCAGTCGTTCACCGACGTCCAATGCGGGAGTCCTCCTGATGATCAAGTTGGGTCAAGTGGCCGCCATCATGGCAACAGCGTTCAGTATTTACAACACTTGAGCCCATGGCCGGATCAGCAAAGGGACTGGCGGCCATCACAGGCCGCGAAGGGGTGATTTGCCGAGGATTGGCGAGCGGCCGTCAGGCCTTGGAATAGAGCCTTGGCACGCGTTTCAGATTGCACAGAATCTGGTACGGAATCATGCCCGCGCTGGACGCAAGGTCGCTGATGTGGATGTTCTTGCCCCACAGCTCGACGCGGCTGCCCAGCCCTGCGCCCGGCACGTCGGTGAGGTCGACACAGAGCATGTCCATCGACACACGCCCGAGCAACTGGCTGCGCTGACCGTCGACCATCACGGGGGTACCGGTAGGCGCCTGCCGCGGATAGCCGTCGGCATAGCCCATCGCGACCACACCGATGCGCATGTTTCGCTCGGCGACGAATGTACCGCCGTAGCCCACTGGCTCACCGACGGGCAGGTCACGCACGCAGATGACGCGGGATTCCAGGGTCATGACCGGCTGCAAACGATCGGCGACCGATTGCGGCTGATCAAACGGCGTCGCGCCGTAGAGCATGATGCCCGGACGCACCCAGTCACTCGGCACGCTGGGCCAGCCCATGACGGCTGGGGAATTGCGCAGGCTGAGTTCGGCGGTCAGACCGGCACGGGCCGATTGAAAAATGGCTACTTGCTCATCGGTGCGCGCGCTGTCGAGTTCGTCGGCGCGGGCGAAGTGGGTCATCAAGACAATCTTCGCGGCCTTGCCGCTGTTCAGCAGCCGCTGATGGGCCGCCTGAAAATCCGCCGGGTGAATGCCAACGCGGTGCATGCCCGAATCCATCTTCAGCCACACGTTCAGCGGCTTGCCGAGGGCGGTTTGCTCGATGGCATCGAGCTGCCAGAGGGAATGCACCACGCACCAGAAATCATGCTCGACGATCAGCGCCAGTTCGTCGGCCTCGAAAAAACCCTCCAGCAGCAGAATCGGGGCTTTGATCCCGGCCTGACGCAGCTCCAGCGCTTCTTCAATGCACGCCACGGCAAAACCATCGGCCTCGGATTCCAGCGCCTGCGCAACCTGCACCGCGCCGTGGCCGTAGGCGTCCGCCTTGATAACAGCAAGCGCCTTGGCGCCAGCGGTGTCGCGCGCCAGTTGGTAGTTGTGGCGCAAGGCCTGAAGGTCGATAAGGGCGCGGGCTGGACGCATGCTGGGGCTTCTTGTTGGTCAATAGATGGATATAGGTGGGTGAACTACGGCAGCGCCGCAACCACCGACAGTTCAACCAGAATCTCAGGCTCGCACAGCTTGGCTTCAACCGTTGCACGCGCAGGGGCAAGGCCCCTCGGCAGCCAGGTGTCCCAGACGCTGTTCATGCCGGCAAAGTGTGCATCGATGTCTTTCAGGTAGATCGTCACCGACAAAATGCGGGTTTTGTCGGTACCGGCCAGGTCCAGCAATCGCTCAATGCTGTGAAGCGTCTCGCGGGTCTGCTGCTCAATCCCCGCTGCCATGTCGTCAGCCACTTGCCCGGCAAGATAAACGGTGCCGTTATGGACGACCAACTGGCTCATGCGCTCATTGGTGAGCTGGCGCTGAATGGACATGTTTTGCGATCTCCTTGGAACTGCCGTAACGGGAAATATCGAGGCCTTCAGCGCTGATCTGCGGCGTTTTGCGCGCGATCAGGTCAGCCAGCAATCTGCCTGAACCGCAGGCCATCGTCCAACCCAACGTGCCGTGGCCGGTGTTGAGGAACAGATTGCGGTAAGGCGTTGCGCCGACGATCGGCGTTCCGTCCGGCGTGGTCGGGCGCAGACCGGTCCAGAAGCTGGCCTGCTGCAGGTCGCCGCCGTGAGGATAAAGGTCGTTGACGATCATCTCCAGGGTCTCGCGGCGACGAGGATTAAGCGACAGGTCGAAACCGGCGATCTCGGCCATCCCGCCCACACGAATACGATTGTCGAAGCGGGTAATCGCGACCTTGTAGGTCTCGTCGAGAATGGTCGAAGTCGGCGCCATCGCTGGGTCGGTGATCGGCACCGTCAGCGAGTAGCCCTTGAGCGGATAAACCGGCGCCTTGATGCCGAGGGGCTTGAGCAGTTGCGGCGAGTAGCTGCCAAGCGCCAGCACGTAGCGGTCAGCGGTTTCGAGCGTGCCGTTGATGCGCACGCCCTTGATGGTGTCGCCGGCGAAATCAATAGACTCGATGGACTGGCCGAAGCGGAACTCAACCCCCAGCTTCACGCACATTTCGGCCAGACGCGTGGTGAACAGCTGGCAGTCGCCGGTCTGATCGTTCGGAAGACGCAGTGCCCCACTGAGGATATTGCTGACGCTGGCCAGGGCTGGCTCGACCCGGGCAATGCCTTCACGGTCGAGCACTTCATAGGGCACGCCGGCCTGTTCGAGTACGGCGATGTCCTTGGCGGCGTTGTCCAGTTGCTCCTGAGTGCGGAACAGCTGGGTCGTGCCCAGGCTGCGGCCTTCGTAGGCAATGCCGGTCTCGGCACGCAGCTCATCAAGGCAGTCGCGGCTGTATTCGGAGAGGCGAACCATGCGCTCTTTGTTCACCGCATAACGGTTCTGGGTGCAGTTGCGCAGCATCTGCGCCATCCACAGGTATTGATCGATATCGGCCGTTGCCTTGATCGCCAGCGGCGCATGGCGCTGCAGCAACCATTTAAGCGCCTTGAGCGGCACACCCGGCGCCGCCCATGGCGAGGCGTAACCCGGCGACACCTGCCCGGCGTTGGCGAAACTGGTTTCCATGGCCGCGGCCGGCTGACGGTCAACGACCGTCACCTCGAAGCCCGCACGCGCCAGGTAATACGCACTGGTGGTACCGATTACGCCACTTCCAAGGACCAGAACGCGCATGTTGATTCCCTCATCGCGGATATCCGCTGACGTTTTCAAGTTTTAAGCAAGGATGTGCGCAGTATAAAAAGGCGTGAGCAGTGCTTTTGACTATATAAACGCCTATATTCGGCATTTCTTCTCGGCAACCGACGCTTTGGCAGAGGGCTCTTCGATGCGTACCCAGCACCAGTCCAAACGCGAGCTGGACAAGATCGACCGCAATATCCTGCGCATCCTGCAAAACGACGGCCGGATCTCCTTCACCGAACTGGGCGAACGCGTCGGGCTGTCTACCACGCCGTGTACGGAGCGGGTCCGGCGTCTGGAGCGTGAAGGCATCATCATGGGCTACAACGCCCGCCTCAATCCGCAGAACCTCAAAGCCAGCTTGTTGGTGTTTGTCGAGATCAGCCTGGACTACAAGTCCGGTGACACCTTTGAAGAATTCCGCCGCGCGGTGCTCAAACTGCCCCATGTGCTGGAATGCCATCTGGTGTCAGGGGATTTCGACTATCTGGTGAAAGCGCGGATTTCCGAGATGGCGTCGTACCGCAAGCTGCTGGGGGATATCCTGCTCAAGCTGCCCCACGTGCGGGAGTCCAAGAGCTACATCGTGATGGAAGAGGTGAAGGAAAGTTTGTGCCTGCCGATTCCGGAGTGAACACTAGCAGTAGATTGATGGCATCTGGCGTCGTTACACCAGGACCTGCCGCGTAGAGGCGATGAACTCATGCACCTGCTTCTCGGCGCGCGGGTGAATCAGGACCTCAGGGCGGCGACCGTTGGGGCATGGCAGGGTTTTCGTGGTGCCGAACAGGCGACAAATCAGCGGCCGTTCGTCATACACGGTGCAGCCATTGGGCCCCAGGTGTACGCAGTTCAGCTCGTTGAGCGCCGCTTCCTGCTCGGCTGGTGTCTTGCGCGGCAAGCGCGACATCTCTTCGGACGACGTGGTCACCGGCCCACAGCAATCGTGGCAACCCGGGACGCATTCGAACGACGGAATCTGCCGCCGCAGATCGCGGATTTTCTCGCTGTTGCAGCCCATCGCGGCAGTTTCCCCTGTGAAAGGTGCTGATTGTGCCCCAGCGCCTCCGGGACTTACACCCGGGTGATCGTCCGCTGGCATTTTCTTGCCCGGATTCATTCACCCCGCTACCCTCCGTAAAATTTTCCAAACAGTGTTCTCGGGATATTCAACATGAATGCTCGGTCTCCCCAGCCCGGATTGTCTGATCACGCGGCCTCTTACTACGCCGCCACCCGCCATGCTCAGCCTGACCACCCTGCCCTGCACGGCGAGATCAAAACCGACGTCTGCATCATCGGTGGCGGGTTTTCCGGGCTGAACACGGCGATCGAGCTGGCTGAACGCGGCTTGAAGGTGGTGCTGCTGGAAGCACACAAGATCGGCTGGGGCGCGAGCGGTCGTAATGGCGGGCAGTTGATCCGCGGCGTCGGCCATGACGTGGACCAGTTCAGCAATGTCATCGGCGAGGACGGCGTTCGTCAGCTCAAGCTGATGGGCCTCGAAGCGGTGGAAATCGTCCGCGAGCGCGTCAGCAAATACCAGATCGACTGCGACCTGACCTGGGGCTACTGCGATCTGGCGAACAAACCCAAGGAATTCGAGGGCTTTGCCAAAGACGCCGAAGAGCTGCGCAGCCTGGGTTACCGACACGCGCTTGAACTGATTGAAGCGGGCAACCTCAGCAGCGTCATCGGCTCACCCAACTATGCCGGCGCGATGCTGGACATGGGCTCGGGCCATCTGCATCCGCTGAACCTGGCGCTGGCAGAAGCCGCCATCGCTCAGTCACTGGGCGTGCAGGTGTTCGAACACTCGGCAGCGACGCGGCTGGAATACGGGACAGAGGTCAACATTCATACAGCCCACGGGCGGGTGCGCGCCAGCACGCTGGTGCTGGGCTGCAATGCGTATCTCAACGAGCTCGATGGGGAGTTGAGCGGCAAGGTCTTGCCCGCCGGCAGTTACGTCATCGCCACCGAGCCACTGAGCGAAGAACTCGCCAGCCAGCTGATTCCGCGCAACACCGCGATGTGCGATCAGCGTGTGGCGGTGGATTATTTTCGGCTGTCGGCTGATCGACGCTTGCTGTTCGGCGGCGCCTGTCACTATTCAGGCCGCGACCCGAGCGACATTGCAGCGTACATGCAGCCGAAGATGCTCAAGGTGTTCCCTCAGCTCAAAGACGTGAAGATCGATTTTCAGTGGGGCGGGATGATCGGCATCGGCGCCAATCGCTTGCCGCAGATCGGGCGACTGCACACGCATCCAAACGTGTTCTACGCCCAGGCGTACGCGGGGCACGGGTTGAACGCGACGCATCTGGCGGGCAAGTTGCTGGCTGAGGCCATCAGCGGCCAACACAGCGGCGGGTTCGAGCTCTTTGCTAAAGTCCCCCACATCACCTTCCCCGGCGGTAAACATTTGCGCTCGCCGCTATTGGCGCTGGGGATGTTGTGGCACCGCTTCAAAGAACTGGTGTAACGAAACTCGCCGCTGTGAGGCTGACTGCGTCACAGCCCTCATTCGCGCCAGAACGGCTTGAGGCCTTCATGGCGCGCCTGCTCGCTGCTCAAGCCAATATCCTTCAACTGCTCGTCAGTCAGTTTTAATAACGCGCGCCGACTGGCCAGGCGATGCTGAAACAGCCCCCATATCCCTAATCCTTCCGGCGCACTAATGCGCGAGCTCCCGTCCTGCTCCCGGACCAGCTCACCGGCATACAGCGTTAACCGAACATCACTTATTCCGCTCATTTCCAGACACCTCAGGGTGGGTTTCGAGTGGATTCATGATGTGTCTGTATGGAAAACCATTACAGATCCAAAGAATTATTATTCTTTGCATACAGATCGGTTTCCTCTCGCGCTGAATGCTGTATTTTCCCAACATCTGTATCGGTCTACCGATCGCATCACCTTGTGGGAGTACGCCATGACCCTCTACGTCAACCTCGCCGAATTGCTCGGCACGCGCATCGAAAACGGCTTTTATCGCCCCGGCGACCGGCTGCCCTCGGTGCGTGCGTTGAGTCTTGAGCACGGCGTCAGCCTGAGCACCGTGCAGCAGGCGTATCGATTGCTGGAAGACAACGGGCTCGCGCTGCCACGGCCCAAGTCCGGGTATTTCGTGCCGGCTGGCCGCAAGACGCCCGCCCTGCCTGCGATAGGCCGCCCCGCCCAGCGCCCGGTGGAAATCTCTCAGTGGGATCAAGTGCTGGAACTGGCACGAGCCGCACCCAGCCCTGACGTGGTTCAGCTGGGTCGCGGCATGCCCGACGTCACCAGCCCGACCTTACGGCCACTGACCCAGGCGCTGGGCAGAATCAGCCGTCGCTCCGACATGCCCGGGCTGTATTACGACAACATCCACGGTCGGCGCTGCCTGAGGGAGCAAGTCGCGCGGCTGCTGCTGGATTCCGGCACCAACATCGATCCGGACGATCTGGTGATCACCACCGGCGCACAGGAAGCACTGGCCATCTGCATCCGTTCGGTGTGCCAGCCGGGCGACATCGTCGCAGTCGACTCGCCCAGCTTTCACGGCGCCATGCAGGCGCTCAAGGGGCTGGGCATGAAAGCCCTGGAAATCCCCACCGACCCGCTCACCGGCATCAGCCTCGACGCATTGGAGCTGGCGCTGGAACAGTGGCCGATCAAAGCCATACAGCTGACGCCGAGCTGCAACAACCCGCTGGGCTACATCATGCCGGAGGACCGTAAACGCGCACTGCTGACCCTGGCGCAACGCTTCGATGTGGCGATCATCGAAGACGATGTGTATGGCGATCTGGCCTACACCTACCCTCGCCCGCGCACGATCAAATCCTTCGACGAAGACGGCCGCGTCCTGCTCTGCAGCTCGTTTTCCAAGACCTTGGCGCCGGGCCTGCGCGTCGGTTGGGTCGCGCCCGGCCGATACCTTGATCGCGCGCTGCACATGAAATACATCAGCACCGGTTCCACTGCGACTCAGCCACAACTGGCGATTTCCGATTTTCTCAAGGCCGGGCACTACGAGCCGCACATGCGCCGGATGCGCGGCCAGTACCAACGCAGTCGCGACCTGATGACCGGCTGGGTCACGCGTTACTTCCCGGAAGGCACCCGTGTGAGTCGTCCCCAGGGCGGGTTCATGCTGTGGATCGAGCTGCCGGAAGACTTCGACTCCTTGCGCCTGAACCGCGCCTTGCAGGGGCAAGGCGTACAGATCGCCGTGGGCAGCATATTTTCGGCGTCCGGCAAATACAGAAACTGCCTGCGCATGAACTTCGCCGCCAAGCCGACCGCGCAAATCGAGGAAGCGGTGCGCAAGGTCGGCGCTGCCACGGCGCTGCTCATGCAGCGGACCGACCCTGCATGACCTTTGCAGCTAAACCTTTTGAAGCTTTTAACCTTTTGCGGCTTTTAACCTTTAGGAGAAAGCGCGGTCATATCGCCATGACTGATTTTCGGATGACCGCGTTGACGAACTTACGGGCGGTGCCCCTCCTCCTGGCTCTCGCCCTCGGCCTCAGCGGTTGTGCGCACACGCCCGCTCCTGACGGACCGAGTCAGGCGCTGCCGGCGGCGCAGTCTTCATTCGGCCGCTCGATCATGGCCCAGGCGGCGCCTCACGAGGGCCGTTCGGGCTTCCGCCTGCTGCCCAACAGCACCGAAGCCTTCATGGCCCGCGCCGAGCTGATTCGCAACGCCAAAACCAGCCTGGATCTACAGTACTACATCGTTCACGACGGCCTGAGCACGCGGGCACTGGTTGACGAATTGCTCAAAGCTGCCGATCGCGGCGTTCGCGTGCGCATCCTGCTGGACGACACCACCAGCGACGGGCTGGATGAAGTCATCGCCACACTCGCTGCGCACCCGAACATTCAAATCCGCCTGTTCAATCCGCTCAATCTGGGCCGCAGCATGGGCGCCACCCGTAACCTGGGCCGGCTGTTCAATCTGTCCCAGCAGCATCGCCGCATGCACAACAAGTTGTGGCTGGCCGACGGCGCCGTGGCCATCGTCGGCGGGCGCAATCTGGGTGACGAGTATTTCGACGCCGAACCCAATCTGAATTTCACCGACATCGACATGCTCAGCGTGGGCCCGGTGGCGGAACAGCTGGGTCACAGCTTCGATCAGTACTGGAACAGCGCGCTCAGCAAGCCGATCAACGACTTCCTCTACTGGCCACCCGATCGTAAGGATCTGACCAAAGCGCGCGCTCTGCTGGCCGAGTCGCTGGATCAGGCCCACGTTGAGAAGAAGGCCCTGTATGAACGGCTGATGGACTATCGGACTCACCCGCGCATGAAGACCTGGCTCAATGAGCTGATCTGGGCGCACAACCAGGCGTTGTGGGACGCGCCGACCAAGGTGCTGTCACGGGGCGAGCCCGACCCGCATCTGCTGCTGGCGACTCAATTGAGTCCTGATCTGGGCGGCGTGCACAAGGAACTGATGCTGATCTCAGCCTACTTCGTGCCCGGGCAGGAAGGCTTGGTGTACCTGACCGGACTCTCGGACAAAGGCGTGTCGGTGAACCTGCTGACGAATTCGCTGGAGGCCACCGACGTGCCGGCGGTACACGGCGGTTACGCGCCCTACCGCCGAGCACTGCTGGAGCACGGCGTGAAGCTGTTCGAACTGCGCCGCCAGCCAGGCGATCCGAGCAACGCCAAGGGCAGCGGACCTGCATTTCTGCACACAAACCTGATCAAGGGCGGCTCGGAATCGAGCCTGCACAGCAAGGCGATGATCTTTGATCGGCAGAAGATGTTCGTGGGTTCGTTCAATTTCGACCCACGGTCAGTGCTGTGGAACACCGAAGTCGGCGTGCTGGTCGACAGCCCCGAGCTGACCGAATACCTGCGCGAGCTGGCGCTTCAGGGTATGGCGCCGGCCATCAGCTATCAGGTCAAGCTGGAAAACAACCGGCTGGTGTGGGTGACCGAGGACAACGGCAAAATCCACACGCTGTCCAAAGAGCCTGGCGACTGGTGGCGCCGGATGAACGCCTGGTTCAGCACGGCGGTCGGCCTGGAAAAGATGCTTTAAGCCGCCACCGCCTGCGCTCCAAAGGCCTTGGGGCGCTGGGACAGGATGACCAACCCCAGCGCCCCCGCCGCCATCAGCAACGGCAGCGCCTGACCGCTGACCCACTGGCTGCCAGCGCCTGCCGCCAAGGGGCCGAGCAGGCAACCGATCCCCCACAGCTGGGCGACGTGGGCATTGGCGCGCACCAAAGCGTCATCGCGGTAGCGCTCGCCAATCAAAATCAGCGACAGCGTGAACAACCCGCCCGCACTGGCGCCGAACAGTACCCACAGCGGCCAGATGGCGATTGTGTCGACCAGCAGCGGGATCGCCAGGCTCGACACCATCAGCACCAGCGCACACCCGGAAAACAGCCGCCGACGCGAGACCCTGTCGGCCAGCGCACCAATCGGCAGTTGCAGAAGCGCATCACCCACCACCACAGTGCTGACCATTGCCAAGGCGATTTCAGGCGTGAAGCCTTGCTGCAGGCAATACACCGGCAGCAGGGTCAGAATCATCGCTTCAAACCCGGCGAATAAAGCGATGGCCCACGCAATGGCCGGCAAACTCCGACAGAAGCCGCCGAGATCGCGCAGCGTCACATGGCTGGATTCCGCGCTCGGCGCGCCTGTTCTGCCCAGCAATAGAAACGGCGATACCGCCAGCAACAGGGTCCCGACCCAGAACCCGTAATCTGCTTCCGTGCCAATGAAACCCAGCAGCACCGGCCCGCCCAGCTGACTCAATGCGTAGGAACTGCCGTACAGCGCCACCAGCTTGCCGCGCAGCCGTTCGATCACCAACTGGTTGATCCAGCTCTCGCCGAGCACGAAGACGATGGTCAGGATCGTCCCGAGCATCAGCCTCAATACCAGCCAGATCCAGTAATTGGGCAGTAACGCCAGTAAACCCACTGAAAATGACCCGGCCCACAGGCACAGCCGCATCAGGTTGGCGGTGCCGAGTCTTGAAGCGAGCCGGCTGGCAAGGCTGGCACCCAGCAGCACGCCAATGGCCGGCATCGCAGCCATGACGCCAATGGCAAACGCACCGTAACCCCAAGCCTCCAGCCGCAGGGACACCAGCGGCATGCTCACGCCCAGCGCCAGACCGACGCTCAATACCGACGCCAGCACAGCGAAATAAGTACCCCAACGCATCACCACGCTCCTGTGGCTCAAAAGGACGAAACAAAACAGCCGGGCTTTGATGAAAGCCCGGCTGCGTTGGTTTTTACAGCGACTGAGTGTTGAAGCGCGCGCGGCCTCTTACAGCTTGATCCAGGTCGCTTTCAGCTCGGTGTATTTATCGAACGCGTGCAGCGACTTGTCTCGCCCGTTGCCGGACTGCTTAAAGCCACCAAACGGCGCAGTCATGTCGCCGCCATCGTACTGATTGACCCACACGCTGCCAGCGCGCAACGCCTTCGCGGTCAGATGCGCCTTGGACAAGTCAGCCGTCCACACCGCCGCGGCCAGGCCGTAAGGCGTGTCGTTGGCAATCTGAATGGCTTCTTCAGCGGTATCGAAGGTCAGCACAGAGAGCACTGGCCCGAAGATCTCTTCCTGAGCGATCTTCATCGCGTTGGTCACGCCGTCGAAGATCGTCGGCTCAACGTAGGTCCCACCTGTCTCTTGCAGAATGCGCTTGCCGCCGACGACGAGCTTGGCGCCGTCGGTGTGGCCGGCTTCGATGTACGACAGTACGGTGTTCATCTGCTGGGTATCGACCAGCGCGCCAACGGTGGTTGCCGGATCAAGCGGGTTGCCCGGCTTCCAGGCTTTCAGCGCTTCGATCACCATCGGCAGGAATTTGTCCTTGATTGAGCGCTCGACCAACAGACGGGAGCCGGCCGTGCAGACTTCGCCCTGATTGAAGGCGATGGCGCTGGCCGCAGATTCCGCCGCAGCCTGCAGATCTGGCGCGTCGGCGAAGACGATGTTCGGGCTCTTGCCGCCGGCTTCCAGCCAGACGCGCTTCATGTTCGATTCGCCGGAGTAGATCAGCAACTGCTTGGCAATCTTCGTCGAACCGGTGAACACAGCCGTGTCGACGTCCATGTGCAGCGCCAGCGCTTTACCGACGGTGTGGCCGTAACCCGGCAGCACGTTCAGCACGCCAGCCGGAATACCGGCTTCGATGGCGAGCTGGGCGACGCGGATCGCGGTCAGCGGGGATTTTTCCGACGGTTTGAGGATCACCGAGTTGCCGCTCGACAGCGCAGGGCCCAGCTTCCAGGACGCCATCAACAGCGGGAAATTCCACGGCACGATGGCCGCCACTACGCCAATTGGTTCACGAGTCACCAAGCCCAATTGATCGTGCGGGGTCGGCGCCACTTCGTCGTACAGCTTGTCGATGGCCTCGCCGCTCCAGCTCAACGCCTGGGCGGAGCCGGGAATGTCGATGCCATAGGAGTCGCTGATCGGCTTGCCCATGTCGAGGGTTTCGAGCAGCGCCAGCTCTTCGACGTTCTCGTTGATCAGCTCGGCCAGACGAAGCATGGCTGCCTTGCGCTTGGCCGGCGCCAATCGCGACCAGACGCCGGAATTGAACGTAGCCCGGGCATTTTCAACGGCGCGCTGCGCGTCGGCGGCGTCACAGCTGGCGACGTGGGCGAGGAAGCGGCCATCGACCGGACTGATGCAGTCGAACGTCGAGCCGGATGCGGCGTCTGTGTATTCACCGTTGATGAAAGCACGGCCTTCGATTTTCAGATCCTGGGCGCGTTGTTCCCAGTCAGCATGAGTCAGGGTGGTCATGAAACGTCCTCCTCTTATGAAATAGGCACGTCTTCGCACTCGAATCGGGCTTCAGGGCAGGGCCTGACGCGTCATCGGATCGGCCGAAGGCATTCGCCACCCTAAACCAGCATTGGACGGATTTCCAATATATTGGACAGAAGCGGGCTAAATCTGGCCGGATCGTGCATTTTATTCAACAGCTGTTCGGGCTTGCTTGTGCTTTCCATCCGGCCCTCGGCAAGCAACAATCACGCAGCGCCTACTTTCAGGAATCAGATATGAGCATCGAAAGCATCGTCGACTTCAGCGAAGCCACTACCGCAGCGGAGCGTTTCACCCCTGCTGCTGAAAAGATCCTCAAGGGCGAGCCGAACCAGACGGTTTACGACCATTACAACAGCCCGTGCGGGCAGCTGAATGCAGGCGTCTGGGAAGGGGAAGTCGGTCAGTGGAAGGTAAATTACACCGAGCATGAGTACTGTGAAATCGTGCAGGGCGTCTCGGTCATCCGTGACGAAGCAGGCAAGTCGAAAACCCTGCGCGCGGGTGACCGCTTCGTGATTCCTGCAGGGTTCACAGGCACGTGGGAGGTGCTGGAGGCCTGCCGCAAGATCTATGTGGTGTTTGAACAGAAGGCCTGATTGTTAGTTGACCCACCTTATTTCACCCACAAAAAAGCCCGCATCGCTGCGGGCTTTTTTGTAAGAGGCAGAAATCAATTACTTGATTTTGGCTTCTTTGTAGATCACGTGCTTACGAACAACCGGATCGAATTTTTTAATTTCGATTTTGTCCGGAGTCGTGCGCTTGTTCTTGTCGGTGGTGTAGAAGTGGCCGGTGTTAGCGGTCGACACCAAACGGATCAATTCACGCATGATTTTCTCCCTTAGACCTTCGCGCCAGCACGGCGGATTTCGGCCAGAACAACCGTGATACCACGCTTGTCGATGATACGCATGCCTTTAGCAGATACGCGCAGACGTACGAAGCGTTTCTCTTCTTCAACCCAGAAGCGGTGATGCTGCAGGTTTGGCAGGAAACGACGACGGGTTTTGTTGTTTGCGTGGGAAATGTTATTCCCGGTTACCGGACCCTTACCGGTAACTTGACATACTCTCGACATGCCTCAGCCCTCTAAAACCACATGCCCAACCCGGCATGGGTTGGCCGCTTAATCTCTCAGTCATTTGGCGCCAGGCGCCGCGTTTCTTCAGGGGTCTTACCGGCCACACCTAAGGTGAAGGCAGCGGGCCCCTAGAAAAGAGCGCTGCTTTATACCAGAAAGCCCCCGGTGCAACAACACAAACCACGAATTGCCTGTCACAAAGCCAGGGCTTTCACCCGGCAACGCCAGCGGCGTTAGGCGCGGCGGGAAATATACCACTCGTCGCGCCGCAGCGATTGTTCTGCGCCAATCGATGGTCTAGGGTTACTGACTCTCCAGACTGCGCCGGCAGATGGGCTCTCTCTGAAAGGAAAATCGCCATGCGCCTAGCCGTTCTACCCCTGTTGCTCGCGTCCCTGTCCACACCACTGCTGGCCCAGGCGGCAACGACGCTGAGCGTCTGCACGGAAGCCAGCCCCGAAGGCTTTGACGTGGTGCAGTACAACTCGCTGACCACCACCAACGCCTCGGCCGACGTGCTGATGAACCGCCTGGTGGACTATGACGCCAAGGACGCCAAGCTGGTTCCGAGCCTGGCGCAGAGCTGGAGTGTGTCGCCGGACGGGCTGACCTACGACTTCAAACTTCGCGCCGGCGTGAAATTCCATCACACCGACTATTTCACCCCCACGCGCGAACTCAACGCTGACGACGTGGTGTTCAGCTTCCAGCGCATGCTCGATCCGGCCAATCCGTGGAATAAGGTCGCTGTGCAGGGCTTCCCCCACGCGCAATCCATGCAATGGCCGTCGCTGATCAAGAAAGTCGAAGCGACCGATGCCACCACAGTGCGCATCACCCTGGACCACCCGGATGCGACCTTTCTGGCGACGCTCAGCATGGGCTTCGCTTCTATTTATTCCGCGGAGTACACCGCGCAGCTGTTGAAGGCCGGTACGCCGGAGAAGCTTAACAGCCAGCCGATTGGCACCGGGCCTTTTATCTTCAAGCGCTTCCAGAAAGACTCGGTGGTGCGTTACGAGGCGAACCCGGATTACTTCGCCGGGAAACCGGCCGTTGATGCGTTGATCTACGCGATTACGCCGGACGCCAATGTTCGCCTGCAACGTATTCGCCGCAATGAGTGCCAGGTTGCCCTGTCGCCCAAGCCGATGGATGTTGCTGAAGCCGGCAAGGATTCGAACCTGAAGGTCGAAAAGACTGACGCCTTCATGACCGCTTTCCTGGCGATCAACAGCCAGCATCCGCCACTGGACAAACCGGAAGTGCGTCAGGCGATCAACCTGGCATTCGACAAAGATACTTACCTGAAAGCGGTATTCGAAGGCTCGGCGCGCCCGGCCAATGGTCCGTATCCGCCTAATACCTGGGGCTACGCCAGCGACCTGCCTGGCTACAAGCATGATGTGGCGAAGGCAAAGGAACTGCTGACCAAGGCCGGTCTGAAAGACGGCTTCAAGACGACGATCTGGACTCGGCCGTCGGGCAGCTTGCTCAATCCCAACCCGAACGCCGGCGCGCAGTTGCTGCAGAACGATCTGGCCGCAGTGGGGATCAAGGCGGAAATCAAAGTTATTGAATGGGGCGAGCTGATCCGCCGCGCCAAGACCGGCGAGCACGACCTGCTGTTCATGGGCTGGTCGGGGGATAACGGCGACCCGGATAACTTCCTGACGCCGCAGTTCTCCTGCGCCGCGGTCAAATCCGGCACCAACTTCGCGCGCTACTGCGATGAGGGGCTGGACAAGCTGATCAGCCAGGGCAAGGCGGTGACCGATCAGGCGCAACGCAGCAAGCTGTATCACCAGGCTCAAGAGCAGATCCAGAAGCAGGCATTGTGGCTGCCGCTTGCGCATCCAACTGCCTATGCGCTGCTGCGCAAGAATGTCGAGGGTTATAGCGTGAGCCCGTTTGGTCGTCAGGATTTCTCAAAGGTGACCGTGAAGTAATTCGCGGGAGATCGGGAACTGGGCTCATACGCTCCCCCGCTGGATGCACGCGATGCTTAGTAGGACCGGCTTCAGCCGGGAAGAGGCCCGTCTGCACACCGTCGATTTTGCGGTGTGAATACCGACGCTTTCCCGGCTAAAGCCGGTCCTACATTCGTTCGGTGTCCAGCCCCAGAATCTCTGTGATTAGCCAGTCCTGGCCGCTACATCAACCCATACTCAACCATCGACAGCGGATCGCCGTCGCCGATGATCAAGTGATCCAGCACCACCACGTCCACCAGCGCCAGCGCCTGTTTCAGATGCCGCGTCAGGTCGATATCGGCTTCGCTGGCGTCTTTGACGCCGGAGGGGTGGTTGTGACAAAGGATCAAGCCTGCCGAGTTGTGGGCCAGTGCCCGCTTGACCACCTGCCGCGCGTGGACATGCGCCGTGTTGATCGAGCCGTGAAACAGCACTTCGAACGTCTGAACCCGGTTCTTGCTGTCCAGAAACAGGCAACCAAAGACTTCATGGGGCTCGTGCCGTAACAGCGCCTTGAGGTAGCGACGCACCTGCGTCGGGTTTTCCAGTACAGAATCGCGCTTCAAATCCTCGCCCATGTTGCGCCGGGCCATTTCCATGACAGCCTGCAACTGCGCGAACTTGGCGGGTCCCAGACCCAGCTCGCTGCTGAATGCAGTCAGGTTGGCTTCGAGCAGCGCACGCAGGCTGCCGAACTGATGCAAAAGGTGTCGGGCCAGGTCTACGGCGCTTCTCCCCGACACGCCCGTGCGCAAGAAAATCGCCAGCAATTCGGCGTCCGACAGACTCGACGCCCCCCGCTCCAGCAGCTTCTCCCGCGGACGCTCTGCCGCCGGCCAATCGCGAATACTCATAGCAGCTCCCTGTATGTGGCGCCGCTGTTCCCGTGCGGTCGCTGTGCTATCTTAGCCGCTCTTTTTTGCGCGACAGTCAGGCCTGGGGAGGCGTAATGATTGCCGCGTGTTAACCGACCTAAAGGCAGGCCTATGCAGCGGCTGTATCGAAAACGCATCGTTCTCGGCGTCGGCGGTGGCATCGCGGCCTACAAGAGCGCCGAACTGGTCCGCCGTTTGCGCGACCACGGTGCGGAAGTCCGCGTCGTCATGACCAAAGGCGGCGCTGAATTCATCACCCCGCTGACCATGCAGGCCCTGTCCGGCCACCCCGTCCACCTGGATTTGCTCGACCCCGCAGCGGAAGCCGCCATGGGTCATATCGAGCTGGCCAAGTGGGCCGACATGATTCTTATCGCACCGGGCACCGCCGACCTCATGGCCCGTCTGGCCCAAGGCATTGCCAACGATTTGCTGACCACCGTGGTGCTGGCGACCGACGCTATCGTCGCCGTCGCGCCCGCGATGAATCAGGCCATGTGGCGCGACCCCTCCGTGCAGGCCAATCTGCAACTGCTCGAACAGCGCGGCTTTCGCATGTTTGGCCCGGCCAGCGGCAGTCAGGCCTGTGGTGATGTGGGCTACGGGCGCATGCTCGAACCCAATGATCTGGCGCAATCTGCCGCCGATTGTTTCCAACGCCTGACGCTGACCGGCAAGCATGTGCTGATCACTGCCGGCCCTACCCAGGAAAACATCGATCCGGTTCGCTATATCACCAACCACAGCTCCGGAAAAATGGGTTTCGCCTTGGCCGAAGCCGCTGCCGAAGCGGGCGCGCGGGTCACCCTGATCACCGGCCCGGTGAACCTGCAGACGCCTGACCGGGTGTCGCGCATCGACGTTGTCAGTGCCCGGGACATGCTCGCCGCCTGCGAAGATGCCATGCCTTGCGATCTCTTCATCGCCTCGGCAGCCGTTGCGGACTACCGGCCGGAAGTCGTCGCCACACAGAAATTGAAGAAAGATCCCACCACCGGTGATGGTCTTCTGCTGCAGATGGTCCGTAACCCGGACATTCTCGCCAGCATTGCACAGCGCCCGGATCGCCCGTTCAGCGTCGGCTTCGCGGCCGAAACCGAACACCTGCTCGATTACGCCGCACGCAAGCTCAAAGACAAGAACCTTGATTTGATCGTCGCCAATGACGTCGCCAATCCCAGCATTGGCTTCAACAGCGAAGAAAACGCCTGCAGCGTGATCGACCGAGCGTTGCAAGCGACGCTCTTCGCCCAGACCAGCAAAGCCAAGATCGCGCGGCAGCTGGTGACTTTTATCGCCGATCGCATGAACCAGGTTTAATCACAAATGCACGCTCTACAAGCCAAGATCCTCGACCCTCGCATTGGCAGCGAATTCCCGCTTCCCGCTTACGCCACTTCTGGCTCGGCCGGCCTCGACCTGCGCGCCATGCTGAAAGAAGACACTTTGCTCGAACCGGGTCAGACCCTCCTGATTCCTACCGGGCTGTCGATATACATCGCAGACCCTGGCCTGGCTGCACTGATTCTGCCGCGCTCGGGCCTGGGGCATAAACACGGCATCGTGCTGGGCAACCTGGTGGGCCTGATCGACTCCGATTATCAAGGCGAACTGATGGTCTCCTGCTGGAACCGTGGCCAGACCGCTTTCAAGATCTCCATCGGCGAGCGTCTGGCTCAGCTTGTACTGGTGCCGGTGGTGCAGGCGCACTTTGAAATCGTCCAAGACTTTGACGAGAGTCAGCGCGGCGCAGGCGGCTTCGGCCACTCCGGCAGCCATTGATCCTGTCACAAATACTCACTTTGGCTAACGCATCGCTTTTGGCCTGACGGGCTTTGAGCGGTGCGAAAACAACAAGAACGCGTCCGGACGACCCAGCAGGGAGAGTTAGTTTGAAAGGCATCAAACGCACAGCCAAAGCGACCCCCGTTCCGGAAACAAGTGCCCCGGCCGGCAAAGACGCCAATCTGAGCCTGGCAAGTCCCGGCCTCATTCCTTCGCTCATCGGCCTGCTCGCGGCAATGGTGCTGGTGTGGCTTGCCATTCAAAGCCAGCCGCAGCAACAGGAGCAGTTGGTTCAGGCGTGGGGCAGCGCGCAAGCCGGGGCCGTCAACAAGGCCCTGCGCCAGATCAACGCCGACACCCAGGCCGCCGCGATGGACGCCGCGCTGAGCCAGGCCCTGTTGAGCAACAATTCGTCGGTCATCGAGAGCGCGCAGACTCAATTGCGTTATCGAGACGGCGTGGTAGGCGCACGGCTCAACCCTGTGGGATTCAACAGCGTAGACACCCAAAGCGCGCTGCCGATCAGCTTCGCCACGCTGGACATGCTGGCCAAGGCCGGCAAGGGTGAAACGCCTGCGCCCGAAGCGCGCAAGGTCGGCGACACATGGCTGATCTACAGCGCCGCGCCCTTGCGCACGGCGCCAGACGCGCCGATCACCGGCACCCTGTTGCTGGCGTTCAACCCACAGCGGCTGATCAATGCACTCCCCGAGACACCCGCCGATGCGGGTCAGGTGGTACTCGTTCAGCAGTTTGGTAACGCCACCGCGCAGAATTTTCTCACGCGCGGCGAAGACGACGGCAGCCGTCCACAAGAATTTTCCACCGGCTACCCCAACTGGAAACTGACCTTTGCGGCCGGCCCCGCGCTGCAAGGCTCGACGCCCTGGCTGATGCTGCTGCTCGCCTTGCTGGTTGCCGCCGGGGCGATGCTGTTGGGGTTGTATCTGAACGAGAGTGCGCTCAAGCGCCGGGTTGCTGCCGACGCGCGGCAGCTTGAGCAACTGCTGCAAGAACTCTCCGGAGGCAAGGCCGTCAAGGCCTTCAGCTTGAGCCTGCCCGCGTTGAACGGGCTCGCTCAGAGCATGGCGCGGTTCTCGCTGCGCAATAATCCAGCGTCAGCAGGGTCGACAGAACAGGGTCAGCCAGCCGGGACACCGCCGCACGGCGCCGCACCGCTCCTTCCGGTTGTGTCAGAAGATGACCACCTGACCGACCCTCTGTTCCAGGACACCGATATCCTCGACCTCGACCTGATCGATGACCACCCTGACTCCCCGCAGTCGGATCCATCCCGCGCCATGAGCAGCAACGCTTCCATCGCCCCGCCATTTCCCGAGACGATTTTCCGCGCTTATGACATTCGCGGAATCGTCGGCGATACGCTGAACGCCGAGACCGCCTACTGGATCGGCCGGGCCGTCGGTGCGGAAAGTCTCTCGCAGGGCGAGCCGCATGTTTCGGTAGGCCGCGACGGTCGACTCTCGGGGCCTGAGCTGGTCGCGGACTTGATCAAGGGGCTGCATGACAGTGGCTGCCACGTCAGCGACATCGGTCTGGTGCCCACGCCGGCGCTGTACTACGCCACCCACGTACTGGCGGGGAAAACCGGCGTCATGTTGACGGGCAGCCACAACCCGAAGGATTACAACGGCTTCAAGATCGTCATTGCCGGCGATACGCTGGCAGACGAGCAGATTCAGGCACTGCACGAACGCATCAAGGCCAACGACCTGCCGTCCGCCAAAGGCAGCATCATCAAGGTCAATATCCTCGACCGTTACGCCAGCGAGATCATTGGCGATGTGGTGCTCGCGCGGCGTATGAAGGTCGTGGTGGATTGCGGCAACGGTGTAGGTGGCGTTATCGCCCCGCAATTGATCGAAGCGCTGAATTGCGAAGTCATCCCGCTGTATTGCGAGGTCGACGGCAATTTCCCCAACCATCACCCTGATCCGGGCAAGCCGGAGAACCTTCAGGACCTGATCGCCAAGGTCCGGGAAACCGGCGCCGATCTGGGACTGGCCTTCGACGGTGATGCCGATCGTGTCGGTGTTGTCACCAATACCGGCACCATCATCTACCCTGACCGCCTGCTGATGCTGTTTGCCCGGGATGTGGTCAAGCGCAATCCCGGCGCTGACGTGATCTTCGACGTCAAGTGCACGCGGCGCCTGATACCGTTGATCCACGAATACGGCGGCCGCCCGGTTATGTGGAAGACGGGTCATTCACTGATCAAGAAGAAGATGAAGGAAAGCGGCGCACTGTTGGCAGGCGAGATGAGCGGACACATCTTCTTCAAGGAGCGCTGGTTCGGTTTCGACGACGGCATCTACAGCGCAGCGCGTCTGCTGGAAATCCTCAGTCAGGAAAAATTCAGCGCCGAGGAGCTTTTCCAGACCTTTCCAAACGATCTGTCCACGCCCGAGATCAATATCAAAGTCACCGAGACCCGCAAGTTCAGCATCATGGAAGCGCTGGAGCGCGACGCCCAATGGGGCAACGCCAACCTCACCAGCATCGATGGTGTGCGGGTCGATTATCCGAAAGGCTGGGGCCTGGTTCGCGCTTCCAATACCACGCCCATGCTGGTATTACGCTTCGAGGCCGAAACCGAGCTTGAGCTGCAGCGGATCAAGGACGTCTTCCACACCCAGTTGAAACACGTAGCACCGGATCTAGAACTTCCTTTTTGACCCAATTTTGAGTGGAGCCCAAATGACCCTCGAACATGATGCCGCAGCCAATGCCGCCAAGGTCCTTTCCGAAGCGTTGCCCTACATCCGACGTTTTGTTGGCAAGACGCTTGTCATCAAATACGGCGGCAACGCCATGGAGAGCGACGAGCTGAAAACCGGCTTCGCCCGCGACATCGTGCTGATGAAGGCGGTGGGTATCAACCCGGTCGTGGTTCACGGCGGTGGCCCTCAGATTGGCGACCTGCTCAAGCGCCTGTCCATCGAAAGCCATTTCATCGACGGCATGCGCGTGACCGACGCCGAAACCATGGACGTGGTGGAAATGGTGCTGGGCGGCCAGGTCAACAAGGACATCGTCAACCTGATCAACCGCCACGGTGGCAGCGCCATCGGCCTGACCGGTAAAGACGCGCAGCTGATTCGTGCGAAGAAGATGAACGTCACGCGTCAGACCCCGGACATGCTCAAGCCGGAAATCATCGACATCGGCCATGTGGGTGAAGTTGTCGGCATCAACACCGACCTGCTGAACATGCTGGTGAAGGGCGATTTCATTCCGGTGATTGCGCCCATTGGCGTAGGCGCGGATGGCGAGTCCTACAACATCAACGCCGATCTGGTCGCAGGCAAAGTCGCTGAAGCCCTGAAGGCCGAAAAGCTGATGCTGCTGACCAACATCGCCGGCCTGATGGACAAGGAAGGCAAGGTGCTGACCGGCCTGACCACCGAGCAGGTCAATGGCCTGATCGCCGACGGCACTATTTACGGCGGGATGCTCCCAAAGATCCGTTGCGCACTGGAAGCGGTTCAGGGCGGCGTGAACACCTCGCACATCATCGACGGCCGTGTGCCGAATGCCGTGCTGCTGGAGATCTTTACCGATACCGGCGTTGGCACCTTGATCAGCAATCGCAAGCGTCACTGATTGCCGCTGTAAAGAGCCCCGCCCGGCCCACTGCCGGTCAGGGCTTTTTTACGGCCAGGTTTTAGTGGCGCCCACACAGGCTTCAGATTTATCCGACCGGCTAAAGCGCCATCTGATGACAGTCACACCCTCAGGAACTGAACACCGTAGGTCTCGCTCATTATTTCGAGACCTCTTATGTCCACGCTGCATCGCAATACCCCGCCACCCGTTCAGCCAGAACCCTCATTGGAACTCCTTTTGCCCGGCGAGCAGCCGAATGTAGAGCTGGCGCCCCCGGCAGATGTGTTGGAGCCCTACGTCAGCGCGCAGTCGCTGACCGGGCACGACGCGCTTGAGGACGTCGCGCCATTCAGTGGCGTTTACAACGTCGACGGCCTGCTGTTCATCGAACTCGACGGCCGCACGTACGAAGTGGAATTCGATACCGACAACTTCCGCTTCAACCTTGTGGCACCTCGGGCGCCTGATCACGGGATGGACGAAAGCGCCGCGGCGCCAGCGAACCGGGAGCAGGTTCTACGCGGCTGGCACCCGACCTACCTCGCCGGCAGCCAGAGATGGTTGCTTTTACCCGCCACTTCACGCGTGAGTAGCACCGTAGAGCCTGCCCGACTCATGACGCTGCCTCATCAGGTCGACGCTTTGTTGACGACCGGGGATCTGGTCAGCATCAACGACACGGTCGGGCGTTTCCTGTTGCAAAACACGCCACAGCCGAACGACACCCAAGGTACGCAGACGCTGCTGTCGCTCCTCGCAGCCCCCCATTTGGCCGTCTTGAAGCCAGGCGCCAACGCTGCCAGGCCAACGCAAAAATCCCTGAGCATCGTCCTCGACTCGATGCTCAGCTCTGCGCCGGCCGAGACGCTCGCCGGTCAACTGCTCAAAGCGCTGGAATGGTACGGCGGCGAGGATGGTGAGGTCACCGCCCCGGTCATTCGCCAGCAACTGGTATGGGCGGCGCTCATGCTGGAGCTCAATCTCCCCGAGTACCAAAGGCCAGGACACGTTGCGGGTTGTGATCTGGAGGGGCCGCAGAATTGGGGCCTGACCTACCGGCAGCGTCAGACACGGCTGCTCAACGCGCTCGCAGCAAAGACCGCCACCCCTGAGCTGGCGCTGTACATCCTTTCGCCTGCCATTCCTGACTTCGTGGTGGAGGGCATCGATGAAGACCTGCGATACGGCACGGCGGCGTGGGTGAATTTCGTTCATGGCGTATCACTCGGCAATACGCTTGCTCCAGCGTTGGCATCGACGCTCACGTTCGAAGAAGTGATTCAGTTGCCCATGAACTTGAGCAAGGAGGCGAGCTATGAAGAGCTGACCTTGATTGCCACCACCCGCGCACTTCCCAGCCTGACGTGGGCGACCGCCAATGGACTATCGCGCAGTGAGGGCACTCACGACTTTTCGCTGTCGGAGATGGACGCGGCAGCGGCCGCCCTGGACGGTTACATTGCCAATGCGTTGGAGGCGGCCGAGGGAATGACCCGTGAGGTACCTGATCGCGTTCGACTAGCGATGGGCAAGCTTCGCGACATTTTTGGCGCCGAGGCCGACGACATCAAAAAAATGCTCATGTATCCCGCCGCCTTCAGCAGGCGACTTGAGCATTTATTGCGCAGTGACCCTTCAAGCGACGCTTCTCGTTTTTACTTGCTGGACGTTTTTTCAGCGGGAGAAATGGTGAACGGGACCGACACGTTCAAACCTGTCACGCCTCGAGCGCCAGTCAGAGGTGGGTTTGACAGGATCTCGACCCCGCTTATCGGCATCGATATTCCGAGGATGTTTGAAGCGCAATACCGGTTCTATGAAGCGCGAGCAAAAGCCGCCTACGCATTTATCATCGAGGAGCTGCTGGCGCAGTTGCCCGCCGAGGATCGAAGAGCGCTTCACTGCGGGAGGGTGAAGATTCATACGGTGCGCACATCCACGGGGAAGCTCGCAGGCTTCGAAGAGCCACAAGACAGAGAACGTAAGCGGGGTCGCTACGGTTTTATCCTCGAATGTGCGGACCGGGAAAGCACTTTTTACTACGAGCTTTTCCCTCTCGTGGGCGTTGCCGTACGTCATACCCGTTTGGCAATTCCTACCCGGCGCGCGCATCCCTTTCCTTCAGCACTGCCCTCAGCGCTGGAAATCGTGTCCGGAAATGCCGTGGGTATCGACTGGGACGCCTACGCCAACCTTACCAAGCCACAACCCGGCAAAACCTCTGTGGTCATCAGCGAAATGGTCGCCGAGCTCGCCCCGCTCGCCGCCCTGCCCGACGATGCAGGCATTGCCTTGACATCGGCACGCCTGAAGGACCTTTCATTCGAGGTAGCGACAACCCACCTGTTTTTTTACTCCCATGACGCCTACCTCTATCACCGCCATCAGACAGCATCGGAAGAGGTGGCCAGCAACTACCCTCCACTCTTGCGCAGTCTTGAACTGTTCGTTCCAGGGCTCGCCTGCACCAATGCGATTGCGACGGATGAGTCACCCGCCGTTGCCTGTACGCTGGACGCGCTCACTTTCGGCATCCCGGCATTGAGGCTTTTACGAGGTGCAATCAGACTGGCATTCAATGCGGGCAAGCTGAGTGTTATGCGGGCCCTGCCGACATTCGCGCAGTTGATGCCCGCCGTATTTCTGAGCTCTGCTCATGTGTATCGAGCGACACGCGCTTCCAGCACTTTCATGCCTGGGGCCATCGGCAAGCTGCTCGCTTCAAAGGCGTTCAATATGAACGCCTTTCATGCCCTGGCTCGTCGAATGCACGGCATCGCCAGGTCAACAGCAGGCATAAGCCAGGGCCTGCGCCACGTCTCTGGCATCCCCACCATCACAACGCCCACGCAATGGCACGGCACGAGCACCATGGATGTCCTCGCCAAAGTCGGGGACATTGAGAATGTGCCTGTGCGCAGAATCTCCAACGCTGTGTCTCGCACGCAGGGCGCCTATTACCTGATTACCTCGGGGTGCGCATATGGCCCACGGCTGATCGCGCGACGAGCCATGGGGAATTCACTGCAACGCATCAACGGCAGGCCGGGCTATCCCCTGTCTGGCCGAGGCGCGATGAAAAACCCCATCGCGGGACCCAATAGCGGCACGCTGGGCCCTGCGATCGATGCCACTACTGATCTGGCAGACGTGATGAAGGTCAATGGCATCAGTGCAACGCCAGAGCAGCTTACTGCCATCAGAGAAGCTATGGAGGACGGAACGCCGCTGTTTATCTACGAAACCGCCAACGGCAGCAAAAGCATCGCGCTCCATGATGTGTACGACGGGGTATATCTGGACGCCCTCACCAACTTGCGGGTGAGCGTTTTCAGGTTTTATAACCATGCCACCCTGAAAACATGGCGTGTAGACCCTGCACTTCAGGCTAATGTCATGCAGGTCGCCCCACAGCGCCTGAATCCCGGTCGAGGAGAGTTGATTCAGAAGCGGCTGGACGACATCAAGTCAGGCATTACCGAGGGGCAATACCTGCCGCCTATTCACGTCAGGGAGCTGGAAAACGGCGCCTATCCGGTGGTCAACGGCAATCATCGGCTTGCCGCTGCGCTCGACATGCAGCTTGAGACTGTCCCGGTGCTGATCGTCTGATCCGAAGCGAGGGCGCGCAGGCTAGCGGCCCAAAAGCTTCTGCAACCGCGCACGATCTTGCGCGAACTCGGTTTCGGCCTGGGTTCGCGCAGTCTGATAGCGCAGGATGTCGACTTTCAGGTTCTGCTGCTGATCGCGCAGGTCGTCCATCTGATCGAGCAGCGTCTTGGGCACAGGATGCCCTGCCCGCTCCTGATCAGCCGCCTGCGTCTGAAGTGCGCCCTGCTGCGTGACGAGGTTCTGAATGTTGCCTTGAGCCACGATGATCAAGCCGTCGAGTTCAGCGAGCCGACGATTCTTCGCTCGGTCGACGTCTTCGACGCTGGTGTACAGCCGAAGCAGATGCGCATCGGCGTCGGACTGCAGCTTGGCCGCCTGGGCATCGCGCAGTTCATCGGCCGAAGGTGCAGGCGGTATCGTCTGCACCACGCGACCGCGCTGATTCAGCACTTCATAACCCTTGCCGACGTACTCCGGGGGCACGCCCTGGCGATCGAGCACGGTCACGCCGCGATTGTCGACGTAGCGATACAGCACGATGCCCGGGGCGTCGTCCGCTTGAACACTCGCGATGCAACCCAAACCCAGCGACAGACAAAAACCCAACGTGCCCAGCTTGAGCATAAACCGCATCCTTTTGGAGGCTCAGATTCCGTATTGAGCCCGGTAAGCCTCGACGGCAGGCAAGTGCTGCTTGAGCTGAGGATCGTCGGCCAGGAATTCCAGCACCTGATTCAACGAAACGATGCTCACCACCGGAATGCCGAAATCACGCTCGACTTCCTGAATGGCAGACAGCTCGCCATTGCCGCGCTCCTGGCGGTTCAACGCGATCAGCACGCCGGCAGCGTTCGCGCCCTGGGCCTGAATGATCTGCATGACTTCGCGAATCGCGGTACCTGCAGTTATTACGTCATCGATGATCAGCACATTTCCGGTCAGCGGCGCGCCCACCAGGCTGCCGCCTTCGCCATGGGCCTTGGCCTCTTTGCGGTTGAAGCACCAGGGTAGGTCGAGGCTGTGATGGTCGGCCAGCGCCACGGCAGTCGCCGCTGCAAGGGGAATACCCTTGTAGGCCGGGCCGAACAGAACATCGAAGGAGATACCGCTTTCAACAACGGCAGCGGCGTAGAACTTACCCAGTTGGGCGAGGGCCGAACCACTGTTGAAAAGACCGGCATTGAAGAAGTAAGGACTGGTGCGCCCAGACTTCAATGTGAACTCACCGAAGCGCAAAACTCCGCGATCGATGGCAAAACGAATGAAATCGCGTTGATACGCCTGCATGAAAAAAGCCCCGAATACCACGGATTTAGCTAATTAGGTAGAGCTCGGGTATCATACACGCACGTGATTTTTGGGGCCATTTATGCGGATCATCAGTGTGAACGTTAATGGTATTCAGGCTGCAGTCGAGCGTGGTTTGCTCAGTTGGCTGCAAGCCCAGAATGCCGACGTCATCTGCCTTCAGGACACCCGCGCCTCCGCCTTTGAACTGGACGACCCAGCCTTCCAACTGGACGGCTACTTCCTATATGCCTGCGAAGCCGAAGTGCCTGCCCAGGGTGGCGTGGCGCTTTACTCGCGGCTGCAGCCGAAGGCAGTTATCAACGGTCTTGGTTTCGAGACGGCTGACCGTTACGGGCGTTACCTGCAGGCAGATTTCGACAAAGTCAGTATCGCTACCTTGCTGCTTCCTTCCGGAATGAACGGCGATGAAGACTTGAATCAGAAATTCAAGCTCATGGACGATTTCGGCAAGTACCTCGACAAGCAGCGGCGCAAACGTCGCGAGTACATTTACTGTGGCTCGTTGTATGTGGCGCAACAGAAGCTGGACATCAAGAACTGGCGTGACAGCCAGCAATCTCCGGGCTTCCTGGCACCAGAGCGTGCATGGATGGACGAGATCGTTGGCAACATGGGTTACGTCGATGCCCTGCGCGAAGTCAGCCGTGAAGGCGATCAGTACAGCTGGTGGCCGGATAACGAACAGGCCGAGATGCTCAACCTGGGCTGGCGCTTCGATTATCAACTGCTGACCCCGGGCCTGCGTCGTTTCGTACGCAGTGCGCGCCTTCCACGCCAGCCGCGCTTCTCGCAACACGCGCCGCTGATCGTGGATTACGACTGGACGCTCACCATCTGACGTTCAGTTGCTCAAAAAAAGCCGACGTGAAGTCGGCTTTTGTTTGTCCGCAGATCAGGCATTTGCCCGATCCCCGTGAAGTCTTACTTGATCAACCGCCAGGTAAACGGATAGCGGTAGACGACGCCGTCATTGACCTTGACGCCCGCGATGATCGTCAGCACCAGCGCGCCGACGCCCACCAGCATCAACAGCGGAAAGCCGATAATCACCACCATCAGCAAAAAACAGATCATCGCGGCGATGGCGACGGTGATCTGAAAATTGAGGGCTTCCTTGCCCTGGGCATCGATGTACGGGTCGACTTCTTTCTTGAGCTGCCAGACGATCAGCGGCCCGAGCAAATTGCCGAACGGGAAGATCAGGCCGAAGAACGCCGCGAAGTGGCACAGCATTGCCCACTGACGGACTTCTTTACTCGGCGTTGGCAACGGCGACTGACTCTCGATCATCATGCTTTCCCTGTTTTGATGTAGTGCTCTGACATGGTGTTCTGAGGTAGAAACCGATCAGTCGGCCAGTGCCGCCTGCTGCAGTTCGAAGATTTCGTTCATGCCTTTTTGAGCCAGTGCCAGCATCGCGTTCAAGTCTTCAGGCTGGAACGGCGCGCCCTCGGCAGTGCCCTGCACTTCGATGAAACCGCCCGCATTGGTCATGACCACGTTGAGGTCGGTCTCGGCCGCAGAGTCTTCAAGATAATCCAGGTCCAGGACCGGCTCGCCCTGATACATGCCCACCGATACGGCTGCGATCATCTGCTTCAGCGGATCGCCACCCTTCAGGCCGCCACGCTTTTTGATCGATTTGAGTGCATCGATCAGCGCAACCATGGAGCCGGTGATCGACGCAGTGCGTGTCCCGCCGTCTGCCTGGATCACGTCGCAGTCGACATACAAGGTGATTTCACCCAGCTTGGACATGTCCAGTGCCGCACGCAGCGAGCGGCCGATCAGGCGCTGGATTTCGAGGGTACGGCCGCCCTGCTTGCCACGGCTGGCTTCGCGCTGGTTACGCTCGCCCGTTGCGCGAGGCAGCATGCCGTACTCAGCCGTCAACCAGCCCTGGCCCTGCCCCTTGAGAAAACGCGGAACGCCGTTTTCAACGCTGACGGTGCAGATCACCTTGGTATCACCGAACTCGACCAGCACAGAACCCTCGGCGTGCTTGGTGTAGTTGCGGGTGATGCGGATCGGGCGAAGCTGATCGGCAGCGCGACCACTTGGACGTTTCATCTGGGATACCTGTACTGGGAGACGGAAAACTGGCCTGCATTATAGAGGTGCAGGCACGGCTTGGGACATCTAATGACACATCGCTCACAACCAACGCCGCTGAAGGGCACTGCCGGACAGCAGGATCACGACGCCGCGCATCGCTTGCGACAATGCCACATTTGGGCGCACACCCTGCACTGAGCTACAATCCTGCGCCTTTATAGCCAGTCGTTTCCCCACGACACTTTGCCGGGGATTCATCCCGGACCGGCTATCCGCAAACGCCTGAATTTATAGAGGTACTTCCCATGGTGCACAGCATGACGGCTTTTGCCCGCGCTGAACGAGCCGGCCCACAAGGCACGCTGAGCTGGGAAATGCGCTCGGTCAATCACCGTTACCTCGAACCCCATTTGCGCCTGCCGGAATCCTTCCGTGACCTCGAAGGCGCTGTACGTGAAGCGCTGCGCCAGGGCCTTTCCCGGGGCAAAATCGAATGCACCCTGCGTTTTACTGAAGAAACCGCAGGCAAACCGCTGCAGGTTGATCGCGAGCGCGCAGGGCAACTGGTCGCGGCTGCGGAGATCGTTGCCAGCCTGATCAAACAACCTGCTGCGCTGAACCCGCTTGAAGTGCTGGCCTGGCCCGGTGTGCTGGTGGCCGACGCTGCCGATCCGCAAGCGCTCAACAATGATGCCCTGGCCTTGTTCAACGAAGCCCTTGAAGAACTCAAGGCCGGGCGCGCCCGCGAAGGCGCCGATCTGGCCAGGCTTCTCGACGAACGGCTTACCGCGATCAAGACTGAAGTCGCGACCTTGCGTACGCTCGTGCCGCAGATGCTCGCCGCCCAGCGCCAGAAGGTGCTCGATCGCTTTGCCGACATGAAGGCCGAGCTCGATCCGCAGCGTCTGGAACAGGAAATGGTCCTGCTGGCGCAAAAAAGCGACGTCGCCGAAGAACTCGACCGCCTGAGCACGCACGTCACCGAGGTTCGCCGCGTGCTCAAAGCCGGCGGACAAGCCGGGCGTCGGCTGGATTTTCTGATGCAAGAGCTCAACCGCGAAGCCAACACCCTGGGCTCCAAAGCCTTTGATCCTCGAAGCACGCAAGCTGCCGTCAACCTCAAAGTGTTGATCGAGCAGATGCGCGAACAAGTGCAGAACATTGAGTAAGGCCACCTCCGACATGACCCACAGCACCGGCACCCTGTACATCATTTCCGCCCCATCGGGCGCGGGCAAGACCAGCCTGGTCAACGCCCTGATCAACGCTCAGCCGCAGATTCGCGTGTCGGTGTCCCACACCACGCGGGCCATGCGTCCGGGAGAAGTGGACGGCGTGAATTACCACTTCGTCGACCGCGCCGAGTTCGTGCGCATGATCGAGCATGGCGATTTTCTCGAACAGGCGGAGGTCTTCGGCAACATGTACGGGACGTCACAAAGCCGTTTGCAGCAGACGCTGGACGAAGGTCATGACCTGATTCTGGAGATCGACTGGCAAGGTGCAGAGCAGGTTCGCAAACTGATGCCCCACGCCCGCTCGATCTTCATTCTGCCGCCGACCCAGCAGGCGCTGCGCCAGCGTTTGACCAACCGGGGCCAGGACAGCGACGAGATCATCGAGGGCCGCATGCGCGAGGCGGTCAGCGAGATGAGTCACTACGCCGAATACGATTACATTGTGATCAACGACGATTTCGCCACGGCGCTCGAAGACCTGAAAGCGATCTTCCGCGCCAATTTGCTGAGCCAGGAGCACCAACAGCAGCGTCATAGTCAGCTGTTGTCGCAACTGTTGGCCTGATCGGTTTTTGCCCGGCAAAACCGGGCTATTGAAATCAGCGCTTCCCTAAACGCTGGTGATTTTTTAGACTGTCGAGTCCGCTCGCCCATTCGGGCACCGCGCATATCGCATTTGCTACGAGGAATACCCATGGCCCGCGTGACCGTTGAAGACTGCCTGGAACATGTAGATAACCGTTTTGAGCTGGTCATGCTCGCCACCAAGCGCTCGCGTCAACTGGCGACCGGTGGCAAAGAGCCAAAGCTGGCATGGGAAAACGACAAGCCTACCGTAGTGGCCCTGCGTGAAATCGCTGCAGGCCTGATGGATTACGCTGTTATCGCAGAAGCCGAAATCGTTGAAGATGAACCACTGTTCGCGGCATTCGAGGACGAGTCCAGCGAGGCCGTCTAAGCCTATGCCTGGTCGACGTAGCAAGGCGCAGGGTCACAGCCTTCGGCAAGGAGATTTATCTTGCCGAGCATAGACGCCCTCGCCGATCGCCTCGCGACCTACCTCGGCGCAGACCAGGTCAATCTGGTCCGCCGGGCGTACTTCTACGCCGAACAAGCCCACGACGGCCAACGCCGTCGCAGCGGCGAAGCCTACGTCACGCATCCGCTGGCGGTGGCCAATATTCTTGCCGACATGCACATGGACCATCAGAGCCTGATGGCCGCCATGCTGCATGACGTGATCGAAGACACCGGCATCGCCAAAGAAGCGCTCTGCGCACAGTTTGGCGAAACGGTGGCCGAATTGGTCGACGGGGTCAGCAAACTGACCCAGATGAACTTCGAGACCAAAGCCGAAGCTCAGGCCGAGAACTTCCAGAAGATGGCGATGGCCATGGCGCGGGACATCCGTGTGATTCTGGTCAAGCTCGCCGACCGCCTGCACAACATGCGCACGCTGGAAGTCCTTTCCGGAGAGAAGCGCCGTCGCATCGCCAAAGAAACCCTCGAAATCTACGCCCCTATCGCCAATCGTCTTGGCATGCACAGCGTGCGCATCGAATTCGAAGACCTGGGTTTCAAGGCGATGTACCCGATGCGCTCTTCGCGCATTGGCCAGGCGGTCAAGCGCGCGCGCGGCAACCGCAAGGAACTGGTCAACAAAATCGAAGAGTCGCTGAGCCACTGCCTCGCCGTTGACGGCATCGAAGGCGAAGTCAGCGGTCGTCAGAAGCACCTGTATGGCATCTACAAAAAGATGCGCGGCAAGCGCCGAGCCTTCAACGAGATCATGGACGTCTACGCGTTCAGGATCATCGTTGACAAGGTCGACACCTGCTATCGCGTGCTCGGCGCTGTGCATAATTTGTACAAGCCGCTGCCCGGCCGCTTCAAGGATTACATCGCGATCCCGAAAGCCAACGGCTATCAATCGCTGCACACCACCCTGTTCGGGATGCACGGCGTGCCCATCGAAATCCAGATTCGTACCCGCGAAATGGAAGAGATGGCCAACAACGGCATCGCCGCGCACTGGCTGTACAAATCATCTGGCGATGAACAGCCGAAAAGCACCCACGCGCGGGCCCGTCAGTGGGTCAAGGGCGTGCTGGAAATGCAGCAGCGTGCGGGTAACTCGCTGGAATTCATCGAAAGTGTGAAGATTGACCTGTTCCCGGACGAGGTCTACGTGTTCACGCCCAAGGGCCGAATCATGGAGCTGCCGAAAGGCTCCACAGCGGTGGACTTCGCATATGCCGTGCACACCGACGTTGGCAACAGCTGCATCGCCTGCCGGATCAATCGCCGGCTGGCGCCGCTGTCCGAACCGCTGCAAAGCGGCTCGACCGTCGAGATTGTGAGTGCGCCGGGAGCACGTCCGAATCCGGCCTGGCTCAACTTTGTCGTGACCGGCAAGGCCCGTACGCACATCCGTCATGCGCTCAAACTACAGCGCCGATCGGAGTCGATCAATCTCGGCGAACGCCTGCTGAACAAAGTACTCAACGGTTTCGACAGCACGCTGGAAAAAATTCCGGCCGAACGGGTGCGCCTGATCCTTGCCGAGTACCGGGTCGAGGTCATCGAAGACCTGCTCGAAGACATTGGCCTGGGTAACCGCATGGCTTACGTGGTCGCTCGCCGATTGCTGGCCAGTGAAGGCGATCAACTGCCAAACGCAGAAGGTCCACTGGCTATTCGTGGCACCGAGGGCCTCGTCCTCAGCTACGCCAAGTGCTGCACGCCGATTCCAGGCGACCCGATCGTCGGGCATCTGTCCGCGGGCAAAGGCATGGTCGTGCACCTGGACAACTGTCGGAACATCGCGGAAATCCGCCACAACCCCGAGAAGTGCATTCAGCTGTCCTGGGCCAAAGACGTCACCGGCGAATTCAACGTTGAGTTGCGCGTCGAACTGGAACACCAGCGTGGCCTGATCGCCTTGCTTGCCAGCAGCGTCAACGCCGCGGACGGCAACATCGAAAAAATCAGTATGGATGAACGCGATGGTCGCATCAGCGTGGTCCAACTGGTGGTCAGCGTGCACGACCGCGTGCATCTGGCCCGTGTGATCAAGAAACTGCGCGCCCTGGCCGGCGTGATCCGCATCACCCGTATGCGCGCGTAGTCAAACCGCAAACAGGAGTTTTTCATGAGCAAGACCGTCATCTCCAGCGACAAAGCCCCCGCCGCCATCGGCACCTACTCCCAGGCAATCAAAGCGGGCAACACCGTCTACATGTCGGGCCAGATTCCGCTGGACCCGAAGACCATGGAACTGGTCGAAGGCTTCGAAGCACAGACCGTTCAGGTCTTCGAAAACCTGAAGGCGGTGGCCGAAGCCGCAGGCGGTTCGTTCAAGGACATCGTCAAGCTGAATATCTTCCTCACTGACCTGAGCCACTTCGCCAAGGTCAACGAGATCATGGGCAAATATTTCGAACAGCCGTACCCGGCGCGCGCCGCCATTGGCGTGGCTGCGCTGCCGCGTGGCGCTCAAGTCGAAATGGACGCCATTCTGGTCATCGAGTAAATCCCGGTGCGGAGCACAAGCACGCTCCGCCTCCTCAGAAAAGGAAGGACTCCGCCCATGCGCGTTGCGTTTGCCCTCTCGCTGCTGGTCGCACTGCTCAGCGGCTGCGCCAGCCACTCCGACAAAAGCCCGGACGGCACCTGGATCAACCAGGCGGCCATCGACGCGGCAGCCCAAGGCGGCAACCTGCGTCAGGCGCTGCTGGCCTACGGCCCGAATCTGGAATGGAACATCAACACCAAGGCCGGACAAGCCACTGCTTCAAACGGCTTCGAGCTGAGTGAAGGCAAGATCGCCAGCAATGCCGACGGCAAGCTGCGCGTCGACTTCTACGGCAATGCGTCTGATGAGCTGACCATCAAGGGCGATGAGCTGGTGCAACGCGCCAGCGACACCGGGCCTGAGCAGCATTTCCGCTCGCCGAAAGAAGCCCCACCGGCCGGCGCGCAACCCGGCACCAGCTTTGAGCGCGCGCTCTACACCGCCTACCTTGGTGGCAAGTGGACCATCGTCAATGGCGACGGTCAGGGCAGCACGGTTGAATTCCTGCCAGACGGCAGCGTCAGCGGCCTGCCAGGTAATGATCGCTACGCACTGTGCCTGGCCGGCGACTGCGCGGCCATGAGCGGTGAATACGACAGCATGTGGCTGGAGAAGAACGAGCGCGGTAACCCGTGGATTTTCGTTCGCAACGGCAAACAGCTGGAGTTGTTCCAGGCGGTGAACAACGCCCAGGCAACTGAAATGCCTGACCTGCGCCCGGGCGAGAAGCGCTGGGTGCTTGAGAAGAACTGACTATCGCATACGCAGGGTAGGACCGGCTTCAGCCGGGAAGAGGCCAGTCCATACAACCTCAATTTTCCGGTTGTTAACCTGACGCCTTCCCGGCTAAAGCCGGTCCTACCAATCGGCGCCAAAGCGAGCTAGTTCGGCTGGTCTGCCAGCATCGCCTCATACCCTTCTTTATAAGTCGCATAACGCAGCGTCCAGCCCAGCGCTTTGGCGCGGGCGTTGCTACAGCGCTTGCTGCCGGCGCGGCGCACGTTGTGCTCATCCGACCACTCTGTGACGCCCAGACGCTGACGCATCCAGTCGACCACTTCGGCCAGCGGCGCGGGCGCATCGTCAACGCCGATATAACAGTCTTCCAGCGCTACATCGTCTGCAGCCGCACGCAGCAAAAACGCCAGCAGCCCGGCCGCGTCATCAGCATGAATACGGTTGCCATACAGGGGCGGATCAGTTGCAACACTGTAGCCCTGACGTACACGGTTCATCAGATCACTGCGTCCCGGGCCGTAAATCCCGGTCAGCCTGACGATGGTAGCTGGCACACCGCTGTCCAACGCCACTTGTTCAGCTTCGCGCATGACCTGGCCTGAGTACCCGGTCGCTTCGACAGGCGACGTTTCATCAACCCACTCGCCGTGCTGCTGGCCATAGACGCTGCTGCTGGACACGAACAACATCCGCTTCGGCCTCTGTCCGCTGCGCTCGCTCCAGCCCAGCACGTGCCGAAGGCCTTCGACATAAGCCGCGCGGTAACCCGCCTCATCCCGGTCAGTAGGTGTGGCGCAGTAGACCAGGTAATCCAGTCGCCCTTCCGGCCAGTGAGCGGGAATGCGGGGGTCGAAAAGATCGCCGCTGACGCCTAGCACGCCGCTGGGCAGTTTCTCTACCGAGCGGCGCAGGCCGTACACGGTCCAGTCATCGGGCATAAGTTGGGAGGCCAGTCGGCTCCCGATATCGCCACATCCAGCAATCAAAACGGATGGTGCTGACATGTCCAATCTCCACATCACTTGTTGAATTTAAGCCTGTAAAGCGGGCTGTAAAACCGACCATTGGGACGCATTCTCATGAAAAAAGAGACGCTCTTACTTTTGTTAACAAGAATTACTTGCAATAATGACGGCCCTTTGTTCTCCTCCGCTCGCCTCGCGCCAGCGTGACGCTCTCAGAACGAACACCTATTTTCATATCAGGTCGGGCCAGCATGACATCTATTCAAACCCCCGCTTCGTCCATTGCCAACCGAGGTCTGCCACGCGCAGGACGCGCCATTGCCGCGCTGCTGTTCAGCCTGATGTTGACGCCCATAGCGCTCGCCGACTCCAACGCTCCCGTACAAAAGCCCGCCGTACAGGCCGAGGCGCCAACCGCCACTCCGGTTGACCCTGCGACAACGCCAGGCGTTCAAGAACTGACCCCGGCATCTGCTCCGGCTGAGTCGCTTGATGCCGCTGCGGAAGATAACAGCCTGGGCATGTCCCACGACCTCTCGCCCTGGGGTATGTACAAGAACGCGGACATCATCGTCAAAGCCGTGATGATCGGTCTGGCCATCGCATCGGTCATTACCTGGACCATCTGGATCGCCAAGGGCTTCGAACTGCTGGGCGCCAAGCGTCGTCTGCGGAGCGAAATCGCTGCGCTGAAACGTGCACGCAACCTGGACGAAGCCAGCGCAGGGTCGAAGAAAGAAGGCACCCTTTCCCATTTGCTGGTGCACGACGCACTGGAAGAGATGCGCCTGTCGGTCAACACCCGCGAACGGGAAGGCATCAAGGAGCGCGTCGCTTTCCGCCTTGAACGCCTGGTCGCCGCCTGCGGCCGCAACATGAGCATGGGCACCGGCGTGTTGGCCACCATCGGCTCGACTGCGCCGTTTGTGGGCCTGTTTGGCACCGTATGGGGGATCATGAACAGCTTTATCGGCATAGCCAAAACCCAGACCACCAACCTGGCTGTCGTGGCGCCGGGCATCGCCGAGGCCTTGCTGGCCACCGCACTGGGTCTGGTTGCCGCGATTCCCGCCGTCGTCATCTACAACGTCTTCGCCCGCTCCATTGCCGGCTACAAGGCGCAAGTGTCCGACGCTTCGGCGCAGGTTCTATTGCTGGTCAGTCGCGATCTGGATCACCAGCCTGCGGTCGAGCGCAGCCAATCGCCGCACATGGTAAAGATGGGGTAAACCATGGGCCTGCATTTGAAGGAAGGCGACGACGAGCTCGCCGAGAACCACGAAATCAACGTGACGCCGTTCATCGACGTCATGCTGGTCCTGCTGATCATCTTCATGGTTGCCGCCCCGCTGGCAACCGTAGACATCAAAGTTGACCTGCCTGCCTCTACCGCCAAGCCGGTGCCTCGACCCGAGAAGCCGATTTTCCTGAGCGTGAAAGCCGACCAGAGCCTGTACCTGGGCGATGAAAAAGTGGCCCGCGAGCAGATCGGTCAGGTGCTGGATGCCAAGACCAAAGGCAAGAAAGACACCACGATCTTCTTCCAGGCCGACAAGGGCGTCGACTACGGCGACCTGATGGACGTCATGAACGCCCTGCGCGGCGCTGGCTACCTTAAGGTGGGCCTGGTGGGTCTCGAGACGGTCGGCAAGAAATGATCAATACGCGCCAAAAGCTGACGCGCTATAGCGGTAGCCTGTTGTTGGTGCTGGCGGTCCATGCCGTGGCGATTGTCGTCGCATTGCGCTGGCCCTCCTCGCAGGCCATCGAGCTGCCGCCGGCCGCGATGATGGTCGAGCTGGCGCCTGCTCCCGAGCCCGCCCCGCCGCCACCGCCAAAAGTCGTGCAACCGCCGCAGCCGCCTGCGCCTGAAGAACAACTGCCGATTCCGCCAGTCGCCGAAGCGCCCAAGGCCGAGATCGCCGTACCCAAGCCGGTCAAGCCCAAGCCCAAACCACAGCCGCCAAAACCTGTGAAAAAGGTCGAGCCGCCGAAGGAAGAAAAGCCAGCCGACGACAAGCCGCTGGACGCCCCGCCGTCCAACGCCAAGCCGGAGAAGTCAGCGTCGCCGCAACCTGCTCCGCCCACGCCGCCAAGCAATGCATTACCTACTTGGCAGGGTGAATTGCTGAGTCACCTGAGCAAGTTCAAGCGGTACCCGGAAGATGCTCGACGTCGGGGCATGCAGGGCACCAGTCGTCTGCGCTTCGTAGTCGATGGCGAAGGCCGCGTGTTGTCCTATGAACTGGCCGGAGGCTCGGGCAGCGCATCACTGGATCGAGCGACGCTGGAAATGATCCGCCGCGCGCAGCCATTGCCCAAGCCGCCGCCGGAATTGCTGAAGAACGGGTCGCTGGAAGTGGTCGCTCCCTTCGTTTATTCCCTGGATAAACGCTGAAACCAGAATTTTGTCAGCCGCGACGGGTTGATAACGTGCGTCTATCGATTGCACCCGCTATGCTGGGGCCGCAACTTCATGGACGCACGTTATGACCCTCACAGAATTGCGCTACATCGTTACCCTCGCTCAAGAGCAGCATTTCGGCCATGCCGCTGAACGCTGTCACGTCAGCCAGCCGACCTTGTCGGTGGGCGTCAAGAAGCTGGAAGATGAACTCGGTGTGCTGATTTTCGAGCGCAGCAAGAGTGCCGTACGTCTGACCCCGGTTGGCGAGGGCATCGTGGCTCAGGCGCAGAAAGTCCTCGAACAGGCCCAAGGCATTCGTGAACTGGCCCAGACCGGCAAGAACCAGCTGACCGCGCCGCTTAAAGTCGGCGCGATCTACACCGTCGGCCCGTATCTTTTTCCTCACCTGATTCCCCAACTGCACCGGGTCGCCCCGCAGATGCCGTTGTACATCGAGGAAAACTTCACCCACGTGCTGCGCGACAAGCTGCGCAATGGCGAGCTCGACGCGATCATCATCGCCCTGCCGTTCAACGAGGCTGATGTCCTGACGCTGTCACTGTACGACGAGCCGTTCTACGTACTGATGCCTGCCGATCATCCATGGACCCAGAAAAAGACCATTGATGCCTCGGCACTGAACGACAAGAGCCTGCTGTTGCTGGGCGAAGGTCATTGCTTCCGCGATCAGGTGCTCGAAGCCTGTCCGACGCTGGTTAAGGGCGGCGATGCTGCCAAGCACACCACGGTGGAGTCCAGCTCGCTGGAAACCATTCGGCACATGGTCGCTTCAGGACTGGGTATTTCCATCCTGCCGATGTCCGCTGTCGACAGCCATCACTACGCACCCGGCGTGATCGAAGTCCGTCCGCTGTCGCCGCCAGTACCATTCCGCACTGTGGCAATCGCCTGGCGTGCCAGCTTCCCGCGTCCGAAAGCCATCGAAATCCTCGCTGATTCGATTCGTCTGTGTTCCGTCGCTCGTCCGAAAGCTCAGGCTGAAGCGAGTTAAGGGACGGTATGACGGAGCTGTCTCATGTCTCGGTCACGGCGCTAAAAGGCGTCGGTGAGGCAATGGCTGAAAAGCTGGCGAAAGTCGGTCTTGAGAACATTCAAGACGTGCTGTTTCACCTGCCGTTGCGTTATCAGGACAGGACTCGCGTCGTGCCCATCGGCGAATTGCGCCCGGGCCAGGACGCGGTGGTCGAGGGCGTGGTCAGCGGCGCCGACGTGGTGATGGGCAAGCGCCGCAGTTTGCTGGTCAGGATCGGCGACGGCACCGGCGTGTTGAGCCTGCGCTTTTACCACTTCAGCAACGCGCAGAAGGACGGCCTCAAGCGCGGTACCCATGTGCGCTGTTACGGCGAAGCCCGGCCCGGCGCTTCGGGGCTTGAGATCTATCACCCTGAATACCGCGCGATCACCGGCGATGAGCCGGTGGCTGTCGAGCAGACGCTGACACCGATCTATCCCACGACCGAAGGCCTCACCCAGCAGCGCCTGCGGCAATTGTGTCAGCAGAGCCTGTCGATGCTCGGCCCGAAAAGCCTGCCTGACTGGCTGCCGGATGAGCTGGCGCGCGACTATCAACTCGCGCCCCTGGCTGAGGCCATTCATTACCTGCACAACCCGCCTGCCGATGCTGACGTCGAAGAGCTCGCGCTGGGCCATCACTGGGCGCAGCACCGACTGGCATTTGAAGAGTTGCTGACGCACCAGCTTTCCCAGCAACGCCTGCGTGAAAGCCTGCGCTCGCAACGCGCGCCTGCATTGCCTCCGGCGAAACGCCTGCCGAAGCAATTCCTCGCCAACCTCGGATTCCCGCCCACAGGTGCGCAGCAGCGCGTCGGCAATGAGATCGCCTACGACCTCAGTCAGAACGAGCCGATGCTGCGGCTGATTCAGGGCGACGTAGGCGCTGGCAAAACGGTCGTTGCAGCACTCGCGGCGTTGCAGGCGCTGGAGGCTGGCTATCAGGTTGCACTGATGGCGCCCACGGAGATTCTTGCCGAGCAGCATTTCATCAATTTCACCCGCTGGCTGGAGCCTCTCGGCATAGAGACGGCCTGGCTCGCGGGCAAACTCAAGGGCAAGGCGCGGGCGGCATCCCTGGCGCAGATTGCCGGCGGCACACCGATGGTGGTCGGCACCCACGCGCTGTTCCAGGACGAAGTGCAGTTCAGGAATCTCGCGCTGGTCATCATCGACGAACAGCACCGTTTCGGTGTTCAGCAACGTCTGGCCCTGCGCAAGAAAGGCGTCGGCGGCTCGATGTGCCCACACCAATTGATCATGACCGCCACCCCCATTCCACGCACGCTGGCGATGAGCGCCTACGCCGACCTCGACACGTCGATCCTGGACGAACTGCCACCTGGGCGTACGCCGGTGAACACCGTGTTGGTGGTCGACAGCCGACGGATCGAAGTCGTCGAGCGTGTACGCAATGCGTGCGCCGAAGGCCGGCAGGCGTACTGGGTGTGCACGCTGATCGAGGAGTCCGAGGAGCTGACATGCCAGGCCGCTGAAACCACGTTCGAGGAACTGACCAGCGCGCTGGGCGAGCTCAAGGTCGGCCTGATTCACGGGCGCATGAAGCCCGCCGAAAAAGCCGCCGTCATGGCCGAGTTCAAGCAGGGCAATCTGAATCTGCTGATTGCAACGACGGTGATCGAGGTCGGCGTGGACGTTCCCAATGCCAGCCTGATGATCATCGAAAACCCGGAACGCCTGGGCCTGGCGCAGCTGCATCAATTGCGCGGTCGGGTCGGCCGGGGCAGCGCGGCCAGCCATTGCGTGCTGCTGTACCACCCGCCACTTTCGCAGATCGGTCGTCAGCGGCTGGGCATCATGCGTGAAACCAACGACGGCTTCGTCATCGCTGAAAAAGATCTGGAGCTGCGTGGGCCAGGCGAGATGCTCGGCACGCGTCAGACAGGGCTGCTGCAGTTCAAGGTTGCTGACCTGATGCGCGATGCAGATTTGCTGCCTGCGGTCAGGGACGCGGCCCAGGCACTGCTTGAACGCTGGCCGCACCATGTCAGTCCCCTGCTGGAACGCTGGTTGCGCCATGGCCAGCAATACGGGCAAGTGTGAAGCAGTCAACGCAATAACAGGGTGTCTCACCTCTATAACAACTAAGCTGGTTATACTTCAGCGATTGTAGGAATCTGGATACAGGCCATGACAGAAGTTGCCCACATCGACACAAGCCCACACTGCCCTTCTGTCATTCGGCAGTTGCTGGGCAAACTCAACTTCCGTGAAGTAACTGACGATGAGTCTCTGCCGCCTGCCCAGAAGGTTCAGGCCATTCTGGTCGATGACTCCGTTGGCGCGCTGTTTATCCTGTTTCCGCAAAACCAATTGCTGGACCTCAACCGCATCACCGAGTTGACCGGCCGCAAATTGAAAGCGGTTCCGAAAGAGTCGCTTGAGCTCATGCTGCAAAAACACAAGCTCGGCACGTTGCCCGGCCTGCCTGCACTGACCAGCTCGCCTTGTCTGTATGAGGAGCGAATTCTGTCTGGCCCTGCCGTGCTGATCGACTCCGGCGAGCCGGGCCTCTTGCTGGAAATCAGCAGCGAGGATTTCAAAACGCTGTTGACCAAGGCAAGCGCTGCCCGCTTTGGCGAACCGGTGACGTCGGTCACCCCTAACCTCACGCGTCCCGATGACGACCGCGAGGAGATCACCAAAGCCGTTCAGAACTTCACCGCCCGACGCATTCAGCAGCGCCTGGAGTCCACGGTGGAAATCCCGCCGCTGGCCGACACGGCGCAGAAGATTATCAAGCTGCGTGTCGACCCGGACGCGACCATCGACGACATCACCGGCGTAGTCGAAACCGATCCGGCATTGGCGGCCCAGGTGGTGAGCTGGGCGGCCTCTCCGTATTACGGTTCAGCCGGCAAAATCCGTTCGGTGGAAGACGCCATCGTTCGCGTGCTGGGTTTTGATCTGGTGATCAATCTGGCGCTCGGTCTGGCGCTGGGCAAAACCCTGGCGTTGCCCAAGGATCATCCGCAGCAGGCGACGCCTTACTGGCAGCAGTCGATCTACACGGCTGCGATCATCGAAGGCCTGACCCGCGCGATGCCCCGTGCCGAGCGCCCGGAAAGTGGCCTGACCTACCTCGCCGGTTTGCTGCACAACTTCGGTTATCTGCTGCTGGCGCATGTGTTTCCGCCGCACTTTTCGCTGATCTGCCGCCAGATCGAAGTCAATCCGCACCTGCATCACAGCTATGTCGAACAGCATCTGCTGGGCATCAGCCGCGAGCAGATCGGCTCCTGGCTGATGCGCAACTGGGACATGCCGGAGGAGCTGGTCATCGCCCTGCGCTTTCAGCACGACCCGCACTACGCAGGTGAGCATCACAAGTATGCAAACCTGGTATGCCTGGCGGTGAGGCTGCTGCGCAAGGAAGGCATCGGCTCCGGCCCTCTGGAAGGTATTCCGGACGAACTGCTCGAGCGCCTGAAGCTCTCTCGCGAGAAAGCTCAGGACGTCGTGAAGAAAGTGCTGGAGGCCGAAGTGCTGTTGCGCGAACTGGCCTCGCAGTTCAGCTGATCTCGAAATGCCCGCTTGCAGCCTGAGAGTTAGCTGCGCTTTTTGTTGGGAAGAGGTTGCTCACTAAGATCTGTGGGCATTCAGCTATTGTCTGTGGTGACTCAGCATCAGTCTTCGCGAGCAAGCTCGCTCCCACAGGATCTGGGCTGACTCAACATCTCAGGTACACCACTGCACTCGTGGGAGTGAGCTTGCTCACGAAGAGGCTGGAGCATTCAGCTATTTTCTGCGGTGACTCAGCGTCAGTCTTCGCGAGCAAGCTCGCTTGTATGGTTAGACTTGAAGGGGTGGTGGGACGAACAGTTCGCATCTGACTGCTGTAACAGTACAGACCGTGGGAGACCTCGCCCCACCCCTTCCACCAAAAGCGCCGAT